>CAYRPN010000158.1:0-11968 GCA_964426135.1 uncultured Phycisphaeraceae bacterium | reverse complement strand
GCTTCAAATCGACCGGAGTCACAGACTCCGGCTCTGTTCACGACTCCGAAACGCCCATTCCAACCGGTGTCAAGTACGCAAATGCCGGATGAGCCTGTTAAGGCACCGAACTCCATCTGCAATGATGCAATGCAACCCCACTTGATGGAGTGCATTAACGCCAGATCTTTTCGGCAGGCGCCATCCGATACCCCATGCCCTATTCCGTCAGTAAGTATCGCGGCCGCGCCGGATCGAGTTCCAGTTTGTGCCGCAGGCTCGCCATGAACACGCGCAGGTAAGGCGTCTCCCGCACGTGCGGCGGCCCGCAGACCTCTTTGAGGAGAAATGAGGCGTGAGCGCTTTCCCCGTGTGGCGGATCAGTGTCGTGAGCAATCGATACTCAATCGACTAGAGAGGTATGGGAGCGAACGACCCCTGAGAAGAGTGCCTTGATGAACTTCCACGCGAGAAAGGAAGCAACCCCAATCAAGACCAAAACCAAATCGAGACTGATGCGGATCAGGCGCCACATCGGCGGCGGTCCTGGCAGCGAGATGTTCGCTGCAATCACGGCACCAGGAACGAATCCCCCGACGCTGCGGGCGTCTCCGTGCCGGTGTATTTGGTCACACCCTGGGCGGTGAAGAAATTGTCGCCGTTGATCACGGGGGCCTTGGTCCAGATCACGCGACCGTCGAGAATCAGGGCGCTCTGGCCGGCGTCGGCGTGGCGCTGGCCGGGGGCGTTGAGGTCGCGGCTGGACTCGAACGTCAGCCGGCTCGCGTCGCCATCGACGGCAGTGAACAGCGGATTCTTGTCCGCCAGCACCACGATCCCGGCGCTGCGCTCCACGCGCGTCGGCTCAGCCGTGAACTGGTTCTGATAGCTGTACGAAATCGAACGCGGGCTGGGCCAGTCGAACGCGCTGGCCGCCAGTTGCGACGCCGTTTCGCCGTTCGTCGGGCAGGTCAGCGATTTCAGGTCGGCGTAACCGGTGCGGCGAAGCTTGTACAGGTTCGCCGAGTTGCTCTGCACGAAGCCATTTTCAAACGGCTGGCCCACGTTCCACCACGAGGCGCCAGGCTGCGAAGCGTAACGGGGCAGGATGCGGCCGTTGTCCGCGGCATAGCTGCGCATCGACACGCCCGCCGCGTTCAGATTGGCGGCACAGGCGACCCGCATCGCATCGGAACGCGAGCGTGCCAGCATGGGCCAGAGCAGCGACACGGCGATCAACATGACCGCCGCCACCGCGATCAATTCACTCCAGCGGAAAGCGATCGCCGCGGTGGGGCCGGCGTCGATGCGCGTTTCGTCGATGCGTGCGATGACTTCGTGACGTTGTTCCGCCTGCCTGACCCGCGCCATGGTGCGGGCGACCAGATCCTCCGCCGGTGGATCGGCGGGCCAGCGATCGATCAGGTCCAGCCACTGCGACACCACCCGGCCGCGGTCGGTTTCTTCCAACTGACGCCGTGCCGACTGATCGCCTCGCGCCATCGCCGCAAGCAGTGCGTCGAGCGCATCGGCATCGGCGGGCGAGAGGGTCACGGGACGATGTGGCTTGTTTTCGTCGCGCATCGAAGGGTTCTACGTGAGAGGTTCGCGGATGGTTCAGAAAAAAAATGGGCGAATCAACGTACGGAACACGGAAACAACAGCGGCAGATTAGGGCGGAGAACTTCTCGCCCTTCGGGCGAGCGCTAAACGATCAAGCAGGCTTCACGCACTCAATCCTCCGCATCGCCTTCGCGCGCTTTCCAGATTTCGGCAAACGTCGCCACCGCCGCATGCAGCCGGCTTTTGACGGTGCCCAATGGAATTTCCAGCATGTCGGCAATGTCGCGGTACGGCAGCTTGTGAAAATACGCGTAAATCAGAATCAGCCTCAGGTGTTCGGGCATCGCAGCCGTCACATCGCGCACCCGCTGGCGGAGTTCCTGCCGCTGGACGTGGTCCTGCGGCAGTTCCATGTCCGCTTCCATCAGGTCGAGGAACTCAGGGCTGTCATCGTCGCCGCCGACCCGGGCGGACAGCGCCGCTGTCTGCCGCTGATTGCTGCGGCGCAGGTAATCGCGGGCCTTGTTGGCGGCAATGGTGAAGAGCCAAGGCTTGAACCGCCGGGTCACGTCGAAGGTGTGAATCGACTGGTGCACCTGCAGGAACGCCTCCTGGAAAATATCTTCCGCCGAAGCCCGGTCGCCGACGAATCGAATGAGAAAGTGGAAGAGTTCATGGCGATAGCGAGTCACCAGCGTTTCAAACGCCGGGTCTTCGCCGCGCCGAAAGTGCTCGACCAGCTTTTCGTCTTCGAGTTCGGACATGGGGACGGGCATGGGGAAGGAGTCAGGAGTCAGGTGTGAGTCGTGGTGTGGTGGGTGACGTAGTCCGGTCGTCCGGGTTGGCACGTTTAGCGACGGGGCTTGCCCCGCTCTTCGATGGCATCCCGCGTGTACGGGCAGGAGAAACGGTACGCAGTGGATTGTGGAGCGTTCATCGCCGCAATGCGCGACAGGCAAAAGTTCCCCGTTTAGCGTCCGCTCGCAGAGCGGAACAGTTCATGGCGGATGTTTGCCTCACGAGTCATCGCTCGCAACACCGCCGCTCGCGGTGGCGCAGGTGATCGCACGTCTCAACCGCGTCACTCCAACGGATTGATCACCAGCCCTGTCGCCAGCTTGGGATAGAAAAACGTGCTCTTCTGCGGCATCAACTCGCCCGCTTCGCTCACCAGTCGCACCGATTCGAGCGGCGTGGCCTGCACGATCACCGCGACCTGGTAGCCATCGTGATGGGCGATCTCCCGCGCGGCTTCAAGCGTGTGCGGGAATTTCCACTGCACGCCCACCGGTGCGCTGCCCGGCGTTGCGCCGGCTGAGCCTTTCGCCCCGCCGCAGAAGGTCGGCTCCAGCAGTTGCTCCACCAGCAGGTGCTGGAGGATCGCCACATCCAGTTGCCGCCAGGCGTGCGATTGTCCGCCGTGCGTCGCCTTGAGGGGATCCGCGTCCACGGTGGTCAAGATCGAGAGCGGCGCTTCAGGATGAGCCGGGTCGTAAAGCCCCATCGCATGCGGGCCATGCTTCGGCAACGCCGCTTCCAATGCGTGCAGATCCTTGCCCTTGAATGCTTCAATCTTGATTTTTCCCGCGCCCGCTTTCTTCAACGCGTCGACCGAGAAACCCTTCATCCCGCCCAGCACGCGATGCGTCGGCAGCACGATCATGCCCGCGTCCTGCATGGCGATGAGCACGAAGAGGCAATAGTTCGCGGGATGGCCGGCGGGCAGCGGCTGGCCGCCGTTCGCCTTGATGAGTTCGGCGCGGTAGTTCAGCGCGGTGTTGTAGCGGTGGTGGCCGTCGGCGATGAACACGTCGCTGTCCTTGAGCACCGCGGTGAACGCGGCGATGTCATCGGCATCCTCGATGGCCCAGACTTCGTGCAGCACGCCGTCGTTACTGGTGGAACCGAAGAAGCTGCACGGATCGCGCTCGATCACGCCGGCGAGCAGTTTGCCGACTTTGTTCGGTGGATCCGAGTGAAGGCCGAAGATCGGCGAGAGCTGCGCCCTGGTCGCCCGCATCAGCTTGAGGCGATCCTCCTTGGGCCCGCTGAAGGTCTGCTCGTGGGGATGAATGCCGCCGCCGCCGGTGGGCGATCGGCCGAAGGGCTGGATCGTCACGTTCGCAAACAACCCCGTCCGGCGATAGGTGTGGTGGTGGTAGGTGTAACTCTGGCGATACGCGAAGAGCGCCGGCTTGCCGCGCCGCTTGAGCGTGCCTTCCTTCAGCCAGGCGCGATAAAGGTCGCCGGCCTTCGCATAGGTCGAATCCGGCCCCACCGTCTTGGCGGGCAGATGCGGCAGGTCGACAGCCACGATGTTGCAGTCGTTGCGCGACAGCAGTTCCGCCTTGCTCGTCTCATCGAGCACGTCATACGGCGGTGCGATCACCGGCAGCATGTCAATGTCGGGCGGGTATCCGTACGTGATGGCGGGAATGGGGTGGATCTGAGCCATGGGAAATGATTAGAAGGCAACCTTGCAATTCTCGGTTTCAAATTGTCCAGTTCAAGCTTGACATCAACGTCGCCAAAATCTCCAACACTTTCCGCCCGTTACATCGGATTTACACGGACGAGACGGATCGCCTGGAACAAATCGGCATGCTCGCACGTCTTCAACTGCAGTGCGGCGGCAACAGATTACCGAGACGCGGAACACCGGGCCAGTCGCTTGCGGGCCAACACGTGATGAACGCCTGAGCAACCGCGTGCAGCGGAATGCAGAACTGGTCTGACCGCGAACGGTGCGCTACGCTTGGCCCCGACATGACCCTCACCGGCAATAACCTGAAACCCGACTCGTTACTCCAGCGTAGCCTTGGACAATGACAGATGTCGGGAGAGATTTTTTTTCGGAGAGAACGTTTATGAAGACAATGACCCGCAACCAACGTGAAGCCAGCCGAGCCGCCCGCCTGCTCGCCAAGGTGCGCCGCAGGCAACTGGAACTGGCGGTGACCGGCAATGTGATCGACTCGGCCCGCTATGCCCACCTGGCGCAGCGCGTTCGCCGACAGCTTGCCGGCTGCATGTGCCAGAGCGCCGCGTAAGCGAAAACGTGCAAATGGCCCGCGCAGCGCGCAAGCCGCGACGCGGTGTGAATCCTCAACTTCGCATCATCGGATCCGTCTCAAAACCAAGTCCGCCTACGAGCCGCGCCGCCGCGGCTTTTTTCGTGCGCGGCGAATGTACCGGATCGCCCGCGACCGCCAATATCCTGATGGATCGTCGCCGCGAGCCGGGCGATTCGTGCGCCTCCGGCTGGCCGACGAAGCAGGAATCGTTGCTCATGCGTTTCCATTTTTTGCAGACTTTGCAGTCATCGGTTTCAGCCTTCGCGATTTTTTTTCTCGCGACGAGTGATGCCATGGCGGCGCCCACCGCGCCAGTCGCCGCGCCGCCGCACGATTCCGTACCGTCCTTCCGGCACGACGTGCTTCCCATCCTCACCCGCTACGGCTGCAACCAGGGCGCGTGCCACGGCAAACTCGCGGGGCAGAACGGGTTCCGTCTCTCGCTGCGCGGCTACGCGCCGGAGCAGGACTTCGACTGGATCACCCGCGAATACCAGGGCCGTCGTCTGAACCTCGCGTCGCCCGCGCAAAGTGCCCTGCTCACCAAACCCACGCTGGGCGTGCGCCACGAAGGCGGCAAGCTGTTCGACGAGAAATCGCGCGCCTACCAGACGCTGCACGCCTGGATCGCAGCCGGCGCGCCGGCTTCGCCGCTGCCCAGTTCACCCTTCGCCGCCAAGAACAAGCCCGCCAAGCCCGAGGACGAGGCGAGCGTGGCGAAGTTGGAGATTCGGGAGGGCCAGGGGCCAGGGGCACCGGGGGACAAGGGTCAGGGGGCGGATCTTAATGCTGTTGGCGCCGTGAAAACCATGCGCGTCGGCGAGTCCTTTCAGCTCGGCGTGACCGCGATCTACACCGATGGCCGATCGCGCGATGTCGCCTGGCTCACGCAGTTTTTCTCCAGCGATTTGAACGTCGCGACAGTGTCCGCCGACGGGTTGGTCACCGCGAAGCATCCGGGCGAGGCCGCCATCCGCGTGCAGTTCGCCGATCAGGTGAAGGTCGTGATTGTGTCCATTCCTTACGACCGCACGATCGATGAGAAAGAACTTCCGCCGGCAGCCAATGCCATCGACACGCACGTCTTCGCGAAACTGAAGGCCCTGCGCATTCCGCTGTCGCCTCTTTGTGACGATGCGACCTTTCTCCGTCGGGCGTATCTCGACACCATCGGCACACTGCCGACCCCGGAAACGGTCGAGTCGTTTCTGAAGGACGCACGCGCGGACAAGCGAGCCAGACTCGTCGATGAACTCTTGAGCCGGCCGGAGTGGGCGGACTACTGGACGCTCGTGCTCGCGGATCAATTGCAGAACCGGCGCGAGCGCGATCATGACGTGCGCGGCAGCAAGGGTGTGCGCTCGTTCCACTACTGGCTCCGCGCCCAGCTTGCCGCCAACAAAGCCTGGCACCAGATCGCCCGCGACGTGCTCACCGCCGCGGGCGACGCAGGCGAACACCCGCAGGTGGGCTACTACGTCACCGTCGTCGGCGAGAAACGCCCGGCGGACAAGAGCGAAGTCGTCGGCTCCGTCGCGCAGGCGTTTCTGGGCACCCGCATCGGCTGCGCCCAGTGCCACAATCATCCATCCGAAAAATACACGCAGGACGATTACTACCACTTCGCCGCGTTTTTCAGCCGCGTTTCCATGGAGCGCGCGGACATGTACAAGGCCGAGAACACCGGCCTGGTCGTGGCGACCAACGAAGAACGCGATTCGCAGAAGCGCATCGCCCAGATCGAAAAGAAAATCGCCGAACTGGAAGCCGCCGCCGCCGGCACGGAGACCGCCAAGGCGGATGAAAAGAAAAAGCAGATCGAAAACGAACGCAAGCAACTGGAGAGCGCGAAAAAGGAACTGGACCAGCGCCGTTCGCGCATGCCGACATCGCATCAGCCGCGCACGAATGCCCAGCTTGTGCCGCAGCCGCTGGATCGCGCGGCAATGACGTTCGAGCCGAGCGCCGATCCGCGCGTGGCGCTGGTTGACTGGATGACCAACCCCACCAATGAGCAGTTCGCCGGCAACATGGTCAACCGCATCTGGAAGCATTTTCTCCGCACCGGCCTCGTCGAACCTGTCGATGATCTGCGTTCGAGCAATCCGCCGACGAATCCCGCACTGTGGAAGATGATGACGCAGGACTTCGTCGCGAAGGGTTACGACCTCAAGTACGTGATGCGAATGATCCTGAACTCGCGCACGTATCAGTCGGACAGCGCGACCGTCGCCGACAACGAGCTCGATGAAAAGTTTTACTCGCGTTTCTATCCCAAGCGGCTGCCCGCCGAGGTGCTGCTGGACGCGGTGTGCAGTGCGACGCTGGTGCCCGACTCGTTCCCCGGCTATCCGCAAGGCCTGCGCGCGATTCAACTGCCCGATCACAAGGTGGATTCGTACTTCCTGGGCCTCTTCGGCCGCAGCGACCGCGTCACCGCCTGCGCCTGCGATCGCAGCAACGAAGTCACGCTGCCGCAGCTATTGCACATGCAGAACGGCGAGATCCTGCAGAAGGTCAAACACAACGACAGCCGGCTGGCAAAATTGCTCAGAGACAAGACGGACGAGCGTGCGATGATCGACGCGCTCTTCGTGGCCGCGCTTTGCCGCAAGCCCAGTGACAAGGAGCGCGATCAGGTGATCGCCGCGCTGGCCGGCACGGAGGATCGCAGCGAAGCGATGCAGGATCTGTTCTGGGCGCTATTGAATACGAAGGAGTTTTCGTTCAATCATTGATCATTTAGCCGGCGGGCTTGCCCGCCGCGAACCTGCGTATGCTGTGATGATTCAATGACACGATCGCCCAACAACATGAAGTAGTCGGCGTTGACATGTGGCGACGCGGAGCTTGATTTGAGTTCGTGCGTCCGCGGCGGGCAAGCCCGCCGGCTAAATATCAGAGGAGTTCCCCATGCTCGATATTTCCCTCGGTCGTTTTCGCAGCGCCCTGTGCAACGGCACGTCGCGCCGCGATTTTCTGCGCGTCGGCGCGCTGGCGCCGTTCGGACTTGCGCTGCCGCAGTTGCTCGCGGCGCAGGCGACCCAAGCGGCGGAATCCAAGGCAAGCGGCGCGCCCGCGAAGAAAGCCCGCGCGAAATCCATTCTGCTGGTCTACCTCGGCGGCGGCATCTCGCATCACGACACGTTCGACATGAAGCTCGACGCGCCCGACGACGTCAAGGGCAAGTACTCCAGCATTCCTTCCAGCGTCAAAGGTCTGCACGTTGGCGAGAAACTGCCGAAGATGGCGAAGCTGATGGACAAGCTGTCGCTCGTCCGATCGCAGGCGCACAACAACGATCACCACGAGACCGCGACCAACTGGGTGCTGTGCGGGCGCTTCGGCTCGATGTTCGGCGACTACCCCGCGATGGGCGCGGTGGTCGCGCATGAGACGGGTTTCGCCGGCACGTTGCCGCCGTATGTGGCGATTCCGAAGAATCCGAGCTTCACGTGGGAGCTTGGCCGCAGTTCGTTCCTGGGCGGGCGGTACGAGTCGTTCAAGGCGGGCAACCCCAACGACGCGAACTACAAGGTGCGCGACCTGGGCGTGGCGGAACCGATGAAGGACGCGCGCATCGAGCGGCGAAAGAAACTCATCGAAGCCGTCGACGCGCTGGCGGCCAAGGTGAAGACGGACGACCAGCTTTCCACCTACGACGAGTTCTCTCGCCGCGCGGCTGACATGATTCTCTCCCCCGAAGCGCAGGCGGCGTTTGACATGAACGCGGAGAAGGCGGAGCTGCGCGATCAGTACGGGCGCAGCGAGTTCGGCCAATCCTGCCTGCTCGCGCGCCGCCTCGTGGAGCGCGGCGTCAAGTTCGTCACCGTGAACTACGGCGGATGGGATCATCACGCGAAAGTATTTGAGGGCCTGGACAAGAAACTGCCCGAGCTCGACGCGGGCCTGTCCGCGCTGCTCACCGACATGCGCGAGCGCGGGCTGATGAAGGACACGCTGGTGGTGGTGATGGGCGAGTTCGGCCGCACGCCCAAGATCAACAAAGACGCCGGCCGCGACCACTGGGCGCCCGCCGGCTCGATGCTGTTCGCCGGCGCGGGCGTGAAGGAAGGCTTCGTGCTCGGCGCGACAGACAAGCTCGGCGCGTACGTGACGGATCGCCCCGTGTCGCCGGCGGATGTGTCGTACACGATTTACGAAAGCCTGGGCATCGACCCGCGCAAGCACCTGCACATGCCCGATGGCCGGCCGGTGGAGATTCTGGACACCGGTGCGACGGTGCAGGAGATGTTGGTGTAGCGCCCGTTGAGCGCCGTTTAGCGCCCGCCCGAAGGGCGGGACAAATGACGGCGGATCGCCCGTTCCGCATTGATCCGATTCGCATTTGCCTGTTTCGCGTTCGATGTTCCGCTCTCGAGTTTACATGTTGCGTCCACCGTACTTCCGCTCTTCGAGCGGACGCTAAACGTAGGAAACGTCACACACGCCGCACAACGCAGGAGGCCTTCATGCTCCGTTCACTCGCGATTTCTTTCGTTCTCTTCGCCCTCAGTTGCACGGCCTTCGCCGCCGAAAAAGAGGAGGGCTTCACCGATCTCTTCAACGGCAAGGACCTGACCGGCTGGATCCCCGCGCAGACCGGGCCGACGACGTGGACCGTCAAGGACAACATGATCATCTGCTCCGGCAAACCCACCGGCGTGATGGCCACCGAGAAGATGTACGAAAACTTCATCCTCGAACTGGAATGGCGGCACATGAGGCCGGGCGGGAACTCGGGCGTCTTCATCTGGGCTGATCCGATCACCAGCCGGGGCGTGCCGTTTTCGCGCGGCATCGAAATCCAGGTGCTCGACGGAGCCGGCGGCGACTGGTACACGACGCACGGCGATGTCTTTCCCATCCACGGCGCAACGATGAAGCCCGACAACCCGGGCAAGAGCGGGCAGCGATCGTATCCCACCGAGAAGCGCTCGAACATGAGCCCGGGCTGGAACCACTATCGCATCGTGGCGAACAACGGCGTGGTGGAACTTTCCGTCAACGGCAAGATGGTCACCAGCGGCCGGGAGTGCAGCCCGCGCAAGGGCTACATCTGCCTGGAGAGCGAAGGCGGGCTCGTGCATTTCAAGAACATCCGCATCAAGGAACTGCCCGCTTCGAAGGAAGCGCTCAAGCCCGAACACATCGCCAAACCGCACGAAGGATTCAAGTCGATCTACAACGGCGAAAACCTCGATGGCTGGGTGAAGGACGAGAAGAACGTCGGCCACTGGAAGGTCGCCGACTGGACGCTCGACTACGATGGCAAGGGCACGGACTTGTGGACGGAAAAAGAGTACGGCGACTTCGTCATGATTGCGGACTGGCGCTTCAGCGGGAAGCCAATCAAGGCGCAGCGCCCGGTGATCCTGCCCAATGGCGATGTGGCCAAGGATGCGGATGGCAAGGACAAGATGGTGGAAGTCGACGACGCAGGCGACAGCGGCATCTACCTGCGCGGCAGCAGCAAGAGCCAGGTGAACATCTGGAACTGGCCCGTGGGCAGCGGCGAAGTGTACGGCTACCGCACCGATGCATCACAATCCGCGGAAGTCCGCGCCGGCGTCACGCCGAAGGAAAAGGCGGACGTGAAAATCGGCGGCTGGAACCGGTTCATCATCACCATGAAAGGCGACCGCCTGACCGTGAACCTCAACGGCAAGACCGTGATCGAAAACGCGCAGCTCCCCGGCGTGGCCAAGCGCGGCAAGATCGCGCTGCAGAACCACGGCGATCCGATTCAGTTCGCGAATATCTATGTGAAGGAACTGGATTAACGTGGACTCCCCATCATCCGCGGGCGGATTTCGCTGACCCTCCGCGGCCGGTGCAGTCGCCTTGCAACGCGTAAGCCGCATGCGTCGGCAGCGATCGCCTCGCGTCGCCCGGCGGAATCGCAAGGATCCATTCTGGGGAGGCCTCACGTCAACTGCGTCAGCGGCCCGTCCTTGCAGAAATCCGGATTGCCGAAGGTCTTGAGTTCGTGCCCGAAGCCGTGCGCCAAGGACAACAGTAGGCGGTTGTGGCTGACGCGGTTGAGCTTCAGCGACCGGCCCATCTTGAATCCCAGCCCGCCGCCGACCATCACGAAGGGAATGTTGTCCAGCGTGTGGGAGTTGCCCTGGCCCAGTTCGTTGGTCCAGATGATGGTCGTGTTGTCGAGCATCGATCCCGGCGCGCCGCCTGGCTCGGGCGTTTCAGACAAGCGTTTGGCCAGGTACGCCACCTGCTCGCAGAACCACTTGTTGATGCGAGTGAGCTTGTCCTGTGAGGCGGCGTCCTTGTCGTCCTTGTGCGACAGTTCGTGGTGCCCTTCAGTGACGCCGATCCAGTTCATGCGGGCGCCGCCGACGGAGTTGGTGAACTGCAACGTTGCGATGCGCGTGGCATCCGCAAGAAAGCCGCTGACCATCAGATCGATCTGCATCTTCGCGATGCGCGGCATGTTGTCGTTCTCTTCCTTCACGCCCGGCTCCAGCTTCGGCACCGCGTGGCCGATGTCTTCCTTGCTCGCGTTCCTGAGCTGCTCCTCCATGTCGCGCACGAACGCGGCGTGCTCCTCGAGCAGCCGGCGATCCTCGGCGCTGACGATCCTGCTGACCTTGCTCAAATCCGCGCGAACGTCGTCGAGCACGCTGGCGAGCATGGCCTGGTCTTTCACCTGGCCGTAGAGCTTCTTGAACATCTGGTAGGGATCGTCGATCGGCGCAATGGGTTTGTTGGCGCCGGCGTAGACCATGCGAGTCCAGGTGTCGGCCCGTTCGGGCACCATCACGCCGAACTCCAGCGAGCCGAAGCGCGTGCGGGTTTCGGGCTTGCGTTGCAGGTAGCTCTTGATTTCCTGATCGATGGAGTGCCCCTTGGACCAGCCGGCGGGCGTGTCGGAGCCGCCCTGGATGTTGCCGGGGAACAGTTCGACACCGGTGAGCAGGCAGCCGATGCCGCGCATGTGGCTGTCGCCGTCGCCGCGGATGCGATCGCACACGCCCTTGAGGAACAGGGTCTGATCCTGGAAGGGAATGAGCGGCGTGCAGGACTCCTTCATCGCGAAGCACTCGCCCTCTTCATCAGGCCAGAAGTTCCACGGCACGACGCCGTTGGGGCTGAAGACCACAACCAGGCGCTGCTTGCGGTGCCCCTGGTTGTTGGCGAAGCCGAGGCTGGGCAGATTGAGAATGAACGGTGCCGCCGCGGCGCTGAGGCCCAGGTGACGGATGAAGTCGCGACGGTTGGTGATGTGGGGCATGGCGGAATCCGAAAAACAAGAATTCAGGAAAGAACGAAATCACGAAGTTCGTACTCCCCTCCCTCTTAGGGAGGGGCAGGGGGAGGGTCGGGCAAACAGC
>CAYRPN010000157.1:0-12129 GCA_964426135.1 uncultured Phycisphaeraceae bacterium | reverse complement strand
TCGGAGCAATTATGGCTTTTCATACACGTTCTAAGAGGGAGGGGAATCGGAAACGACCAAGTCGGGAAGTTATTTCGGTCACGATCCTTGGCGAGGATGACTCATGACGCTCGACAAGAGCCGCGCACGAAGTAAGCGTGGTTCCGACAGCTTTGCGACGATCCGATGCATCCTCGAATGATGCGGGATGCATCGGACGCCGCTCGAGTTCCTGAGATTCAAACCCTGACTCCCGCTTGCTTCGCGCGCGGCTCATTCAACGCGTCGCGAACAGCCCGGGTTAGCCCGTGCCGAAAATCGGCTCAAGGGTTCGCATCCGATTCATAAACGAATCCCCGTCCTGCCGCCATGGTCGGCACCCCGGGCAGGAAACAGGTGAATCCCCGATTCTGCTTCGAGGAGCATGAGCGTAGCTTCTTACCAATAGCGACAGGGCTGCGTACTCCCCCCTTTAGGGAGGGGAATCAGAAACCGCGCAAACCGCTTGATTTTCACGTTCGTAGCGCTGTCGCTCTAAGGAGCCGTGCAAGATGAACTCCGCATTGTTACGTCGCTTCGCTCCCTTGTCGACGACTTGGAAAGTCGTCCCACATACGGAGTTGATTCTGCACGGTTGCTAAGCTGGAAGAGCCGGAGAGAGTCAGAATAGGCGAGCCAAAATGCAATAGTCAAGAGTCAGTTCTCGTTCGGGGATCGACTTTTGCATTTTGATTTCCGTATGACCGATTGGGACTTTTCCGACTCTGACTTCTGTGGGCCTAGCCCGGAAGTGACGCAGGCGGCATTCGACCATCGACCATGAACGAACCCAATTCCGTTGACGCCTTGCTTCCGCCGCAGATCGCCGCCAAGGCCGAGGACATCGGCGTCGCCAAGGGCAATATGCCCGCGCTGCCGCTGTTTGTCCTGGCGGTGCTGGCCGGCGCGTTCATCGGGCTTGGCGCGATGTTCAGCACGATCAGCATCACCGGCTCGGCGGGCGTCAACGGGGCGAACGCGCTGCCCTGGGGCGTGATGCGGGTGATCGCCGGCGTGACCTTCAGCCTCGGGCTGATCCTCGTTGTCGTCGCCGGCGCCGAACTCTTCACCGGCAACAACCTTCTCATGATGGCGGCTGTCAGCGGCAAGCTGTCGCCCGCCAAGCTTCTGCGCAACTGGGCCATCGTTTATGCGGGCAACTTCGTCGGCTCGATTCTGACCGCGCTGGTGATGTACCTGACGCATCAGCATGAAATGGCCGACGGAGCCGTGGGCCTGGCGACGTTGAAACTCGCCAACGCCAAGTGCGGCCTGACGTGGGGCGAAGCCATGAGCCGCGGCGTTTATTGCAATGCCCTCGTGTGCCTGGCGGTGTGGCTGTGCATGTCCTGCCGGGGCACCGGCGAGAAAATCGTGGCGATCCTGTTTCCCATCACGGCCTTCGTTGCCGCGGGATTCGAGCACTGCGTGGCGAACATGTACATCATTCCGCTGGCGCTCTTCATCGAGGCGGACGCGCCCGCTTCATTCTGGCACGCCACGCAGACGAATCCTTACGCCTTTACGCATCTGACCTGGGCTGCCTTCCTATTCGCCAATCTCATTCCGGTGACGCTGGGCAACATCCTCGGCGGCGGCGTGCTCGTGGCGGGAACGTATTGGGTGGTGTATCGGAGGACGACGTGAGGGGAGGAGGGGAAGTAGGTAGAGGAGGTAGAGGAGGTAGAAGGAGAGCGGCGAAAGCGGGTCCGGCCCCCTCTCCCTCCGGGAGAGGGCTGGGGTGAGGGCCAGTGAATCTTAGACGAGCGTCTCACTGTTGGACGAACGTATCACCGTTAGGCAAGCGGCACACCGTTGGCCCTCCCTGCAATTTCTCAAAATCGAAATTGACATCGCACAGATCATCGGATGTCATCCGTTCTCCGGCCCTCACCCTAACCCTCTCCCGGAGGGAGAGGGGACGAGACGCCGATCTCACTCCTCACTCCTCACTCCTCACTCCTCCCTCCTCCCTCTTCCCTCTGCCCTCATCCCTCTTCCCTCATCCCTCATCCCCTCACACCCGATCCTTCACCGAGATCTGCCTTTGCACCTTGAACGCGCGGTTGCCTTTGAACTGCCCGATGTGACCGAGATATTTCCGCTTGCCTTCGACCATCAGCACGAGCGGCGCCGCCGCGGGTTTGTCGGTCATCACGATGTCGCCCACTTCCAGGTGTCTCAGTTCGCTCAGCTTGATCGTGGTCTCCGCCAGCACACCGGTGACCGTCACGCTGGCGCGGTCCAGTTGCGTCGCCAGGCGATCGCGGTTGATGCCGTGATCAGCCCCGCGTTTGTAGGCCGCCCAGGTCTGGGCACTGAGTTTCTCGATCACCGGCTCGATGACGTTGTAAGGAATGCAAAGGCTCATCGTGCCCGCCCGACCGCCCATCTTCAGCTCGAATCCGATCACCACCACCACTTCATTGGGCGGGACGATCTGCACGAGCTGCGGGTTGCTTTCCGAGTCGCCGAGCTTGACGTTCAGTCGAATCACGCTCGCCCAGGCTTCCTGCAGGCTCGCCACCGCGCGGACCAGCAGCTTGTTCACCAGCCGTGTCTCGATCGCCGTCAGCGGCCGCTGCGGGATGAAGAGATCCGCATTCGAGCCGCCCAGCAGCCGGTCGATGATCGGATAAATGATCAGCGGGCTGATCTCCAGGCAGACGCTACCTTCCAGCGGCTCAGGCGAAAGCAGGTTGAAGCTCGTCGGGTTCGGCAATGAATGCGTGAACTCGCTGAACGTCATCTGCTCGATGTTCGCCACCTTGCATTCCACGATCGTTCGCAGGAACCCCGACAGCGCCGCGCCGAAGTTCCGGCTGAACCCTTCGTGCAGATTCTCCAGCGCCCGCATCTGGTCCTTGCTCACGCGCTCGGGCCGCTTGAAATCGTACGCCCTCACCTCGATATCGCCGACCATCAGCCCGCGCTTCCGGGAAAAAATGCGCACCTGCGGCGAGGCTTCGGCGCCTTTGACCTGTCCGCTGTCCACTGCTGAAAGCAGCGCGTCGATTTCGTTCTGGTCCAGCACGTCGGGCATGGTTCATCCGAGGAAGAAGGCCGCGTCTGATACTTAGATTCTGATCCTGCAACTTCTACGCGCGGCGCATAGAAGTTCCTATCCCTCTACCCTTGGCCCTCTACCCTTGGCCCTCTACCCTTGGCCCTCCCGGCTTGGCCGGCTTAGGAATCGGAGCGAAGTAAGTTCCCCATTTAGCCGGCGGGCTTGCCCGCCGAGACGCCATCGGCGGGCAAGCCCGCCGGCTAAATGGGGAGCCGCCAAGTCGCGAAGTTATTTCGGCCCCATTCCTTATCGGCCAACGACGGCTGAAAGCGGTAGCGATGGCGGTCGTGGGCCCTATTGAAAAATCCCGGGTGGCCGGGGAGGAGACTTCGACGCCCCGGTGACTTGAGGCGCCTCGTTCCGGGGCTTGGCGGACTCAGCCCCGGCCACCCGAAAAGGGATCCAGCACCGCGATGGCGCGGTCCTTCGCGGACCAATCCCCGGCACGGGTAACTTGCCCCCTGCTTTTTTCAATACCCCGTGTTGGCTCCCGCCGCTGTTTCCCGGTGATTTTCACATGCTCTTCAATCGTTCATGGATGCCTTCCAGCTGGGCCGTCGTGCTGACGGTGATGGTGGGCATTTCCCCCGCTCCCGCCGATGACAAAGCCGGCGTGCAGTTCTTCGAGCAGAAGATTCGCCCCGTGCTGGTGGAACACTGCTATTCCTGCCACTCCACCGCGGCGCAGAGCAACAAGAAACTCAAGGGCGGGCTGCTGCTGGACACGCGGGAAGGCGTCTTGCGCGGCGGCGACACCGGCCCGGCCGTCGTGCCCAGTGATGCGAAGAAAAGCCTGCTGCTCACGGCGATCGCCTACACTGATGCCGACATGCAGATGCCGCCGAAGAAGCGGCTGCCCGATTCGGTGGTGGCGGATTTCAAGCGGTGGATCGAACTAGGCGCGCCCGACCCGCGCGAGACGGGCGCTGTGACCGCGCCGACCGCGGCCATCGACTTCAACAAAGCCAGGGAACACTGGGCGTGGCAGCCGCTGAAGAAGCCGGCGCTGCCACAGGTGTCGGCGAAAAATCAAGCGCTGGTGCGCACGCCGATCGACGCATTTCTCCTGGCGAAGATGGAGCAGGCCGGCGTGCAACCCGCGCCGCTCGCCGACCCGCGCACCTTGATTCGCCGCGTGTACCTCGATCTCACCGGCCTGCCGCCGACGCCGGAGGAAGTCGAGGCGTTCGTGAAGGGCCAAGGGCCAGGGGTGAAGGGCCAAGAGGAAGAAGCAAGGCACGAAGGCACGCAGGCAGAAAGGCGCGGAGGGATTGAATCCGAAACCCGAAACCCGAAACCCGAAACCCGCTCCTCCGCACCCTACACCCTAAACCCTACACCCTACACCCTTCTGATCGATCGCCTCCTCGCCTCCCCACACTACGGCGAGCGCTTCGGCCGGCACTGGCTCGACGTCGCGCGGTATGCCGAGACGCAGGGCTACGAGCGCGATGAGAACAAGCCGTTTGCCTGGCGCTACCGCGATTACGTGATCGATGCGTTCAACCGCGACATGCCCTTCACGCGCTTCGTGCAGGAGCAGATCGCCGGCGACGAACTGGAGGATTCCACGACCAGCTCGCAGATCGCCACCGGCTTTCTCCGCGTCGGCACCTACGACACCATCGCCGCCGACGGCAAAGCCGCGAAGTACGACAACCTCGACGACACGCTGGGCGTGACGATGTCCGCGTTCCTGGGCCTGACGATTCAGTGCGCCCGCTGCCACGATCACAAGTTCGAGCCGCTCACGCAGCAGGATTACTACCGGCTGCTGTGCGTGTTCGAGCCGCTGCCGGAGCCGCGCAATGCCGTGCCCGTCGGCGGCGAGGCGGAGCAGGCGGAGTATGCGAAGAAACTGGCCGCGTGGGAGGAAAGCGTGGCGCAGGACCAAAGCGCGCTGGATCAGCTTCGCATCGATGCCCTGGAAAGCGCCGACCTGAAAGTGATGGCGGAGAAGAAAATCAAGCTCGACGCCAAGCGCCGCGAGGAAGCTCTCACCGCGTATCGCACCATCCCGAGCAAACGCGATCAGCGTCAGAAGGACCTGACCAGCCTCGAAGGCGGCAAGCGATGGGATGAAGTGGTGCGCGCGGTGGGGACCGCGGATGAAGTGAAGCAGCTCGACAAGCTTTACAACGAACTGAAACGTCGCGACGACAAGGACAAGCCCGTGCCGATGCTGGCGTTTGCCGCCGGCGAGGGCAAGCCGCAGGCGGCGAAAAAGGGCAAGCCCCAGCCCGTGCCGCCGCCGGCGGCGGCGAGTGCAAAAGCCGGCGCGTGGCCCACGACGAAGCTGATGATCCGCGGCGAAGTCCACAAGCCCGGCGACGATGTGCGCATGGGCGTGCCGCAGCTTTTTGCATCCCATGAAACGCCCGAGTTGCAGCCCACCGGTTTCAGCAGCGGCCGGCGGCTCTGGCTGGCGAAATGGATCACCACGCAGGCGCAGCCGCTCTTGGCACGCACCATCGTCAACCGCGTCTGGCAGCAGCACTTCGGCCGCGGCTTCGTCGCCAACGCGAACGAACTGGGCATCTCCGGCGGCACGCCATCACATCCGCAGCTTCTCGACTGGCTGGCCGCCGATTTTGTCGAGCACGGCTGGCAACTGAAGCGCCTGCACAAAATGATCGCGATGTCGAGCATGTACCAGCTCGCCGCGCAGCATGCCGACCCGGACAAGGACATCGAGGCGGCGATCTACTCGCGATGGAAATCGCGCCGGCTCGAGGCCGAGGCGATTCGCGACAGCGTGCTTTTCGTGTCGGGCAGGCTCAATCTGAAAATGGGCGGGCCGAGCATTCATCCGCCGTTTGAAAACAAGATCGTCGGCGATTCCGCCGGCGCGGGCTGGGAGAAATCGGACGAAAGCGAAAGCGTCCGCCGCAGCGTGTACATCTATGTGAAGCGAGCGATCCCGCTGCCCGACCTGGAGATTCTCAACGCCCCGGACAGTTCGGTGAGCATGCCGAAGCGCCAGGTCGCCACCACCAGCGTGCAGGCGCTGCTGCTTCTGAACGGCCGACTGGCGACGGAGCAGGCGGCCGTGCTGGCCGAGCGACTGGTGAAGGAAGCCGGCAGCGAACCGGCGGCGCAGATTCGTCGACTCTGGCTGCTGACGCTGTCGCGCGAGCCGCGCCAGGAAGAACTCGCCGCCGCGATGGATTACCTGAAGCAGCACCCGCGCGCCGGCAAGTCCGAAAAGACCGGCGTCTCCGCCGCGATGGTGAGCCTGTGCCAGGTGGTCATGAACACCAATGAGTTTGTGTACCTGAACTGACGCTCGTGCGACGAAGCCCACTCCTGTTCATCCAGCCACCCGCCCGCAATCAGGATCGCCCACGTCCTGATTCACGGCAATTTCTGCATGTCGGCTATCATGTGGGCATGACACCGTTCGCCTTTTTTCGCATGCTCGCCGCTCGTCTTGCGCTGCTCTTGGCCGGTCTGTTTCCCATGACGCTGCTGGCTCAGGAACAGCCTCCCGCCGCTGCCGAGGAGGAAGTGCCCGTCATCTTCTGGGACAAGGCGCCGCAGGTCATCGCGTTCCAGCTCAACCGCCTGACGGTCAAGCAGCTCGTGAAAATCGAGCGGAAGAGCGATGACGCGAAGTACAGGCCACTTTTTGAAACGTACCTGACGCGCAAGGGCATCCCCGCCAAGGTGCGGGCCGAGGGGTTGGCCGCGCTGGTGAAACTGAACAAGAGCGACGAAGCGGCGGAGCTGATCGCCGCGATCGGCCGCGTCGATGCCGGCGACGCGGAGCAGGCCGCGGTGCTGCCTGAACTGAGCACGCTCTTGCTGAGGCACGACAGCGCGGCGCTGGGCAAACATCGCGATAAGCTCGACGAGCTGGCCGCCGCGGACAACATCGCCGTGAAGCGCATCGCTTTCGCGGGACTGGCCGTGGCGATCGGCAAGGCGGACGATGCATGGCAGCTTGCGAGTGAAAAGGACATGGGCGTGCGGGGCCTGATGGCGGGGCTTTCGCTGGTGCCGGATGCGAAGCTCCGCTCCGGATTCTTCGAGAAGGTCAGGCCCCTGATCGGCGAAGCGCTCGACGAAGACACGCAACGCGCGGCGATCGAGGCGGCGAGTTTCATTCCGATGCACGAGAAGGAAGCCGCCGCCGCGCTGGCCGCACTGATCGCCGAGGGCAAGCTGGTTGATGCCGCGGCGCCTTCCCTGCGGCGAATCGACAAGCAGCACTGGAACAAAGACAACGCCGCCGAGGTCGGGGAAAAGATCGTGGCCTTCGTCGAAGCCACGCCCATCGAAGGCCGCACCGCCCCCGCCGTGCTCGATGCGGTGGAACTGGGCAAGGAACTGGCCGCGATGCTGCCCGCCGCCGCAAAGGAAAAGGCCTCGGCGATCCGCAAGTCGCTCAACGACCTGGGCGTTCAGGTCGTGCAGTTGAAAACCATCAACGAGGAAATGCGCTACGACCGCATGTGGTTCGCGGTGCAGGCCGGCAAGCCCGTCATGGTCGTGCTGCACAACGAAGACAGCATGCCGCACAATTTCGTGCTGGTCGCGCCCGGCAGCATCGAGGAAATCGGCAAGGCGTCGGAAAATCTGCAGGGGCAGGCGGGTGATCCGTCGTCGTACGTTCCCAAGAGTGAAAAAGTGCTGGCGTTTTCCGCGACTATTCCGCCCAACGGCGTCACGCGGTTCAGCTTCACCGCACCCGCCAAGGCAGGCGTCTACGAATACGTCTGCACATTCCCCGGGCACTGGTCGCGGATGTATGGCTCGCTCGTGGTGGTCGACGATCTGGAGGCGTTCGAGAAGAGCCCCAAGGAGCCTGCCGATCCGCTCTATGGCGACAACAAGCCGACGGTTGTCGCGGACTGGACGATGGACCAGCTCAAGCCGCTGCTCGCCAAGGCGGCGGACAAAGGCAATGCCGGCAAAGGCGCGGCAATTTTCCAGAAAGGAAGCTGCCACCTGTGCCACAAGGTCGGCAAAGTCGGCGGCGCGGTGGGCCCCGAGCTCACCGAGGTTTTCAAGAAATACAAGAACGAGCGCAGCGAAGTGCTCAAGCAGATCATCGAGCCGTCCGCCGCCGTCGACCCGAAATTCCAGCTCTGGATTCTCGACACGCTCGACGGCATCATCGCGGGCCTGATCCTGGCGGAAGATGACAAGAGCGTCACGGTGATCGACAGCCCGCAGAACCCCAAACCCAAGAAGATCCCGAAAGACGAAATCAGCGACCGCCGCAGCGCCAAGGGTTCGATGATGCCTGCGAAGCTGCTGAACAACTTCACGCCCGAACAGATCGCGGACCTGTTGATGTACCTGGAATCAGGAGGCGGACACGGCGCCGGGCATGAACACCACTAAAGGCCGTGGCCGTTGGTCGCGCTCCGGCGGGACGGCAGATGTCGGACCGAGTGATTCAACAACCGATCACGGCTTCGCCCTCACACACTTCCAGGCGCAGTCGAAATACACCTTGCCATCCGCGTCGGTGATGAGAATCTTCCACTCGTGATGATCGTCGTCGGCAAAACGCACGGAGCCGTCCGCTTTCTGTCCCGTAGGCAGCGTCGATTTCGTCCGCAGCGTCTTGCCGGCGGCGTCCCACTGACCCGTTGACTTGCTGGTGTAGCCGGGCGAACTGAACCACCATGAGCGATACTCGCTCCGCTTCGCGTCGAACGTGAACAGGTTGATGCTCTCGGTGCCGTCGTCGCCGGTGGAAACGTCCTGCACGAACCTGCGATTGAGCACCCACGAGCGCACAACCTTGCTCTTGATCGTCGCATCCTCCGGCGTCCACTCGGCTTTCTTCGATAACGCCGTCACGTCCCACGTGCCGACGAGACGATCGAGCACCTTCAACTCGGCCGACAACTGAGCATCCGGCTTCGCGTCGGCGGTCCACGCGGCAAGGACTTTCTCGGAAGATTCCGCCGGCTGGCGAACCTTCGTCAGCGACATTTCGAAGATCGACTCGCCCTTGTCGTTCTTCATCCAGGCGTTGGCCTCCACCTTGTCCTTGCCCGCGAAGTGATTCACCGCCTCGCTCGACCAGGTGGCGGGCGCGTCGCTGGATTTCGAGGTCAGCGTGCCGGCAGCCTCGTCCCACGTTCCTTTCCACTCCGTGCCCAGCAGGCCCAGCGTGTTGAAGAAGGTCCACGTGTAGCCCTTGCCGTCCAAGTCGCGCGTCATGAACCACATGACCTTGACGTCGCTCTTTGGATTCATCTCACGCCCAATGAGGAACCGCCCCTTCAGCGATCTGGCGATGACTTCGTCACTGGTCAATTTCCTGCCTTCCGGCGCTTCGGGGCCTTTGCGAGAGATGTCGTTCTTCCAGACACCGACGAAACGATCGAGCACCTTGTCCGGATCGGTCTCATCGGCTCGGACGACGGAAGCGGCAAGGAAAAACGCAACAGCGACGGCCAGCAGGCAGCGAAGAATCATGAGATGCACTCCGGGGCAGGGATGGGAACGGCGAATATCCTACCGCGCCGCGAGGGTTGCCTCACTTCGCTGCCGTGCGCCCGGCACCAGTCTTCGCCACGCTCTCGATCGTCTCCTTCATGTCGAACGGCGGCGTGAGCAGATTGGGCAGAATCTGCGGCGGCTTGTCCGCGTCCGGCGGGAAGAGCAGATACAGCGGCACGCCTTCGCGCCCGTATTGCTGCAAGACCTTCAGCGTCTTGCCGTCCTTCTTCGACCAGTCGGCGACGAGCAGGGCGACGTTGTGCTTGCGATAGACCTCGTTGGAAGCACTGGTGCGCAGCACCGCGGCCTTGCTCGCCTGACACGTGATGCACCAGGTGGCGGTGAAGTCGATCAGGATCGGCCGGCCTTCCTTGCGCAGCGCGGCCAACCGTTCTTCGCTGAACGCTTCCCACGTCACCGCGCCAGGCTCGCCCTCGGCGGGCGGTTCCACGTAGCGCGCGAACCACACCGCCACGCCGACGCAGCCCAGGGCGCCGATCCGCGCGATCCAGCGCACGGCGGGCGTCTTCATCGGCGTGGCCCAGCGGCCGTACCACCACAGGCCCATGCCGAAGAGTGTCAGGCCCAGGAGCAGCTTCAGCAGCGCCAACGGCTCGGTGATCGACAGGTACACCCACGCCAGCCAGGCCACGGTGGCGAACATCGGGAACGCCATGAACTGCTTGAACGATTCCATCCACGCGCCGGGGCGCGGCATGAATTTCAACAGAGCCGGCACGCAGGAGAGCACCACGTAAGGCGTGGCCATGCCGACGCCCAGCGCGGTGAAGACCAGCATCGCCTGCCACGGCGGCATCGAGAGCGCGGCCGCCAGCGCCGCCCCCATGAACGGCGCGGTGCAGGGCGTGGCGATCAGTGTGGCGAGAACGCCGCTGAGGAAGGACTTGCCGTAGCCTTTGCCGTGCGACTGCTCGCCGGCGGCAGCACCGACCCCGGCGCCGGACATGCTCACCTTGCCCGCCGCCGCGCTGAGGGCGAAGCCGAACTCAAACACACCCGCGAGGTTCAGGCCGATGGCGAACATGAGCAGGATCATGCCCAGGACGAACATCGGCTCCTGCATCTGGAATCCCCAGCCTTGCGATTCACCGCTGGCGCGCAGGATCAGCAGCACCCCGGCGAGCACCCAGAAGGAGACGAGTACGCCCGCGCCGAAGAGGAAGCCGTGGTTGCGGACGACGCTCCTGTCTTCACCTGACTGTTTTACGAAGCTGAGAATCTTGATGGAGAGGACCGGGAACACGCAGGGCATGAGGTTCAGGATCAGGCCGCCGAGAAAGGCGAAGGCGAGTGACAGCGGCAGGCCGGTGGCTTCCTCGGCGCCGGCCGCCTTGAAGTTGGAGCCTGGCGCGGCGGCGTTGGTTGAGCCGCGCGAACCAGCAGTCACTGGAACATCGATCGCCAGCGCCTTGTGCTTGCCGGCGGAATCGAAGGCAGTGGCGGAGACGAGCGCACCGGTCAGGCGTGTGGCCGCGGCGGCGGGTTTCTTGCCGTCCTTGCCGTCGTCGATCGTGGCGAAGGGCAGGCGAAGGGTGATCGCGCCGTCTTTCACCTGGGCCTGCTGCTTCGGTTCTGAAAGGATGACAGATTCGACCGCAGAATAGAAATAGATTTCACCGGTGTGCTTGTCCGCGCCGGGGCCGGTGATGGTGAGCGTGTACTCGCCGGCGGAGCTTTGCGCTGCCGCGATTTTCCAGTCACTCAGCGCCTGCGGCATGTTCGCGCGGGCGTTCTCAAACGGCGGCTTGGATGCCCGTGTCGGCGGCGCATCGGCGGGGGCGACGGACAAGGTGAGCTTCACATCCGCGTCGCCGGGGATGCAGGCATCCTTGCACGCGAGCCAGGAGATTTTTGCTTTCAGCTCGACCTTGTCGCCGGGCTTGAGCGTGGCGGGCGTGGCGACTTCCACGGGCAGGAGCACGTCGCCTTCGTAGCCGAAGTTGACGAGGCCGGAAAGATCGAATCGCTCCGGGTGCGGCCACTGGATTTCGCGGGCCTTGAAACCGGCGGGCAACTCCCATTCGACGGAAACGGGGAAGCCCGGGCCGCCGGGGTTTTTCCAGTAAACGTGCCAACCTTTGCCGAGCTTGAGGGAAAGGCCAAGGGTGACAGGCTTGCCAGGTTCGAGGGCGTCCTGCTCAGCGACCAGCGAAGCGCGCACATCCGCGCCGCCTGGCGGGCTGGCGAAGGGATCGGCGAACGGGTCGGCCTTTGACCCGGGCTTCGGCGCGGCTGCGAAAGCCGCGAATGAAAGAGAGAGGCAGGCGAAGATGGTGAGCGTCAGCTTGTTCATGTTGTGGTGCTTGGATGAGGCTCTCTTAAGCAAACCGTGTGGACGATCTGGTTATTCCAACGCCCGGGTGACGCAGATTGGACACGGTTGCACCATCTTAGGTTACTGGTGACCTGCGAGCGGGAATTGCGCGGCGGTCTGCGATTCGATTGAATTTCGCGCTCATCGTGTGGGCGCTTCGGAGCCGTGCAAGATGAAGGCCGCAGTTCCGACTCGCTCCGCTCCCAGCCGGACGACTTGGAAAGTCGTCCCACATGCGATGTTGATC
>CAYRPN010000156.1:0-12519 GCA_964426135.1 uncultured Phycisphaeraceae bacterium | reverse complement strand
CCCTCACCCTAACCCTCTCCCGGAGGGAGAGGGGACCGGAACAACAGAGCATCGCGCCTTTGCGCTCGAAGCTGTCCACATTCTTACTTCGCATCCTTGAACGGCAACTTCTTCGGCAGCACGCTCATCTCGGTACACACGCTGAACGGCCCGATGCCCGCCGAGGGGAACTTCACTTCCACATAGAACGCCGACCAGCCGTTGCGTGGCTCGCTCACTTTCGCGTCCACTTTGCCATCGGCTTCCAGCGGCGTGGGCACCCACTTCGCCTGGCGGAAATCGCGCGTCGCGGAGTACCCCTCCCACAGCGTCGCGGTGGCGAACTTGTCGTCCCACTTGGCACTGATCGTGCCATCCGCCTTCTTTTCCCACGTCATGGTCGGCAGCGTCTTGCCCGCCATCGACGCATGGAAGAACGCCAGCAGCGTCGGATAGATCCCCGCGCCCAGCCCGTGTCCGGCGTTCGGCTCGTAGTAAAGATTTTTCGAGCCGACGAGGTCGTTGAAGTAAATGCTCGACGCGTCCACCGTCCAGTACGGATCGTTCGTGCCCAGCAGAACGAGCTTGGGAATGGTGATGTCCTTGCGATAGCTGTAGGGATCGACCAGGTCGTTGAGCTTTTTGCCGTTCTCCGTCTTGAGTTTGTCGGGCAGGTTGAGTTTGTCGTAATCGCCGATCTGCTCGCTGAGTTTTCCATAGCTCTCGCGCTGGTGCTTCATCTGCGGATCGAAGTTGAGCACATCGATCACCATGGGGGCGATGGCGATGACGCGCTTGTCCTGCGTGGCGGCGGTGAGCCAGGTGGTCCAGCCGCGCTTGGACGCGCCGGTGACGACGAAGCCGGTGATGTCCTTGTTGATGCGTTCTTTGACAACAGCCTGCACCGCGTCCATCGCCTTGACCGCGCTCTTGGTCATGGGCAAGAGCAGGGGCCATTCGTTGTCGCCGGTCTCGATGTATTTCGAAAAGGTGTAGGCGATCAGTGCGTCCTCATACTTGCCGTCATACAGCGGCTGGTTCGGCACCTGCTGCAACACGGCGAACACCGCGTTGGTTTTCTCCGCCAGCGGGATGAACATCTTCGCTGCCTTGGAGTCCAAGGACGGTGCCTGATCGCGGCTGCTTCCGCCGGTGACGAAGAGGATCGCCTTGTCGGGGTACTGAATCTTGCCCGGCACGATGATGGTGAGCCAGTGCTGCCACTCCGTATCGCGCCACTTCTGCGACGTCAGGCGGACGGAGAGAATTTTGGTCTCGCCGATGTCGTGATTCGACTTCACTTCGTACTTGTAGCTGTCGTCTTTCTTGCCCACATACTCGCGCAGGCCGGCGGCGGGCTGGCCCAGCAAAGGCGCGGCAGCGAGAGCGAGGACGACAACGAAAGGAACTTGGCTGAAGAATCTCATGAATGGCTCCTGGGCTTGAGGAATCATACCGGTCATCACCGCGCCCAGTTGCTCTGGCTCCTGCTAAGATCGCGCATTCAAGGAACCTTCATGAAACCGCAACGTCCACGTCCTTCATCTCAGCGTCCCTACCGAAAGTCCCCGCCCGGCTTCTCGCCCAACTCGGCCCAGGGCGGCAGCAAGTTCAAACCCGGTCCACGAAAATTCGCGCCGACGGGCAGACCGCCGCACGCAGCGAAACCTCAGGCAGTGAAACCTCAGGCAGTGAAACCTCCAACCAATGTCGGCAGCAGCGGTGCCGGCTCCCCACCGGCGCCGAACGCGCAAGGCGCCAATGCGGCCGGCTCCGTGCGACCTGCGGCGAGCGACACCGTCCGTCCGCCAACCGGGTCCGCCGCTCGTCCTCCCGGCGGCAAGCCGCCGCTCAATGCCGGCGCGCGGCCGGCCGCCCGTCCCTACGCCAAGCGGCAGTTTGTGCCGCGACCTGCGGGCATGCAGTCAAAGCTCGCCTTCGTTTCGCGCACGCCCGTTGCCGCGCCGCCGCAGACGCCGGCCCGCACCGACTGGGGCAATGTCGCCAAGTGGTACGACGATCTGGTGGGCGACGAGGGCAGCGAATATCACCGCGAGGTGATTTTCCCCGGCCTGATGCGGCTGCTGGCCGTGGGGCAGGGCGACAGGGTGCTCGACGTCGCCTGCGGGCAGGGCGTGCTTTGCAGGCAGTTGCAGTCGAAGCGGGCGATCGTCACCGGCATCGACGCGGCGCGGCCGCTGATCGAAGCCGCGAAGAAGCGCAGCGAGAATCCACAGCCCGGTGAAACACACACACGCCACGAGACGCCGATCAACTATCTCGTCGGTGACGTGCGCGACCTGAACCAGCGCACCGAACTTCACGGCAAGTTCGATGCCGCCGCCTGCGTGCTGGCGATCCAGAACATCACGCCGATCCGGCCGGTGTTTGAGGGCGTCGCCGCGTGCCTGCGCAGCGGCCTGACCACGCCGTTTGGTGGACGATTCGTTGTCGTGCTCAATCATCCGGCGTTCCGGTCGCCGCAGTTCACGAGCTGGGGCTGGGATGGACAGGAGATGGTGCAGTACCGCCGCGTGGAACGATACCTGCTGCCTCGCAAGCACACGATCATCACTCATCCGGGGAAGGATCCGCGCACGCACACGCTGTCGTTCCATCAGCCGATCGGCACGTATGTCAAAGCGCTGCGGCAGGCGGGACTGTTCGTGGAAGCGATCGAGGAATGGGCCAGCCACAAGACCAGCGACTCCGGCCCGCGCGCCCGGGCGGAGAACGAAGCCCGCGATGAGATTCCACTCTTCATGGCGATCCGCGCGGTGAAGATCAGCGGGGCGGCCGGCGCGGCACCGGCGGGTGAAGCGCCGGCCGATGAAGCGGGCGCCGGCGGGTGAAAGGCAACGCGGTCCGATGACGCGTGGTCGCGACGCGATCCCCCGCGCTGGTCGCGCTCCCCCGTTTAGCGACGGGGCTTGCCCCGTTCCGACGAATGAACAGTGACTACTGCCGCGCCTTCAGATAAATCCGCTGCACCTCCGGCACGCAGCACCGGCCGTTGGCGGATTTCACCGCACAGTCGGCTCGCGGTGTCTTGCTCAGGCGGATCAGTTCGCGAACACCGGCGGGATTGTTTGCCGCCGCGTCGGCGAGGATGTCGTTCGCTTTCAAATGGAAGCAGGCGCACACCGGAGCGTCGGGATCCTTCGGATACACAGGCCGATTCAGCAGGGCCGCCGCGATGGACTGGCCGTAGGCATCGAAGTACGCCACCTCGCACGACGCAGTGGGGCAGAAGCAAGCGCTGCTGCCCAGCGTATGGCGCTGACCATCGCGCAGGCGAGCGACGATCGTGGCGGCTTCGACCGGTTGCCCGATCGCCCGGCAGCGCGGGCAGTGCAGGTCGTCGGGCTCATCGGGTTCGCGGACAAAGGCCTTGTTCATGGGGTTGCCTGCTCTGACCCTGAGGCGCGATCGGCGGGGGGCAGCGCCGCGTCCAGCGGAACGTGGACGGCACCGTCAGGCATGCGCTTCATGAAGAGCCGGCCCCAGTTGGTCGCGATGATCGCCGGGGTCAGCACGAGATCGGCCAGCGTCGCCGCCACGATCATCAGGCACATCAGCAGGCCGAACTGCGCCACGGGTTGAAACGAAGCGAGAACGAAGACCACCATGCTCAGCGCGGTGATCGCGCCGGTTTGAAACAGCGCGGCGCCGCAGCGCTGGTAAGCCTGCCGCAGCGCCGCCTGATGATCCTTGCCCTCGGCCACCGCGCGGCGAAACCAGGTCAAGAGGTGCAGCGTGCCATCGACGGCGATGCCCATCGCGACGCTGGCGGTGAGGATGGCGCCGACGTCGATGGGGAATCCGCACCAGCCCATGACGCCGAAGATGACGATGCCGGGGCAGATGTTGGGCAGCATCGAAATGATGCCGGCGCGCAGCCCGCGCAGCAGAATCGCCATCGCGCCGCCGATCAGGAAGAACGCCATGACGAAGCTGGAGAACAGGCCGTTGAGAAGTTCCTTCTGGGCCGCGTGCAGGAGCGGCACGGTGCCGGTGTAGACGGCGGAGACGCCGATGCGTTGTTCCGCGGGCAGCGCGGCGAGGTAATCGTTTACATCGCTCTGAACGCGCTGCAGCAGTTCGTCATAATGCAATTCATTCGAAGCAGTGAATCGCGCGGTGATGCGCCATCGTTCAGTGGGCAGCGCGTCGGTCTCATCGGGAGTGGAACTGAGCACGCGCCGGTCCACGAAGTAAGCGCGATTCGCCTCCAGCCCCATGTTCAGTAGCGATCGAGGTAGGCCTGGAGTGGTCGGCGATCCAGGCGGCGTCATCGCCGGCGCGTAGGTCGTCGCCGCGACGATGCCGCCCACCGACGGAGTCGATGCGAGTTTTCGATGCACGCCCGATACCAGTTCCAGGCGCTGGAGCATCGACTGCTTGTTCGTCTGATCGAATCGCAGCAGGACTTCAAACGGCACCAGCGGCCCAATGCGCTCCTCCAGCCAGCTTGTGTCCGTCAGCAGGCGATGGTCAGGCCGGAAGAATCGCGAGGTCTTCACGGAAGTCTGCGTCCACAGCAAGCCGATTCCCGCCAGCGCCATCACGACGAGGAAACAGGCGATGACCGTGGCTCGGCGGCGAATGATCAGATCGATGGCGCGATCGATCCAGGGATGTGCTTGAAAGCCGGTGCTTGCGTCGTCATCGGGCGACGCGTCCGAAGTGTGCGGGCCGGCCGGATATCGCTCCAGCAGTGTCGGCAGCAGCATAAAATTGAAAAACAGCGTGAGCATCGTGCCGGCCGCGCCGTAAACGCCGAACTGCCTGACGGGGCCCACATGACTGACCAGGAGCGAGGCAAGTCCGATCGCAGTGGTCACCGCGGCGAGTACGCACGGCACCCACGCGGCCCGCACGGATCGGCCCGACGCGCCGCGCAGCCTGTCCCGCGCGACCTGCTCGCGGTAGTAATGCACGATGTGGATGCAGCCGGAGACGCCCAGCACGAGGACGAGCACCGGCATCACGATCATGACAAGATTCATCGTGCCGCCGGTGAAGTACACGAAGGCGCTGCTCAGCGCCGCGCAAT
The DNA here is from genome assembly GCA_964426135.1 of uncultured Phycisphaeraceae bacterium. Lineage (GTDB taxonomy): Bacteria > Planctomycetota > Phycisphaerae > Phycisphaerales > Phycisphaeraceae > CAYRPN01. The sequence continues at coordinate 7,484 of CAYRPN010000156.1, read as the reverse complement.
ACGCCGCGCAGATCAGCACGATGATCGCCAGTCGGACGCTGCGCAGCGAAACGATGGACGCAACGATAGCCGCCAGCACGGACCAGGCTGCCAGGCGGTTGATGGCGTTGCGGCTTTCAATGTCGATCGCCGCGTTGAACACCACGTCGCCTCCGATGTGCAGCGCTTCGCTCGGCAATCCCAGGCGAGCAGCGAGGAGTTGGATCGCTTCGACCGCTGCGACGCGATCTTCGTTGCCCGCCTGCGTGAGGCGCAGAACGCAACAACTCGTGACACCGTCGTTGCCGACGAGTACGCCGCGCACCCGATCGATTGCCTCGACGCGGGTGAGCTTGCGGTCGAACGGCGCCGCCATGAGTTGCCTGATTGCCTGCGGGCCGGTGACGGCGTCGGCGAAGATGCGCGCGTCCGCGTCGAGCTTGTGGTGGACGACGCCGATGAGCGCTTCGTCCAGCCGATCCGTGATGCGCTCCATGAAGCTGCGCGTCGATGTGCCGATCTGCCTCGTAGTGACCGACGTGGCCATCTGGGCGAACTGATCGAGACGGGGATCATCCAGCGAGCATCCGTCCCAGGAAACGACGGCGAACTCATCGGTGCCGAAGTGCCTGCGAAAGCGGTCATAGGTCTCCGCGGCTGGCAGTCCGTGCGGCAGCCACTGGCGGATGTTGTTGTTGTTCGTCATCGCCGCCTTCATCGCGCCCCATCCGACGAATGGAGCCAGAATCAGCAGCGGAATCACCACGAGCGTCCCGTACCGCGCGAAGAACGAGCGGTTGGCGGGAATGCCTCGCGTGATGGACTTGATCGTCATGCCTGGAGTACTCAGCCGTGCGCGGGGCCGCGCGATTGTCGCTGCGGTGAGGGCGAAACTAAGATCATACCGCTTGCTGTTGATCGGCGTGACCGAAGGGTTCCCCATGAGTGCCACCGTCGACATTTCCGCGGCTCGGCAGCGTCTGGCGTCCGCCTACGATCCGTTGCGCTACCAGCGCTCGGCCGGCGCCGTCGTTGACCTGCTGGCCGATTACCTGGTGAAAGCGCAGGCGTCGGCGGGATGTGTGCTTAACTGGCGCGCACCGAAAGAGAACGCGGACGAGGCCGGTGAAGCGATGCGCCGCCGTGATGCGGATGTGGCGGTGGGCCGGGCGGATGTGGAGACTCTCGATCGGTTCGTCAGCCGCGTGCGGGATCTGGCGACGCTGGCGCTGTCGCGCGGGCAGACGTTGCACGATCCGCGCTACGTGGGCCACCAGGTGCCGCCGCCGTTGCCGATCGCCGCCGTGTTCGAGGCGATCAGTTCCGCCACGAACCAGGCGATGGCGATTTACGAAATGGGGCCCTGGGCCAGCGGCGTTGAAGAAACGCTCGTGCGCGAACTCGGTGAAGCAATCGGATTTCCGCGCGGCACGTTCACCGGTTTCATCACCTCCGGCGGATCGCTGGCGAATCTCACCGCGCTGCTCACCGCCCGCAATGTCGCTCTGGGCGACGTCTGGCGCACCGGGCTGGCGGGACGAGCCGGCCCGGCGCCCGTCATCGTCGCCCACGCCGAGGCGCACTATTCCATCGCACGGGCCGCCGGTGTGCTGGGCATCGGTTCGCAGCAGGTCGTCAAAGCCGCGCTGGATGCGAAACAGCGCATCCATGCATCCACGCTCGACGCCCAGCTTCGCAATCTGCGCGGCCGGGGCCATCCGATCATCGCGGTCGCCGCCGCCGCATGCTCCACGCGCACGGGTTCATTCGATGCGCTCGACGCGGTTGCCGATGTCTGCCGCGATCATCAGGTCTGGCTGCACGTCGATGCCGCGCACGGCGGCGCCGCGTGTCTCAGCGAACGCCATCGACATCTGGTCGCGGGCCTGAACCGCGCCGACAGCGTGATCTGGGACGCGCACAAAATGCTGCATGTGCCGGCCCTTTCCACGTTCGTCTTCTACCGCGATGCCGCGCACCGTTTCAGCGCATTCGAGCAGGACGCGCCCTACCTCTTCGACCCCGCGCGGCCGGGGTTGGCCGAGTTCGACAGCGGGCTCAAGACCATCGAATGCACCAAGCGCGCCGCGGGCTTCGGCCTGTGGGCGGTGTGGAGTCTGTTTGGCCGGCAACTGTTTGCCGACATCGTGGACGTGACCTTCGAAACCACCCGGCGATTCCACGACATGCTCCGCGCCGAGCCTGATTTCCAGCCTCTGCACGAGCCGCAGTGCAACATACTCGTCTTCCGTCACATCCCCTCGGCAATGCGGGAGGCATCGGCCGAGAATCTCGGAGCGTTCCAACTGGAGCTGCGCCGACGCGTGATCGAAAGCGGGGCGTTCTACCTGGTGCCCGGCAAGGACGATGGCGTCGGCGCGCTGCGGGTCGTGATCACGAATCCATTGACGACGGAGACGCACCTGAGCGCCCTGATTCGCACCTTGCGCGAAGAGGGATCGCGATTGCTTGCTCCGTTGCCCTCTCCCACACCGGCGCAGGGGCCAGGGTGATTGCCGAGCGCCCCAAGGCACTTTGCATCAGTCCGTTGAACAGGTCACGCGACAAGCTGAATCTCTCGCAAAGGCGCAAAGCTCGCAAAGGCCGCGGAAGACTTGGCGAGCTTTGCGCCTTTGCGCGAGGCTGATTTCTTCACGGCTCGACCGGTACAGGCAACGTGCGATACGCGGACCAGTTGATCTCGCCGGTCGGGCCGATGGTGATCTCGACCATGCCGTGCCGCGCGGTGATGAGTCGTGTGACGTCACCAGCCAGAAGCGCCGCCCATTTGTCGTTGCGCAGCCGCGCGGGCCCTGAGGATTGCAGGACGTATCGCGGCGCGACAGCCTTGAGCCAGTCCGGCGAGGCGGGGACGAAGCTGCCGTGATGCGGCAGATCGGCAATGTCCGCGCGCAGGTCATCCTTCATGCTGAGCAGGTCCGGCATCGACGCCTTGTCCAGATCGCCGTTGAGCAGCAGACGCCTGCTGTGCGCGCGGACGGTGAGCACCATCGAGGCGTCGTTGTCGCGTCGGCGTTTGTCGTGTTCCACGTCGTAATCCGCCGGGGGCCAGAGCAGTTCGACGTGGGTGCCGTTCCAGTCGTCGCGCCAGCCTCGCGCGATGGGTTCCACCGGAATGCCGCGCTGGCGCAGGTCCGCCAGCAGCAGCGACAGGGGAGTCGCAGGCTTCGATTCGCCGGCGCCCTGCAGTTCCGCCTCGGCCCTCGTGAGCATCTGCGGGGGCATGTAGGCGCGGCGGACGGGCACTTCTTTGATCACGTCGAGCACGCCGCAGAAATGATCGAGGTCGGCGTGGGAGATGAACAGGTCGTCGATGCGCGACACGTTGAGAGTTCGCAGGGCCGGGACGATGGAGCGCTCGCCCATATCCAGGTAAGCATTGGAGCCGCAGTCGAACATGGCGGTGCGATTGCCGGCGCGGATCAGGAAGCACGAGCCGTCGCCGACCGCGAACATGTTTACCCGCAGCGTATCGCCGTGACGCATTCGATCGATCATGGCGGCCGAGCGCGGATGATGCGGGACCAGGAGCCAGGTCGCGCAGAGGAGGACTGCCAGGCCGATCGCCGCGCGGCGGCCGGCGAACCAGCCGGCCATTAGCGCCACCGCGACCGCCAGCGTCGCCAGCAGCCACAGCGCCGAGGGCGAACTGTTCAGCGGCATCGTCGCGCCGGGCCAGGTCGAGGCGTGACGCACGAGTCCGGTCATGGAATCGGCCATCCATTCCAGCGGGCCTGCGAGCACTTCGCCGATGCTGGGCATGATGAGTCCCGCGAGGATTTTCAGGTAGCCCACGCCGATCACCGCGGTGACCACCGGCAGCGAAAGGAATGAAAGAATCATGGACAGCGGCGCGACCATCTGAAAATGAAACGCCACCAGCGGGAGCGAAACGACGAAGGCGACGAGGTTGACCGCGACGTAGTCCGCGATGCGCCGGGCGACGAGAGCCTTCAGATGATCGGCGGGCCCGATCACCGGCGGATCGCGCCATAGCCATTGACTGACCGGTTGCGTGAAGAGCAGCAGGGCGGCGACGATGAGAAAGCTCAACTGGGCGCCGGCGTTGAAAAGATCGCCGGGGCGCCAGATGAGGATCATCACGGCCGCCAGAGCGATCATGTCGATGCCGCGCACCTTCCGTCCCAGGCCCCAGCCCGCGCACAGAAGAGCCGCCATCATTCCGGCTCGGAGAATCGGCGCTCGCCACGGCACCGCCAGCAGGTAGAGCGCCAGGACGACAAGCACGATGACGCACGCTTTGCCCGGATGCGGCACGAGCCAGCGCACCACGAGCCAGACCAGGCCCATCAGCATGGTCAGGTGTGCGCCGCTGATGGAGAGGATGTGGGTCAGGCCGGTGCGCTGGAACGAGTCGTTCAGTTCCTCCAGGTCCTTGCTCCAGCGTCCCAGCAGAATGGTTTCGAGGAAGGCGATGCGTTTCGGTTCTCGCTTCAGGCCGATGTGCAGTGATTCGAACGCGGCGTCGGCGATGTTCTGGCGAAAGCCGGCGAAGCTCGCGCCGCTGCCGCCGGCGATGACATCGCAGTTGCCGCGCACGTTGAGGGTGATCTGGCCGTCGATGCCGCGGTCAGCCATGAGCAGGCGGTAGTCCAGTTCGCCGGGATTGCTGGGGCCGTCGAAAGACTGCATCCAGCCTCGCGCTTCGACGCGGTCGCCCAGATGCAGGTTCAGTTCCAACTGCTTGATTCTCACAAGCAGCGTGCCGCTGGCCGGCGTCATGGCGCCTTCACGTTCGATGGCTTCGACCTCGAGTTCGAACAGCGTTCCCGGCGGCTCGAAACTGAACTGCCCGAAGCTGCCGCGCTGCGGGGAGCTCAGATGGATCGGGCTGGCGATGGTGCCGGTGACGTGGGCGAGCTGCGCTTCCTGCGTGAGGTGATGCGAAAGGTGATCGGCGGGCACATGGGACAGGCGCAGGACGGACCAGGCCGCGGCGGCGCAGATGACGGTGAAGGCCAGCGGCAGCGCGGATCGCAGGCGGCGTCGCGCCGTCAGCACCACCATCGCCATGCCGGCGACGCCGAGCGCGAACCACAGAGCCACGACCGGCATGCCATGCCCCAGTGCCACCCCGAACATCCACCACAGCGCCAGGCGGATGAACGGCCCCATCGGCTGAGAGAGAACTTCACGCTCACTTCCCAGTGACAGCGGCGGCGCGTCGACGTTCGCCGCGACCAGGATCGGAGCCGCCTGCGACTGGCCGTGACTGGGCGACGGCGCGGCGACCGCGGCGTCGTTGGGAGCCGCGTCCGATGCAACGGGTTTCTCAGTGGTGCCGGAGTCCCCCATACGCGTCAATGATAATGAGTTGGCGATTTCCCACTTGTTTTGTTCGCGCCTTGAAATAATATGGAGGCGTCGGGGGCTTCGGGAGTCACCATGCAACTCCGCCGCGCATTTACCGTCGTTGAGTTGCTCGTGGTGATTTCCCTCATCACTCTCATCATTGGCATGATCCTTCCGTCGATGCAGCAGTCCCGCGAGGCTGCCCGCGGCGTCAAGTGCGGCGCGAATCTGCGGCAACTCGGCTACGCCACCGATGCGTTCACCGTCGAGCACATCGATCGGCTGCCGGGAATCTGGGCGAGTGTCTGGGTGAAGCCGTCCGTCCCCGGTGGCGGCTGCTGGATGAGCAATCCCACCGGTGGGCAGAGCGCCTGGCAAGGCGCGCCGCACACCGGAGAAGTTTTCGGCTACGCCGGACGAGATCCGGCCATCTACCGTTGCCCGTCGATTCCGGAGGGGCCGTTGGGCAGCGGCGAGAACAGCAACGGTCGCTTCGATTACTCGGCGTTCCATTCCTTCGCCGGCGCCCGGGTCACGCGGCTGCCGAGCATCACCTGGATTCCCGTCTACGGCGATCAGCGCAGCGCCACGCCCTGGCTCATCGAGGAATCGCCGCGCTACTACATCAACACGCTGAGCATCGAAGGCGGCTTCGGCGGCGGCGACCGCATCGGCAACTGGCACAACGGAGGGGGCAACCTGCTGTCCTTCGATTCCTCCGTCCGCATCATCCCCAACAGCCTGGACCTCTCCAGTAACAGCTTCAACGCTCGCGCCCCCAGCGGCGCCATCGTCAACCTCGCCTCGCACGGCAGCGGATGGGGCGGATGGGATAGCCGGTGAGAAACGAACGGTTCCGACCGTGCGGGCAACGGTACCGCAGACAATCGACGTGATCCGATGGAGCGTCCCGACGGGTCTTTCTATTTCCGCGCCGCCGCCGCTTCGCGCTTTTCCTTGGCCCGCGCATCGTCTTCCAGGCCCGTGGTTTTCTTGATGATGAACATGGGGCGGTTCTTCACTTCGTCGTAGATGCGGCCGAGGTACTCGCCGAGCATGCCGATCGCCATCAGTTGCACGCCGCCGAGCACGGTGATCATCGTCAGCAGCGTGGTGTAGCCTTCCTGCGCGGTCTCGTAGCCCAGGACGCGCTTGATGATGTAGAAGAGCGCGAGGCTGAATCCGAAGACGCTGACCATGACGCCGGCCCACATCATCAGCTTCAGCGGCTTGTAGGAGAAGCTGAGCACGCCGTCCATCGCGTACTTGACGAGCTTGCGCAGCGTCTGTTTCGGTTCGCCGGCGGCGCGTTCCTGGCGGTCGTAGTAGACGGTGCGCTGGTCGAAACCGATCCACGCGCGCAGGCCGGGGATGAAGCGGTTTCGCTCGGTGAGCTTGACCATCTGATTCAGGGCGGCGCGGTCCATCAGGCCGAACACGCCGGTCTGCGATGGAATCGGGAAGTCGCTGAGCCAGCGGAAGAACTTGTGAAAGAGATCGAATCCGACGCGGCGGATGCCCTTTTCCTGCCGGCTCTTGCGCTGGGCCAGGACGACCTGCGCCCCATCGCGCCACGCCTGCACCAGTTCGCCGATCAACTCCGGCGGGTCCTGGAGATCGGCGTCCATGATGACCGTGCAGTCGGCGTCGGCGTTGGAGAGACCGGCGGTGATCGCGGCCTGGTGCCCGAAGTTGCGCGACAACTGCACCAGCGTGAAGCGGGCATCCTTGATGTGCTGCTCCTTCGCGAGGCGCACGGTGTCATCCTTGCTGCCATCGTCCACCATGATCATGTGCCAGCGGATGCCGGGGATCGCGTCGCAGGTCGCCTTGATCCGGCGGCAGAGCTCGGGCAGGTTCTCCTGCTCGTTGTAGACCGGCACGACGATGGCGAGCGTCTCGCTGCGGCTGGAGTAGTCGACACCGGGCGTCGCCGGCGCGGCTGGAGTGGATGCGGATGGCGCGATCGTGCTCATGTTCTTCCCTGGACGTTCGTGGCGCGCCGATAATCTGGCGCGGGCCGCTTCATCATTCATCGGCCAGTTCGGCCCCGCTCGTGCGTGCCGCCTGCCGGCCACGACCGGATAATCAGTCTATTTGATTCTCGCGCGGCGGTTGCCATGGGCAAGCGAAGGCTCGGCGCAGCTTGCCCGTGCGCCTTGTGCGTCCTT
>CAYRPN010000155.1:0-12543 GCA_964426135.1 uncultured Phycisphaeraceae bacterium | reverse complement strand
CCTTGGCGCTATCGCCAGGGGCGTTCTTGATGGCGAACTGCGGAAGTTGGGCTAACGGTGCAACATGGCGGCTTATCCGAAACTCAGGTTCTCACTCTCCCCCGTTTTCAGTATTGCTATTCAAGTTTTCCGCTTCCAAGCCCCGATAAAACCGTTTAAGGCGGACCGTTCAGCAGCTTGTCGCTGCGGAAGTTGTGGTAGACTTCCAACGATCCGCCGGGGCTTCGGATCGCAACAAGGGGAAAGTCCGCGCCGGCTTGGGCCGGTGCGTTTGTTCAGACGCCTTGTGTCTCGCGTGGTGCGACTTGAAAGGTCGTGCCGCCCGCGACGGCTCAGAAGGATTGCCGCGCTGCCCGACACTCGGCCAGACTTTCACGGATGAAAGGACGCCCGTTGCGAACGATCGCCATCATCAATCAGAAGGGCGGCTGTGGAAAAACCACCACCGCCATCAATCTCGCCGCGGTTCTTGCCGAGCAGGGCGAGCGCACGCTGCTGGTCGACATGGACCCGCAGTCGCACTGCGCGCTGGGCCTGGCGGTGCCGGACACGCAGATCGAGAAATCGATTGCGGAAGTGCTCCGCGCCGGGTTCGACGGCACGATGGGCTTTGCCGACATCACCTGGCAGATCGCCCGCAACCTCGACCTCGCTCCCAGTTCGATGGCGCTGGCGGGCATCGAGGCGGAACTGGCAGCCGCCCCCGACCGCGACCGCCGGCTGGTGCAGGTGCTCTCGACCGTGCAGAGCAATTACGATTTCTGCATCATCGACTGCCCGCCTTCGATCGGACTGCTGACGTTCAATGCCCTTCGCGCCGCGGATGAAGTGATCGTGCCGGTGGAGACAGGCTACTTCGCGATGCAGGGTTCGATCCGCCAGGAGAAGACCATCGACATGCTCGCCCGCCGGGCCGGGCATCATGTTCGCTTCAAGGTGCTGGCGACGATGTACGACGTGCGGACGAAGCTGGCGCGGGAGATTCTGTCGGAGCTGCGCAGGCAGTTCGGCGAGAAGCTTTTGCCCGTGGTGGTGCATTTCAGCGCGAAGCTGCGCGAGGCTGCGAGCTTCGGCCAGGCGATCACGGAATACGACGCGACCAGCCGCGGCTACCAGGATTTCGAGAAGCTCGTCTGCTGGCTCAAGGCCAACCCGCCCGCGCCGCCGCCGCCGGCCGAGCCCGCGCTGGCGCCCGCCGCCGCGGGAGTGGAAGAGGCGCCCGTCAGCCCGGTGATCAGCCGCGCCGCGGAACTGGTCGAACGCGCCAAGGCGCTGTCCGCCCGCACGGCCCAGCTCGCCGCCAAGCTTTCCGCCGACGGCGACGTCTCCCGCGAGCGCGTCGCCATCGCTCCGCCGCCGCCGGCGCCGCAGCCCGATCTTTCCACCGCCCAGCGCTCCGCCAACCTCGCCGAGAAGCTCGCCAAGGTGTACGGCGTGCGCCCCACCTCGCAGGGCCTGCTCTTCGTGCAGCCGGCCAACGGCGCGATGTCGGTCAGCGTGGCCGGCGATTTCAATCACTGGTCCGCCACCGCCACGCCGCTGCGCCGCGACGACATGCTGGAGGTGTTCCAGGCGTGCGTCCCCGTGCCGCCGGGCCGGTACCGCTACCGCCTCGTGATCGACGGCCAGTGGCAGAACGATCCCTACAACAGCTACGTGGAATCCAATCCGTTCGGCGAATTGAACAACGTGGTCGAGGTGGATGTGGAAGGGTGAAATCAAGTGCGAAGTGAAAAGTGAGAAGTGCGAAGTGCAAGACTCGCGGCGACAGGCATCGCGGTTAGCGGAAACGCCGAAGGCGTCTGGCGGACAGCGCTGACGCCATCGTTCGAATGTTCATGTGAACGTTCGCATAACGTCGTTCGCCAGACGCCTGCGGCGTTTCCGCTAATCTTTCAACCAGGACCGGTCATGGACGACCTACGAACCCAGGAAACGCTTGACGCGTTGGCGGACCTTTTCTTGACCAACGTCGGCTCCCCGCGCAAGGCGTCGGCTGCCGGCCAGCCCGCGCCGCCGCCGCGCGTCCCGCCCGGCAAGCGCGAAATCGACGCGAAGCGCGAAACCGATACGAAGCGCGAAACCGATACGAAGCGCGAGACTGACGCGGTTGCGCGTGCAGGTGCGGGCACAGGTGCAGGTGCGCGTGCAGGTGCAGGCACTTCAGTGCCTGCGCCAACCGCCACTCTCAGCCGATCCGCGTCACAACTCTCTACCCATCCTTCCGACGAGAACGAGCAGACTGGAGATCCCGTGGATGAACTCACCGGCCCCGCGTCGATCCGTCTGCATGCCGACCGAGAGCACGATGACGATCACGCCCACCCAAGCACACAACCGGGCCCGCGCGGGCAGCGCGATTTTCTCGATCAGCCCGGCAGCGCGGCGACGGAGCACGACTCGGTGAGTCCGGTCTATCGCTATCCCCGCGCCGAAGCGCAGCCGACGCGCCGCCCGCTCGCCCAGCCCAGGCCCGCTTTCATCGAAGCAGTCTTCCTCGGCAATCTGCCGGGCTTCGGCGGGCCCTGGCTGACGCAGTATGCGTTCCATCTCGCCCAGCGCCGCGGCCCGACGGCGATCGTCCACGTCACCGGTGATCGCGCGGAGCTCGAACTCATCACCGCCGGCCGGCAGACCGTGCGCAGCGATGAAGCCCAGATCACCGGCTACGACGCGGATGCCCTGATCGCGCATCTTTCCCGCCTCAGCCACGACGCCGATCACGCCGTGATCAACTGGCTGATTCATCTGCCTTCGCCGGTGGATCCGGAGCAGTTAGGGCGGGTGGCGGGGATTTCGCGATGGACGTTCCTGTGCGGCGCGGACGACGCAGCGGTCGCTTCGGCGGCCCGCATGCTCGGCGAGCTTTCGCACGGCGCGGGCCCGGCGAATCAGCCGGAACTGGTCAGCTTGATGGTCATGGGCTGCGACGAAACGAAAGCCCGCGAGGCGATCGACAAGTTCAACGCGACGGCAGCGGACGTGCTCAGCGCTCCAGCCGAGCTGATCGGCAGCCGGCGCCAGATGACGCCGGTGCATATGCGTGCCATCGGCGCGTTTGAAGCGGTGGATGTCTGGCCTTCGCTGCGCGGGTTCCTCGATTCGCTGCCGGCGGTGTACCGCGAGCCGGTCGGGCAAGCAGCCGCCATCAGCCAGCAGCCTCCAGCGATCAGCCAGCAGCCTTCAGCCTTTAGCCAACAGCGAGCAGCCTACAGCGATCAGCCGCCGGCCAATGGTGTTCAGCCCGTCGCCTCTGCGACCGCCAGTCGGCCGCAGACGCCTGGCGCGATGTTGCAGAGCGCGAAACAAGGCAGGGCGGCCAGTGCCATCGGGTCGGCGAGTGCCGTGGGGCCGGTGAATCCCGTGGTCTCGGTGACTCCTCCGATGGAGTCCACTGTCGCTCCGGCATGGGGGCTTGAAGCCCCCATGCCTGCGTCCGCCGCGCCCATGCCTGCGTCCGCCGCGCCCATGCCTGCGTCCGCCGCCCCTGCATCCTCTCCCGCGCTTGGCTCTCCCTCGCTGGGCCACACCGCGAACCAAGGCTCCTCCTCGCCGCGCGTGCCGCAGGGAACCGCCGGCGCTTCGACACCCGCCGCCAGCGCCTCGGCACCCGCCGCCAGCGCTTCGACACCCGCCGCCAGCGCTTCAGCTCCGAGCGTCGCCGCTGCCGCTCCGCTTTACTCCGTCGCCGCCACACCCACTCATTCTCCCGCGCCCGTTGCGTTGCACGCCGAGGCGCCGCCAGCCGCGCCCACCGTCGCCGCCGCTCTCAATCTCGCCTTACTTGTCGACGCCTCGCTCGGCGGGGTCATCGCGCTGCAGGCGCGCCATCCGCGGCAGCGCGACGTGGAGATCGTGCTCGACCAGACGGGCCGGCTGCACCTGCTCGCCCGCCAGGCCGGCAACGATCTGCGAGCGGCGCTGGTGGACCTGATGGAAGTGCGCGACTGGGCCCGCGAGCATTTCGAGTTGATCTCGCTCACCCAGCGGCAATGCCGGTTCGATGCCGCGCTGGACCCGGTGCTGCACCTCTTCACCAGCGACGCCCGCACCGCCGTGACCCTCGCCGGTCGGCTGGGCGCCGGCGTAAAACTGCACCTGCTGCAGGAAGTGCGCGTCGGGGCGAGCGCGACGTGGGTTTGCACGGATTTGAATTGAATCCGACGCGATCGCGGCCATAATGATGTCATGGACGTAAGCGATCTCATCACCGTTGACGCCGGCATTCTCGGCGGGACGCCCGTCTTTAAGGGAACACGCGTTCCGATCAGGACGCTGTTCGATTACATCGAAGACGACTACTCGCTCGAAGAGTTCATCGAGTGTTTTCCCTCCGTGACGAGGGACATGGCTCGTCGCGTTCTGGAACGATCCGAATCGGCATTGATCGGGAACGCAGCCGCATGAAGATCCTGCTGGACGAATGCGTTCCGTGGCCGCTGGCAAAGTTGTTGGAGGGTCACGAGTGCATGACTCCGCAGCGGCGCGGCTGGGGTGGCATCCAGAACGGCGACCTTCTTCGTCTGGCCGAGAGTGAGTTTGATTTGTTCATCACGTCCGATCAGAGCATTCGATATCAGCAGAATCTCAGAGGACGAAAGATCGCGATCTTGGAACTTTCCACCAACAAACTGCGCCCCATCCTCGCAAGTGCGGCCTTGATCCGCGAAGCGGTCAATTCGAGTCATCCCGCGGAGTTTCGACAACTGACGCTGCCCACGGCCTGACACTCATCGAAACCGCGATCTCAATACAGATTCAACCAATTCCCCTGATATCGCACTTTCATTTGATCGAACAGCCTGACTTCGGCGTGGCCGTCGACGAAGAGAATCGTGCCCGATTCCAGCCAGGTGTTGTAGCGGTGGCCGCCGGCGACGAGGTGGGGATCAAGCGGTTGACCCACGGGCAGGGTGAGCCGGCACGACAGCACCGGCTGCAGCAGACCCGCCTGGCTGCTCACGTGCGTGGGCCAGCCTTCGGGCGGGGCGATCGGGCTGGCCTGCGGCGAAGGAAACCAGACCGCCCCGAACTTGCGCGGCACCCAGTAGCTGTGCGTGATGATCGAAAAATAACTGTACGGCGCCTTGAAATGAGCCAGCGCGTCGTCGATGGTTTTCACGCTGGCGGGCAGGCGCGGCGTGGCGGGGCAGTCCCACATCACCGGCTCGTTCACGCCGTAACGCACCATGATCGCCGGGAAGCGATTGGAGACATCCCACGTGTTCACGCCCGTGGTGAACGCCTCATCCTGCCGGGGCAGCGCGTCGCGGTGGTCGCTCGCGTACGCCAGGATCGCATTGCCGAACTGGTGGAAGTTCGACTGGCACACGGTCACTTTCGTCTGGAATTTGGATCGTCCCATCCCAGGCAGGAGCAGCGAGATCAGCAGCACGATGATCGAAATGACCACCAGCAGTTCGATCAGCGTGAAGGCGCGGCGAAGTGGGTGGAAGGTGTGATGCACAGGAGTGAATCGATGCGATGGACCAGGAACTCTTTCACAGCCGCACCATCCGCGGTGCGCGTCGCCTTGGGGGCGCGAGAATGCGCCACAGTTCACTGAGGACGCAACGCGGTGCGTCGGCGCGGACTTGACGCACCCGACGCCAAACTGCGGAGTTTCTTTCGTACCGCTCCCATGCGGCGAAATCGAGCCGCAATCCCCTCGCGGGATTGTAACATGGCGAGTCCCCAAGGAGCCTCCTTATGTCGCAACTCACTCGCCGTTCGTTCCTCGCACGCACCTCCGCACTTGCCGCCGGGGCCGCGCTGGCGTCCGCCTCGCCTCTTGCGCTGGCTGCGGACAAGGAGCCGCTGTTCCGCATTTCGCTCGCGCAGTGGTCGCTGAACCGCAGGCTGTTCGGTCGCGCCGGCGAGAAGCTCGACAACCTCGACTTCGCCAAGGCCGCCAAAAGCTTCGGCATCGAGGCGATCGAGTACGTCAACCAGTTCTTCAAGGACAAGGCCAAGGATGAAAAGTATCTCGCCGAGATGAAGAAGCGCGCCGAGGGCGAAGGCGTCAAGAGCCTGCTCATCATGTGCGACGGCGAAGGCGCGCTGGGCGATCCGAATGCCGCCAAGCGCACGCAGGCGGTGGAGAATCATTACAAGTGGGTCGAAGCCGCCAAGTTCCTCGGCTGCCACTCCATCCGCGTCAACGCCCAGAGCAGCGGTGAATACGAGGAGCAGGTCAAGCTCGCCGCCGACGGCCTGCGCCGGCTCAGCGAGTTCGGCGACAAGCACGGGCTCTACGTCATCGTCGAAAACCACGGCGGGATCAGTTCCAACGGCGAATGGCTCGCCAAGGTGATGAAGACGGTGGACCATCTCCGCTGCGGCACGCTGCCGGACTTCGGCAACTTCCGCGTGAGCAAGGATGTCGTGTACGACCGCTACAAGGGCGTGACCGAACTGATGCCCTACGCCAAGGCGGTCAGCGCCAAGTCGCACGAGTTCAACGCCGAGGGCAACGAGGTGAACACCGACTATTTCAAGATGATGAAGATCGTGCTCGACGGCGCGACCAAGGAATGGATCGCCAACGGCAAGTACGTGGGCATCGAATACGAAGGCGGCAAGGTCGATGAGATGACCGGCATCAAGCTGACCAAGGCGCTCCTGGAGAAGGTACGGGAGAAGATGAGCGCGTGAGTGAGCGATGCCGAATTGCAAATTGAAAATTGTCAATTGAAAATTGCAAATTGAAGATGTCCCCGAAGAGCGAGGCCGCGCCCAGCACGGCAGCATTCGCTGTTCCGCCAATTTGCAATTTCAAATTTTCAATTTTCAATCTTAGTTTTTCTCAAGGTTCCCCATGCCTGACCCCTCGTCCCCGCCGACTTCTCCTTCAGAGCCGGACTCTGTGAGTCCGGTGGCCGATCATCTCGACCCGCCCACGACCTTCGCCGGCATCCTTCGCCGCATCGGGCCGGGCATGATCCTGGCGGGCTCCATCGTCGGCTCCGGCGAACTGATCGCCACGACCAAGACCGGCGCGGAAGCAGGCTTCACGCTCCTCTGGCTCATCATCATCGGCTGCATCATCAAGGTGTTCGTGCAGATCGAACTGGGGCGGTTTTCCATCGTCAGCGGGCAGACCACGCTGGCCGCGCTGAACACCGTGCCGGGGCCGCGACTGGCGATGTCGTGGAATCGCTTCAACGCCCAGGGCAACTGGATCGTCTGGTTCTGGCTGCTGATGTTCATCGCATCCATCGGGCAACTCGGCGGCATCGTCGGCGGCGTCGGGCAGGCGCTGGCGATCAGCCTGCCGCTGACCGAGGACGGCAAGCGCGTCAACCAGATCGTCGATGAGCAGGTCACGCTGAAGGTCAAGACCACGCAGTTGGCGATCCTGAAAAAAGCCGTGGAACAGCATGGATCCAAGGCGACGGATGACGAAAAGATTCGCGCCGAGGCGTTGGACAAAGAGATCGCGCTCTTGAAACCGAAAGTCGCGGCCCACGCGGCCCAGGCGGAGGCGCAAGCGAAATTCCGCAAGGCGGAGACCGACCTGCGCAAACTTGAATCCGCGCTGGCGGCGCTGAGCGAGCGTCCCGGCGACGCGCACCTGGCGCAGCTTGCCCAGCTCAAGCAGGATTACGAGAAGCTGCGGAACCAGGTCGCCGACCTGGGCGCGCCGCCCACATCGAATGATGACAAGTACTGGGCGCTGATCATCGGCGTCATCACCACGATCGTGCTCACATGGGGCCGGTACAAGCTCATCGAAGTCTTCTCCATCGTCATGGTCGCCACGTTCACGCTCGTCACCGTCGGCAATCTGCTGGCGCTGCAGACGTTTCACGAATGGTCGGTCAAGGCGGACGATCTGGCGCGCGGGCTTTCCTTCGGCGTGCCCGCGCCCAGTGTCGAGCAGAAGCTCAAAGGCATCACGCCGCTCACCACCGCGCTCGCGGCGTTCGGCATCATCGGCGTGGGGGCTTCGGAACTCATGGCGTATCCCTACTGGTGCATCGAGAAAGGCTACGCAAAGTTCACCGGGCGAAACGACGGCAGCGATTCCTGGCTCAGGCGGGCGCGCGGCTGGGTCCGCGTCATGCTCATCGATTCACTCGCCAGCATGATCCTCTACACGATCGCCACGGTTGCGTTCTATCTGCTGGGCGCCGCCATCCTCAACCGCACGGGCCTGAATCCGAGCAACGATGAAATGATCCGCACGCTCACCGGCATGTATGAGCCTGTGTTCGGCTCCGTCGCGCCCGTGCTGTTCCTGGTCGGCGCGTTTGCTGTGCTCTATTCGACCTACTTCTCCGCCACCGCCGCCAACGCCCGGCAGGCCGCCGACGTGATTCCCGCCTTCGGCATCAAGCCGCTCGATGACACGCAGCGTCGCCGGTGGGTGCGTTTTTTCTCAGGCCTGTTTCCGATGCTGTGCGTGGCGATCTTCGTGGTCTATCCGAATCCAGTCACGCTGATTCTGCTCTCGGGCGTCATGCAGGCGCTGCTGCTGCCGATGCTCGGGTTTGCCGCGCTGTACTACCGGCACAAGCGCTGCGATCCACGCCTGGCGCCGGGCAAAGCGTGGGACCTGCTGCTGGGTATCTCGTTCCTCGCGTTCACCGTGGTGGGCATTTACCTGACGTACGCGAAGCTCTTCGCGTGAGCTGCGCGTTTCAAACTGTTTGAACCACAAAGACACAGAGACGCAAAGATGAGGAAGGGGAGCGTCGAGTTGAAGGCGCAGTTACTACTCCGGGCACTAAACATTGAACACAACAGACTTCGCTTCGCCCTTGGTTTTCAGCGCTGACTGAGTGCTCTGATGTTCAACATATAGTGCCCTCCTTAGTAATACTGAAATTCTCTTTGTGTCTTTGCGTCTCTGTGGTTGGTTTGATGGATTTCCGCGGGTGCTATCGACGTAAGCTCGGCGACGCCGGCCACAAGGTGCGTCGAATCCAACAACAGCGCGATGCCGCTGTTCGCTGCAGCGCATGTTTAGGATGCCAATGGAATCTGCTCATCAAACTCTGCATAGCCCTCCAAGAACTCCGCAATCTCTCGGCGCGCATCAGCAAGAGTGCCATATGTGCCGCACGTGGCCAGCCACAAAGAATCATCAATCGCGTCAGCTCGATGACTCTCCTCATCAGTCAGTGGTGCAGCGAAACCAATCTCTCGTGCGCATTTGATGGCGGCCTCGGGTGTAAGGGTGCCGTCCCGCAGTTGGCGACGAAGCAGTGCCAGTGCAATCCGCCCGGGCACATGAAACTCGGCATGTCCGGACACCTGTCCAAGCAACTCATCCACGCTGGCGGATGAAAGATGTGATGCACCAGCCAGGTCGGTAAATGGGAAGTTGACAACTGCCTCTGCTTCGATGATCGAGTTGGCCCACCGTTCGACGGCTGCGGTGTTAGCAAGTCGCAACCGGAGTGCGAGCCGGAAATACAGAGCAATCTCTTTTTGCGTAGCCATGACAGGGCGCGCTCGAATAGCAGCCTAACGATTGGGTTGTGGCGCGGATGCCTTCCCCGCCTCGGTCCGTTCCAGTTCATTGAGCAGCACGATCTTCTGCCACACCTTGCGGGCGAGGTTGCCTGTGAGGTCTTCCACGTCGTCGATCGTGTCCAGCACGATTTCGTCGTCGTTATTGTGGCCGTAGAGCAGGCAGATCTTGCCGATCAGAGCGAGCATCTCCGAGCAGTAATCGAGATAGCGTCCCAGTTGAAAGGGCGTGTACTCGGCGGGCGGGCTGCTGGCGGTGTTTTCGCCCGCTTGGCGGAACAGGCGGTCGGGGTCCTTGGTGAGCTGGTGCATGTCGATGATGTGGGCGAGCACGCGAAGCTCCTGCATGGCGCTGAGCGCCCGGCGTCGCTTGACGCGTTTCTCCAGCGTGGCGACAAACCAGGCGGCGCCGCCGAGGAACACCAGGCTGCTCATGCCCGCCTCGACGCCCTGGATCAGGTCCAGCGCCTTGTCCGTGCCCTCCAGCTTCACCTGCATCGCCAGCCAGCCGATCAGCGCCACCAGCCCCGCCAGCAGCAGCCACGTCGCCAGCCGCAGCGGCCAGTGCGGCTGGCGGATCGCCTCAGCACGCGCGGCGGCGGCTTGCGAAATGCGATGAAGATCCGACACGATCACCAGCAGGCCCGAGCCGGGGAACCGCTCGTTCACCCGGCTCTGCAGCTTGGCGATGGTCTGGATGAGGCGCTCGGGTTGAAGCTGTGGCATGGGAGTCATCCTACTGGATGAACATGACAGATCGAATCGAATGGCGCCATTGGGGGGCGCGGTGGGACACGCGCTGCCGACTCGAATTGTCGGCTCCTGACAAACATGATAAAGTGCCCTAGAATGCCCTGCATGGTCAAGATCACACAGCAGGCCCAGGCTCAGTTCGAAGACCTTACGCCGTCAGTGCAGGAGCGCATCTTGAAAGTGTTCGCCCGGCTGGAGAAGTGGCCACAGGTCAGCGGCGTTGAAAAGCTCACGGGCGACTGGGCGGGCAAGTGCAAGATTCGCACCGGCGATTACCGCGTGGTCTTCCACCCTCATGGCAACGATGTGGTGATCGTCCGCATCGGCCATCGCCGCGACGTGTACGAATGAACTCTCGGACCAACCATGAAAACCATCACCCTCGACAAAGGCACCTACGTCCTCCTTCCCAAGGAGGACTACCAGAACCTCGTGGCTCGCGCCAACGGCGTCGAACTGCCCGCCTACCCGCCGGCTGACAAAGACGGCAACCGGCCGGCGATGGCGTTCGGCCTCACATCCATCGCTCGCTCGATCATCACCCGCCGGCTCAATGCGGGCTGGAGTCAGGAAGAACTAGCGAAACGCGCCAAGGTCCGCCCGGAAACGATCAGCCGGCTCGAAGCGGGCAAGCACCAGCCCCAGGCGGGCACCGTCACGCGCATCGACGCCGTGCTGACCAAGGCCGGGTTCTGACGAGACGTGCAAGACAGAGCTGCTTCGGAGCAAGGCGCATCAAGGCTCCCCGGCCGCTGCGCGGTCAACTGAAAGCCCAACCGGTGCGTCCGCGCGGACTTGACGCACCCTACGGCCAGACCGCGGCGATGCTCGTGCACGACTCCAGACTGCTTCACTCGTCATCGCTCTACGGCCTGCCCGCCGCGACCGCCGGCGAAAGCGCGCGATACAGCGCCGCCACCAGCCCATCGCAGGTCAGCGACATGTTCACGTTGCTCGCCAGCGCCCGCTCGGCGTCCTGCACGGCAGTGATCACGCCCAGCCAAGGCTCCATCATGGCCTCGGCCGCGAACACATCGCCGGCGGCGCAGCGCAGCGAAAGGTCCGCCAGGCGCTGCCGCGCGTGCTGCATGATCATCGACCACATCAGGCCCGCCGCCTGTTTGTTCGCCGCTTCCTTCGAGGCGTTGGGATGTTCATCCACCCATCGCTCCGCGAAGCCGCCGATGAAATCGGTGATCGCCCGGCCCAGGTCCGCCGGGTAGCGCGATTTCTGCATCTCGCCGAGCGCCGGCAGAATCGCCTTGGCCCAGAGAAAAAGCTCGTAACGCAGCGCAAGCTCCGCCTTGCCCAGGCTCCCGCCCACGAAACGCGCCAGCCACTGCACCTGCTGATCGTTCATCCCCGCGGCGTTCTTCGCGATCCATGGCGCGACGACCGCTTCAGGCAGCACGTTGAACGGCACCCGCTGGCACCGGCTGCGAATCGTCGGCAGCAGGCGGTCTTCGCTGGATGTGATGAGGATGATGTACGTGTTCGCCGCCGGCTCCTCCAGCGTCTTGAGCATCGCGTTCTGGCCCTCCTCTTCGAGCAGTTCCGCCTCGTCGATGATGAAGACCTTGCCGTGGCGCAGCTGCGCGGAGAGAAACGCCTTGCCGCTGATGAACTTGCCGCCCACCTCGCCGCCGATCATCCGCTCCCGCAGCAGCGACACGGGAATGTTCATCTGCTTGCGCTTGCGAAGCTCCGAGTCGGGGCTGAAGACGATCAGTTCCTTGCGGATGACGTGGTAATCCGGATGTCCTTCGCGGTCGAAGACATCGTCCGGGTCGGCCTGCTTGGGTGCGTCGGCTTCGCCGTCGTCGTCCTTCTTGCGTTTTCGCTTCTTCGATTCATCGACGGGCAGCGGCGCGGGAGGCTTCATCAGCCGGCACGATTCGCACGTGCCGCACGCCAGCACATTGCCCGCCAGATCGCGCAACGGCTCGTGGCAGAGGAGAACTTTTGCAAACTCCCGCGCGGCGGTGAACTTGCCGACACCGCGCGGCCCGTGGAAGATGTAAGCATGATGCAGCCGGCCCGTCTGCAACGCAGACTGGAGGATGCCGACGGCTCGCTGCTGGCCGAGGATGTTTTCCATCGCGACGCATGGTAGCGGATGAGGAGGTATAGAAGGTATAGAAGGTAGCGGAGATCGAGCCGGAGAAAAGTCAAAACAGTGAATGCAAAATGCAAAAATCAAAAGTCAGGAACTGATCCTCGTGGGCGGTGGCTTCACTTTTGCATTTTGACTTTTGCATTCAGTAGTGTCCGGTCATTAGTCGAATAACGACAACTGGTTACGATCGACCCCCT
>CAYRPN010000154.1:0-12604 GCA_964426135.1 uncultured Phycisphaeraceae bacterium | reverse complement strand
GAAAGCTCAACGAATGGATCGGCAAGAAGCCGCGTTTCGGGATAGTTTCTTAGCCCTGTCGAAGCGCAGAACCAGCGCCGAAGCGACCGTCACGCGGCTGGGAAGACGCCACTGAATGAGGGCAACCGCCCGGGAACGCACCGCGTGCGACGGCGGTCGCGGAAGGAACGTGACGACTACACCTCCACCACCCATGCCCACGCACTGCGTCATGCCTGCGAAGCCGCATGGCCACATCCAACGATTCGCGTGATTGCAGGCGAGCAGCGGGCTGGTGAGAAGGCGGCGGAACTGAGAGCCTGGAACGACGAGCACCGCTGGTCGCCCAATCGGCTTCGCCACACGGCGGCAACCCGCATCCGCAGCAAGGCGGGCCTGTAGATCACCCGCGCCGTGCTGGGCCACTCGACATTCTCCGTCACCGAAGCCTTCTACGCCGAGGCGGACATGACCAAGGTCAAGTCGCTCATGCGCAAAATCGGTTGATCTGCAGGGCAGACTCTCGCACAGGTGCCGCGGCACGCGGGCACCGCCTCCAACCGCGCGGGCAAGCCGGCGACCGCCTCGGCTCCGCATGTCCCGAGAGTTCCGACGCCACCCAGTTCCTCAAGGAGCTGCAGGAGGCGCTGGGGGCGAGCCCGGTGCGGTGATGAGTCGTCGTCGTGTTCATGACTGTCAAGCCACAGGCCGGTGAAGCACGCGCGCACGTACGCCGCCAGCCGTTGCGATAGTGTCATGGGTTGCTCCTGGTTGAATGGTGAAGTGGCCGATGGCGGCACACGGGGTCAGAGAAGTCTCCTTCCGCCAGCCCCGGGGAAAAGAAATGCACGTGCGATCAAGGCAGGACGCGGTTCTATTCGGCGCAACGCTCACCGACGATATCTGAAGACTTTCATCCCCGGCCAGTCCGCGCGGAACGGGACACCGAGCGTCCGAATGTACGAAACGTAGACAAGGTCGCCGTGCATCGACAGGCCCCAGGTCGCCTGCGTGTCGTTCACGTCGCCGAGCTGAGCGGCCTGCCGCGGCTTTGCGGCGTCGGACACATCAATGGCAACCAGATCGCTGCGGCCGGCCGACATCAACACCATCTTGCTCCCGGCGTCGTAGGCGATCTCGTTGGCGTGGCCGGGGCTGTCGAACCATCGCAAGGGCTGGAGCTTGGGATTCCATGGATTCCACCACGAAACCAGCTTGGGCTCGCGGGGATTTGAAACGTCGAGAATCTCCAGCCCCACGTAGTCGGCGGTCACGTAGGCCAGCGTTCCGTTGAGCGCGATGTTGTTGTAGGCCCGCGGGCGGCCTTTCATGGCGGGATTGGAATAGCGTCCGACCTCGGCCAGCTTCTTCGGGTCGGCGACGTCGATCACGCGCACACCGCCGGCGTCGTAGCAGAGGTACAGCAGGTTCTTCCGCAGCGCCAGCCCACGGGCGTTGATCTTGCTGCGATCGGGCCTCGCATCGGGGAAGTCCAGCGGCGGTTGCAACCGCGCCACAGCGCGAATCGCCGATAGGTTGCCGATATCCAACACGACCAGACCGCTGCCCATCGCCGCCAGGTATGCGATCTTTCCGTCAACAACCACTGCGCCGCCGGCGCCGCCGGCGCCATCGGGTTCCGTGTCTTTCCAGGTTCCCATGACAGTCGCCTCCGCCGGCTTCTCCACGTCGATCACCGCCAGCCCGGCGACCCCGCGCTTGTCCCAATGATTCCCAAGCGCCAGGTAAATTCGGTTGCCAACCTGCGACAGGCTCATGGGATTCAACGATGCGAGCTTCGCGACCGGGATCGAATGAACCAGACGAGGCGCGGCCTTCACGTCGTAGATGAGCAGTCCCCCTTCGTTGGCCGCGACATAGAGATACGGTCGATCGGCGGCATCGCGGACCATGGTGATCGGCATCCCAGCGCCCTTGTACGGGATGTCGTTTAGATGCTCGAACGGTGAGCTCGTCTTTGCATTGGCGCTTTGGTCCGCCTGCGCGAGCACGACCTGGCATGCTGGATCCGGGCAACCGAGCCAGACCAATCCGCAGACGAGCATCATGCAAAGGCTGCTATTCATCCGGGTTCCCTGCCTGACGAAAAGGAATCGGGGCGTCACACCATGGCATACCCGTCCAGCCTGGCCCTGGTGGCACTGAGATGAGCATCAGCCAGCGATGGGCGCCGGGCACACCGCCACGGGCTTGTTCACAAACGTCTCGATCGGCTTCCGGTTCGCGTCCTTCACCGGCACCGGCACGAACAGCGTGAGCTTCGTCGTGCCCAGCGACTCAGCCGCTATGCGCAGGAGGTCGATGTCGATGCCCAGCGCCACGTGCATCGCGGGTGTGGAGTGGGGCGCTGGCGAAAGCCACATTGGAAAGATGCGGCGTTGCCGCGGTTTGAGAATCATGTGATCTCGAACGCAATGTTCCCCGGATGCGGATCGAGAAGATGGATGCCGCAACGCTCCAGTGCGGAGACGATTGTTGCGACATGCTCCCAGTTCTCATCAAATAATTTTCTCCAGCGTTCATCGCGTTCCTCAAGGACATGATCGGGAAAATCCGGCGCCTCATCGAGCGTTGCGCTGGCGAAATCCAAGACGAACGGCCTGGACACAATCGACATCTCGATAATCAATCGGGCATCGTCCCAGTCGAAAAGTTGCGGCACGAAATGTCCTGCGACGCGCTCGATCTTGCATTCCCGCAGCCGTTGGTAAACCGCCAATTCCTGGCGATACGCATGCTCACGCTCGTGAACTTTGATCGCTGTCTGCTGGTCACTGGCAAAAACGCGCCCATCATGACCAAATCCCAGTTGCCCGGTTATCATCATGGAGCGATCGAGCGCATATGCGGTCGCTCGTTCAAACAGGTTCTTGCTGGATGATTCCATGAACACCCCGATAACGTCCTCCAGCTATTCCGCCCATGTCGAACTGGAACTCATCTGGCGCGGAGGCCGCATGGCCCTCGGTCAGGTGGCCGGCGACTGGATCATGGCCCGTACGCCGTGCGACTTGGAACCATGCGATGCGATGGTTATCGTCACGGTCGATGGCGTCCCGCAACATCGCCATGTTCATCTGCCACAAGGCATGTCTAAGCACATTTCAAAGACGCCGGTCGTGAAACTCGAAGTTCATGCCGCGCGCTCTTGAACGGCAAAGCCACGACGACCGGAGAGGCCGCCGTGACGTGAGGCCGCGGTCGGGGACCGCGGAAACCGTGCGAATCAACTCAACAACGCATCTCACATCCAGGCTTCACGGCCGCAGACCACTTGCGGACCACTCCAATCGCATGGGCCGACATCGATCGCGTCACACGAAGCAATGAAGATGCGCGCCAGCAGACCTACCTGCGACTGCTCAGCACCAATGCGTGCGCCAGCAATCCTCAACATTCTATGAGACGAGCGGCGAAGCGATGTGTGATTGACGATGGGCGAAGGAGAACCGCGGAAGACAAGAATCGCAGAAAGCTATGCGAATTCGGTCATCGGCTGAGCGATGAACCGCTTCCGTTAGACAGATTAATCTTGTCTGAGGACCTCAGCCTGCTTCGACAAACCATCGCAACGCTTCCGCGCGACGAGCGCCTAGTCATTCAACAGATTGACATTGACGGTCTAGATCCTCAGCAGGTGGCTCGCGACATCGGACTATCCCTCGACGCGGTGCGCGCCCGCCGATATCGAGGGCGTGTGCGACTTCGAAATCTTCTTCAGACCACTGACCCTATGTCGTCACACCCCTCTGCCAGACTCCCCGCACGCCGGGTGACACGGAAGTCAGGACGGTGCGATGGCGACAATGGCTCCATTCGACACGGACGGTCGGCCGGTGTTTCGCGCCCCACGGTTAAGCCGGACGTGGCAATGGTGCTTGCTGCGGACGCTGAGTGACTTGGCCCTGGCGGATCGCCGCGGGCGCCGGATCGCCGCGCCCGACCTGGAGCGACTTTTCAACCGCCGCTGGTGGCGCCTTGCGTCGCGGATTGTCTTCGGAAAGAATGACGAGTCGTTTTCTGAATCATGCATCGAGCGACGGAGTCTTCGCGGCAGACGGTTCATACGGGGACTCGTGCGGGGACTTCCGGGACTTTCATCCAGGCCACTCTCATGAGCAATGATCGCATCCAGTTTGATGCCGCATTCGAGGCGCTCACGGGGCATCCGCCTTTCCCCTGGCAGCGGCGGCTTTTCGAGCGGCTTGCCGGCGGCGGCGCTTGCGACGCGCTGGACGTTCCCACGGGGCTGGGCAAGACCAGCGTCATCCACGTCTGGCTGCTGGCCCACCTGCTGGGGAACGCGTCCAGCCGTCCGCCGCTGCGGCTCGTGTATGTCGTCAACCGGCGCACTATCGTCGACCAGGCGACCGCCATTGCGGAAGAATTGTGGGACAAGATTGACAAGCACCCGGAACTCAAAGCCGCATGGGACTCGCGATTTTGCAACGGCAAGTTGGAGGATGGCAAGCTGAACGCGAAGTTGGAAGTATCCACGCTCCGCGGCGCCAAGGCCGACCGCGGCGAATGGCTGCTCAGTCCGCACCGCCCGGCCATTATCGTGGGCACCGTGGACATGATCGGCAGCCGGCTGCTGTTCAACGCCTATCGTGCGGGACGCTGGCAGCGGTCGCGCCATGCCGGATTGCTTGGACGGGACGCGCTGCTGGTCCACGACGAGGCGCACCTGAGCAAGCCGTTCCAGAAGTTGATCGAGTGGGTCCGTGAATCACAGCCGCAGGGCGACCGGCGTCTCCTCGTGATGCCGATGTCGGCCACCGGCGCCGCGGCAGACGGCAACATCCTGCGGATCGATCAACAGGATCGGAAGGTCGAGATTGCCAAGGCGAAACTGCGGGCGGTCAAAAGCGTCCACCTGCATGCGCAGGAAACCGATTTCCCCTCGCAACTGGCGGCGCTCGCGACGCAGGCTCGACCGAGCCCGAGCCGGATCATCGTCTTCGTGAAAATGCCCGATCTGGCAACAAAAGTCCGCAACAAGCTCGCCGGCAAGCCATACCACGTCCCTGAAGACCAAGTGGCGTTGCTCACCGGCACGATCCGTGGACACGAGCGCGACGAATTGGTTGAGAAGCCGGTGTTGCAACACCTGCTGAATGGATGGAGGGATGAGCAACCGCGGACGGAATACCTCATTGCCACGTCCGCCGGCGAAGTCGGCGCGGACTTCGATGCCGATCACATGGTCTGCGATCTCTCGACGCTGGACGCGATGATCCAGCGCTTCGGCCGGGTCAACCGCCGCGGCGGCGAGGAGCGCAAGGCACGGATCGATGTCGTCCTGGACAAGCCCGCCGCCAAGGACGGCAAGGCCAAGGGACTCAGCCAGATCGACCGGGCACGCCTGGCGTGCGCCGACTTCCTCGAGAAGATCAGGGCTGAACAGGGCGACGGCTTCGACGCTTCGCCGGAAGCGATCGCGGGCAACCCGGACGCCGGCCGCGCCGGTTGGCGAAGCCGGCCCGGCTATGAGGAAGCCTGCGATCCGGAGCCGAATTGGCCGAAGCCGCACGACGCCGTCCTCGACGCTTGGTCGCTGACCAGCATTCAGGAGGACTGGCCGCTGGCGCAGGACGTGCACCCGTATCTGCACGGGCTCGAGAGCGAAGAGAGACAGACGTTCGTGGCATGGCGGGCGGAACTCGATGATTGGCGGGACTCGACCGACATCAAGGCCGCGGTAGAGAAGATTCACGAACATTATCCGCTGCGACTCCAGGAGCTTCTCCACGACAAGCCCGAGGCCGTCGCCCAGTTGCTGCTGGCGGTTCGCGCTCGCTGCGCTGAGAAGCCGATCGTGTTGATCAAAGGCCGCACCATCAAGCTGTTGCCGGTGAATGTGAATGATGATCCCAAACGACTGGCGGGCGATTTGCTCAATGGCACCATCGTGCTGCCCGCTTCCGTCGGGGGCTTGAACACGGCAGGCATGATCGACGAAACGGCGGACGCCGGCGTTCTTGATGTGGCGGATCGGAACGCGGATCAGGAGAAGCCGAATCGCGCACGCGCCCTGCTGTCGTGCAATGAGGACGGCGACTGGACCGCGAAGCGCCTGCCGGACGATTCCAAACCTGACGGCGACGCCGAAGGAAGCGAGGCGTTCTCGAAATGGACGGAAGCGCGCGATGCGATGCGACGAACGCTGGGCATGCGCTGTGTGGCGCGCGTCGTGCTTGCGGAGAATGAGGAAGGGGCGACCCGCCTGTTGCTGCTCTTTGGTGAGTATCCGAACAAGCAGGAATCAAGCCCATCTCTGACCGTCGAGAAGCACAACACCGATGTTCGCGACGCGGTGGCCGCTCGAATCCGTGGCGTTGGGTTTGCCGCTGATTCACCGGAAGCCAAGGCGCTGTGTTTCGCGGCCGAGCGCCACGACCTGGGCAAGGCATGGGACAGCGGCGATGGCTGCTGGCAACGAGCGATCGCTGGTCACCCGGATGGCGCGGGCGACAAGCCGCTGAGCGCGAGAACTAGCCTCGCCAAGTCGCTGGGCAAGGGATTGAACTCCAAACTGCTGGCAGGCTATCGGCACGAGTTCGGCTCGCTGCTCAAATCTGTGGGTACCGACGCGCTGGAATCTCTTGATAAACACAGCCAAGACCTCGCCCTGCACCTGATCGCCACCCATCACGGCCGGGGCCGGCCCAACTTCTCCGCCGCCGCGATGAAGGTTCCCGTCGCCGACCTGCCCGACCTGCTCAAGCCCGCCGAGGTCGCCCGCCGCTTCGACCGCCTCCAGCGCCGCTACGGCCACTGGGGCCTGGCGTGGCTGGAATCCATCCTGATGTCCGCCGACGCCGAGGCGTCCAAAGCCCACGACGCCCCGACAGGCGAAGATGAGAAAACGGAGGACGCAGAATGAATACCGTGAAACCCACGCTCACGCTGGATGTCGATCTGACCAACCCCGGGCAGTTCCTCGCCTGCTGCGGCCTGCTGGAACTGGCCAGCCGGGTGGATGCGGATGCATTGGGCTGGTTTGATGATCGACGACGGTTCCATTTGTTCAACCGACACGCCGACCTTCTTGAAAAGTTTGTCCAATGCACAGTGACGCCAATCCCGGCGAGCGATGCGACAGGCTCAGTGTCGGATGATGGTGACGACGGTGCTGTGAAGAAGGAACCCAAGTCCCCGCCGGTGCTCCTGGGCGAGCCGTTCAATCTGCGATTGGACTGGTGGGAAGATGAATCCGCCAGCGAGGCGGGCTTCAAGACGTGGTCGGCCGGTATGACGATCCCCGGTTTCATTAACGGCACTGTCACCGGGAAGGGCGACCGTAAAAAGCAAAGCCCCAGCATGCGCCAGCACTTGGCGCGCCATCTCGCCGCGGGGGATCGATTGCTTCAGACGATCGAAGCCATCGAAAAGCCTTCACCCTTCAACTTCGACAGCCGTATCTCCCGCAACGTCGCGATCGATCTTGGCTTCGTCGGTCAGGTCACGTTCGCTTTTTCGCCTGCCGTCGAGTTGCTCGCGCTGGTTGGGTTGCAGCGGTTCAGGCCGAAGATGGAGACGCGCTGGGACCGCAACACGTATCACACCTGGCCTGACCCGTTGCCCGTCACGATCGCCGCGTCGGTGGCGCACGGTCTGATCCTGACATTGTCCAGCGGCTGTTACGCGTTCCCCGTGAAACCCCGCGATGCCCAAGGCCGCTACAAGGCCTTCGGTTCCGCACTACTCGAAAGGAGTTCCGATGTCCGTTGAGAAGTTCGACTTTCTGCTGAAAGACGACGGCCCCGCCGCGATCGTTGTCAAACAATGGCTCAAGCCCGTTGGCGACCCGATCATCTTCCCGCCTACCTATGCGAACCCCTCGCAGAAGAAGGGGGATCCACCGGTCTATAACATCGATTGGTTCGGGCCGAACAAAGAGTACTCCGTCTGCGTCATCGACAGCGTTCCGTCGCAGGCCAACCGCATCGAGCCGGCGTTTGCGACGATCGCCGATGGCAAACTGGTGCCGCAGATTCGCGTGCAGGCGACGATCGACGGCGAGGAGGTCTTCGTGAACCTGCTCGAAGCCGGACATCGTGCCGCCGACGCCGTCGTTCGTTTCAGCCCACTGGCGGACGACCTCAAGAAGGCGATCAAGCAGCGTGACAAGGGCGATTCCCTTGTGCTGGCGAAGATCGCGCCGACTTCGCTGGTCTTCGGCATGTGGGACTCGCGCGACACCGGCGTCAAGGTTCCTCGTCTGATCAACTCCATCATCCGCGCCTACAACGTGCGAGAGCACCGCCGCTCGGCACAGTACTTTCCCGCCCTGGATTTCGAGGCGGCGGGCGTCGGCAAGGAAGAGGAACTAAAGAAGGCATCCACCGAAGGCATGGCCGAAGTGCCGGCCACCTTCGCGCACGGCGGCATCGAGGCCCTGGGGGGCATCGCCAGGGATGCGTCGCTGAACCTCTGCACGCTGCGCGATATCACCACCGCGGCCGCGGATCAGGCGATCAAGCTCCGCCGCTATCTCCTCGGGCTCGCGCTGGTGGCGATCACCTATTTCGACGGCAAGACGCTCAATCTGCGGCAAGGGTGCCAGCTTGTCGCCGTTCCCGATAAGCCGTTTGAACGCAAACTCGTCAACGCCGATGGTACGGAGAAAGCGTTCGACATCACCCGCGATGGGGCCGTCGCCTATGCTCAGGCGACTGCCGCTGCATTCGGAGTCGATACCAGTCCGCGCGAGGCCGTCTTCAGTCCCAAACTTGCCAAAGCGGCGCTCAGCACGAAGAAGAAAGAAAAGGGTGCCGCCGGTGAACCAGCGGAGGCAACCAAGTGATCCTCCACCTCACCATCCGCTTCCTCGATCACCGCTACCACGGCCGCGGCGACAGTGGCGCATCCGAGTGGCCCCCTTCGCCGTTCCGGGTATTCCAGGCCCTGCTCGCCGGCGCCAAGGCTCGCTGGTCGGACGCGCGGGCCGGCGCGTTTCGATGGCTGGAGTCGCTTGCGCCGCCGACCGTGCTCGCGCCAGCC
This sequence comes from uncultured Phycisphaeraceae bacterium, assembly GCA_964426135.1. Taxonomy (GTDB): domain Bacteria; phylum Planctomycetota; class Phycisphaerae; order Phycisphaerales; family Phycisphaeraceae; genus CAYRPN01. The sequence continues at coordinate 3,598 of CAYRPN010000154.1, read as the reverse complement.
GCGCGACAGGGCGACGCGCTGTTGACCTACGTGCCGAACAACAACGCTCCCGCAAGCCGCACGCCGAAGCTGATCCAGCCGCGGATCCTGCCGGAGGAACATCCATACGTGGATTATCTCTGGTCGTTCGACGCCGGCGCCGCGGGAGCGCGCCAGCATGCGGAAGTCATCGCCGAATGTGCCCGTCACATCTGCTGTGTCGGGTGGGGCATCGATATGGCCGTCGGATGCGGCTCGTTGTCGGATCATTGGCCCCGCGAGCGCGCCGGCGCGACGGTGCATGTGCCCGCCGAAGGCGAAGGTTTTGCCGGCACGCCATTGCGCATTCCCTGTGCCGGCAGTCTTGACACGTTGGAGCGAGCGCACGAACGCTTCCTGAACCGCATCCGCACGAACCTTGACACCGGCGGCGTGGAAATCCACGATAACCCGGGTGCGGTGCGTTTCGCCACGCGCGCCTATGCCTACTCCCCCGCCCGCCCCTATTGCGCCTTCGACCTTTGCAGACCCGATGACGATGACGTGCAGATTTCATTCGACCCCCGCCGGATCAAGTGCCTCGTCGGCATGATCCGTGGATTGTCCTCTCGCCAGCGGGAGTTGGGGCGGCGGCTGCGGGCCGATCTCGGCGATGACGTGGTCGATCAGATGATCCTCGGCCATCCAAAGGATCATGGCGGCCCGCGGTTGTCGATCCTGCCACTGCTTTCCGTGGGTCACCGCCACGCCGACGCCCGGGTTCGCCGCGTCATCCTGGCCGAGCCGTATGGCGGTGACGGGGCCGTCTGCCGGCGCCTCGGAGAACTGCTCAACGGCCAGCCGCTGCTGCCCGACGAGAAGATGAGCGAACAAAAGGGCCATCCGGCCGCCCGCCTTGTCCGCCTTGCGGATCACGACGGCTACACGCGGAAGTGGTACGCCGGTCCCGCCCGGCAATGGGCGACCGTGTCGCCCGTGTTGTTGCCGGGCCACGATCAGCGCATCGACAGGCGCGGCGCCAGCCCCAGGCCGCAGAAAGGCGCGGCAACATTCGCCCGCGCCGAGAGACTCATTCTCACGGCTTTGAAGCACGCGGGCATCTCGCTACCGTGCCGCGTCGAACTCAGCCCGGTCTGCTGGTGGCCCGCCGTGCCGCACGCCCGTGAGTTCGCGCCCCGCGACAAACTCGGCCCCGCCCCTCGCTATCACGTCAAGCTCACATTCGATCAGTGCTTTGCGGGCCCGCTTTCACTGGGAAGGCAGCGGCACACGGGCCTGGGCGTCTTTGCCGCGCTCGATGGACTCGACTCGCGCCGAGGAGAGTGACCGATGCCGTCCAACGTCTCAGTCACCGGCGATGACGCGCTCACGCTTGACATGGTCAAGCAGTTCACATTCTGCCCGCGCCTGTTCCACCTCATGTACGTCGAAGGCCGGTGGGCGGACAACGCCTACACCATCGAAGGCCGCAACGTGCATCGTCGCGTGGATCAACTGGACCACGTGCTGCCGGACGCCGAGGCCGGCGGTGGGCCGGCGATAGACGCGGATGATGCCGGTGACGCGCCGGATGCCGAAGACAAAACGACGACCACGCCGGGCGGAAAGCGAAAGTCCAAGCGCGCCGCCCCTGCGGACGACGGCGACGAGCCGCCGGTGATCAGCCGGTCGGTGCCGCTTTCGTCGTCCCGGCTGCGGCTGACGGCCAAGCTCGATCTCGTGGCGACCGTTGCGGCGACAAGCTCTTCGCCGGAGGCAGCGTCAACGCAAGCCGCTTGCGAGGCATCGCCGACCTCATCGAACGACACGACCACCGCCGTGAACACCGGCATGACCCAATCCGCCGAGGGCCTGACTGAGCCCTGCGATGCAGGCTCACGCATGCCCGCCGCGGTCGCCGCCCAGACCGCATCAGCCGAAGCCGTGCCCGTTGAAACCAAGCGTGGCCGCGTGCCCAACAACGCCGAGCGCTGCTACGACACGCAGCGCGTTCAACTCATGGCCCAGGGCTTGCTCTTGCGCGAGGCGGGTTACCGCTGCGATCACGGCTTTCTCTATTTCGCCGGTTCGCGCACCCGTGTCAGAGTGCCTTTCACCTCGAACCTCGAAGCACAAACGCTCGCCTTGATCGAACAGACGCACCAGGCTGCGGGGCTTAAGGAGATGCCCCCGCCGCTCGATGACAGCCCCAAGTGCAAGGGGTGTTCGCTCAACGGCATCTGCCTGCCCGACGAGACCTTGGCGCTGCAGCAGGTGCCCGCCGACCAGGCCGCGCCGACCGTTCGCAGGCTCTACCCCGCGCGCGATGACGCCCAGCCGCTTTACGTCCAGGAGCAGGGCGCCTTCGTCGGCAAGACCAGCCAGCGCCTCGTGGTGCGAAAGGAGAAGGAGGAACTCTCGACCGTCGGTCTCAAGGATGTGAGCCAGTTGGTGCTGTGCGGCAACGTGGGCATCAGCGCTCAGACCATTCACCTGCTCTGCGAGGCGGGGATTCCCGTCGTGCATCTTTCCATGGGGCACTGGTTCTACGGCGTGACGCACGGCATCACGCTTCGCAACGCGTTTGATCGCGCGGCTCAGTTTCAGGCCGCAGCGCGGCCGGACCGTTGCCTCGCATTCGCCAAACAGCTCGTCGCCGACAAAGTCGCCAACCAGCGCACTCTGCTGCGCCGCAACGCGGCTTCCTCATCCGACCTGGATCGTGCCCTCCGCGACATGGAAGACCTGCAGCCGCGCATCGCCGCGGTCGATTCGCTCGGCAGCCTGCTGGGGCTGGAGGGCGCCGCGGCCGCTCATTACTTCGCGCGCTTCGCCGACATGCTCAAGCCGCGCGATTTCGATGCGACATGGGACTTCAACTCCCGGAACCGGCGTCCGCCCCGCGATCCAGTCAATGCGATGCTCTCGTTCGCCTACGCCCTGCTGGTCAAGGAGTGCACCGTCGCGCTCCTGGCTGAAGGGCTCGATCCCTGGTGGGGCTTCTACCATCAACCGCGCCACGGCCGGCCCGCGCTGGCGCTCGACCTGATGGAGCCGTTCCGCCCGACCGTGGCGGACTCCGTCGTGATCACCGCGATCAACACCGGCATGGTCGCGAGCCGGGATTTTCACTGTTCCGCCGCCGGCTGCATGCTGCAGGGCGCCGGGCGCAAGGCCGTCCTGCGCGCCTACGAGGCGAGGCTCGATCAACTCGTGACCCATCCGAAGTTCGACTACCGCTGTTCGTGGCGCACCGTCATCAAATTGCAGGCGCGGCTGCTGGCGCGCTGGCTGCGCGGCGACGTCCCGACCTTTGAGAACATTGTGACGCGATGACCATCGTTGCCATCCTTTGCATCGATGCCTGTCATCATGATTATGCACATGTCGCCAGGAGCCCAAGGCAATTGCATTTGGACCTTGACGGGAGGGCGAGGCTCCTGCCGAGCCGCGAAAAACGACGGGCACACGAGATTGTTCGCGGCTCGGCGGGAGCCTCGCCCTCCCATATGCGATTTCCCTGGCAAGGAGCCACGCGATGGCACGCCGTCACTACTTGGTGAGTTATGATGTCTCCGATGACAAACGGGCATCCTGAATATCCCATTCACTCCCCCACCCCGACCATGAATGCGGCGGC
>CAYRPN010000153.1:0-12623 GCA_964426135.1 uncultured Phycisphaeraceae bacterium | reverse complement strand
CTCCCTAAGAGGGAGGGGAGTTTGATTCGGCCCGCATTAGATGTCACGCACCCGGTCTCGAATCCCGAGTCCCGAATCACGACCGCCCGGCACCGCCTGCTATCATGCCTCACCCGCCTTTCCGCCTCGATTCCTCGGAGGCCGCATGTCAGCCTGGCTCCTTTCCGACTGGACGCTCTGGATCGCCACCATCGTCCTTGGCCTGGTCGGCCAGGCGCTCGCCCTGCGCGGCTTGTGGGGCGACTGGGCCCGCGGTAAGCCGCACTGCCGCAAGTGCTGGTACGAAATGACCGGCAGCGAAAGCCTCACTTGCCCTGAGTGCGGCCACGTCCACAAGTCCCGCCGCACCCTCTTCGCCTCCCGCCGCCATTGGAAAAAAGCGTTCGTCGGCACCGCGCTCTTCGCCATCGCGCTTTACTGCCACACCGGACCCGATGTGCAGTACCGCCGGGGCGTGCTCGGTGAAAAGTGGTGGCAGTCGGTCGTGCCGACGACGGCGTGGATCGCCATGCTCGGCGAGCTGGAGGAAGACTGGCAGTATGAGCTGCTGGAGAAACGATTGGAAGTCACTGCGGATCGGCAACAACTGGCACAATCCGTCGGTTGGCTGGTGCGAAACTCAGGCGGCCCACCCTTGATGAACCCGCCGATGAGCGGCAACACGCTCTTCGCCGAGTTCGATTCGGTTGACCACTTCAAGCCAGCGAAAATCGACAACCTGAACTTCATCGCGCGGTCGCTGCTGCTGCGCGGATCGCAGGCGGTCATCGCGCGCAAGAACCATCCGGTGAACTCCGCGCGGATGCAGTGCGTGCAATGGATTAGCGCCCTGCGCGACGACGAGGCCGCGGTGCAAGCGCTGATCGAGCTGGCCAATGACAGCGATCGGCAAGTGCGCGACGTGGCCATCCACGCCCTGGGCGACACGACCATCCTCAGCGACAACGTCGTCTACGCGCTGGTTGCGCAGTTGCGCGATCCCGAAATCAAAGTGCGCGAAGCAGCCGCCGACGCCCTTGGCGGACTGGGCGACAAGGCGGCCTTGGCGGTGCCCCATCTGGTGCAGTGGATCGAGCGTCCGATCGATGGCGTCGCTCACCCGCATCGTAAGGACGACGCGCGCGTCGCTTGGGTTGTAAGCTCTGGCGCCATCCAAGCCGCCTGGCGCTCACTGCGCGACATCGGCGCTCCCGCTGTCCCTGCGCTGCGGCATTTCTTGAAAAGCACCGACTTGAACATTTGCGAGCAAGCGGTGCGGACGCTCGGTGAAATGGGACGCCGCAGCCGCGACGCCTGGCCTATGCTGGTGGAACTGGCGACGAAGGATGACCTGTCCTTCCGCTATCTGGCGGTGGATGCGATCAAGGAGATCGGCCAGGACACCGCGCCGCTGCTGCTGGAAGTCCTCCGCACCGGTGCCACCCTGCAGCGCATCGAAGCCATGCGAATCCTCGGCCACTTCGCCGCCGACCATCGCCCAACCCGCGAGGCGATCTTCGATCTGGTCATCGGCGATCACGACGAAACCGCCATCCGAAACACTGCCGTGGCCGTGCTCACGTTCGCCAAGCTCGACGCGAAACAGTTCACGAAAGACTTCTGGCGGCAACTCGTCACCGCGCTCACTCACAAGCGCCCCGAAGCCCGCGACGTGGCCCGGCAGATCATCCTCGAAGCCTCCGACACCGGCCTGCTCTGGATCCAGTGGGCCCTCGACGAGAACCTCATCCCGCTGGAATCAGGCCTGATCGACCTGATCATCAGCTTCGGCGACAAGGCCGCGCACCTGGGGCCCAAACTCGTGCCGCGCATGCTGGCGGAGCCGAAGAAATACAAATCCGCGCTGCCCGACATGCTGTCCTACATGGGCGAGCCGAAGCCCGCGACGCTGTCGCTGTTGGTCGATGCCCTGACCCATTCGGATGCGGACGTCGTCGCGATGGCGGCGGAATCGCTGGACGCGCTCAAGCCGCCGGCTTTCGTGATGCTGCCTGTGCTTTACGAGAAGCTGAAGTCGCCGCGCCTGCCGCTGCGCCGTGCCGCGATCGCTCAGATGCTCACCCTGTACGACCGCGGCGAACCCGCCGAAGCGATGCGCGAGGCCGCGGACGTGCTGACCGATTTTGCAAAACAGGAATCGGACGAAGGCGTGCGCGCCGAAGCGCAAGGCGCGGCGAAGCGGATACGCAGCGCGGGGACGAAGCCGTGAGCGCAGCGCGGGGACGAAGCCGTGAGCGCAGCTTTGGAGCCGCGTGTCGTTGGACCGTCGCGTTCACGGCGTGGTCTTGGCGACGTCGGCTTTGGCGGCGCTGGAGGGGTCCTGCGGCAGGCGGGGGCCGACGGCTTCGAGCACGTCGAGCTTGTCCACGTCGATGATGCGCAGGTTCAGCGCCGAGTCGTAGCGGGCCTTGCCCTTGATGCCGACGAGCCGGCCCAGCGACCTGCCGGTGTCGAAATCAGGGCCGGGGCGGACATACAGGATCGTTCGCATGGTGGCGGGCTCGACGACGCGGAAGAGCTGCGGCAGCCGGACGCCGTCATACACGCTCGACGCCATGAGCAGGCCGGTGGCATCGTAGTTGGCGGGCTTGGCGGAGTCGGGCGTCTCGATTTTTTCCGTCACTTTCGGGCTGGTCTCGGCGGATTTCTTGGCGTCGCTGAGACCGCGGATCACTTCCGCCACGCGCTTGTTGCGCTGCAGTTCGGCGAGACGGAAACGCAGCACGTACTGGTCCTGCGCTGACAGTCCGGGCTGGCCCATGGCGGCGCTGTAAGCGCCGATGAGCTCGTCGATCGGCTGCTGCTCCAGCGGCACCTGCTGAGCATTGGCGATGCGGGCTTCCAGGTCCCGCACCGGCAGGGTCAGGCCTTTCAGATCGCTGAACGTCTTGGGCTTGACGGCGAAAGCTTCGACCGTGGTGGTGGTTGAAGGAATCGGCGCTGGCGCGGTGACGGTGGTTCCAGGAGCAGGCGCGGGAGCAGGGGCAGGAGCCGGCGTGACCGTGGGAACCGGCGCTGGCGCGGGGGCCGGCGCTGGGGCGGGCGCGGGAGTCGGGGCAGGGACGGGCGCGGGGGCCGGCGCCGGTGCGGGCGCCGGGGCAGGATCGGGAGCAGGTGCCGGAGCAGGCGACGGCGCGGGAGCCGGGGCCGGCGTAGGAGTTGGTGTTGGCGCGGGAGCAGGCGTGGGAGTCGGCGCAGGCGTGGGAGCCGGCGCGGGGGCAGGCGTCGGAAGATCGACGCGGCGCACCGAGCCGGGCGGCAGGTACACGTAAGCCCGGCGGCCGGCGAAGCTCGGGGCGGCGATCTTGTAGAAGCTGCCTTCCTCGCCGACGATCGTCACCTGGTCGCCCTTGTTCAGGTCGAGCTGGTGACGGTAGCTGTCGCCGGGGCCATCGAGGCTGGCGGCGGTGACGGGCGCGCGGTCGCGGTTGACGTCGCCGACCTTGCCGTTGCCGCGGGCATCGACAAACGCCTTGCTGATGTAGCTGTGAACTCCCGCCGTGGGGACGACCTTGTTCCACCCGAAGACGATTTCGTCCACGGTGACCTTGGTGTCCTTGGCGATGTTGCCCACGACATAAAACGTCCGGCCCGCGCCGGCGCGGGCCTTGACGTCGTCCTCGACAACGACGCCTTCAAACGGCCCTTCCGCAACGGGCGCTGCAGGCGCGACGGCGGCGGATGCCGGTGTCGCGGCCGGAGCCGTCGGCGCCGCAGGCGCGGAAGCCGTCGGCGGCGCGGCGGGCGTTGCGTTCTGCGCATACGTCGGCGCAAACAGCAGCGTCTGCGTCGCGATGACGAGACCCGCGGAGAATGGATAGAAGTAGGGACGAGACGACATCCGTGTCAGCATGATCGAACCTCCTGTTCGAAATTGAATTGTCTGCCGCAAGCAGACTACCGGCGCGAACCGCGCCGGTCAAGCGGAACATGGTTCAGTTCGGCTGAATCGGCGGCGCAACATGCGAAAATCGCAACGAAGCCTGCGAGCCTCAGGCAGAAATCGCCTTTACTTGCCGCTCACCGTCATCGTGCCGCGCACCATCGGATTGATCTTCGCCATCAGGCACGCCAGCCCGACAAACGTAAACGCAATGCACAGAAGCGTCGCGATGACGATGGCCCAGATGCGATAGGTCTGCGGATCAAAGGAGAACCGCCTGGCGCGCTGCAGCGCCAGGTCCGCTTCGACTTGGGATTGCTTTTCGCGAAGTTGGGCCTTGCTTGGACTGCCGATGAACATGGTGATCCTCCCAGTGGGGACGCTCAGAAGAGCGCTGTCAAGCGGGAGGAACTACGCGACCATTCTACCGCGACACGTTTACTTTTTCTTCCCCGTCTCCGCTTTCGCCTCGCGCAGGAAATACGGCGTGCTGGTCACCTTCGTCTTGCGCTTGTACACCTTGTCGGTGCAGGTGACGTACATCGTGTCGAACTTCGGCCCGCCGAAGACGAGGTTGGAAAGGAACTTGCTCTGCGGTTTGGCGATGACGCCGCCGAGGCGACCGGTGGGGTCCCACATCTGCACGCCCGCATGGGTCGCCACATACAGGCGGCCGGTGTCGTCGACTTTCATCCCGTCGGAGCCGGGCGGGCCGAAGTGCAGTTTCGCGTCTTCGTATTTGACCGCCGGCGACACGACGGGGCGGTAGTATTTTTCGCCGTGTTTCAGGCTCCAGTCCGGCTCCACGCGATAGGTCCACAGATGTGCCGCGTCGGAGTCGGTGATGACCAGCGTGGCCTCATCGGGCCAGAGAGTGATGCCGTTGGGACGCCAGCCGCCGGCGACGACTTTTTTCTCGCCGCGCGGGTTGATGTGGATGACGGATTTGTTGGGCACGTCGGTGACATAGATGTCGCCTGTCGTGGCGACGACCAGGTCGTTGCAGTTCACGTCTTCCGCGATCACGTCGTAGCTGCCATCGGGCTTGTACGCGACGATTTTCTTTTCGCCGCCTCGGTTGGCGACAAGCAGGCCATCCTTGCGGAACATCGCGCCGCTGGGTTTGGCGGCTTTGTCGACGAAGACGGTGACTTTGCCTTCGAGATCGACCTTGTAAATCTTGTCGTCGGGCACATCGGTGAAGAACACTTCCCCCTTCGCATTAGCGGCCGGGCCTTCGGTGAACTTGTAGCCTTCGCCCACGAGCTGCCAGTGCTCGCCGTCGATGAGCACCTGCGAAAGGGGCATGTCCTGGGCGCGGGCGAGGCCGGCAAAGGCGAGAACGATCGCGGCGATGCATTGGAGGCGGTGATGGAAAGGCATGGTCGATTCCCTTGGGGAGCGTGGATCACACGAGAATAGCAGCAACGGATTGTGGCGCGTTTAGCGGAAACGCCGCAGGCGTCTGGACGGTCGTCCCTGGTTCAACATGAACGGTCGCGCTTTCCCGCCAAGTCGCCTGCGGCGTTTCCGCTGAACGGCGGACATGTCCGGGCCGCACGACACGGGTACGCCGGAACCGCGGATGATTCGCCCGAATCAGACGGCTTCGTTATCATTTCCCGTCCCTTACGATGCACGGCCCCAGGCCCAGCGACTCACAGGTTTTCCCATGCCCACCCTGACCATCGACGGCCAGAAATTCAACTACGACGGCAAGAAGATGATTCTCCAGGTCGCCCTGGAAAACGGCTTCGAGATTCCGCATTACTGCTACCACCCCGGCCTGTCGATCGTCGCCAGTTGCCGCATCTGCCTCGCCGAGGTCGCCGCGCCCGATCCGAAGTCCGGCAAGCTTTCGCTCATTCCCAAACTGATGCCCACGTGCCAGACGCCCGCGTCCGATGGCATGGTCGTCACCACCAACTCGCCCAAGTCCATCGCCAACCAGAAAGCGGTGATGGAGTACCTGCTGATCAACCATCCGCTCGATTGCCCCGTCTGCGATCAGGCGGGCGAGTGCCACCTGCAGGACTACAGCTTCAAGTACGGCCGCGGTGAGTCGCGTTTCGAAGAAGACAAAATCAAACAGCCGGTGAAGGACATCGGTCCGCATGTGAAGCTCTACAGCGACCGCTGCATCATGTGCTCGCGCTGCGTCCGGTTCACCCGCGAGGTCACGGGCACGGCGGAGATCGGCGTGTTCGGCCGCGGCTCGGGCGAACAGGTGGACGTGTTCCCCGGCAAGCCGCTGGCGAATGAACTCTCCGGCAACGTGGTGGACATCTGCCCGGTCGGGGCGCTGCTCGACAAGGATTTTCTCTACACGCAGCGCGTGTGGTTCCTGAAGGAAACGCCGAGCATCGACGGCCTGACCGCCGGCGGCGACAATATTTCCATTCACCAGAACGAAGGCCGAATCTATCGCGTCAAGCCCCGCAACAACCCCGCGGTGAACAAGTGGTGGATCAGCGACGAAGTGCGTTACGGCTGGAAGTTCGTCCACAGCGAAGACCGCCTGACGCAGCCGAAACGCCGGCAACTCGGCGAGCAGATTCCATGCGATTGGAAGAAGGCGTACGAGGATGCACACGACGGCCTGAAGGCGGCGGCTGCCTTGCCCCCTCTCCCTCCGGGAGAGGGCGGGGGTGAGGGCCGGGCAACCCCAGGCTCCCGGCACGAGAAGCCCACCTCCATCGCCCTGATCGTCAGCCCGATGCTCTCTTGCGAAGAAGCCTATCTCCTCGGCAAACTCGCCCGCGGCCTCGACCCCAGCGCGACGCTGATCGTCGGCCCGATCCCCAAGCAAGGCGAAGACAAAACATTCCCCGGCGGCTACACCGTACACGCGGAAAAATGCCCCAACGCGCGCGGCGTGCGAAGAGCGCTGGAACTCGTCGCCGGCGGCCCGACGGCGGGCAATGCGAACGCCTCGGCTGCCTTGCCCCCTCTCCCAGACCGGGGGACGGGAGAGGGCGGGGGTGAGGGACGGCAAACCACAGGCGCCCCCACTTCATCGAGCGGCTCGGCGGGAGCCTCGCCCTCCCACGTCCTCACCTACTCCGAAGGCCTCGCCAAACTCGCCGACAAACAGACCACGATTAAAGCCGTGATCCTCACCGGCAACTACCCCAGCACGTGGACGACGAAGGAACTGGTCGACGCGGTCAAGGGCAAGTTCACCGTGCTCATCGACACGCTGCCGAACGATCTGACGGAGAAGGCCGACGTGCTGCTGCCCGGCGCCACGTGGACGGAAAAGAGCGGCACGTTCGAGAACGCGAAGAACCGCCTGCAAAGTTTCCAGCAGGCGATCCCCGCCCTGGAAAGCGCCCGCCCCGAAGGCCAGATCGCACTCGATCTCGCCGCCGCCTGCGGCCTGTCTCCGCGCGCGATCTACGACGCCGCCAAGACTCGCGATGCGATGGCCGGCGCGTTCATCGCCGAAATCCATCATCCCGTGGAGAATCACGAAGAGTGGGCGGACATGCAGTACGTGGAACTGTGAAAGAGGTGCGACCATCGCGCACCGGTTGCAGCGCAAGGTGATGTGCGGGTTGCATTGCGTTGGGGTTGGCCGGGTTGTGTTGCGACCTGCGGCGAACATCCCCGTTTAGCGCCCGCTCGCAGAGCGGAAATTCGGTGGGCGTCAGCACACGTCGAGCAAAGCTCGACGGCTAAACAGCCTTGCTGTCCCCTGTCCCCTCCCCCTGCCCTCACTCCACATACCGCCACCACACGACGCGCCACATCGTCATCACGCGCTCGCCGAAAAAGTGTGCCGTCAGGCCAGCGAAAACGAACCAGCTTGCGATCAGCACCGCGCGATCTCGCCCTCGCATCTGCCACGCCAGCAGCGTGAGCGCCGGCCCGCCGATCAGCAACGCGACGAATGGATAGAACGTCGGCTTGCGCGCTGATGCCCAGAGCAACTGAAAGAAGGTTCCGCGCGGCGGCGCCGCGGCCGGCGTCACGGCGAGCGTCAGCAGCATCGCGCCCTGCAGCAGCACCACCGCCCACGTCATCCAATGGGCAGCGCGGCGCGTGATCCGGCGCGGAATCAGCGGGCCGGCGGATTTCGCCGCCGTCTGTTCAGTTGTTCTGTTCTTGCGGCGTCGGCGGGGCATGGCGAGAGATACGAAGTTTCAGAGTTTCAATGTTTCAGAGTTTCAAGTTTCAGATTGGCAGGGTGTCGCATTGCCCGTTTAGCGGAAGCACCGAAGGTGCCTGTGCGGCGAACCCTGTGCGAACGTCGTGCGGGCATTCATTCGTTGTTCAGTGCCGGTCGAGCCGGCAACCATGCGACCGTGGTTGTTCGTACAGGCACCTGCGGTGCTTCCGCTAAACGGCCAACTCTGAATCATCGACACTCTGACACTCTGAAACTAGAAACTAGAAACTTGCATTCTCCCACGCCTTCAGCGCCGACTTCGCCGCGCCAACCGGATCCTCCACGCCGCGAAGGTCGAGCACCACCGGCCCGCTCCGCGCCGGCGCCAGATCGACCGCCACGCGATAGGCGGATAGTTCCAGTTCCCCCTCGCCCACAGCGCAGCGCAGCGCGCCGCTGCTCACGTCGCTCAGCCGCGCCACCGCCAGACGCCTGCCCAGGGACGCCGCGATTTTCACCGGCTTGAGCGATCGCGCCAGGCACGCCGCCGGGTCCAGCCCCGCGCCCAGCGCCGGCTGATCGACTGCTTCCATCCACGCCTTCAGCGCGTCCAGTTGATCCTCCGCATGCACCGCCAGGCGCACGCCCCGGCCGTCCGCCGCCTCCACCAGCGCCTTGCGCACGTCGTCGCCGATATCCGCCAATGGAAGTCCCAGGCTCACCGGCACCTTTCCCAGGTCGGCGGCCAGCTCGATCGCCGCGAGCGTCGCGGTCACCGCGCGGTCCACGTGCTGCCTGTCCGTGTAATGCTGCCGAGGCAGGAAGAGATCGATGCCGGCAAGCTGCATGCTGTGGCGGGCGATCAGGGCGACGAGATCCTTGCGGGCGCGCTGCGACAGATCGCGCGGACGAATGCCTGACAACGTCGCATCGAGCTGCACCGCCTCGAATTTCATTTTCGCCAGTTCGCCCAATGCCCCGCGCACGCTGCCGTCGCCGGCGACCACCAGCGGACGAATCGTCGCCGCCAGCCGCAGATCGGAGCCATGCGTGAAAATCGAATCCATAGGCATGCGGGCATTGTAGAGATTGCTCGCTGACGCCCGGACGAATCCAAGGACACATGGTCTGGCGATCCTGTGAAGCACCGTCGCCGATACACTTGCCGCCATGGTTCTTCGCGACAACATCAGCGTTGATCGGCCGCACTTCGTCACGCATCTGGAATGCTCGATGACCGGCGAGCGATACGAGGCGGGCCAGGTGCACAACCTCTCGCGCGTCGGCCGGCCGCTGCTGGTGCGCTACGATCTGGCGAAACTGGCGAAGGCGGTGAGCAAGGACGAACTCGCATCGCGGCCGATGGATTTCTGGCGCTACCGCGAGTTCCTGCCGGTGAAGCACGCGCGGAACATCGTGAGCCTGGGCGAGATGGTCACGCCGATCGTCGACTGTCCGACGCTGCACAGGCGATTGGCGGGCGGCACTTCAGGCGCCGCCGGCAGCGGCGCCTTGCTCATCAAGGACGAAAGCCGGCTGCCCACCGGCTCGTTCAAGGCGCGCGGGCTGTGCATGGCGGTTTCCATGGCGCGCGAGTTGGGCCTGACGCGGCTGGCCATGCCCACCAACGGCAACGCCGGCGCGGCGATGGCGGCTTACGCGAGCCGGGCGGGAATGCGGACTTTCATCTTCTGCCCGCACGACACGCCGCAGGTGAACATCCGCGAGATCGCGCTGCAGGGCGCGCACGTCTACAGCGTCAACGGGCTGATCAACGACTGCGGCAAAATCGTCGCCGAAGGGAAAGCCGCGATGGGTTGGTTTGATGTGAGCACGCTGAAGGAGCCGTACCGCATCGAGGGCAAGAAGACGATGGGCCTGGAGGTGGCCGAGCAGTTCGGCTGGGACGTGCCCGACGTGATCTTCTATCCCACCGGCGGCGGCACCGGATTGATCGGCATGTGCAAGGCATTTGATGAACTGGAGGCGATCGGCTGGATCGGCAGCAAACGCCCGCGTATGGTCGCGGTGCAGGCGGCCGGCTGCGCGCCGATCGTCCGCGCGTGGGAGCAAGGCAAGGAGCATGCGGAGCTTTGGAAGGACGCCCGCACCATCGCCTGGGGCATCCGCGTGCCCGCCGCCGTCGGCGATTTCCTCATGATCCGAGGCATGCGCGCGACCAACGGCTTCGGCACCACCGTGACCGATCAAGAGATTCTGGCGGCCCGCGCGGAGATGGCGGGCGTCGAGGGATTCCTCATGTGCCCCGAAGGCGCGGCCACCTACGCGGCTTACAAAAAAGAACTGGCCGGCGGACGCGTCAGCAAGACGGAGACAGCGCTGCTCTTCAACTGCGCCAGCGGATTGAAATATGAGCTGCCGCCGGCGACGCGGACCATCGATCGAACGAAACCGGTGGACTATGAGGCGATGATGGCGTGAGGGTGGCAGGCAGCGGGTTTCGTAGGGTGGGTTGAGTCCGCGAAACCCACCATGGACGTCTGCCGCGCGAATCGACTCCCTCTGTGGTTCGCCGAGCCTCAACCCACCCGACGCGCCGCGCCGGCGCCGCTCACTTCGTGCGAGGCTCTTGCTTCGGCGCTTGCAATTGCTCCATCGCGGCTTTGGCTTCCCGGGTGGGGCGCGAGGTGGGTTTCGCCGGCGGCGCCGACCGTCGCCAGCCGCTTGCTGTCAGCGGTCAGGGCGATCGCCTGAAACATCGTCTTTTCCAGCTTGAAATCGTACACGATCTGCTTGGCGTTGACGTCGACGATCTGGATCCCCATGCCGGCGATCGCCACGAGAAAGAGAACGGCGGTGGTCGTCGCAAGAGTTCGCATGGGGTGAGGCGAGGTCGTCGTGCGCCGCGAGTACGTCGTCGAGCGAAGCTCGACGGCTAAACGGCCAAGGCGACGGACGGGTCACTTCACCTTGTCCAGCAGTTCCACCAGTGTCTTTTCAATTTTCACGCTGGCGTTCACTTCGAGGTAGCTCGACCTTGCCCGCCAGGTTTCGTAGCCGCCCAGTTCGTGCTGCGCCGGCGTGGGCAGGTAGCCGTTGTAACCATTCGCCAGCGAAAAGACGGCAGTGGGCTTCAGCGGGCTTTGCTTTTTGAGCGACAGGCCGATCTCCGCGAAGACTTCGCACGGGATGGCGCACAGGCCCAGCCCGCCGACGCGGTGGGCCTGCAGTTTCACTTTCACGTGGTCGGGATAGTCCGCCAGCAGAACGGATTCGCGGGCATAGATGCTCTGCAATCCCTGGAGCACCGGGCCTTTCGCTTTCGCTTCTTCGAGCCACTGCTTCGCCTGCGCGAGGTCTTCTTTCGTTGGCTTGCGCACGCCCAGTTCGATTTCGGCCTCGGCGCTTTTCAGCGGAACCCAGTCGTGATACTGGATGGTGCGAAACGCCTGCATCGCCGCATGGGCGACGCTGTCGGCGACGATGACGATCTGCTCGCCGCTCTTGCGCGGGGCGCTGCTCTTGCGCGCGAAGTTGACGTTGTTCACATCGCCGCTGGTGCCGTTGGACATGAGGGCGAGGAATGGAGGAAGGGACGGAGGGACGGAGGGACCAAGGGACGAAGGGTTCGGACGGCTGGCTTGCCCCTTCGTGCCTTGGTCCCCTTGGGCTTTCGTGCTTTCCTCCTTATGCCCCTTGGTCCCTTCGTCCCTCGGTCCCTTGGTCCCTTCTTCTTCAATCAGTTCCCCGATTCGCTTGGCGAACTGTGCGAAGTAGTCGGCGGAGATCTGGTCGCCCGGCTGGCCGCCGACGTAGTGCAGGCTGTAATTGGCGATGAGCGCGATGGGCCGACCGTCGGACTTGGCAATGGCGCTCAGCAGCGTGATCTGCGGATCGATGACGCCGCTGGATTTCTGCACCTGCGGGTTGCCGATGCCCGGGTTCATTTTGATCTTGTCGCGCACGACGCCGAAGGGATCGGGCAGCGTGACGCCTTCCTTGGTGAGCCAGCGGCGGTTGTAAACCTGGGCCGGATCGCTGCCCACGGCCCAGCCGACGCGGGCGGGTTCCAAGTTTGCGTGCGCCTTGATCACACCGTTGGCGATTTTGCCCGGCAGCGTCTTGCGGTACTCCTCATCGGGATCGCTCTGAAAGACGCCCGTCGAGGTCGGCGCCGAATGCGTGTGCGTGGCGGACATGATCATGTTCGCCGTGGGGATGCCGGTTTTTTCGCGGATGATTTCCTTGGCGGCGTCGAAGAGTTCGCGCGGGATCATGCAGCTATCGCAGACGACGATGACGAGCTGGTTCTCGCCGTCGTCAAGGACGACGCAGCGCGCGTGCAGCGGGTCGTAGACCGCCGTCGCCTTGCGGTCCGCCATGCCGCCGTTGAGCGAGATGCCCAGCGGCGGCGTAATGTCCTGGGCGTGAGCGCCGGCGCGGAAGAGCTTCACATCCTCAGCGCGGGCAACGGAGAAAGCCAGCAGCGCCAGTGCCAGAATCGAATGCCAGGTGAATCGCAACATGTAAACCTCCAAGCACCGCATTGTACGAACGGATGGGTCCGCCTCCGAGGCTGATTTTTCGGTGCCGACGTTGGGGTGTGCCATTTTCCCGGGGCTTGCATTCCGGCCCCCTCTCCCTCTCAGGGAGAGGGCTGGGGTGAGG
>CAYRPN010000152.1:0-12851 GCA_964426135.1 uncultured Phycisphaeraceae bacterium | reverse complement strand
GCAGAGCCGGGGGCGAGGGGGCCGATCCACCGTCCCCGGAAAATTTGGCAGACCCGATTTCACGCCGCTGGGCGCCCCATGTGACGCGTCGCACCATTGCCTGTAGGATGAGCGTTTTCCGTACTTCAGGAGCATCTGATGGCCAAGCGTGTTTACATTCGCGACCTTCAAGCCGCCCAGTGGATCGAGGGCGTCTATGCCATTCGCAACTGCCAGCTTGGCCGCACCAAGACGGAGAAGCCGTACATCAAATGCCTGGTGGCGGACAAGACGGGCCAGACGCCCGCCCGCATGTGGAACGCGACGGAGGAACTGTTCAGCATTCTGCCCACCGACGGCTTCGTGCGCATCGAAGGCCAGACGCAGCCCTACCAGGGCGAGATGCAGATCATCATCCAGCAGATGAACCCGGCGGTGCCCACGCCCGCGGAGATTGCCGAGCTTCTGCCCTCGACCAAGTTCGATGTGGAGCAGATGTTCGCGGAAGTGCAGTCGATCATGGCGACGCTGACGAATCCGGGGCTTCGGTCGTTGTCGCGGATCTATCTCGATGACCAGGAACTGATGAGCCGATTCAAACAGGCGCCGGCGGCGATGAACCTGCACCACGCGTTCCTCGGTGGACTGCTGGAGCACACGCTGCAACTGCTCCGCCTGGCGCAGGCAGCGCTGCCGCTGTATCCGCAACTGAACCGCGACATCGTGCTGATGGGCCTGTTCCTGCACGACATGGCCAAGTGCGAGGAACTCTCGTGGGAAAACGGCTTCGCCTACACCGACGACGGCCAGCTCGTGGGCCACGTCGCCCGCGGCGTCATCTGGCTGCAGCGGCGGGCGGAAGACTGCGCCCTGCTCGGCGAGCCGGTGACCGAACCGGTGCTCCGCGTGCTCCATCACATCATTCTCTCCCACCATGGCCAGCCCGATTTCGGCGCCCTGAAAGTGCCTTCGACGCCCGAAGCAATTTTTGTGAGCATGCTCGACAACGTCGATGCCAAGATGCAGATGGCGATTTCCGCGGCCCGCGGCGAGTCCAACAAGAGCGACAAGGTGGCGGGACACTTCACGGAAAAAATCTGGGCGCTCGACACCCGTCTCTACCGCCCCGACCCGACCACGGTCGAGGAATAAAGCCTTCCTTCATTTAGCGACGGGGCTTGCCCCGCCCCCGCCGGCCTGCGCCGATACTGCGCCCAGAACCAAACTCTTGAAGCTGGCAGACTCGAAAACCGGCAACGCTCGAAGCCGGTGAGTGCGAAGGCCATCGCCCTCGGGGAAACCATCGCCACGTTCAGGTCAAGGTATAGAATGACGCGGCAATGCGAAGCCGTGCCACGACGTTCTTCCTTTGGCAAGGCCCCCGCTGCTCAACATGCTGATTGAAACCATGTCTTTTCGGTCGCCTGTCCGCGCGTCTCACTGCCGAGGCGGCGCGACGGTTGCCGTGGTGCTGGTGCTGGGCATCGTGGCGGCCCTGGTGGCGATTGCCTGGGGCTTTGGCACGATTGGCGGGCAGGACGATCAAGCCGGCGACGGGCCGGGCAGCGATGATCCGCAGTGGCACATCGTGACTCGCCGCAGCTTCGAGGTGACCGTCACCGCCAACGGGGAGCTCGATGCCCGCAACAAGCTTTACGTGAAGAACGAAGTCGAGGGCAAGACCGCGATCATCGATATCGTCGACGAAGGCACGCGCGTGTCGAAGGACGACGTGCTGGTGCGTCTGGCCGACGATCAATTGAAGAAGGACATTCAGGACACCGCCGAGCTGGTGCAGAAAGCCGACGCGGAGAAAAAAGCCACGGAGCAGGATCTGGCGATCGAGAAGAGCGAAGCGGAGAGCGCCAAGCGGGCCGAGGAAGTGAAGCTCGCGCTGGCGGAACTGTCGCTTTCCGAGTGGCGCGAGGGCACGGTCAAGAAGAAGCAGTTGGAACTGAACCTGGCGGTGGTGAAAGCCCAGGACAACCTGAAGATCGCCCGCCGGAACGCGGAGGAATCCAAGAAGCTGTTCGACGCCAAGTTCATCAGCGAAGGCGAATACGACGACGACCAGCTCAAGCTGAAGGAAGCGATCTCCGCCGAGGAGACCGCGAAGGTGAATCTCGAGGCGTACACCCTGTACACGCTCAAGCAGGAGCAGAAAAAATTCGAGTCGGACGTGACCGAGGCGAAGGCGGCGCTGGACCGCGCGATCCGCAAGAACGCGAGCAAGATCGCCCGCGCCACCGCCACGTACGAAGCGGCGGTGAACACGCTGGAAACCCGGCAGGAGAAACTCGCCAAGCTCAAGCAGCAACTGGCGGCCTGCACCATGAGAGCGCCTGGTGACGGCGTCGTGGTCTACGCGACCAGCATCGGCTCCAATCGCTATCGCCGCAGCGAACCCATCGGCAAGAACCGCGACGTCCTCTTCAATGAGAACCTGATCGTCCTGCCGGATACCAGCCACATGGTGGCGATTCTGAAGGTGAACGAGTCGCGCATGCCGGACATCGAGGTGGGACAGAAGGTGGTGGTGAACATCGACGCCATGCGCGGGCGCCCCATTGAAGGCATCGTCTGGCAAAAGGCGACGATGGCGGATGAGACGAGCTTCTGGAACCCCGACGTGCGCACGTACGAAGTACGTGTGGACCTGCCCGCACTTGAAATGCCCGCGCCGACTCAAGTGACGGCCGTGGCCGCCGGTGTACCGCCGCCGGACGCAAAACCGAGTACCCCGTCGGGCGGCAAGCCCGGCGAACCACGCGCCCCTCGCGGCAAGAATGGAGCAGGCAAAAAGAACGGCGGCGGTGAATCGCCTCAGGCGGTTGTCGCGTTGAATCCCGGCATGCGCTGCTCCGGCCAGATTTCCATCGAGCAGGTGGACAACGTGATCGCCGTGCCAGTCCACGCGGTTTTCAGCGAAGGCCGCGAACGCTACGCCTACGTCGCCGGTGAACAGGGCCTGTACCGCAAGCAGCCGGTGCAGATCGGCAAGTCGAACGAAACCTATGTCGAGATTCGAAAAGGCCTGCAGGAAGGCGCTCGCGTGCTGCTCCGCCGCCCCGCCGGCAGCGAAGTGCAGGCGGAGAAGGACGGCAAGAAGGCCAGCGACAAGGCGTCCGAAGGCAACGGCGGCAAACCGCCGGAGTTTCCGTCGAAGACGCCGCGCAACCCTGAGAAGCCCGCGCCCGGCAATTCCCCCGCCACAACGACGGGCAAGAGCATCTGATCTCAGGTTCATCCGACGAATGCAACCTTGTCTTGTCAGAGCCGGACTCTGCGAGTCCGGTTCGCCGCGCGCGCAGGCTGGACACCGCCCTTCGTGCTGACCGGAGTCACAGACTCCGACTCGGACAAGTCACCGATGCTGGCGTTTCCCCAAATCAGTGAAGCCGTCCTGCTCGTCATAACCGCGCGTCGTGGTCTATACTGCCCCGCATGTCCTCCACCATCAAAACGGCGAAACCGGGTCATCCCATTCTTCCGATCCTGGCTGAACGCTACAGCCCATACGTGTTCGAACCGAAACAGGTCGAGCGCGCCAAGCTCCTGTCGTGTCTCGAAGCGGCGCGCTGGGCGGCGTCGAGTTTCAATGAGCAGCCGTGGTCGTTCATCGTCGCGGTGCGCGAGGATGCCGCCGAGTTCACCCGCATGCTCTCGTGCCTGCTGGAGGCGAATCAGGAGTGGGCGAAGGACGCCGGGGTGCTGATGCTCACCGTGATCAGCAAGACCTTCACCCGCAACGGCAGCCCCAACCGCGTGGCCGAACACGACTTGGGCCTGGCGGCTGGAAATCTCACAGCCCAGGCGGCGGCGCTGGGATTGCAGGTGCATCAGATGGCGGGTGTGAATCTCGCCAAAGTTCGACAGAGCTACGGCATTCCCGAAACGCACGAGCCGATGACCGCCATCGCCCTGGGCTATGCCGGCGATGCGACCCAAGCGGCGAACAAGGCGCTGGCGGAGCGAGACCTTGCTCCGCGCGCGAGGAAACCGCTGTCGCAGATCGTGTTCACCGGCGCGTGGCTGAAGACGTCGCCGGTGGTCGGGGCGTGACCCGGTCGCGGCGCTCCAGGCGATCGTGCGAATAGGGGAAGCAGCGATCGCACCTGATGTGCCTGCGTACCAAGCTTCTGAAAAATGAAGAAATTTGGCAGTTGATCGGACAAACGGCCTTGACGTTCCCATGTCGTTCCGATTTAATCACGCAGGATGCAATCCTCCCCGCCTGTAGTTTGGATGATGGGCCGTGACCTCCGCTGGCTCATCGCAGATTCCCGCCACAATTGAGGAAATGATCCGTGCCGCCCCGGGCTTCAGTTGACGGAGCGGGCTTCGGTATGATGCGGATTCGCTCTTCAGCGGCGCGGGCCGCGGCTGAGCGGCGAGGTTGCGAGGCTGGAGGAGTGCGTTCATTTCCGGGGACGCAAGATGGGGCGTTCGACTGTCTTCTGTGGACAGTTCGAATCGCCTCCAAGCGAACTGGGTCCACCGCGATCGCACCTGCCCGATCGCTTACTTGCCCGCTCAACCGCCGGTATTCGTACAGGAGCACGTCTATGGCGACCAACGATGCCTGGGGCCTTGAAGTCGGCGCGAACGCCGTCAAGGCCATGCACCTGATCCGTGACGGCGACGACATCCAGGTCGCCGCGTACGAGATCCTCCCCTTCAAGAAGATCCTGACCACGCCCGACATCAACGTCGATGAGGCGATCCAGGTCAACCTCGACCAGCTCCTGGCCAAGCATGACCTGAGCAAGAGCAAGGTCGTGGTTTCGGTCCCGGGCAACATGGCATTTGCTCGCTTCGCGAAACTGCCGCCGGTGGAACCGAAGAAGATCGCCGAAATCGTCAAGTACGAGGCGATCCAGCAGATTCCATTCCCCATCAATCAGGTGGAATGGGACTACCAGGTCTTCCAGCAGGACGATTCGCCCGACGTGGAAGTGGGCATCTTCGCGATCGTGAAGGATCGCGTGGCGACCTTTCTCTCCAACTACAACAAGATGGGCATCCAGATCGACGCGCTGACGCTGTCGCCCCTGGCGGTCCTCAATACATTCGCGTTCGACCAGGACATCCGCAAGAGCAACGAAGGCACGATCCTGATGGACGTGGGCACCACCAGCACCGACCTGGTCGTGGTCGAAGGCGGACGCGTCTGGCTTCGAACGATGGCGATCGGCGGCAACAACTTCACCGAGGCGATCGAGAAGGCGTTCAAGCTCAGCCCGCCCAAGGCGGAGAAACTGAAGCGCGAAGCCGGCACCAGCAAGTACGCACGCCAGATCTTCCAGGCGATGCGCCCCGTTTTCGCCGACATGGTGCAGGAAATCCAGCGATCGCTGGGCCACTACCAGACCAGCAACCGCGACGCCAACCTGACCAAGCTCATCGGCATCGGCTCCACCTTCCGCCTGCCGGGCCTGCAGAAGTTCCTCAAGCAGCAACTGCAACTGGAAGTGATCCGTCCCGACGGGTTCAAGAAAATCAAAGTCGACGGCAAGCAGGCGGCCGACTTCGCCGAGAACTCGCTCAACCTCGCCACCGTCTACGGCCTGGCCCTCCAGGGCCTGGGCCTGCAGACCGTCCGAGCCAACATCCTGCCCGAACACATCATCAAGCAGCGGCTGTGGAAGGCAAAGCAGCCCTGGATCGGCGCCGCGGCGGCGATCGTGCTGGCGGCGGTCGGCGGCGCCTGGCTCAAACTCAGCAGCGTCCGCAGCGATTACAACTCCAAGCGCGCCGCCGTCTCCGAAGAAGTCAAACCAGGCCTCTCGCAGGCTTCGAACCTGAGATCCAAGATTCAGGAAATCCAGTTGACCGACCAGCGGCCCAAGGTCGAGAACGCCCAGCGCACACTCGACTACCGCGACGTATGGCCCAAGCTGATCGAAGACCTGGGCCTGGCGGCGGCGACGTTGAACCCGCAGCCGGAGTTGAGCAAGGCCGCGTACGAGGATCACAAAAAAATCCCACGCACCCAGCGCCGCAGAATTTTCATCAACACGTTTGAGGCGGTTTACCAGGAACCCAGGCAGGTCGTCGTGCCCGGCGCCGCCCCAACCGCTCCCCCGCCCGGCGCGCCGATTGCCGGCAAGCGGCTCAAAGCCGAGGACGCCTTCGGCAAGCGAACGCCGGCGCCGATGCCCCAAGGCCCCGTGCCGACGCCGGATCCGGCCGCTCCCGTCGATCCCGCCAACGCCCCCATGCTCCCGCCGCAGTTCGTCATCACGATCACCGGCACCACGCCCTACGGCGGCAGCACCAGCGCCACCAGCCGGTTCATCGACGACAACCTCATCAAGTGGCTCAAGACCAGCGGCGTTCGCCCGGATCGGCCTTACAAGATCGTTCCCGATTCCGTCAAACTCTCGGTCCTGAGGAAGATCACCGAGGAAGACCTCAAGGCCGAAAGCGGCAAAGCCGGACCCGCCACGCAGACTCGACCGCGCGGCGGCCGCATCGTTCCAGGCCTGTTGCCGGAAGGCCCAGGACCGCTGAACCCCAAGGGAGGCCGAATCGCGCCGCTGGGCCCGCGCGAAACTCCCAAGGGCGCCACCCCTGACGCCGAGGTCAAGGAAGAGCCGCTTTTCCCGCCGCGTCCGTTGACCAACGAATCGCCCGTCGGCGATCACCGGTTTGAGATCACCTGGACGGTGGAACTGCTTTCGCCCGACGAGGTCCGCAAGCAGGAAGATGCCGCCCGCCAGGTCGCCCCCGCCAAAACCAGCGCCAACGACGCCGCCGGGAGCAACCCCGCCGCTCCCGCTTCCACATCCGCCGTCAAGGAGGTCCGCTCATGAAAGGCTTCATCACTCTCATCAAGAGCAACCCGATCGTCGCGGTGGCGATAGCCGTCGTGATTCTGTCGCTGGTGCTTCTGTTCGTGGGCGTCCACATGCCCGGCAATGCGTTCATCAAATCCGTGGAGGAACGCAAGAAGGACTTCGGGACGATCGACGGGCTGCGCAAGACGACGATCCAGATTCCCAGCCCCGACCCCAACGCGCCGCCGCAGTCGATTTCCTTCGCCGTCAATCAGGCGTCGATCGAGTCGCTCGAAAACGTTTACAAGATCATGTCACAGCAGTATGCCACGGTGTTTGAGAACGTCATCAAGCACAATCGCAACATCCACACCCCCATGCTGGACGGCCTGTTCCCCGCGCCGCAGAACAACGCCCTTTTTCACGAAGCGAAGACCGAGTACCTCAACCGGCTCAACGCGATGCTGGGGGCGCCCTCGCCGGTGGACAAGGACGCGGTCCGGCTGAACGCCGGCCCGCCGCCCGACGCCGAGTTTGTCGGCGAGGAACTTGCCAAGGTCGAGGCTCGTTTCCTGGCCGGTTTCTTCCCGCGCAAGACCGTGTCGGAACTGACCGTCGAGGATCGCGCCAAGTTGCTGGAGCAGCAGCGGCAGAAGGCGATGGACATCATCCGCGACAATGCCCGCCGCATCAGCATTTATGCCGAGACGCGCCGCAAGGACGCCGATGGAAAATTCATTGACGAGTATCCGTTCACGATCGGCACCTGGGCGGACATCGGTGAATTGCCGCCGATCAAGGACATCTGGGAAGGCCAGATGGCGATGTGGATTCAGCAGGACATCTGCCGCGCCATCGCCATGGCGAATCGCCCCGCCGCGGACAATGCCGGCGCTTCGGATTCCGTGCTGCACTCGGCGGTGAAGCACCTGAAGCACATTCGCGTTCACGAAGATTACGTGGGCCTGCGCGGCAGCGCCATTCGCCAGCCGCTCGGCGGATCTAGCAAGGACGGCAAGAGCACCGGCACGCCCCGGCCCCGTCCGACCACCCCGCGTCCGCCAACCGCTGTGCATCCGAGCAGCCTTTCCGGCGGCCCCGAGGGGTACGGCAATCCCGAGGCCCTCAAGGCGATCGCCGAAGACCTGAAACTGCAGGACCCCAATAAGCGCCTGCCCGAGGACTTCGCCTCCAGCCCCACCGGCCACGTCTGCAATGTGCTCTATGACGTCCGCCTCGCCGAGGTCTCGATCGTCGTCGACGCAAGGCAGATTCCCCTCATCTTCGAGTCCATCGGCAAAACCAACTTCATGAGCGTCCTGAACGTTCACATCGAAGACGTCGACGAGTACGCCGAACTCGAAAAAGGCTACATGTACGGCGCCACTGACTGCGTCACCCTGACCATGCTCGTGGAATCCATCTGGCTGCGCGACTGGACGCGCGACCTGATGCCCAAGGACATCAAGATGCAGCTTGGCATCCCCACCGAACCGGCGCCCGCAACGCCCGGCGCTCCAACCGCCGGCTCCCCCGGTACGCCCAGCGCCGCCGCTCGGTGATTCATTGTTGACCTGGTCTGGATCGTGCCCGCCCTCGCATTCTTCGCCCATTCCCTCCCGCCTCGGAGGTTCCCATGAGACTCGAACAGCGCACTTTCATCGACAAGTACATCGAGAAGATCATTCTCGGCGTCGCCATCCTGCTCGCCCTGGGCATTCTCTACATCTACTTCCTCGGCAGCCCGTACAACGTGGATGTCGGCGGGAAGAAGGTCGACCCGGTCTCCGTTGAGGACGACTACAAGAAGAAGGCCGATCTCCTGAAGCGCGAAGTGCAGAAGAAGGATCCGCACGGCGACCTGGTGACCTTGCAGCAGAACATGCCGGACTATGCCGACCGGTTCCGCCGCCGCTATACGCAGCCGTTGTCCAGTTCGAGCTACCTGCCCTCGATCATCTTCGGCGAGCCCGGCATCGAGTCCAAGTGGACCGACCCCGGCGGTCTCGACGGCAACGCCCCGCCGTCGCCGTTCAAGCTCGTCCTCGCGCCCAAGGCCAAGGACATCAGCATTTCCTCGAGCAATTTCGTGCTTGAAAGCGATGAAGCGCTGCAGTTCTATTTCCTTGAAACACTCAAGGTTCAGTATCCCGACCTGACCGTGGAGGAACTCACCAAGATCGCCGACGAGCGCGTCAGCCAGGTCATCTCGCTGGTGGGCCGGCAGTCGCCGCGCGATTTCTTCTCGGTGACCGTCGGCGCGGTCATCGATCCGGAGGAACGACTCGCGGCGTACAAGGCCGTGCCCGAGGCGGAAGGCCGGATGCCCGAAAGCTGGTACCAGGATCTGCTTCCGTTCGTGTCTGACATTTACCTCGAGCGCCAGACCATGGACCCGGCGACGGGCAAATGGATCGAAAAGCTCGACCGGATCAACCCCCTGCCCGGTTCCGTTTCGCAGATTCTGCGCGACGACGTGAAGAAACTGGAAGACCTCGTCGCCAACGCCGCCAAGATTGAAGATTCCGACATCGCCATCGGCGAGCAGCAGCAGCAATTGCTCCAGAATCTGCAGGGGTTTGTCGACCTGCTCGCCAGGCCTGAATTTGTGCCGCACAAGCAGCATCGGCTCTGGCTTCCGCCGGAGCGCGAAAATCTGCAGCTTTCCGCCGAGGACAATGCCAAGTTGATGAAGGTCAACCAGCAGATCAGCAAGTACGAGAACGATCTTCAGACGCTGCAGATTCGCTCAGGCAACCTGCAACCCGACCTGACCCAGCCCCGCCCTGGGCAGTTCCGTCCCGGCGTCGGTCCCGGACCCGAGGAGGGCTATTTCACGCCCACGCCCACGCCGAGGCCCGGCGGCGCCAAGACCCCGCCGCGCACCGCGCCCAAGACAACCACCGCCGTCAAGACCAAGCCCGGCGCTGATCCCGCCAAGCAGAAATCCCAGACCGAAGATCGCGCCAAGGTGCTGCAGGAGAAACTGATCGCGCTTTACAAGGAGCGCGACACCATCCTGAGCAAACTCAACAAGGAAGAAAAACCCGATCCCAGCAATCCGGCGACAACCGTCCGCCCGCCGCGATTCGAACAGCCCGGCGGCCTCCCCGGTGGCCCCGAGGATTTCTTCCGCCTGCCCGGTCGCCGCGACCCGCGCATCAGACCGGGCGTCGCTCTGAAGCCCGGCGAAACCGCCAAGATTCCGCCCATCAAACTCTGGGCCCATGACGTCACCGTTGAATCGGGAAAGACCTATCGCTACCGCGTGGTCTACCGCGTGATCAATCCGCTGTTCAACAAGGCGGATCGTCTGGTCGCCGAACTCAAGCCCGTCGCCAAGCAACTGGAACAGGACTCGATCCCCAGTGACTGGGCTGCCCCGGTGACCATCGACCGCGCGATGCGATACTTCGTGGAAGAGGCCGACCCGCAGAACGGCGTTGCGAAGTTCGGCGTCTACAAGCTGTACAACGGCTACTGGATCCACAAAGTGTTCGCGGCCCGCACCGGCGATGCGATCGGCAGCAAGGACGCGAAGGTGGACGTGATCGGAGACGATGGCCAGCCGAAGAAGGGCGAAGCCGTGAATCTCAGCGTCGCGGCAGTGCTCGTCGACGTCAAAGCCGCCGCCAAGCAGGCCGGCGCGATCGGCAACAAGGGGCCTGTGGCCGTGCTGGTGGCGAGTCTGGACAAGGGGCAGATCGACGTTCGCGACCTTGCCAGCGACAAGGCTGATCCCGACCGCGTGCGACTGTTCAACGAAGCTTCCGGCGCGATCGCCGCCCCGGCGCCCGGCGGGCCCGCGGTGCCCGGCGGCCCCGACCCGCGCTTCATCGAGCCGCCCATTCCCTCCCCGCGCCCGCCCGTGCCGCCCAAGCCCGCGACCGGCGCAGCCGTGCCCGCACCCGCCGCCACCGCTGTTCGCTGATCACGCCTTTGAAAAAACAATCAACCGATGAACTCGCCCGCCCCGTTGATGGCTTCAATGGAGCGGGCGAGTTTTGCATGATGGCGCGGCCAGTCGCCCCTGGGCTGCCAATCCGGTAACCTGTCATGATGCCTCAGGCCGCGTCCGCCAACACGATCGCCGCATCCGTCAGCGTTGCTCTCTACCGCAAGCTTGCGGTAGCGATGGTGTTTGCCGCCTGCCTCGCGTTTCTGTTGCTGGCAGCCAGCCTCGATCCCAACCCGGCCGGCATCGGGACCCATTGCCAGTTGGGCCTGGCGCCGTGCGGTTTCGTCGAGCAGGCGGGCATGCCGTGCGCCACGTGCGGCATGACCACCGCCGTGTCGCTGGCCGCCGACGGTCGCCTGCTGGCGGCGCTGCGGGTGCAGCCGGCCGGCGCAACCCTGGCGGTGGCCGCCGCCGTCTTCGCGCTGCTGTCGGGATGGTCGTTGTTCACGGGCATGGCGCTGGCGCCGGTGTGGCACGCGGTCTGGAATCTGCGATCATTCGTCGCCGTCAGCGTGCTGGTGCTGGGGGCCTGGGTTTACAAAATTGCCGTCTACCACGGGATGATCTGATGTCGCTTCAAAACACTCCGACCCGCCGTTCCATCTTTCGCGCCATGGGGCTTGCAGGTCTGCTGTCATTGGCGGGATGCCAGGGCATCGGCTGGCTTGCCCAAGGCATCGCCGGAGGCGAAAAGCCGGAGGTCGAGCCTGCCGCCGATTACACCGGGCTTGCAAACAAGTCCGTCGCGGTGCTGGTCAGCGCCGATGACCGCACGCTCTTCTCGTTCCCCGACGCGCCGAACCTGGTCTGCAAGTACGTCACCGCCCGCCTGGCCGCCGATGTCGTCGGCATCCAGCCGCTCGACCCCATCCAGGTCGCCAAGTTTCAGTCGAGCAATCCCGACTGGATCGTCGTGCCCTACGGCGAACTGGCGCATCGGCTCAAGGTCCAGCGCATCGTTCACATCAATCTCGCCCAGTACACCACCCACGAGCCGGGCAACCAGGAGCTGTGGCAGGGCGTGGTCCGCGCCCGCGTCGGCATCAGCGAGGCCGACGGCAAGGATCCGAGCAACTTCGTCTACACCGGCGACATCAGCGCGATTTACCCGCCCGACAAGCCGATGGGCATTCTCAATTCAGACACTGACACGATCCAGCTCGGCGCGGTTCGCCAGTTCGCCCGCAAGCTCTCGGCGCGGGTGACTGTCCCGCCGCCGGCGAACTGAGCCGGTGTCGCGGAAGCCCGATGGAGATTCGCATGCCCCGATGTTTGACCCTCTGCGTGTTGCTCCTCCTGATCGCCGCCAGCAGCGGGTGCGAGGCGATCGGTTACGTGGCCAGCGCGTTTGAGGACAAGAAAAAGCCGGCGGTTTACAACCTGCCCAAGCGGGCCACGCTGATCCTGGTGGACGACCCCGCCGGCGAACTGCGCGATCCCCAGTTGCTTCAGATCGTGGCGGCGCGGGCGACCACGGACCTCAAAGCGTCGGGCGTGGTGCCCAAGCTGATCGAGCCTGCCGAGGTGGTGGCGCTTCAGTTGAAGCTGGGCAAGGACTTCTTGAAGATGCCCGTGGATCGCATCGGGCGAGAGTTGGGCGCGGATCAAGTGATTCACGCCCACGTGCGCGCCGCCTCGGTGACGGGCGAACCGGGCACGCTCAAGCCCGTCGCATCGATCTGGGTGAAGGTGATCGATGTGACCGACCGCCGGCGTCTGTTCCCGCCGTCCGCCCAGAAAGCCGGCGAACCGGACAAGGCCGCGTCCGAGGGCGCGTACGTGCTGACGGTGAGCATCCGCCTCAAGACGGCTGCGGGCATCGATCCCAGCCGGGCCGTCGAGCAGATGCGGCAGACGCTGGCGAACCGCATCGGTTCCGAACTCGCTCGCCTCTTCTACGCCGCCGAGCCGGACGCGGCGGATGCGATGCGGCCGTAAGGAAATAACGCGCAAACCACGCAAGCGCTCGTCCCCGTTTAGGAGCCGTGCAGGATCAACATCGCATGTGGGACGACTTTCCAAGTCGTCCGGCTGGGAGCGAAGCGACTCGAATCTGCGGAGTTAATCTTACACGGCTCCTTAGCCCAGATTATTCACCGCGTTGCTCGCGTCATCGCCCCGTCCTCCATCGATGT
>CAYRPN010000151.1:0-12946 GCA_964426135.1 uncultured Phycisphaeraceae bacterium | reverse complement strand
CGGACGACTTGGAAAGTCGTCCCACATGCGATGTTGATCCTGCACGGCTCCTAACCCAGGTTAAACCGCAAGCCCATAAAACCTCGTCGCGGTTCCGCCGAAGATGGCGGCGCGATCGGCTTCACTGATCGGCCCCAGCGCTTCGTTCGCCGCTTCCAACACGCGCTGGTAGCTGCCCGCCAGTTCGCACACCGGCCAGTCGCTGCCGAACATGCAGCGCGACGGGCCGAACAACTCCAGCGCGTGCCGCACGTAGGGCTTCAAATCCGCCGGCGTCCACCGAGTCCAGTGCGCCTCCGTGATCATGCCGCTCAGCTTGCAGAACACGTTGGGGAACTTCGCCGCCGCGCGCAGGTGGGGAAGCCAGTCGTCGATGCTTTGGGCCCCGATGCGCGGCTTGGCCAGGTGGTCGATCACCATCGGCAACGCCGGCAACCGCGCCGCCAGCGTCGCGGCGTGTTTCAGATGCTTGACGTAAAAGAGCAGATCGAACGGCACACGGTGCTTCTCAAGCACTTGAAGTCCGCGAATGATCGGCGGGCGGATGATGAAATCGTCATCGGGTTCATCCTGCGTGATGTGCCGGACGCCGACGAACCTGGGGAACTGCTTGAACTCGACGACCTGCTCCTCGACGCGCGGGCTGGCCAGATCGACCCAGCCGACGACGCCGGCAATCCACGGATGCTCCTGCGCCAGCGCGAGCACCCAGCGATTCTCCTCCACGTTGTGCTGCGTCTGGACGAATACGGTTCTCTGCACGCCGGCGCGATCGATCAGCGGCTTCAGATGCTCGGGCAGAAAATCGCGATTGATCGGCGCGTGCTGCGGCGACTTAAGCCAGTCGTATTGGAAAGGCTTGGAGAGTTGCCAGAAGTGCTGATGGGAGTCGATGATCATGGTTGAGCGGCAGGGGAGGAGTGCGCGTTGTCAACGCGACCGGGTTGATGGTGATCGGGTGTCAGTGGATGCACCGTGAGCTTTTCTCTGTTCTCGGCGCGGCGGAGATTCCGGGCGGCAGAACAAGACTGCACGATCTTACATTTCCCAGACCGTCTTATACGGATTCCGTTTGATTCTCGCGCTGATGGCACTGGCAGGCTTGGCTGCCAGTGCTCTCTGCGTGGGCACTGGCAGCCGAGCCTGCCAGTGGCATCAATCGATGGTCGGCGCGTGATTCAAATGGAATCTTTATTGCTTACGCCGCTTGCCGCCCGCGCTTTCGCCGGCGCCCTTGCCGAAGACGTAACGCACGCGGTCGGGGCCGACCGTTTCGTCGTCGCTGTCGGGGTAGCCCATGTAGTGGATGTGAAACTTCTCCCGCTTCTTTTCGCGGATCACCGCCGGGTACCACTCGCCGTTCCATTTCACTTCGATGGCCGGTGAGTCGGCGGTGGGGCGGTGCATCTGGTTGGCGGTGACGGTGGCGTCGGGGAAGGCGAAGCCGCCGGTTTTCGTGGTCGGATCCCAGCCGAGGAAGCGCACTTTCGATTTGCCTTCGGTGCTGCTGAGCACGGTCGCGCCGTACCAGGCGCCGTCGAAGAGGACGGCGGCGTGGCTGCCGTTGACCTTGGTGAGCGGGCGATCCAGCGGCACTGCGTCGGCGTGGCCGAGGACGGGGATCTGGTCCTCGCCCGCTCCGCGCACCAGTTCGCGGTAGCGGCGGGGCACGTAGTCGATCGCCTCCTGCAGCGTGACGACGCCGTTGCCGTCCGCATCGCCGAAGCCCGCCAAGGCTTCCAGGAACGACACGTCCAGTTCGTTGTTGGTGCTCTGCTGCCTTCGGCACGCGGCGAAGGCGGCCATGTTCGCCGGCAGATCGATCGCCGCAGCCGTGGGGCGCACGAAGCCGCCGGAGCCGCAGGTGCTGATGAGCACCATGGCGAGGCAGGGCATCTTGCCCAGTTCGTCCTTGATGTCGCTGCCGCGGATGTTGCCGTTGCGCGGAAGGTTGGCGCTCCAGCCTTGGGCATCGGTACCGCCATGCGTGCCCCAGTAAAGCAGCACGACGTCCTCCTTGCGGGCTGATTGTCTCAGCGCCCGGAGTTTGGCCATGATGGCGTCCCGGGTGGCGGCGTTGCCCTTGACGGTGGCGATTTTCACCTCGGTGAAAAGGTCTTTGGATTGGGCGGCGAGCAGGTTGGCGAAATTGTCCGGCGCGTAGTTGTAGTGATCGACGGTGAAGCCTTTGGGCGGCGCCTCGTCGTAAGCGACGCCGAAGAAGAGCAGCCGACCGCGCGGCTTGGGCTCCGCTTTATCAGGAGCGTCGGCGGCACTGACGGCACTGGCGAGCACGAGCAGCAACGGAACGGCGGCGCGGTGGAAGAGCATGGCGGGACTTTACCAGACCAGGGGAGCGGCGCAGGTGTAACTTATGAGGCTGATCGTGCAATGTAAGGTGTGTTGGTCCGCCGGCGCTTCGCCCTCGAAGCGGCGTTGTTCTTTGGCAATCCAGGTCGGTTCGCAGCTGTCAGCAGGGGCCAGGGGCGGCCAAACCGAGTGGCCGAAAAGTGTCCTACCTTTTTGGCAGTCAAATCATAAGGTGAAATAAAGCAATGGTTTACGTCGAAAAACAAGGGGGTGGGGGTCGGTGGCCGGCCACTTTGGGCGGGTCTCGAAGGGCGGGTCTCGTAGCTCGTAGGGTGGGTTGAGTCCGCGAAACCCACCACTTCGCGCCCGATGATCCGGGGCATTTCCAGCGGGTTGGATTCTGACCCTGCAACGACGACGCGCGGCGCACAGAAGTGTGCATCGGAAAAGTCAGAATAGTGAATGCAAGAGTCAAAATGCAAAAGTCAGAGCCCGTGGGCGCGTCAATTTCTGACTTTTGACTTTTGCATTTTGACTTCACTATTTTGACTTTCTCCGGCTTGGCCGGCTTAGGGCTCACGGTGATCGGATGGTGGGTTTCGCGGACTCAACCCACCCTACGCGGGGCACCGATGCGCCTCACCTCACCCTACGCGGGGCACCGATGTGCCTCACGCGGCCACCACCGGATTCGTCAGCTTGCCGATCGTTTCCACTTCGACCACCACCTGGTCGCCCGGCACCAGCCAGCGTGGCGGCGTGCGGGCGAAGCCGACGCCTTGGGGCGTGCCGGTGAGGATGATGGTGCCCGGCAGCAGCGTGGTGTCTTTGCTGAGGAAGCTGATGAGTTTGCTGACGGGGAAGATCATGTCGCCGGTGGTGTGGTCCTGGAGTTTCTGGCCGTGGATGGTGGTGCTGATGCGAAGGGCTTGCGGGTCGGGGATTTCGTCGGCAGTGACGAGCATGGGCCCCAGCGGGCAGAAGGTGTCGAAGCTCTTGCCGCGAATCCACTGGCCGCCGCCGCCGTTGCGTTGCCACTTGCGGGCGGAGACGTCGTTGGCCGCGGTGTAGCCGAGCACGTGACGGAGGGCGTCGGCTTCGGAGACATCGCGGGCGGTCTTGCCGATGACCACGGCCAGTTCGCACTCGTAGTCGACCTCGTCGGTGCAGACCTTGGGAATGCGGATGGGATCGCCGGGGTTGGTCACGGCGGTCGTGGGTTTCATGAAGATGACGGGATGTTCGGGGATCGGGCTGTTGGATTCCTTGGCGTGCTCGCGGTAATTGAGGCCGATGCAGAAGATGTTGACCGGGGTGATCGGGGCAAGCAGTTTGCGGACGGCGACGAGGCGGCCGGTGGCGATGTGGGGGCCGAAGAGAGTGCCGTCGAGGATTTCGACGGAGCCGGGGTGCTGGGGATCCCAGCCGGCGGGGGGCCGACCGAGGTGCATTTGGCCCTGATCGTCGATAAAACGTACAATCCTCATTGGGAAACCTCGAATGGGAGTTGGCAAACAGGTGGCGTGCGGCGGACCAAGGTATCAAAAAGATGGCACTCAAAGGAAACACCATGACGCAGGTTCCGTCACCCGCTCCGGGCGCGCCCGGCAATCTTCCTTCAGGCGTGGCCGGCGGCACCGATCCTCGCAACTGGCACAAGGGGCGCGAGTCGAGCCGGAAGTCGGACATTCCCGAGGGCCTGTGGATGCGGTGCCCAAGCTGCGGGGCGATGCTCTATCGCAAGAACGTGGAGCAGAACCAGCACGTGTGCCCGGAATGTCAGCATCATTTCCGCATCGGGGCTGACGAGCGCGTGAAGCTCCTGTGCGATCCGGACAGCTTCGAGCCGATGTGGGAAGACCTGGCGCCCAGCGACAAGCTCGATTTCGTGGACCTGAAACCGTACAAGGATCGCCTGGTGGGCGAGGCGAAGAAGACGGGGCACAAGGATGCGTGCCTGGCGGGCAAGGGCTACATCAAGGGCCGCGGCGTGGTGCTGGCGTGCATGGATAACCGGTTCATGATGGGCTCGATGGGCGCGGTGGTGGGTGAGAAAGTGACGCGCACGATCGAACTGGGCATCGAAACCGATCGGCCGGTCATCGTCGTGAGCTGTTCCGGCGGCGCCCGCATGCAGGAAAGCGCGATCAGCCTGATGCAGATGGCCAAGACGAGCGCGGCCCTGGCGCGGCTGGACGACGAGGGCGGCCTGTTCATCAGCGTGCTCACCGATCCGACCACCGGTGGCGTCACCGCCAGCTTCGCAATGCTCGGCGATGTGATCATCGCTGAGCCCAAGGCGCTCATCGGATTCGCCGGCCCGCGCGTCATCGCCAACACCGTGCGGCAGGAACTGCCCGACGGATTCCAGACCAGCGAACACCTCGTCAGCAAGGGCTTCATCGACCGCGTCGTGCATCGCAACGATCTGCGCAATGAGATTTCGAGGATCATCGACTACGCGGGCAAGTGAAGGAACGCTCTTCGTTCCGGGTCCTGCGTTCTGAGCATGTCGCGCGTCAAGGGTTCCTGCGTTGCCGTCGCGGCTTGCCGCTTCGCATCCTCTCATGCAATCGCTTCCCACGGTTCTGCTCCGCCACACGACCCGCGCCGGCGGCCACTACGACTGGCTGCTCGCCGATCCGCTCGATCCAACCGGCCTGCTCTGGACCGCGCGCTGCGACCTGCCCAGCGAGCAATGGCTGGGCGCACGAACGTTCGCCATGAAGCCGATTCAACCGCATCGCCGGGTGTATCTGACCTACGAAGGTCCGATCAGCGGCGGTCGCGGCAGCGCTCGGCGGGTGGACGAGGGAACGTTCGTTCCACGCCTTTGGACAGCGAGCCGAATCGTGATCGACGTGAACCTGCGACGTTGCCGGGCGACGATAGAAATGACGCGGATCACAGGGAATCGCTGGCGTGCGATGGTCCGTGCAGCGGAGGAGGAGGCGCAGGCGGGGGAGCCGCGCGAGATCGGCGCCGCGTGGCGCGGCAGCGGACTCACTCCGGCTTGATGGGCCGGCTCTTCGGTTCCTTGGGCTTGCCGATCAGGTCGCCCACCGCGCCGCCGACGCCCTTGAGCGTTCGCAACTCTGTCTTGGGCTTCGTCAGCGTGCCGGTGACCTTGATGCTCACCAGTTCATCGCGCAGCATCTTCAGAATGTCCGTCACCGGTCCCAGGTCCAGTTTCGGATTCGCCGTGGTCATGTCCAGATCGATCTCCAGCGTGCTGTACTTCATGTTGCCTTTGCCGGCGATGGTGAGGGTCGGGGCGGCGAACACGATCGATTCCAGATGCACGGTGTCGCCATCGATGAGATAGCCCGCCTCGACGCTGCGGAAAGAGCGATGCACCGGCGCGGCGAGGTTGAGAATCTGAAGCACCGCCAGTCCCAGCGGCGTCTCGTAGAGCGACGCGTCGCGGATGCGAAGATCGCCGCGTCCCGTGCGGGATCGGGGGTCTTCGACGGCGCCCTCGATCGACAGGCTGGCGGAAAGCAGGCCGGTGCGCTCGCGTTTGACGAGATCGTCGGCGGGCCTGGGGTTCAGGATGAAGATGCCTTTGTCGCTGAGCACCCGCAAGCCCGGAGCGCCTTCGACCCGCTTGAACTTCGGATCGAGCGGAGACAGGAACGGCTCCAACTCCACTTCCTGGAGCGTCAGCGAATCGATCTTGAATCGCGTCTTGTCATCCTGCCGCCACGTGGAGCCTTTGCCCATGACCATGCCGCCGTACATCAGGCCCTTGAAGTCGCTGATCTCGTAGAGTCCGGGCTTCTTCGTGTTGCTGACGCGCACGCTGAACGGCTCGATGAGTCGGTCCACGGTCCGCATGCTCGCCTGGTCGAGCTTCAGGTCGACGGTCACCGGCGCATCGGGGCGTGCCGCGACGCTCAGTTTCAAGTCGCCGTAAAGTTCGGTGACCGGTCCGGCGACGACGGCCTTGGCGTTGGCGAGCTTGATGACGCCGTCGAAGCGAAGCCCGGCAGCGTCCAGCGTGCCTGGCTTGGAGCCGGTGTCGGCAACAGGCGAGCCGGGTCCATCGCCGACCCTGGCGACAGGCGTGTGCGTCAACCGGGCGCCCTGCATCTTGTAGGCGCCTTCCAGTTGCAGTCCGTCGATCGCGGCGACGGCTCCCTGCGGCAGAAGCGTGCGGGCGATCTCGCAGATCTTCTCCGCCTCCGCATCGATGATCAGGTCGTACCCGCCGCCGCTCTGCTGAAGGAATCCGCTGATGGCGACGCGGCCGCAGGCGAAGCCTGCTTTGAGCTTTTCCAACTCGATCAGCTTCGGCGTGACGACGACCCTGCCCGACACGCCCGTCAGATTCACCGGCGTCTTGCCGAGCGTGAAGTTGAGCGAGCGCGGCAACAGTTCCAGGCGATAGTCAAATGGCTCGCCGCCCGCCGCCGCAGGCAGGGCCGCCGCAGGCAGGGCCGCTTCAAGCGGCCCTGCCGGACGAGACTTCGCCGGCGTCGTCGCGCCGGTGTTGCTCACCAGCGTGAAATCGAACTCCCCGCTGGGAACGAACTTCTCCGCTAGCTGGCGCATCGTCACCCGCGCCTGCTCGCCGGGAGGAATCAGATCCCACAGGTGATCCTCAAACCGCAGCTTCGCGCCTTCCAGCACGAGCTGCGCCGCGGCCTGATCCGTCGCCTTGCGGCGCGAGACGCGCAGCGAGCCTTCGCCGCGTTTCGCCTCCACCGATTCGATGTCCACGCCGTCGCGGCGCACCGCGAGCCTGCTGTTGAAATCCGTCAGCAGCAGCTCGCCGCCATGCGGGCGTGCAGTGCCGCCGTCCAGCGCGACGTTTACATGCAGATCGAGTCGCTGCTGTTCGTCGCTGCCGATGGTTCCTTGTGCCTGCAGTTTGCCCTTGACCTGCAGATCGCGAAGCCATTTCGCCTGTGTTTCGTGGACCGTCGCCAGCAGCAGATCATCGATCGGCGCGTCCGCGGCGGTGAGTATCAGGTCTGGTACGACGCGGCGGTGGTTCGTTGGATCGGGCCTCAGTTCACCTTCGAGCGTGAGCGTCCCGCCGCTGAGCCCATGCGCCTTGAGTCCCTGCACCTTCACGTGACTGGGCAAAGTCAGAGTCAGCTTGCCGCTGTCGATGGTCAGCGGGTAGGGCCACTGCCGGTAAAGCACGTTGAATCCGGCCAGTTCCGCCTCGACGACGATCGTCGGCTCCTTGTGCCCGGGCAGCGACACCGCGTCGATCACGACATTCGCCAGGCCGCCCGGCTCGAACACCGGCCGCGACAACTGCGCGTTGACGCGATCGATGGCCGTCTGGTTGGCGATCAGGGCGTCGGGGTCGATGGGGTTGGCGGTCTCCAGTTCCCGTCGCCTGGCAGCGAGCCTGGCGAGTTCCTTCTGCCGCGCGTCGCGCTGCGCGGCGGTCTGGATTACGCCGGCGGCGTCATCGCTGAGTCTGCGGAACTGCTGCGGGTCCTGAAACAGGTCGACCAGATCGCGCTGTCCCTCCTGCAGCGCAGCTCTGAGGCTGTCATCAATCGGCGCATCGACTGCTTTCGCGCGGATGTGCACGCCCGGATATTTGCCCGTGCCGATCACTTCGCCGTTGACGACGATCTTGGCGCGCCTGCCTTTCGCATCCGCCGGCCCCACGCCGGTGATGCTCTGGATGATCACCTGTTCATCGTCGAACACGAGCCGGCCCTTCGCCTGCTCCAGCGGATACTTGAAGAACGCATAGGTGATCGACGCATCAATCAGGTCCACGGTGCCGTGCGTGAGAATCTCTCCGCTGGCCGGGTCGCGCTGGACGTTGACATCGACGAAGAACTGGCCTTTGATTCCGTAGCGATCGATCCAGAAACGCAGCAATCCCGGCAACAGATGCACGTCCTGCGGACGCTCCGGCAGATGACTGGCGAGTTTCATCTGCAGATCAAACGCGGCATCGTCGCCGAAGCCATCGACGACGCCCTTCACCTCGTACTTGCCGCCGTAGTTGGAGCCGCGCGCCTCGCCCTTCAGATCGACGGTGAGCCGGTTGTTCTGCTCGATGCTGATGGGGCCGCGGGTATTGACGACCTGCAATTCGGTCTGGCCCCAGGGGATGGTGACGGCTCCGTCCTGCAGTTCGACCGAAGCGTGGAACCTGCGCGTCGGGTCATAACCGAAGGTGATTGCCGAGAACTGGCCCGTGGGCTTGAGTTGATCGAGCGTGGCGCGAAGCCGCCTGGGCAACATGGCCAGACGCGGATCGTTCGATGTGAAGCGATCCAGTTGCAGCTTGGCGATCAGCGTCTCCTGTGCCGGCGTGAACGACCCGGACAGAACGAGCGGTTGCTCGCCCGCCTGCTGGCGCAGATCAAACAGGAACGGCGCCGCCTCGCCTTCCTCGCGCGTCAGTTCGCCGCTGAGCACGACGGATTGCAGTTCGCGATAGACGCCGGCCTGAATCTCGCCGCGCACGATGCGGGCCTGCGACAGGCGCAGCTCGCGCAGGCTGAAAGCCGAGCGGCGATCCTTCGTTTCCTTTTTCGGCTGCCGCGGCTGCTTGAGCAACTGAAACGTGAACTTGCCGTCCTCCACGTGCTCGGTCGGATAGAAGGTCGGGCGGATCAGGCTGATCGATTCGATGTCCAGCCCGCCGCCAAGCATCGCCATGGGATGGTG
This sequence comes from uncultured Phycisphaeraceae bacterium, assembly GCA_964426135.1. Lineage (GTDB taxonomy): Bacteria > Planctomycetota > Phycisphaerae > Phycisphaerales > Phycisphaeraceae > CAYRPN01. Next base: position 3,985 of record CAYRPN010000151.1, on the reverse strand, counting down.
ATCGATGAGCACTTCATCCGCGGTGAAGAGGCGATCGCCGTCACGCGGATTGCCGGGGATGCCGGGGACCCGCAGATCCACATTGAACAGGCGGATGGTGCCGTTGATGTCGAAGGTGGCGCTCTGGACGCTGACGACGGCGCCGGTGGCGCGGTGCAGGGCGTCGCTCGCCATGGCCGCGACTCGCGCCGGGCTTGTGAAATAGACGAACGCGCCCACCGCGGCACACAGCAGCAGCAACAGCGGATAGACAATCAACCGGCCGACGGTCAGCCGTCGGCGACGAGGCGAGGTGGCGCGGATTGTGGGGGCGGCGGTGGGTTCCACGCGTTGATGCTCTGGATCGCGACGCTTCATCCTAGCGTTGTCGGAGCCTCAATAGCCAGTATCGCATGTTCGCCTGCTCTTGCGATCGGCAACATTCACATGCGAAATCGCTATTCTCATCGCATTCCCCTGTGCGGATGCATGAAGTGCCATGGCACCCCCGAAGCACCGCAGGTTTCGATTCCCGAGACTCGTTCATTCAAGAGGACATCAATCCCATGCCCGAAATCAAGCCCATCATCACCTACGACGACTTCGCCAAGATCGATCTGCGAGTCGCAACGATTCTCAAGGCCGAGTTTCATCCGAACGCCGACAAACTGGTGAAACTCCAGATCGACCTTGGCGACCACCAACGGCAAATCTGCGCTGGCATCCGCGGCTACTACCAGCCGGAGGATCTCGTGGGCAAGCAGATTGTCGTCGTGGCGAACCTTGCTCCGCGGCAGATTCGCGGCGAGGAAAGCAACGGCATGCTGCTGGCCGCCAGTGCGATGAACGGCGAAGTGATCGCCGACGTGGTCGTGCTGGCGCCGAGCAAGCCCGTGCCCAGCGGATCGACGATCAAATAGGGTTTCGGTGCCCGGCGCGTAGATTCTGACGGTGTACCTTCTACGCACGGCGCAACGAAGTTGGTTGGCGTAGTTGGCGTAGGGTGGGGTGAGGCTCGGCGAACCCCACCAGGGTCACCCACGGCCCAATCTCGATCACACGATGACACGCCGCCCGCCTCATGCCGTTGGTTTTCATGCTGATCGGTTGAACGATGTGGCATTAGTGGGGTTCGCCGAGCCTCACCTTAACCTTCGGCGAGCTTGCAATCCGGGCGCGACTCGCTCGTTACCCTCAATGCCGCCCGATCAATGTGAATGCAGAATCACGCCGCTGGGAGCCCTGCCATGTCCCGTCATCCCTTTTGGACATTTCTGCTGATCGCTTTTTTTTGTCTCGTTGCGCAAGGCGCGGAGCAGGATCCCAAGGCAGCCAAGCGCGCCGCCAGGATCGCCGCGCTGCTGAAGGCGAAGGCGTTCGAGCCGGCTCAACCCGCCGCGGCGAAACCTGGGAGACCTGAGAAGCCGGTCGTCACCAAGCTCGACGCCGCGTCGATCGAGTTCTTCGAAAAGAAAGTGCGCCCCATCCTCGTCGCCAGTTGCTACGAGTGCCATTCCGCCAAGGCTGAGAAGCTCAAGGGCGGATTGCTGCTCGATTCCGCCAAAGGCGTCGCGGTCGGCGGCGACAGCGGCGAGGCCGTCGTACCCGGTGATCCGGAGGCGAGCCTGCTGATTCTTTCGGTCCGCTGGGCCGACAAAGACACGCAGATGCCGCCGAAGCAGAAACTGCCCGACGAGCAGATTCGCGTGCTGGAGCAGTGGGTGAAAATGGGCGCGCCCGATCCGCGCACGCAGGACGCCGCCGGCGGCGCCGGCGCCGCGGCGCGTCCCAGCGCGATCAACATCGACGAGGGCCGCAAGTTCTGGGCGTTTCAGCCGGTGAAGAAGCCCTGGCTGCCTGCGGTGCGCAATACGACCTGGCCGCGCGGCGACATCGACCGCTTTGTGCTCGAAGCGTTGGAGGCGAAGAACCTCAAGCCCGTGCGCGACGCCGACAAGTTCACCCTGCTCCGCCGCGTCACGTTCGATCTCACCGGCCTGCCGCCGACGGAGAAAGAGATCGACTCATTCCTCGCCGATACGTCGGCCGCCGCGTTTGAGAAGGTCGTCGATCGACTCCTCGCCTCGCCGCAGTTCGGCGAACGCTGGGGCCGGCACTGGCTGGATGTGGCGCGGTATGCCGAGTCCACGGGGATGAGCCGCAACTATCCCTATCAGTATGCGTGGCGCTATCGCGATTACGTGATCGATGCGTTCAACAAGGACAAGCCCTACAACCAGTTTGTGATGGAGCAGATCGCCGGTGACTTGATGGAGGCGGAGGCGCAAGCGTCGGTGCGCGACGAAAGAAAAGTCGCCACGGGATTCCTCGCGCTGGGCTCGAAGGATCTCAACGAGCGCAACCAGTTGCAGTTCCTGATGGACAACGTGGACGAGCAGGTCGACGTGATGAGCCGGTCGATGCTGGCCATGTCGATCTCCTGCGCCCGCTGCCACGATCACAAGTTCGATCCGATTCCGCAGACGGATTACTACGGCATCGCCGGTATTTTCCGCTCCAGCGAGATGCTCTCGGGCTACGGCGCTAAACAGGGTGGTGGCAACAAACTGAACGAGGGCACGCTGCACAAACTCAGCGGCGCCGACAGCGACCTGACGCCGCAGCAACGGGACGCGGTGAAAAAGCTGGCGTCGCTGACGGAGGAACTTGACCGGGCGCAGCAGAAGATGGCCAAGTTGCAGAAGGTGAAGCAGAACAGCAAGGCGGACAAGAATGACAAGCCCGGCAAGGGGGACAAGGCGGAAGCCCGTGAGGAGAAAATCGCCGCGGAACTGCGCGATGCCAGGCAGGATGTGACGATCCTCGAATCCCGCGTGAAGGAGCTGGAGAAGCTCGTGCCGGCGAGAGTCAGTGGATTCCACGCCATGGGCGTGCGCGAAGGCAAGGTGATGGACACGCCGCTCTACATCAAGGGTGAAGTGGAGAAGCCCGGCAAGGTCGTGCCGCGCGGCTTGCTGCAGGTCGCCACGCCGACCAGCGCCAGCGCCAGCACCGCACCGGCGATGCCCGCCAATGCCTCCGGCCGGCTTCAACTCGCCCAGTGGATCGCTTCGCCCGACAATCCGCTGACCGCTCGCGTGATGGCCAACCGCACCTGGCACCACCTTTTTGGCGATGGCATCGTGCGCACCGTCGACAACTTCGGCGTCATGGGCGAGAAGCCCGCCAATGCCGCGCTGCTCGACCACCTGGCCGCGCGCCTCGTCGCCAACGGTTGGTCGGTGAAGAAGACGATTCGCGAAGTCGTGCTCAGCCGCACGTACCAGCTCAGCAGCGACTTCAACCGCGACAACTTCAACATCGACGCCGACAACCGCCTGTGCTGGCGGCAGAGCCAGCGACGGCTGGAAGTCGAAGCCCTGCGCGACGCGATCCTGCAAGCCAGCGGCTCGCTCGATTTGAAGCCCGCGCAAAGTTCGCCTATCGCCAAGCTGCCCGCCGGTGAAATCGGCAACCAGAAAAAAGGCGGCGGCGTGTTTGACGCGGATTCCGCCCTGTCCAACAAGCGCAGCGTGTACATCCCCATCGTCCGCTCCGGCCTGCCGAACATGTACGAACTCTTCGACTTCGCCGAGCCGAGCATGGTCAACGGCGACCGCGAAGTGACCACCGTCGCCACGCAGGCGCTCTTCATGATGAACAGCGCGTGGGTCGTGCAGCAAAGCACGATCGCCGCGGAGCGCGTGCTCGCCGCCCCCGGCGTCAGCGATGACGGCGGGCGCGTCGATCTGCTTTACAAGCGAACCCTCGGCCGACCGGCGACGACGCTGGAACGGCAGCGAGCGCTCAAGTTCGTGCAGGAGTATCCCGCGACGAGCGCGAAGAACGCCGGCTGGGTCGCGCTGACGCAGACGCTGATCGCGTGTGCGGAGTTTCGGTATGTGAATTGATCGTTTATTGACGGTCACTTTAGTAAACGCCGCCGATGGATGGATTCGGACTCCCCTCCCTCCTAGGGAGGGGCGGGGGGAGGGTCGGGTCAGCA
>CAYRPN010000150.1:0-13418 GCA_964426135.1 uncultured Phycisphaeraceae bacterium | reverse complement strand
CCGGTCGATACGTCTTCTCTCGGAGCTCTTTCGCCAGTTCGTCCAGCCACCGATCAACGCCGTACGATTCGATGTCCTCGAACGTCTGCCCGTCCACGCCCGCCGCCCCGCCGTTGGCGCGGCAGCGTTCGTAGGCGAATGACAGAAGGACGAACTGAAGAACGGCCTGAAGATGGACCGCCTCAGTTGCCACCGCTTCATGGCCAACTTCTTCCGTCTGATGCTGCACGTGGCGGCGATGAACCTGCTCAACGCGGCGCGTGACGACTCGCAGTTGCCTCAGGTGCTGCGCGTCGGCCAGCCGTGCACCTGGCGCACCATGCTGATCAAAGTCGCCGCCGTCATCGTGCAAAGCACTCGCCGCGTGCTGGTGAAGTTGGCCGGGCATTGGCCATGGTGGCCGATGTACCAGTCCGTCAGTCGGCGATGCGTTCACTTCTCGACCGGTTAGCCCGCCGACAACCTGAGCCCGCGAGGTGGGGGTAAGGGGGCACTGCGCGCCGAGCAGCCTGTAGGAGCGCGATCACCGACGACAACACATCGATGGAGGACGGGGCGATGACGCGAGCAACGCGGTGAATAATCTGGGCTAGCGGAATCGAGAATGGCACCATCAGGGTTCGACAATTCCAGCGAGGGTTGGTTTCGCCGCCCTGCGTTGCTATCCGCACCAAGGATGACTGCCGTAGATCCGGACGGTGAACTACGCGGTTGGTTGACGACGATTGGTGGAGTGATGAACGGGTAGCACCAATAAGATGATCTGCCATCTGCTTCCCGATCAAGAACGTAATTCTTGGTACGTTTTCTGTCTCGTCGCTGGATCCCCGCAATTGTTCTGAACACGGCTTTGGTTGTCGCCTAAAGACCGTTGAAACAACCAGTCATAAAAAGAACCTAAGAAAGTGCGTGGGTGACGGAGATGTGGCGTTGATCGAAATGAGGTGTCCCCTCATGCAAGTCGTTGCTCGCCAGACTCGTGGCTTGCCGTCGTCGCGAAGTCGAATTTGAAATTGAAGTACATTCCGTCGTTTGGCAGCAAGACCAGAGCAAGTTCCATGATGTCTGTTGTGCCAAGGGTGCTCTCTCTCGCCTTTACGTAGACATCCTTCTGCCAAGACTTGTCCGTCGTGAATAATCTCGCTGGATTGCGATAGCGGGAATGGGGATTTTGAGGGTTTTTGCGTTCGGAACGAATGATGCGTCCGACCGTGGCCCGTGACAGTCCGACTCTCTTTGCTAGTTCCTCAAGGGTCGGACGTTGCTCCCTTGGACGCGATTGCCTCGGATATCGCGGGTGGTCAATCCACCAGTGACGAATCGCCAGCCATTGGCTGATCCCAACCGACAGTTCTTCTAGCGGGGTTCCTGTGTACTCATTGAAGAACCGGTTCTTCTTGTGAGAGCCAGCGACGCACTCAATCTGCTGAACTCTGTTCTTCTTTCGTCTGGGGACGCCGTTGAGTCTCACCTCACTGCTGCAACAGGTCGGGCAAGCCAGCGGCTGTGCTAGACATTTCAGAATGGCGAACATGCCAGGGTGTGCGAGTACTGGGAAAGGAACCTCCATCTTCCTGCTTTCAAACTTGGCACCTTGATCCAAAGCGATTTTCATTGCGGGTCCTAGCTCCCTTGGCAGGCCTTCTAGGCTTATTGGGGACGACAACGGTGGTTTTAAGGTGTGTCTCATCGCGGTCCTAATGGATTTGAGCAGCGTTTGGGGAGGCAGTCGAAACTCGACTAGGCACAATGCGACTATCGCCCGCGAATAGTCGATCGTAACGCATATTACATTAATGACTTATGCAGTTCCAGTCATCCGTCACTCACATCGAGACCAATCATTTTGGCATCGACTGATTCTGGTCTGCTCGTCGGTGGTACTGGAGGGGTCGAGTCGCGTGAACTCGACGAGCTAGCGAGATTCTGGCAACCCGCTGGCGAGTCGTCCGAGAAACGACCGCCGCCACCGGGGTAATTCACTACGAAGCGGTCGGCTTGGCGTCGGTCGCTATGACGAGGATGCACAATGATTCGCTCGAATGAAAATTGCGACAGTCAGATCGGAGCTCTCCTTCTCAAAGTCGAAGAGGTTGCCGCCATGCTTGGCTTGAGCGAGCGGACGGTCTGGAGGTTGGCGAGCTCCGGAGAGTTTCCCCAACCGATCAAGCTCGGTCGATCCGTCCGATGGGCTCGATCCACCATTGAAAAGTTTGTCGAGGCGAAGACGGACGAGGTCGCACTCTCCTTGAAATGAAGGATCGTCCATGGCGTCGGTGTTCCGAAGAATGACATACGCACCAATCCCCGCTGGGGCGGAGATCGCCGAGGTGCAGACCAAGTCTGGCCAAACCAGACGGGTTGCTCACTGGCTCGACAGCGATGGCCGCCGGCAGAAAGCTGACGTTGTCCATCACTCGACGAAGGGGGATCGCATTCGCCGGGAGCTTCCAAACTGGTACATCACCTATCAGTCAGAACATGGCCGCAAACAGGTCAAAGGGTATACCGACAAGGCGGCTTCGATTGCCTATGGCGATCGGCTCGAACGAGAGGCGGCTCGCCGTCGCGAAGGGCTCATCGAAGAGTTCGATGACCACGCAAGAATCCCTATCGATCAGCACCTGAACGACTTCATCAGCTCCCGCCCTACCAACGCCACATCACCGTCGTACCTGGACCAATTCAGCACACGGATCAAGCGGATCGTTGCCGGGACCGGGGCCGGGCGTCTACATGACCTCGACATGGTCAAGGTGGATCAGTTTCTGAATCGAGAAGGAATCGTCGGGCACACTCGCAACGAGTACGTCGGCTGCATCAAGGCCTTCACCCGGTGGTCCGTCGACGTGCGGCGGCTCAAGTCCGATCCGCTTGTGACCTTGAAGAAGATCGTTCGCAAAAAAAATCACCCCTCAACATCCCCGTCGAGCACTCCGACCTGAGGAACTCGCTCGTCTCTTGGATGCTGCGGAGCGACGGCCCTTGCTCGAGGCTCTGACGGTTCGTCGAGGAGCACGCAAGGGTGAGCCCACATCCAGGGTCGGCGATGCCGTGAGGAGAAGGTTGGAGTCTCTCGGTCGTGAGAGGCGGCTCGTTTATCTCATTGCGATGTGGACTGGGCTCCGCCGGGCTGAGATTAAGCAGCTTCAGTGGAGTGACATCGACCTCGATTCGGAGTTGCCACAAATCCGGCTGCGAGCGGGCACCACCAAGAGCCGGCGTGGCGACACGATCGTACTTCACCCGCAAGTCGCTGAGGCACTTCGAGCCGCTCGACCGCAGGGCACGACATCACGGCAGTTGGTGGTGTCGTCGGTGCCGTGCATGAAGACGCTTCGGGCTGATCTGAAACTTGCAGAAATTGACAAAGGTGACAAGGTGGTCGGCTTCGTGGATTTTCACTCCCCGCGAATGACGCTCAGTACGATGATGGCCGCTGCAGGGATGAGTCAGCGGTCGAGACAGTCGCACATGCGTCACACGGATCCACGTCTGACTGAGAACACCTACATGGACGAGCGACTGCTTCCAGTGGCCAAAGAGTTGGCAGCCGTCCCTTCCATTCCACTGCTCGAAACCGGGAAATTGCGGTCCAATGAGCCGGTTGGGGTACCCTCGCCGTGCAACGCCGGTGCAACAGATGCAACGGATATGCACCACAAAACTGCCGGTTTGACGCTTGAGCTGACAGCGGGTGACAACGCAACGCAAGAGCCAGAAATGGAACTGACTATTCGAGGCCCGACGACGCAAGTGCTTCTGATTCAGGCCTTTGGGCAATTGCTGTCATCAAAAGACAAGGCCTCGCACGAGTTAGTGCGAGGCCTTACTTCAAAGCGGGCGAAGGGATTTGAACCCTCGACATTCACGTTGGCAACGTGACGCTCTACCACTGAGCTACGCCCGCGCTGGGGGAGGAAGTATAGCTCAGACTCTTATCGGTTTGCAAGTTGGCATTCTTTGGGGCCGATCTGAATTGGGTGAAGTTGGCGGATTCCGGCGACGGCAAGGATATCGGACCAGCCTGCTGCCGGGCGATCGCTTGCCGATGTGCATCGGCGCCATGGCTTGCACACCAGCGTTCTGCCTGCAAAGCAGAGAAAACGCACCAGTCCAACCCTCGCGTTGCAACTGTACGCCAACCGGTCACAATGGCGCATCCCGGCCCGCTCGTCGTCATGAACACCAGGGACCGTCGTTCGACCCAATGAGTTCAACCATGCAGCAACACCTTCCCCCTCGTTCACTATTCGTTCCCGTCGGCCCCAAAGTGCCGGACGTCGTCAACGTCATCGTCGAGATTCCCAAGGGCCGGCGAAGCAAGTTCGAACTGGACAAGGTCACCGGCCTGCTCAAACTCGACCGATACCTCTACTCCTCGCTGCACTACCCGGGTGACTACGGCTTCATCCCGCAGACCTTGGCCGAGGACGGCGATCCTTTGGACATCATCGTCATGGTGAACGAGCCGACGTTTTCCGGCTGCCTCATCGAAGCGCGGCCGATCGGGCTTTTCAAGATGACCGACAAGGGATTCAACGATTTCAAGGTTCTTGCCATCCCCAACAGCGACCCGATCTTCGCGGAGTACCACGACCTGTGGCGGGTGCCGCCCCACTTCCTGCGCGAGGTGGAGCATTTCTTCGCGACGTACAAGCAACTCGAGCAGGCGACAGTGAAGACGCAGGGCTGGGAACCGGCTGCCAGCGCCAAACTGGAGATCATGGCGGCGGCGAAGCGTTACATCGATGACGCGGAAAAGAGCGACGCAACCGCCGTCCATGGAAGGCAGACGCACACGGTCACGCCCGACGAGAGCAAGACGCCGAAGGGCAAGAAGACGAAGAAGAAAGTGAAGTGAGAGGGGTGGGGAGAGGGGAAGAGACGAAGAGAGGAAGAGACCAAGAGACAGAGAGACAGAGAGAAAGAGGCAGACAGAGGAGAGGAGAGGAGAGGAGAGGAGAGAGCAATCAGCCCGCGTTGCGGCCGCCGATGGTCAGCGTGGCGGCCTTGGTGGTGACGCCTGTTTCAACCGAGGACGCAGCAGGTGTGGACTTGTCGCACCCGCAGCCGCAGCGTCCGCACGCTTTGGCGCCGGGGCGGAATCTCAGCACGGCCTTGCGCACGAGATAAGCGCCAGCCACCGCGGTGAGCATCACCACAACCAGGATTTCCGTGTAACCGTTCATGTTGAAGCCTCGGCGGGATTCGCTCTCGCCTATTCTAGCCCGCCGCCGGGCCCGATTTCCATCGCGCCTCATGTTGCCAGCTACGTGTTGCCAGCTACGTGTTGCCAGCTACGTGTTGCCAGCTACGGGTTGCCAGCTACGTGTTGCCAGCTACGTGTTGCCCGCATGTAGGGTGGGTTGAGGCTCGGCGAAACCCACCAACGGAACTACGCAAGTCGCCCAAAGTATGACCACTGCGACACTGAGCACCGAGTTGGGACCATACAGGGAAGAGAACGGGAACAAGGCGTTGGCGTGCGGTTCGAACAGACTTTTTCGCCGCCGATGGTGGGTTTCGCCGAGCCTCAACCCACCCTACGCCGCGCCTCAAGCTACTACACCGCGCCTCAAGCTACATCATCGTCAAGCGGGAAAGACGCGGGAGCCGACCTGATACACCAGCACCGCACCCGCCCACGCCAGCGTCGTCATGTACACGAAGCTGAACACCGCCCACTTCCAGTTCGATTCGCGGGAGATGGCAACCAGGGTCGCCATGCATTGCGAACAGAGCGCGAAGAACACCATCACCGCCACCGCGACCACCGGCGTGAACACCGGCCTGCCGTCGGGCCAGGTCGAGTCCGCCATCGCGGCACGCAGCCCTTCATCTTCTTCATCGACCTCTTCGCCGAGGCTGTACACGATGCCCAGCGTGGAGATGATCACCTCGCGGGCCGGAAAACTCGACAACACGCCCACGGTGATTTTCCAGTCGAACCCAGCGGGCGCGAACACCGGCTGCACCGCCTGCCCGAGCCGGCCCATGATGCTCTGCTCGCGGTAGGCGGCATCCACTTCGCGGTCGATGTGCGTCGAAAGTTCTTCGTCGGCGTCGATGACAGCCTGCGCCTCATCCACCGTCACGCCGCGCGCCTTCGCCAGTTCCTGCACGTGCTGCTCCACCACCGTCGTGCGCACTTCCTCGCCGTGCGGGAAATAGCACATCGCCCAGATCACGATCGACATGGCGAAGATCACCGTGCCCGCGCGGACCACGAACTCTTTCGCCCGGCCATACACGCGCCAGGACACATCGCGGAACGTCGGCACGCGGTACGGCGGCATCTCCAGCACGAACGGCGTGCGCTTGCCGCGCAGCACCAGCCGGTTCAGAACGAACGCCACGGGGATCGCCACGGCCAGCCCGACGAAGTGCATCAGAAACAGCGTGAATCCCGCCACGGTCTCGCCATAGCGCGGCTCGATGAACGCACCAATGAGGATGACATAAACCGGCAAGCGCGCGGAACAGCTCATCAGCGGCGCGACGAGGACGGTGGTGAGCCTCGCCTTCGGTTCCTGCAGCGTGCGGGCGGCCATGATGCCGGGCACGGCACAGGCGTAGCTCGACAGCAGCGGCACGAAGCTCTTGCCGCTGAGGCCGCACCAGCCGAAGAGGCGATCCATGAGGAATGCGGCCCGCGGCATGTAGCCGGCATCTTCCAGGAGCGAAATGAAGATGAAGAGGATGACGATCTGCGGCAGAAAAATAAGCACCCCGCCGACGCCGGCGATCACGCCGTCGACGATCAGGCTCTGCAGCATCGGCGTGGCTTCCAGCCACCCGCCGACCATGTCGCCCAGCGCCCCGAAGCTGCCGTCGATCCAATCCATGAACGGCCCGGCCAGCGTGTAGATCGACTGGAACACCACGTACATGATGCCCAGAAAAATCAGCAGGCCCAGCCCGCGGTGCGTGAGCAGATCGTCGATCGATTCGCTGTACGGACGCTTGGCTGTATCGGTCGCCGGCTGCTCCGACAGTCCGTCCAACAGCGTGTCGAGCCAGGCATAGCGCACAGCGGTTTCCACGTGACCCGGATCGTAGCCGCCCAGACGAATCTGCTCGCGGGCCGCGGTGAGATGGCGACGCTGCTCGGCGACGGAGATGCCCAGTTCATCCGCCAGAGCCGAGTCCATGTCGAAGAGCAGGCGTCGCGTTTCGATGGGATCCACCGGCCGGCGCGTCTGCCCCGCAATCGCTTCGTGCAGCGTCGTCACCGCATCATCGACCGGCCTGGGCCAGCTGATTTTCTGCATGTGCGGCTGCTTCTGCAGCGCCGCGACAATCGCCTTCTTCAACTCGTCGATGCCGCGCCCTTTCGACGCCACCGTGGTGACGACAGGCACGCCGAGGCGAGCGCTGAGCGCCTCCACATCCACACGCACCTTTTGCGCCTCAGCCGCGTCCCACATGTTCAAGGCGATCACCATCGGCAGGCCGACTTCCGCCACCTGCGTGGTGAGGAAGAGATTGCGCTTGACGTTCGTGGCATCGATCACGCAGACGATCAGGTCCGGCCGCGACGTGCCCGCCACGTGCCCCATCAGCACTTCCAGCACCACGCGCTCATCAGGCGACAGCGCGGCGAGACTGTACAAGCCTGGCAGATCGATGACGTCCGCCGCGGCGATGGCGGCGCCGGGCACATCATCGAGCCGCAGCGTTCCCAGTTTTTTCTCGATCGTCAGCCCCGGATAGTTGCCCACGCGCTGACGAGCGCCGGTCAGGCGGTTGAAGAGCGCGCTCTTGCCGGTGTTGGGATTGCCGACCAGCGCGATCTGCGGCGGACGCACACCGGCTGGAACAGGTTGGGAGGCGAGTTGGGTCACGAGTGAGTGAGGAGGACGAGGGAGGAACGAGGATCGTGATCGACGAGAGAGGCCCTTGGCCGACGGAACCGAAACAAGTCGAAACAGTGAAGTCAAAATGCAAGAGTCAAAAGGCAGAACTGAGGCGGGAATCCGACTTTTGCATTTTGACTTTTGCGATCACTATTTTGACTTCTCCGATCCGGACAGCCGCACGCCGTACGCCGAAGGGGCAGAATCTGCCAGCGGTCGGAAATACCGTGCAACGATTCGACGTCGGCTCTCTGTCGCCTATGCCGTCAAGCGTCGCAGGCGATCAGGCGCGTTCAATGCCCATGCCTTCGGCCTCGTGCTTGCGCAGGCTGACTTGGAACTTGCCTGCTTCCAGGACGATGGGATCGCCGAAGGGCGCGACACGGGCGACACGCACGTGCAGGCCCGGGAGCAGGCCCATCGCCATCAACCGCTGCAGGGTCGAGCTTGGCGTGTCGGTCACGCGGAGCCGGCCGGTGTCGCCGACATGTACATCACGCATGGGAATGAGTTGCGTCATTGTGGCAGGCATGTGGGGGTTTCCTGTTCATCGCAATTCAAAAGACTTATCCGTCTCTATTGTATGATCGAATAACCGCCATCGCCAATCGAATGTAATTGCGACTCAATCGCAGATTTTAGAGAAGCGACGCGAGCGTGTCAATGGGAGGAAGCGAAATGAGCGAGCGATCCGGCAATGGGTCTACTTCGCGTCCGCCGGCGCGGGGAACATGTTCCGCGTGCGCTCCTTCACCGAATCAGCCGGGGCGTAGATGCGGATGTTGTCGATCTTGCCGGTGTCGTCGAACGAGCCGAAGCCCACCTGCCCGTCGGCGAAGGTCTTGTCCTGCGCGAGCATGATGGGCTTGGCCATGTCGTCGAAGAACACCTTGATCGTGCCATCCTTGCCGCTGCGAACGAGGCGCATGCGATGCCACTTGTCGAGGCCCCAGTCGGCTCCGGTCGTCACTTCCTTCGCGAAGTTCTTGCGCGGGGCGTCGTTGACGATGAAGCAGTTGTGGGCGTTGGGATCAGCCTTGGTGGCGATGTGGGTGTAGTAGAATTTCGCGGGCTCGGTAAAGCCATAGTAGATGCACATATCGCGGTGGCCGTACTCTTTGCCGGTCTGCACGAGGTCGGCTTCGAGGACGAAATCAGTGAACACCTTGCTTCTGACCAGGGCGATATTGAAGGGCGATCGCACTTTCGTCTTGTACTTGCTCTGCTGGAAGAGTTCGAGCGCGCCCCCCTTCTCACTGTTTCCCTTCTCGCTGAACTTCCAAGCGTTGGCGTCGCTGAACTCAAAATCCTTCAGCGCGTCAGCGGAGTCGAAGTCCTGCTTGTAGACGAGCTTGTAGCCGTCGGGGATCGACTCCGCATGAACCGAGACTTGCAGTCCTGCGACCAGCAGTGCAATGCCGATGATTCTCTCAAGCGAAAGCATGTGGAAACCTCCAAGAGTCTGTCCAACAATGGTACATTGACCAACGAGGGCTTATGGTGCTGCAACTGGACATTTCGAGCGACACGGAATCCAAACTGAGAGCCGAGGCGGCCAAAGCGGGACTGCCTGTGGAGCGCTATCTGTCGTCGCTGATCGAGAACATCGTCAGCAGGCTGCCCGTTGATGTCGCGCTCGCGCCTTTCCGCGCGCAGGTCGCGGCCAGCGGGATGAGCGACGAGGAACTCGAGCAGTTCTACGAGGGTCTCCGTAACGAAGTCTGGCGCGAGCGGACCGACCATCCATGAGCGTGCTTGCTGTCTACGATTGCATGCTTTGGTTCATGCGGGCGGCGCGTCCCTTTCGATTTCACGACGCCTTCAGTCTGATCGATCGCGGCGAAGTCCGGCTGTGTGTCAGCCTGGAGGTGCTGTCGGAAATCCGCGACGTGATGAGCCGGCCGCACCACCAGATCAAGTTTCCCGCCCTGTCTCCAAGACGTATTGACGCGTTCCTGGAGAGCGTTCTCGAACGCTCGATCATGGTTGCGCCGGTACCTCATGTCTACGAACTGGAACGCGATCCCAAGGACAGCAAATACGTCAACCTTGCCATCGCCGCGGGCGCCTCATACCTGGTCACTCGCGATCATGATCTACTGGAACTTGGCAATCCCACGACGACGATCGGCATGGACTTTCAACGCCGCTTTCCCAACCTCCAAGTCGTCGAACCTTCAACCCTTGTCAGAAAGTTCAGCGAAGCGGGCTGAGCCGAGGGAATGCTCTCACGCCACCGGACTCAGATTCGGCACCACATACCCTTCGCGGTACGGACGCGTCAGCAGTTTGTTCGCCGCTTCGAGTTGCGCCGCCCCGCCGGGCGCGGCGGTGAAGCGCTCCGTCTTCGGATCCATCTGAAGCAGCGGGCCGTAGGTCAGCGTTTCAGGAGTGACCGTGATGCCGTTCTTCTTCAGGTGTTCCACCATGCGGTCGAAGGTCTCCGCGGCGGCCTTGTTTTCGAGGCTCTTGTCGCGGCCTTCCTGACCGGTGATCTTTTTGCCAAGCTGATACGAAATATTGCCGGTGTGGCAGAGCGCCGAGGAGAGGTGGCCTTCCTCGATATCCGCGTGCAGGTCGGTGTGCTTGCGGCTGCGCACGGCGTCGATGAAGTTGCCCACGTGCGGGGTCATGGGGTCGGTGTTTTTCCACTCCTGGATTTTCTTGCCTTCGGTGTCGTAGGCGGTGGACTGGTCGTAGCGGGGATTGACGACGTAGCCGCCCTCGCACTGCACGAGCACGCCGACGCCGATGCCTCGGTAGTTGTCCATTCCATTCTTCCAGTCCAGCCCGCTCTTGGGCAGGCCTCGCACCTCGAAGATGAGCGGAGCGGCGGCGTAGTCGTGCAGCACCATCTGGGTGTTGGCGGTGTTGCCGGCATCGTCGTATCCGAGTCGTCCGCCGATGGAAATCACGCGCGGCGAAAGTGCCTGCTCGCCGAGGAACCAGCGAGCGCGGTCCATTTCGTGAATGCCCTGGTTGCCCAGGTCGCCATTGCCGGTGTTGAAGTCCCAGTGCCAGTCGTAATGAATCTTGGGACGGAAGAGATCGACCTTCGCCGCAGGGCCGCACCACAGGTCGTAATCGAGGTTCGCCGGGATTTGCAGCGGCTTGTCGAGCTTGCCGATCGACTGGCGAGGCTTGTAGCAAGTGGCGATGGCGTATTGAATTTTGCCGAGCTTGCCGCCGCGCACGTACTCGACCGCTTCGCCGATGCCTTTGCGGCTGGAGCGCGACTGTGTGCCGGTCTGGCAGATCCTGCTGTACTTGCGGGCCGCGTGAACGACCTGCCTGCCTTCCCACACGTTGTGGCTCACGGGCTTCTCGCAGTACACGTCCTTGCCCGCCTGCATGGCCCAGATCGCCATCAGCGAGTGCCAGTGGTTGGGCGTGGCGATGGTGACCACGTTGAGGTCTTTGTCCTCCAGCAGTTTGCGGATGTCGGTGAAGGCGCCGACCTTGTTGCCGACTTTCTTCTCCGTGGATGCGGCGGAACGATCCAGTGTGTTCTTGTCCGCGTCGCACACCGCCGTGATCTTCACATCCTTCTGGCGATAGAGCGCATCGATGTGGCTGCCGCCGCGACCGCCCACGCCGACGGTGGCGCAGTTGAGCTGCTCGTTGGCGCCCAGCACGTTGCGGCTGGCCATCGGAATGGTCAGTGACGCGGCGGTGACGATGGAGCCTTTGACGAAGACGCGGCGGGTGATGGGGCGGTTGTGGCGAGCCATGATGACCTCGTGGAACAGGGTGAACCGGAACGACTCTCAGTATACGGATTGGCACAGCGGGCGAACGGGTTAACGTCGCTTCACTTGCCCAACGGCTTTGCCCATCGGATACACGAGATGCGCCGGTACCATGTGCCAATGCCGCACATCTCCTTCTGCGTTCGTACGCCGACACGCCGGCAATGTCTTGCGAGCGCGGCCGGCTTACTCGCAAGTGCCCTGCCGCGCGGCCTGTTCGCCGCCGATGCTCCCGCACTCTCGCTCGCCACCTTCTCCGCCGACGTCACCCCGCCCATCGGGCACGCGCTGATGGGCGGCGGCATCGCGCCGGCGGCGAAGGTGATCGATCCGCTCGAAGCTCGCGGCTTTGTGCTCTTTGGTGTCGGAGCATCCGAAGCAGAGAAAGCGAAACCCGTCGTCGTCTGCTCCATCGACTGGTGCGAGATTCGCAACGACGCTTACGAACGCTGGAGAAACGCCCTGGCCGAGGCGGTGGGCACGGATCCGCTTCGCGTCTTCGTCAGCGCCCTGCACCAGCACGATGCGCCGATCGCCGACCTCACAGCCCAGAAACTCCTCGACGAATCGAAGGCCCGCGGCTCCATCTGCGATCTGAAGTTTCACGAAGAGGCGGTGCAGCGCGTGGCCGCGGCAGCGAAAAAGGCCGCGAGCGGTGATCGCACGCCGATCACCCACATCGGCACGGGCCAGGCGCAGGTGAAGGAGATCGCCTCGAATCGGCGCTACCTCGACGACACAGGCCGTCCGCGTTACGACCGCATGAGCGCCACCCGTGATGCAGCCATCCGCGCCAGGCCCGAAGGCGATATCGACCCGTGGCTCAAGACGATCAGCTTCTGGAATCAAGACAAGCCCGTGCTCGCGCTCTCCAACTACGCCACGCATCCGATGAGCTACTACGGCAAGGGCGGCGTGTCGGGCGACTTCGTGGCGATGGCGAGAAACCAGCGGCAGAAGGACGAGCCGCAGGTTTTCCAGATCTACGTCTCCGGCTGCTCCGGCAATGTCACCGCCGGCAAATACAACGACGGCAATCCGGACAACCGCGCGGTGCTGGCGAACAAGCTGCACGAAGCGATGGCGGCCGCATGGAAGGCGACGAAGCGAGAACCGGCGAAGTCGGCGGTCTTCCGCAGCGCCAAACTCGTGCTTCAGCCGCGCGATGAAGGCATTTACACGTTGGAGAACCTGAACAAGCGACTCAAGCACGACCGCACGCCCTTCGGCCAATGCCTGGCGGCGCTGGGGCTGAGTTGGCGGCAGCGCGTCGCCGAGGACATGAAGGCCAATGCGAGTGCGGGCGACGCCGGCAAGACCGGCCCCGTGCGCGGCATCGACGTCCCGTGCCTGGATTTCGGCCAAGCGTGCTATCTGCTGATGCCCGCCGAGAGTTATGTGGAGTACCAGCTCGCCGCGCAGAAGCTTCGTCCCGAATCGTTCGTTCTCGTTGCCGGCTACGGCGAGTCGGCGCCGGGCTATATCCCCATCGAGCGCGCCTGGCGCGAGAACGATGGCAACCTCAGCGACTGGTGCTGGGTTGCGCCAGGTTCGGAAAAGGTGATGATGGAGGCGATGCGGAAGGCGCTGAATGCAAGACCGTAGATTCTGACACTGTCACTTCTGCGCACGGCGCACAGAAGTGTGCATCGGAAAAGTCAAAAGAGTGAATGCAAGAGTCAGAGCCCGTGGGCGCGTCAACTTCTGACTTCTGACTTTTGCATTTTGCATTTTGACTTGGGACGCCTGAACAACCCAAGGAGTCTCGCGCAAAGGCGCAAAGCTCGCGAAGAAACGCCTCGAACTTTGC
>CAYRPN010000149.1:0-13715 GCA_964426135.1 uncultured Phycisphaeraceae bacterium | reverse complement strand
CCGGCTCGGCGAACCGGAGTCACAGACTCCGGCTCTGACAAGACGAGTACGCATTCGCCGGATGAGCCGGAAAAGTTCTCAGGCTCCGGGAGAGGGGGCCGGATTGCAAGCCCCGGAAGCTTTGCCACACCCGATCGATACTCTCCCTTGAATCGCGGATGACGGCCGATATAATGGACATAGATATCCACTTATCAAGGACTCACATGCTATCCCAGACCGCTGAATACGCCCTTCGAGCCATGGTCTGTCTGGCGGATCACCGAGGCGAGGCCATGACCAATCAGGCGCTCGCGGAGGTCACCCGCGTGCCGGTCGGTTACCTGCACAAAGTCATGCAGCAACTGGCGCGGGCCGGCCTCGTGCAGTCGCAGCGCGGCCTGCATGGCGGATTCACACTCACCGTCAATCCAAGTGATGTCTCCGTGCTCGACGTGCTCAACGCCGTCGATCCGATTCAACGCATTCATCATTGCCCGCTGGGGCTCGCTTCGCACGGAAAGAATCTTTGTCCGCTGCACCGCAGGCTCGACGATGCCGCGGCCACGATTGAAAAGGCTTTCAAGGACACCTCGCTCGCCGATGTGCTGGGCGAGGAAACGACGAGCAAGCCCCTATGCGATGGAAAGAAGGCCGCCAAGACCAGATGAAGACTTCGGCATTCGGCCACCGAGACAGAGAGAGTACCAAGAGCACGGAGATCAGATACGGAAGAGAAATGGAATGATCGCCATGCGGAACAAGGCTTTCAAAACGGTTCGTCGGATTGCAAGGGATTTTCTCTGCTGGTTCCGAACTCAGTGCCCTCGGTGCCTCGGTGGCCAGACTCTAATCCTTGTCCATACGCCATCAGTCAACTGCAGCGCTCGCGTCAGGAGGTTCGCATGAAACGGAAATCACTTGCCATCGTGTTCCTCGCCTTGATCGGTGCCATGAGCACGAACGCCGGCGCCGAGTTCGGCGAATCCAGTTACGTCGTGCCGCTGGACACCGACGTCATCAACTACGACAGCGCCAAACTCAACGACCCGATCGCCCGCCTGCAGAAAGCCATGCGCGAAGGCAAAGTGACGCTGCAGCGCGAACCGCGCCACGGCTACCTGCCCGCTCTCCTGAAGGAACTGAAGGCTCCTGTGTCCTCGCAGACGCTGGTGTTCTCCAAGACCAGCTTTCAACTGCGCAAGATCGCGCCCGTCACGCCCAGGGCCGTCTACTTCGGCGACGATGTCTACATCGGCCACGTGCAGGGCAGCGATCTCCTCGAGGCCTCGGCGCAGGATCCGAACCTCGGCGCCATTTTCTACGTCATCGACCAGACCGGCGACGGCCCGCCCAAGTTCATCCGCAGCGGCGAGTGCGTGCAGTGCCACGCCTCAGCGCGAACCGCCGGCGTGCCCGGCCACATCGTGCGATCCGTCTTTGCCGACACGCAGGGATTCCCCTTGCTGCAGGCCGGCTCTTCCTCCATCGATCACCGCAGCCCGATGAAGGAGCGCTGGGGCGGCTGGTACGTCACCGGCGAAACCCCGCGACACGTCCACATGGGCAACCAGACCTACAAGGACGACCGCGCCACGGAGAGGCCCGACCTGGCCAAAGGCACGAATGTGAAAGAGCTGTCCGAGTTCTTCGACACCAGCCGATATCTCTCGCCGCACAGCGACATCGTGGCCCTGATGGTGCTGGAGCATCAGTCGCGCATGCACAACCTGATCACGGCGGTGAACTACGAAGCGAAAATGGCGCTCGCCTATGAAGAGGTGATGAACAAGGCCCTCAACCGCAACGCCAAGGAAATGGGAGAGACCACGCAGCGGCGATTCAAGAGCGCCGCCGACGCGCTGTTGAAGTACTTGCTCTTCGTCGAAGAAGCGGAACTGAATGGCCCGGTCAAAGGAACCTCCACCTATGCCCAGGATTTCCAAGCTGTTGGTCCGTTCGATCGCAAGGGCCGGTCGCTGCGGCAACTCGACATGAACTCACGCATGTTCAAATATCCGTGCAGCTTCCTGATTCACTCGGAGGCATGGGATGCGATTCCCAAGCCGATGCTCGACTACCTCTATCAGCGCCTGTTCGACATCCTCACCGGCAAGGACACGAGCGAAACCTACGCCCGCCTGAGCAAGCAGGATCGCCAGAACATCCTCGAAATCCTGCGTGAAACGAAGAAGGGCCTGCCCGCGTATTGGGGCAAGTGAATCGCCGTGCGTGCGCCGCGCCCCATTAGCCCCCGGCTCCGCCGGGGGAAGCGCGCGGCGGGCGTCCAACCTCTGCCGAGTCGTCGGGTGGCCGGGGCAGGAGCGCGCGCGGCGGGTGGCCGGGGCAGGAGGCTCGGCGGATGCCCCGGAACGGTTCACCTTGCTCATCCAAATCACGCTTTCCGCAGTTTTGCAATTGCCGCCCGTCCTTCCGCAGCTCACGCGGACTCCAGCCCCGGCCACCCGGAAACCGTATCAGGCCCTCAGCCGGATTCTGACAGCCAAGCTACTTCACCTGCCGCCGCCGCGCCAGCGCGAACACCCACAAACCAACGGGAAAGCGCACGAATCTCCCCAGCCAGCCCTCCAGTTGCAGCGCCTTCGTGAACAGCCAGTTCACCGGGCCCGGCACCCGGCCGATGTTCACTTCCTTCTTCCTGATCCCCATCTTCCCTTTCACCCACTCCAGAAACCGCGACAGCACCGCGAGGGGGAACAGCAGGAACATGAAGTAGCTGCTCTGAACGATCTCATAGCCGTGTTTCTTCAGCAGCGCTTCGAGCCGGCCGCGCGAATAGCGGCGGTAATGATGCAGCATCACGTCGTGCGGGCCGAAGAGAAACTGGCACGCGGGCACGCTGATCAGCAGCAGGTGATCGCGATTAGCCTTTTCTGCGAGCCTGCGGACGAACTCGTCGTCATGCTCGATGTGTTCCAGCACATCGAACAGGCAGAAGAGATTCACGCTCGGGTCGATCTCCTGATCGAAGAAATCCGACTCGTACACTTCGACCGCCACGCCGCGCTGCCTCGCGCGTTTGGCGAGCACCGCCGAGCGCTCCATGCCCCACACTTTGCCGTACTGCGAAAGCAGGGGCAGATCGCCGCCGGAGCCGCAGCCGATTTCGAGGATCTTGTCGACATTCTGCTTCTTCGCGCGATCGAGGTAACCGCGGATGATCGCCCGCCGGCCCAGCGCCCACCAGATCGTGTCTTCAATCGCCATCGCTTCCGAGTCCGCGTAGAACTCGGTGGCGTGGTCCTGGATGATGGGGTCGGTGGGCATGGGGGAAGGAAAAGGGACAAAGGGACGAAGGGATCAAGGGACGAAGGGTTGGAACGAGCATCGCGGAGCGAAGGGCCTGAAGGTGAAGGTTGCGGCCTACTGGTTCGAACCCTTCGTCCCTTCGTCCCTTCGTCCCTTGGCCCCTTCTTTCTCAAACACTCGATCCACGATGTACAGCGGCCGATTCCGCGACTGCGCCAGCGTGCGCCAGATGTATTCGCCGATGATGCCGAGCATGAGCATCTGCATGCCGCCCATGACCAGCACCACGACCATCAGCGGCGTGAGCAGGCCCACCTGTTCCAGCGCGCCGGTCACGCGCAACGTCGCGATGAGCAAAGCGTACAGAAATCCCGCGACGGCGAAGCACAGGCCCAGCACCGACATCATCCGCAGCGGCGTGTAGCTGTAGCTGAGTACGCCGTCGATCAGGTACGTCAGTTTCTTGCGGAACGTCCATCGCGATCGGCCGCCCTGCCGCGCTTCGCGCTTGTAGGGAATCATCTTCGGCGTGAATCCCATCCAGAGAATCTGGCCCTGGAAAAACGGATGAGCTTCGCGGTTGGTCAGAAACACATCCAGCGCCCGTCGCGTCATCGAAACAAAATCGAAACCGCCCGCCGGCATGTTCGCGAAGCTGAACTTCTTCATGAGCCAGTAGAACACGCGGCTGGTCGCCACGCGGTACGCGGATTCATCGCGCTCCTGCCGGGTGCAGATGACGACTTCGTAGCCCTCCTTGATGTGGCCGTCGAGCATTTCGTTGACAAGCCGGGCGGGGTCCTGTCCGTCGGCGGACATGGAGATGATGAAGCGACCGCGAGCGTGGCTGTACCCGCACCACAGGGCGCTCACCTGCCCGAAGTTGCGCGTGAGCTTCACCACGCGGATCAAGGTGGAGTGCTGACGCTGCAGTTCGAGAAGCACCTCCAGCGACCTGTCAGCGGAGCCGTCATCCACGAAAACAAGCTCGAACTTCAACTCCGGATGCACATTCACAACCTCGCTCGTCAGCGTCGCCACGGTGCGCGGCAGATTCTCCTGATTGAAGTACACCGGCAGAACGATGGATACGTCCGGTGCGGCAGGCGAGGTTTCAGGCACAACGGTCATGCGGGGTACTATCGCTCAGACCGGCGGATTACTCAACGCGCGAACCACCCGCGCGGGATTGCCGAAGGCGACAACATCGTCCGGAACATCGCGCACCACCACGCTGCCTGCCCCGATGAGGCAGCGCCTTCCGATGCGCACGCGATCGCGCACCGCCGAGCCGATGCCGACGAAAGTCCCATCGCCGATCGTGACGTTGCCGGCGACATGCGTGCCAGGACAGATGTGGGCGCCATCGCCGATGACGCAATCGTGATCGACCGAAGCGCAGGTGTTGATGATGACGTTGCAACCGACACGCGCACCCGGATTGATGACCGCCCCGGCCATCACGACCGTGCCCTTGCCCAGCGCGAGGCCCGCGGCGAGCGTGGCGCGAGGATGCACCGCCTGCGCCAGTTGAAAGCCAACTGACTCCGCATGGGCCGCCAGTCTGGCACGCACCGCGTTCTCGCCGATGCCGATGATGATGTGTTTGACGCCGGCGGCAAGCAGTTTCGGCAATTCGCCCCTTCCGCCCAGTACCTGCCCGAACGCAACTTCGCGCGGCGACGGATTCAGGTCATCGATGAGGCCCGCGATCTCGTATCGCTCTTCCGCGCGAAGAATGTCCGCCACGACGGACGCGTGCCCGGAAGCGCCCCAGATCAGGATTCGATTGAGGGTGGACATTGAAACTCGCGTGAATCAATCTGTCGTGCCGCCGCCTGTTGCGTCGCGACGCTTCGACTGCTCCGGCCTGGTCTGCTTCGGCCCCCTCTCCCTCCGGGAGAGGGTTGGGGTGAGGGCCGGTGAAGCAAGTGCCTCCGTCTCGCCCTCCCACCACACGGCCTGCCATCTGAAATCTGAAATCCGAAGATTTCAATTTTCAACTTTCTGATCATTTGCGTCCACTGTTCTCCCGCCCTCACCCTAGCCCTCTCCCGGCGGGAGAGGGGACCGGAGCGATCAATGCCTGGCCTGCGCCTTCAGCGCCACCCGTACTTCGTCGCGATGCTCCACCGCGGCGCGAATCACGCCGCAGATTTTGTCGATCATCTGCTCGTCGACCGCTGTGCCCGTTGGCAGCACCATGACGCGCTTCGACAATCGTTCCGTCACCGGCAGCAGCAGCCCTGCATGCGGGAAGTACGAGCGATAAGGCTCCATGCGATGCACGCCGGGGAAGAAATATTTGCGGGCAAGAATATGCTCGCGATGGAGCACATCCACCATCTCATCGCGCGACAAGCCTGCTTCATCCGCATCGACTTCCACCACGACGTACTGATAGTTCACGCGATCGCCCGGCTCGAAGCGATACAGTTCCAAGCCGGGAACCGCCGCCAGTCCATGCTCATACCGTTGATAGTTCCGGCGATTGCACGACACGAAATATTCGAGGCTCTCCAGATTGGTCAGCCCCACCGCGCCGCTGAACTCATCCATCTTGCCGTTCGTGCCCAGGTGGATGACGTTGTCGTAACCGGCGAACCCGAAGTTCCGCATCAGCGAAATCTTCTTGGCGACTTCATCATGGTTCGTGGTGACGCAGCCGCCCTCAGCCGTGTTGAAGAATTTCGTCGCGTGAAAGCTGAAGACTTCCGCATCGCCGAAGCCGCCGATCATTTTCCCCTGGTGCGTGCAGGCGAACGCGTGGGCGGCATCGTAGATGACGCGCAGGTTGCGCCTCTTCGCGATCGCCTCGATCGCTTCGACGTCGCAGCCACGGCCCCATAGATGCACGCCCACAATCCCGGTGGTGCGCGGCGTGATCAACTTCTCGATCTGCGCCGGATCGATCGTGTGCGTGCGTGGGTCCACATCGCAGAACACCGGCGTGATCTCCTGCCACTGCAACGCGTGCGCCGTCGCCACGAACGTGTACGACGGCACGATCACCTCGCCCTTCATGCCGATGGCGCGGGTGACGATCTCCAGCGCCACCGTGGCGTTGCACATGGCGATGCAGTGCTTCACCTGCAGGAACTCGGCGATCTTCTTCTCCAGTTCCTGCACGCACGCGCCGTTGTTGGTGAACCATCGTCGGTCGATGATGTCGTTGAACCGCGCCATCAGGCGCTGGCGATCGCCGAGGTTGGGTTTGCCGACGTGCAGGTCAGCCGCGAAGGCGGGAGCGCCGCCCAGCACAGCGAGGCGCGGCGAGGTGTCGACAGGGGTCTGCATGGGAGCATTGTGCGAGGTTGGCGCGTCAGCGTCAATGCTAACATGGCGCCGCGCATGCCCACCGCCGTCGCTATTCCGATTCCGCCTGCCATGCCGCGTCGCGTGCATCTTTTTCTTGCCGCGGTCGGCGTGACGCTGCTGGCGGTTTATGGCTCCTTCGTTCCGATGGAATTCAAGAGGCTCACGTGGGAGCAGGCCGTCGAGAAATTCCGCGATGTCCCCTACCTGCAACTGGGCGTCTATCGCCGCGCCGACCTGGTGGCGAACCTGCTGCTCTTCATGCCGCTGGGCTTTCTCTGGCTGGGCTTCATCGATGCGGATCGCAGGAACCGGGCGCTGACTTTCGCGGCGATTCCTATTCTCGCCGCGTTCCTGGCGACGCTGGCCGTGGCGATTGAATTCGCGCAGCAGTGGACCACGCGCCGCACCGTCTCGCAGAACGACATCTACGCCGAGGCCATCGGCGGCGTGGCGGGCATGCTCGCGTGGCTGCTTTTCGGCCGCGCGCTGCTGCGGCGCGTGCGCGACCTGACGGCACCCACGGGAGATGTGCATCCGACGCGCAGGCTCCTGCAACTCTACACGCTGGGTTTTCTGCTCTACTGCCTGCAACCGCTGGACGTGACCTTCAGCCCCGCCGAGATCAGCCGGAAGGTGAACGACATCGTCGTCACGCGCGACGGGCAGAGCTTTGAAGGCCGCATCCGCCAGCACAGTGGGACGTCCATCACGATGGAAGTTCGCGGCGAACATGGCACGTTCAACAAGACCATCGCCAGCGCCGATGTGCTGCACGTCCATCCGAAGCGCGTCATCCTTGTGCCGTTCTCACACACTTACAAGAACGCCTTCGACCTGGCGTGGCAGATCGGCGTCGATGCCGTTCTGTTTGTGCCCATCGGCATGTGGCTGCGGCTGCGGCGCGGCACAGCGGCGGCGGTCGATGGGGCGTGCCGCGCGGCAAACGGCGCAGCGGCAGGCCGCGGACTCGGCGCGATCCTGTTACGCGCCTTGCTTCTGGCGGCGACGATCGAACTGATACAGCTTTTTGTATTCAGCCGATACGTCGACACCACCGACATCATTTCCAGCACACTCGGCGCGCTGGCCGGCGGGATCATCGGAGCCAAACTCGCCATCGGCGAAGGCCTCCCCGCTACGCGGACCGATGAAGGCGCTGCAGCCACAGGCATGCGCGTTCCGCTTGCTCTGGCGGCGACGCTCCTCTACGCCGTGCCGCTGGCGCTGACGTTCTGGCATCCGTTCACTCGCGGCACCGGCGACGCGATGGCCCGCCTGCGCGGGCTTCTTGACCTGCCGTTCAAAGCGCATTACTTCGGCAGCGAGTTCGCCGCGCTCACCAACATGCTGCGCGGGATCATGCTGTTCCTGCCCATCGGCGCGCTATGGCGCTGGGCCGGAGGCACGGAGAATCGGGGCGCCGCGCGGCTGCTGGGCATCGGCCTGACCCTGCTGATCGCCGTGGGCATTCAGGTCGGCAAGGCGTTCCTCGCCGGCAAACCCGCGGACAACACCGACGTGATGATGGATCTCATCGGCGCGTGGGCCGGCTGGTGGCTGTGGGGCGTGGTGACGGGAACGAATGTGAAGGCGGCGGAGACCAACTCCGCCGGTTAGCGGTCAGGCCGAGTCGGCGAGGCCCGACCGCTAACCAACAAGGCAATCTTTTGCAGGACCTGACGCATGAGCAAACCCACCGACATCCGCCCGACACAGGCCGAACTCTATTTCCTGCCCGTGAACACGCGCATGCCGCTGAAGTTCGGGCCGGAGACGTTGACCAGCGCGACGATGGCGCGGGTGAAGATCACAGCGACGGACCGCGCGGGCCGCACGACGGTGGGCTGGGGCGAAACGCCGCTTTCCGTGCAGTGGGTCTGGCCCAGCACGCTGCCGGTGGAACTACGCCTCGATGCGCTCAAGCGCTTCTGCATCGAACTGACTCGGGCCTGGGCGCAATTGAACGTCTTCGGCCACCCGATGGAAGTCGGCCACGAGTTCATCGAGCACGTGCTGCCCGGATTGCTGGCGAAGTTCAACGCGGTCGATCTGAAATCTGAGATTTCAAATTTGAGATCTCCCATGCCCTGGCTCGCCGCGCTGGTGTGTTGCTCGGCGTTCGACATCGCTTTGCACGACGCGTTCGGAAAGCTGGCGGGACGGCCGATTTACGAAACGTACACGCGTCAGTTCATGTCACGCGACCTGTCGTCATACCTATCGCCGGCCGAAGGTGCGAGCATTTCCTTCGCAGGCAAATATCCGTGCGATTTTCTCATCGCCAATCCGCCTGCGACGCTGCCCGCCTGGCACCTGGTCGGCGGGCTCGACCCGCTCGAAGCCGAGGACTTCAAAGGCAACGAACCGAAGGACGGCTACCCCGTCAAGCTGCGCGACTGGATCGAGACCGACGGCCTCACCTGCCTGAAGGTGAAATTGCGCGGCAACGATCTGGCGTGGGACTACGCGCGCATCGAACGCGTCGCCGAGGTCGCCGCTGGCACCAGCGTGAACTGGCTTACCGTCGATTTCAACTGCACCGTCACCGACCCCGCGTACGTCAACGACATTCTCGACGGCCTGCGCGATGAGTATCCACGCTACTACGGCATGATTCTGTACGTCGAACAACCGTTCCCCTACGAACTCGAAGAGCATCCCATCGACGTGCACAGTGTCTCGGCGCGTAAGCCCCTCTTCATGGATGAGAGCGCGCATGACTGGAAGCTCGTCAAACTCGGCCGCACCCTCGGCTGGACCGGCGTGGCGCTGAAGACTTGCAAGACGCAGACCGGCGCGATTCTCTCCGCGTGCTGGGCCAAGGCGCACGGAATGACGTTGATGGTGCAGGACCTGACGAACCCGATGCTCGCGATGATCCCGCACGTCCTGCTGGCCGCCCACACCGGCACGATCATGGGCGTGGAAACCAACGCGATGCAGTTTTATCCGCAGGCGAGCAAGGCAGAGGAAGCGGTGCATCCGGGCCTGTACCAGCGACGCAACGGCAGGCTCGATCTCACTTCGATCCGCGGCCCGGGCTTCGGCTATCGCGTGGAGGAGATGGCGCGGGAGTTGCCGGCACCGGCGTGTCGTAGCCGCGGCACTCCGTGACGCGCGGGCCAGTGCCATTGTGCCTCGTGATGAAGTCATGATTTCTGCTGTCGACGATGCGCGGCACGGAGTGCCGCGGCTACGGTGCGGCGACTCGCGTCGCGGCTCACTTCCCCGGTTTCAGTGATTCAAAATACGCCAGCAGCGACGCCAGTTCGTACACCGTCAGCTTGTCCGCCAGGCCCTGCGGCATGATGGATTTCTGCAGCACGCCGCGATCGATGACCTGCTTGGTCTTGAGCACCTTCGACACGCCCGCCACGTTGCGCACTTCCACCTCGTCGCCGGCTTCGCGCACGATGAAGCCTTCGTAGCGAGTGCCTTCATCGTCCTCCGAACAGATTCTCGAACTCATTGTCTATATGAAATCAGTGCTCATATCTTGCGTAGCCGGTTGATTTAGCTATGATGGTCTTGATGGCACTTCCAGGAGCCCAGGATCATGCGGCAGACAGATGACAACCTCAGAGTTCGGCTCGCGTTCTTCGTTCTCGTTCTGACGAGCGGCGGCGCCGTGTCGGTTGGTGCCGATGATTCCGGTGAACAACGCGACATCTCCGTCCGCAAGTACATCGCCCGCGCCGAATCGCTCATCCGCCAGGAACAGTTCAAGGAAGCCGCGCCCATCGTGTTTCGCGCCCGTGAGACCGCCGGCGTCACGCGCTGGCCGGAAGTCGAAGGCTTGGCCGCGCAACTCGCCTTGCAGGATGGCGACGCGAAGCGCGCTCTCAAACTTGTCGCGCCGTTCACCGTCCGCCGCGATCCGTACGATGCTCGGCACTTTCACCCGTTCTTTGCCAAAGGATGTGCCGCCCTGGCGCTCGACAATCCGTGGGAAGCCTTCGGCCTCTTCGACTGGCTCGTCAAGCAGACCGCCGGCGTCGAGCACGTGCTCGCGGCCGAGGGTGCCGCCAGATCCCTCGTCGCCATGAACAATATCCCCGACGCCCGCAAAGCATTCGACTACGCCGCGAAATACGCCACGCAGCATCTGCGGCACGGCGGAGGCGACAAGGCGACCGGCAATCCTACCGCCCTCAGCGTTGACAATAGTTACGACTGGCTCATCGACCGGCTCACCCGGCAATCGAAGGAACTCGCCGAGCCGAAGAAGCGCCTCACCAGCGAATCGTTCGCGCTCTTCGAGAAGGCGGAGCGGATTCGCCGCATCGACCGCAAATGCAAGGACGCTCTGGAGGCCAATCAGCAGTTGCTCATTTCCGCGCCAACACCACCTACGCCGAGGCCGCCGAACTGTTTTCCGCCGAGTGCCGGCTGCTCACCGGCGCGGCCCCGGAAGAGGTCGAAAAGCAACTCGTGGCGCTCGTCGCCAAAGACCGCTACGGCCTCTACGTCGGCGAAGCCCTGCTCCTGCTCGGGCGGATCGCCCTCGAAAAACGGATGGACGCGAAACTGGCGATGAAGTATTTCGGCGAACTGGATGACTGGCTCGCCGCCGCCAAGGGCCAGCCGCGCGAACTGCGCGTCCCCGCCGAGGACCGCAAGGCCGTCCAACCGCCGCAGCAGGAGTTCACCATCGACTTCTGGGGCAACGTCAGCCCGCCGCAACTGAAACCCGGCCAGCTCGCCAACCGCGCCACCGCCGACTGGGCCATGCCCGACCTGGAAGCCCGCAGCGTGCGCTACATCGGCTTCGTCTACATGACGAACAAATCGCAGGCCAAGGCGAAGGCCGCGTTCAAAAAGCTCCTCGATCTCGATCCCGCGACCAAGGCCCTGGAAGACCGCGGCGAAGCCAGCGACTACACCCGCCTCATGTTCGGCGCTCAGCACGGCTACCTCATCGCCTATCCGCAGGAACTGGCGCTCTTCGACTCCAAACAGCAATACGCCATCTTCCTCGCCGACTTCTACTACGTCACGCAGCGTTACGATCAGTCGCTCGCCATGCACCAGCGCCTGCTCAACGGCGAGTTCGGCAAGCTCAACGACCCGCAGCGCGATTACCCGTTCCTGGCGCAGGGCCTGTGCTTCCAGCGCCTCGGCCAGCCCATGGAGGCGCTGGCGATGTTCCGCAAGGTGATCGAGCGCTGGGCGCCGGGGGATGCCGGCTTCACCGACGTGCGTGCCGCGACGACGGCGGGCAACATCGCCGTCTGGGCCAGGGATGAAGAGCTCAGCAAGGAAGGCCGGCAGATGCTGGAGAAGGTGATTGGCTCAGGGGCGAAGAACGAGTTCGTGTATCAGGCCGCGGTAACGCTGGGCCGGTATGAGATTCAGCGCGGGGACAAGGTCAAGGGATTGGCGCTGTTGCGGCAGGTGCCGCGATCGGCGGGGAGTTCGTATCACATCGCTGATTTTCTCGTGAAAATGCATACGGGACAACCGCTTCCACCATTCCAAAAGGAGGGCAATCCGTGAAAAAGACTCTTGCAATCGTATCCACAGCGATCATTGTCGTGATCGCGTTCGGGTTACCAACGCGCTTTCTGCGAGCTGTTGCGGACGACGCGAAGGTCAAGGCAAAGCCCGAGCGCGTCATCCAGAACGACAAGATTGACAATGCCGACACTGAGAGGATGAACGCTCACCAGACGCTGCGCCTGGGCCAGGGCAACGACAAAGTCAAAGTGATCAGCATGACGTTCATCCCGCCCGGCAATGATGGCGAGTACTACTTCAGAAATTTCGAAGGAGATGAGAAACAAGATCCGCTGGCGATCTATCAGTACGTGGACTTTGCTAAGACTGCCAAAGATTTTGGTGTCGTTGCGGACGAGAATGGATTAGTCGAGGGGCCGAAGCGCATCAAAGTGTACGCGTTCTACCCAAACTGGTTCAATGCCGACGTGTTCCCGATGAAGGTAGAAGGCAACCTCACCCGTATCCCCGGGGTTGGATTTGGGAAGCTCCATTGGTCAGTTGAAGTGCTACCGACCGAGCCACAGGCGATGCTACGTTTGGTTCGGTGGCAGGAATTCCGATTACGGTCGGATCGAGAAATCAAAGTCGAGTGCAAAGCCATTGGCTGGGAGGGCAACGAGATTGCAATTCCAGTGGGGGTGCAAGTGAACTTGTACCAGGACGGCAATGGCGGACAGAATGCCGAGACACAGCCAGACTGGCCACTGAATGTCTTACTGCCGATGGCAGCAGCGGATCGCGCGACTGAGGCGCCCATGGCGGCGAGCACACAGTGGATATTGCGAGCCAAACATACCGCCAATCCTCCCGCATATTCCGAAGCCGAACTCAAGGTGCCGATTGTAAGCGCCCAGTGGGTCGAACGCTCTGAGCCGTACCGGGGCTTTGATCCAACGGAAAACCCCCCTTGGATTGTCTTGGAGGAACCTGACAACCCTCAGGCCAATACAAGTTCGACGGCAGCCCAATTGCGGATCGATGCCTCGCTGGTTGGTGGGGATCAGTTGCCGATCGTCGTGAGCAATCCGGCAAAGGCCGATCGGACGCCGACTCAAACGAACACGAATCCGACGAACGCTACGATCACGGGGAAACAGAAGGGTGACACTGATATCGTCGTCAGCAAGAACAACGTTCCGATCGCTCGGTTGAATGTCAACGTAAAGCCGCGCCGCAACATCGAAGTCAGATTTATCTTCTTGTTCGACAACGCGAACCCAAAGCACGAGTCAACAGCCGCCGAAATTGACCATATTCAGGAGAGCTGGATTGCAACAGCCAATGAGGTATGGCGGCCACAGGCAATCATTCGAACCACCGAAGCGGCAACAATCGGTGAATTCGAGATTACGGAGAATATGGGAACTGAGCCTAATCTCGGTGGATCCAACGGCATTTGGGCAAAACTAAATGCAAGTGATAACGCGGCCCACCATACCGACGTTGCCGCGTCAGCCAATCAGAACATCATTCATGTTTATGTTATCTGGGACTTCAATTTCGAAAGTGCAGCCGGTGTCACACACGTGGACAAGCGAAAGGTATACATAAAGACTGGCGCTGGGGGCCTAGCAGCCCGTTGAATTACCCCTCCTTCTTCACGCCGCAACCAACCCCTCTTGCGGGTCGCGCTCGGGCACGATCATGGC
>CAYRPN010000148.1:0-14008 GCA_964426135.1 uncultured Phycisphaeraceae bacterium | reverse complement strand
GCGTCCCGACCCTCACCCCAGCCCTCTCCCTAGGAGGGAGAGGGGGCCGGAATGCTGGCCCCGGAAATTGTGGCACACCCCTTGATGCCACCGTTGTGACGCCGTTTCATTTGCACGGATTTCCGCTTACCATGTGGTGTTTCCCCGCCAGCCGCGCGAGTGGGACTCGAAGCGACGGCCGTGACCTCAGGGCCGCGTCCGTGCTGCCGGTGCAGACCCAAGGTGAGTCTTCATGCATCATCATCTGCTTTTCGATATCGGGATCGCCGTCATCTCCGCGACATTGCTGGGCCTGGTGGCTCACTGGCTGCGGCAGCCCATTCTGCTGGGCTATCTGCTGGCCGGCGCGCTGATCGGTCAGGAGATCGGATTCGAGATCATCAAGGAACGCGACAGCATCGAAGTCATTTCCGAAATCGGCCTGGTGCTGCTGCTGTTCATCATCGGACTCGAGCTGAACATCAAGGAGATTCTCTCCTCCGGCAAGCAATTGATCGTCGGCGGATTCGGGCAGTTTCCCATCTGCGTGCTCCTGGGCATGGGGCTGTTCGCGCTGTTCGGATTTCAGCTCGGCGGTGATGCGAAGGAGGGCGGCAACGGCGCGGCGGGGTTCTACCTGGCGATCTGCTGCGCCCTGTCGAGCACGGCCATCGTCGTCAAACTGCTTTACGACAAGGGCGAACTGGACACGCTGCCGGGCCGGCTCACGCTGGGCATCCTGGTCGTGCAGGACATCTATGCGATCTTCGTGCTGGCGCTGCAGCCGAACTTCGGCAATTTCCAGATCGGCCCGATCGCCAAGGCCGTCGTCGGCACGGTGTGCCTGCTGACGGTGGGGCTGCTGTTCAGCAAGTACGCGCTGAAATGGGTGTTCAACTCCATCGCGAAGAATTCGGAGATGGTGCTGGCGGTGTCCGTGGGCTGGTGCGCCGTGGTGGCGGCGGCGGCATCGGCGCTGAACCTGTCGAAGGAAATGGGCGCACTGGTCGCCGGCCTGAGCATTGCCGCGTTCCCCTACAGCATCCACGTCACCGCCAAGACGCTGCCCTTGCGCGATTTTTTCCTCACGCTTTTCTTCGTCTCGCTGGGCATGAAGATCAGCATGCCCACGTGGGAACTGGCCGGCCCGGTGGCGCTGGTCGTGGCGTTCAACATCGGCTCGCGGTTCCTGTCCGTTTATCCGCTGCTCCTGGGGACGGGCGCGGGCAAGCGGGCCGCGTTTGTCGCGAGCCTGAACCTGGCGCAGGTCAGCGAGTTCTCACTGGTGATCGCCTCGATCGGCGCGTCGAAGGAGTTCCAGCACATCAGCGACAACGTGGTCATGATCATCCTGTACGCGATGGCGATCACCGCGGTGATGTCGTCCTATGCCATCCGGTTCAGTCATCCGCTGTTCCGTCTGTTCGATCGTCTGACAGGCGGCACGGGCAAGCCCGAGGCGGCCAAGCGCGACGATGGTCACTCTCACGACATTGTGCTCCTGGGGTGTCATCGCGTCGGCAAATCGCTGGTGGAGACGTTGCGGCAGAAGCATCCCGAACTACTTGGCCGCATGCTGGTCGTGGACTTCAATCCGGTCACACTGGATGAACTGAAAGGCATCGGCGTCCATGGCGTGTTCGGCGACATCAGCAGCCTTGAAACCCTGCAGCATGCTCACATCAGCCACGCGAAGGTTGTGCTGTCGACGATCTCCGACATGCTGCTGAAGGGCGTGGATAATGCCGGCCTCGTGCGCCTGGCGCGCTCCGTCGCGCCGCACG
The DNA here is from genome assembly GCA_964426135.1 of uncultured Phycisphaeraceae bacterium. GTDB lineage: Bacteria > Planctomycetota > Phycisphaerae > Phycisphaerales > Phycisphaeraceae > CAYRPN01. Next base: position 12,245 of record CAYRPN010000148.1, on the reverse strand, counting down.
CCATGATCGTCGCCACCGGCGACGACGACCGCCACGAACAGCGATTGCTGGGCGAAGGCGCAAGTTATGTGATTCGCCCGTACGATCTGGCCAGCGAATCGATCGCCTGGCTCCTCGCCGAGAAGGTGACCAGGGCGCCGGCAGCGCACGACGAGGCGGCCGAGGCCGGGTCGGTTCAGAAAGAGTGAAGAATCCGTTCGGCGCAACCGGCCCCGGCGATTTCGGAGTGATTCCTTGGCCCTGAGACATTACAAGCTTCTTATCCTTCCCATTTTCGCGGCGCTGCTTTGCGGCAGCGTCCTCATCGCGGCGCCGGGCATCGTGGGCTGGTTCGAAAGTCAGAACCACTCCGACGCCGTGGAGATCGTTCACGCCGTCGCCGAGTCCGTGCTCTGGCTTTCCCTGGCGTGGTTCGCGGCGCGGGTGGTCGACGTCTTCCTCTGGCGCCGCATCGCCGACCGCACGGGCAGGCCCGCGCCGAAGCTGCTGGTTGCCGTCGTCCGCCTGCTCATCTTCCTCGGCGCCGCCGCGTTCGTCGTCGCCGTCGTCTTCCATCAGCCGCTGACCGGGCTGGCCGTCAGCTCGGGCGTCCTGGGCATCGTGCTGGGCTTCGCGCTGCAGAAGATGATCAGCGACTTCTTCTCGGGCATTGCTCTGTCCATGGAGCATCCCTTCCGCGTCGGCGACTGGATCGAAATCGAAGGCGTCGCCGGTCGGGTCACCGAGACCAACTGGCGCGCCACCCGCATGGTCACGCTGGAACACGTCACCGTTGTCGTGCCCAACAGCTATCTGTCCGAGCACACCCTCCGCAACTACAACCTGCCGGGCGCCCACTTCCGGACGCAGGTGGCGGTGGGGCTCGAGTACGGCGTCCCCATCCCCGATGCCAAGCGCGTGCTGCTGGCGGCGACCAAGGGCGCCGAGGGCGTGCTGTCCGAGCCGGCGCCCGATGTCATGCTGACGGATTACGGCGACAACGGCATCATCTACACCATTCGCTTCTTCGTCGGCAACTATGAGAACATGACCGCCACGCGCGATCGCGTGATGACCGGCATCGGCCGGCATCTGTACCAGGCGGGCTTCGGCGTGCCGTACCCGAAGCGCGACGTCTACTACACCCCGATGCCCCCGCGCGAGATCAGCCGCAAGGCGGACCGCCGCGTGCTGCTGGGGCGGGTCGAACTGTTCGAGTCGCTGGAGGCGGAGGATATCGACGCTCTGTCTGCCGCGCTGACCGAGCGCCGCTGCCTGGCGGGGCAGGACATCGTGCATCAGGGCGAGCCGGGCGCCTCGCTCTTTGTCGTGGTGGACGGCCTGCTCGAGGCCCGCGTCAAGGCGGATGGCCAGATGATCACCGTCGGCCGGATCGGAGCCGGCGACTATTTCGGCGAAATGTCGCTGCTGACGGGTGTTCCCCGCGGCGCCACGGTCGTCGCCGTCACGGATGTGACCCTGTACGAACTGGCGAAGGACGTGATCTCCCCGATCCTGCAGCGGCGGCCCCAATTGGCCGAAGTGCTCAGCCACCGCATCGCCTTCCGCCGCATTCGCAACGACCAGGCGCTGGCCTCCAAGGACGACGCCGTCAAGGCGGCCCAGCAGCGATCGTTCGCCACGGAACTGCTCGGCAAGATTCGCGATTTCTTCAGCCTCGGCGATTGACCGTGCAGCGATCATACGGATTCCATTTGAATCGCGCGCCGACCTGAGGTTGATGCCACTGGCAGGCTCGGCTGCCAGTGCCCACGCTCAGAGAGCACTGGCAGCCAAGCCTGCCAGTGGCATCAGCGCGAGAATCAAATGGAATCCGTATCAGTGGTGGGTGTCGCCGCCGAGCAGCCGCGCGTGAACCTGCCGCATCAGGTCGGTGTTGGCGGGGGGGAACTGGTAGTCGAGCAACTCCCGCGCCTCGATCCAGCGGTGTTCAGCCACATGTCGATTCTCCGGTTCGCCGCGCACCCGACGGCAAAAAAACGGATGCAGCCGCACCCGCGCGTGGTCGTACTGAAACTCGATCATCGCCAGCGCTTCGCCTGGTTCGACGACCACGCCCAGTTCCTCTTCGAACTCGCGCACCAGGCACTGCTGCGGCGACTCGCCCGGCTCAATCTTTCCGCCCGGCAGTTCCCAGTATCCGCCCAGCACCGCATCCGCCTTGCGGCGGGCAATGAGAACACAAGTCGCCGCTTGCCGGGATTCAACGAGGATTCCAATGGCGACATGAACGGTCTTGGACATGGGATCGCGTAATCTGGGCTGGATTGTGACTGTTACTATATGTCAATACGAAACTTACGTCATTTGAACGCATCCAGGGCGAATTTCGCCTCGGAAGGGGCGATCTTGCCCGCGTTTGGCCATGGATGTTGATGTAAATATCTGTCATTACATCGTTTAATCAATATCGCGCAAAGCAAACCATTTCATTGACATGCGCCTTTCAGGTTGGCTACCATACGCCTGCCGAAGTCCGCTTCGGTCGCGCTGAAATTTTCAGCCGTGGCGCGCCTCCGCTTTCAGGTTCGGAGCCCTGAAGGCGGAGGCTTTTTCTTTGTGCGGCGGAGCGATCAACTCCGCTCCAAGATCGTCATCTCAAACCCGTTCCCCACCGGCACCTCCACGCTCGTCGCGCCGGGAATGCTCCGCAGGCGACGCAGGAATGCCGCCAGCTCCGACGGATGCGTCCGCGTGTTGTCGGTGATCAGCGTCGCCCTTGGTCCAAGCCAGGGCCAGACCGCCGACAGGTAGTCGCCGGTCTCCTCTTTCGTCGCGTCGAGGAAGACCAGGTCATAGGGTTTCGCCGGCTGGACCTCAGCCGCCAGCTTGCAGGCGTCGCCCAGGTGCAGCGTGACGCAGTCGATCAACCCCGCCTGCGTCAGGTGCTCGGTGGCGGCCCGCACCTTCTTCTCGCTGATGTCAAAGCCATGTACGTGTCCGCCCATGGGCTTGGTCGCCGCGGCCCAGTGCAGCGTGGAGTAGCCGTAGCTGACGCCGATCTCGCAGATGGAAACGCACCGCCCCAGCCGCACGAGCTGCGCCAGCACGACAGCCTCGTCGCGCGGAATCTGCCAGTGATCGTCGACCGCGTGGCGAAGGGCGTCGACGCGGTTCATCACCTGTTGGATGAGCGGAGAAAACATGAAGAGATTGAAAATTGAAAATTGAAAATTGTCAATTGCAAATTGGGCGGACCCAGCCGCACCGGACGCGATAACGATGACACGCGAGATGGGCAGGCAGCTCGGCAATTTGAAATTTTCAATTCTCAATTTTCAATTTGCAATCTCCGCCTCTTCACTTGCAATCTCCGCCTTTTTCACAAACTGCCCTTCGTGCTCGGCACCTCCGTGCCCGTCACCTTCACCGCGTCGCGCAGCGCCCGGCCCAGCGCCTTGAAAATCGCTTCGACGATGTGGTGGAGGTTCGAGCCGTGCGGCACTTCGACGTGGCAGTTGAATTTGCCGTTGGTGGAGAGCGCCTGGAAAAACTCGCGGACGAGCTGGACATCGAACGTGCCGATCTTGCCGCCGGCGGCGTCGAAGTCCGTGGCGAAGACCAGCGCCGGCCGGCCTGACAGATCGATGCTCACGCGGGCCAGGGCTTCATCCATGGGCACGGAGGCGAAGCCGTAGCGTTCGATGCCCTTCTTGTCGCCCAGGGCCTTGTCGAGCGCCTGGCCGAGCACGATGCCGACGTCCTCGACGGTGTGGTGATCGTCGATGTGCAGGTCGCCCTTGGCGCTGACCTTCAGGCCGAGGCGTCCGTGGCGGGCGACATGGTCGAGCATGTGATCGAAGAAGCCGACGCCGGTTTTGTGGTCATAACCGCCACCGTCGAGGTTGAGTTCGAGGGTGATCTTGGTTTCGTTGGTGGTACGCGTGATGGTGGTGGTGCGAGGCATGGGCACTGTTTAGTAGTTGGTGTTCGGCTTCGTGTCAATAATTCGTATTGCGCGATTGGGCGGTACCGCCGATTCACTAGAGATGGTGACCGGCGATCTCACGTTTGATTCGCTCCCGGATCGTCTTAGGCGGCTCCATTACCTGTGCCTCAAGTCCCACTACCTCACTAGGTGTCGCTGTCCGAAGTCTGCCGCGGTAATAAATCCGAAATGTTCCCGGTTTCAAGATGTCCTCAATGAAGCACGGTGGAGGCCATGGACCTTCTTTCGACGACATAGCTACCCGGCCAATTCTCAACCAGTCAAATATCGCACCACGAGGGCGAAAATACCCAACATGAAATGCTACGGGATTTCCGACGACACTTTCAACTGAAGCAATGCCGTTTGTGACATAGTCGTACACGGCGATGCTGGCATCGCGATAGATTCGTGCATAGCCATAATTCCTGTTGCCGAGCGGAATGGCAACGATGTCGCCGGGCCGGAGGGAGATTCTTCGAATTGGCTGAAGGTGTGTGTTCTTTGATTTTGCCATGACTGCCATAAAACTGCAGGTACTAACTCTGAGATTCCGACTGGTCCAGCGCCTCCAACACCGCCGTATTTTCCTCCGGCGTGCCGATGGTGATGCGCAGCTTGTCGCGCAGGCCATCCAGATCAAAGTATCGCACGAGGATGTCGCGGGCCTTGAGGGATTCGTAGATTTGTTTGGCGAGGGGCGGCTGCAAATGCGCTGGAGCACCGTCCCGACAGGGCGGTGCCTGCTTGAGGCCCGCAGACTTAAAGGCACCACCCTGTCGGGATGGTGGTCCCGCCGTTGCATTCGCCGGCGGCACCGCGAGCAGGAAATTACTCTGGCTCGGGAACACGCGCCAGCCGCGCTTGGTGAGTTCCGCCGTCATGCGCGTGCGCTCAGCGATCACCTTCTTCCACGACTCCGCCGCCAGCGAACGATTCGCCACCGCCGCCGTTGCCGCGGCCTGGGCGAGGGCGTCGGTGTTGTAACTGTCGCGGGCCTTGTCCATCGCGGCGATCAGGTTGGCGTGGCCGATGCCGTAGCCGAAGCGCAGGCCGGCGAGGGAATAGCCCTTGCTCATCGAGCGCAGCAGCAGCACGTTGTCGAGGCCGGCTTTTTCGGCGAGCAGCGGCAGACAGTCGCGCTGAGCGAAATCGACATACGCCTCGTCGATCAGCAGCACCGCGTGGCCCATCAGTTTGCGCGCCATGCGTTCGAGGCGTTCCACGGGATACAGCCGGCCGCTCGGTGCGTGCGGGTTGACGATCAGGACGAGGCCGACGCCCGCGGTGAGCATGCGATCCTCGAAGTCGCCAGGGATGTCGTAGTCGGCGGTGAGATCGACGCGCACCGTCGGCGTGTCGTGCGTTTCCGCCAGCACGGGATACAGCGAGTAACTGGGCTCGGCGACGCCGATGCCGCGGCGGGGGGAAACGGTGGGAGTGCTGGCGGTCGGACTCCCCTCCCTCTTAGGGAGGGGCTGGGGGAGGGTCGGGCGATCATCGTTCCTTATGGCGCCGATGTCAGATGCGTTCCTGAATCCGGCTGCCTCCAGTTGGCGTGCGTCCAACCCTCCCCCCGCCCCTCCCTGAGAGGGAGGGGAGTTAGGCACCGGCTCGCAAAACACCGTGATCGCCAACCGCAGCAATTCATCGCCGCCGTTGGTCGCGATGATGTTGCCGGCGGTCAGCGCCACGCCGCTGGCGGCGCTGTGCACCTGTGCAGCGGTCTTGCGAAACGTCATCGCGCTGGGCGACGGATACCTCCGCAGCGATTCGCCCGGCAGCGTGCGGATCGCCTGCATCACCGGCTCGATCGGCGGGTACGGGTTCTCGTTCGTGTTGAGCTTGATGACCCGCTTCACCTGACCATCGACGCCGACGGCGGCGGGCTGCTCGCCGGGCGTGTAGGCGGCTAATCGCTGAATGTTCTCGCGTTCGTAAGGCATGGGCGGGACATGTTCGCAGTCACCGGCGGTTGGGTCAACGTCGTGGGAGAAAATGGAGGATTTGGAAGAGACGGAGAGATGGAGAGAAAGAGAGACGCAGAGACGCAGAGACTCAGAGATGGAGAGATCGATGGCTTGTCAGAGCCGGAGTCTGTGACTCCGGTTCGCTGAGCCGGCTCAATGCCGGCGAAGCGAAGTTCGCGCCCTGCACAATCAGTGATTCGTTCGCTCACTGTGCCGAGTTTCGGCCGTCGCGGCTTCGAGCCGCTCGGTCGAACCGGAGTCACAGACTCCGGCTCGGACAAGACAGGCGAACCGGAATCGCAGCCTCCGGCTCCGAAAAGGCAAGCATGCGCAGTCACAGACTCCGGCTCTTATGCGACCGCCCATGACCCCACCCGCGCGCGGTCGCTGTACACATTCATGCGCCCTTCGCGCAGGAAGCCGATGAGCGTGATGCCCAGGGCCTCGGCCGTATCGACCGCCAGGCTGCTGGGGGCGCTGACCGCCGCGATCACGGCGATGCCCGCCATCGCGGCCTTCTGCACGATCTCGAAGCTTGCTCGGCCGCTGACCAGCAGCACCGCCGGATCGAGCGGCACCTGCCCGGCGAGCAGCGCGGCGCCGATGACCTTGTCCACCGCGTTGTGCCGGCCCACATCCTCGCGCAGGAATCGCAATTCACCGGTCACCGTGAACACCGCCGCCGCGTGCAGCCCGCCGGTGGCTTCGAATGTTGCCTGCGCGGTGCGCATCTTTTGCGGAAGCTGGGCGAGAATGCCTGGCGAAACGGTGAATGCCCCTTGAATCGTGGGCGTCACCTGTTTGAGTTTGTCGATGGATTGCTTGCCGCACAGGCCGCAGGAGCTGTTCACGTAAAGCTCGCGCTTGCACGCGGCGACGCGCTGGGCCCGGCGAATCGCGGCGTCTTCGGTGAGCGTGACGATCACCACGTTGCCGTAGTCGGCGAGCTTGCAGGGTTCGATGGATTCGATCTCCTCGACGCGCTCGATGATGCCTTCGGTGACGCAGAAACCGGCGGCGAGGTCGGCGTCGGCCCCCGGTTGCCCGGGGGTGCGCATGGTCACGGCGACGGCTTCCTTGCCGATGCGGATTTCCAGCGGTTCCTCGACGGCGAGCAGGTCCATCGACATCGCGGCGACGCTGTTGCGCACCTGCTTGATCGGACGCTGAGTGAAGGAGGGCGAGGGTTTCACGCGCCGCATCGTATCGCGCCGCATGCGCCCTGGCGTGCGCCATGCGGTGTCGCGCGACTACATGAGTTTCCCCATCGCCATGGCAACCGCCAGGGGCTCCGGCCTGCCTTCGAGAATGACGCGGTCGTCGCAGGTGAGGACTGGAATGCGCGTGTGGTACTGCTCGTACCAGTCGGCTCCGTCGTCGATATTGCGCTTGATGAGCGTGAACTCGCCGCGCTGGCGCAGGCGCGGCAGGTGCGGCGCGAGCAGTTGTTCGAGGCGCTCGCAGAGGTGGCAGTGGTCGCGGGTGTAGAGGATCAGTTGCACGGAGGATCGGGGGATGCGGAGGCGCAAGCGTTTTACTTGACGCGCTTGTCGCGCTCGATCGACGCATACGCGTTGTGATTATGGATCGACTCGAAGTTCTCGCTGGTCACCACGTACCAGCAGATGCGCTTTTCGGTATTCAGCGCCAGGGCCAGATCGCGGACGATGTCTTCGACGAACTTCGGGTTGTCGTACGCCTGCTCGGTGACGAACTTTTCATCAGGGCGCTTGAGCACAGCATAGACCGGGGCGCTGGCGCACTTCTCGACGAGTTCGAAGAGCTCCTCGATCCACATGTATTTGCCGGGGTGGAACTGCACTTTGACTTCCATCTCGCAGCGCTGGTTGTGGGCGCCGTAGGCGGAGATTTCCTTGGAGCAGGGGCACAGGCTGGTGGCCGGCACGCGGATGCCCATGGTGAAAGTGTCGCGCGAGGCGTCGCCGTTGCTGCGGGCCTCGAAGGTGACTTCGATGTCGAGCATACCCTCGGATTTGGTCACCGGCGCTTTCTTGTGAATGAAGTAGGGGAATTTCAGCTCCAGGTGCGCGTCTTCTGCTTCGAGTCGCTTGCGCATGTCGTGGCAGACGTCCATGATCTGATCGCTGCGCAGTTCCTCGTGGTGCTTGTTGAGCACTTCGAGGAAGCGCGACATGTGCGTGCCCTTCTGATAATGAGGCAGGCCCACGAGCATGTTCACGAGGGCGACGGTGTGCTGCTCGCCTCCGGTGGCGGGGCACTTGAGCGTGATGGGATAGCGGATGTGGCGGACGCCCACGCGATCGATGGCGACGTTGCGCACGTCGGCTGCGGACTGGACATCGGGCATGCCCGCTGCGACAACGGGGGCTCCGGGGGCTGCGGGGGCTGCGGGGGAGTTGGCAGCGGAGGGACGTCGGGACACTTTGGCAGCCATCGGGTACGATCCTTTCCCAGTAAAAACAGAACCATCGCCGCGTCCCCACACCGCGGCCGATCCACCAAACACCCATAGTAGGGACGCGGGTGGGACGGGGCAATGATGCGGTGCGATCTGTTTGGTCGCACTCAGGAGGAACCGAATGTCCACGCCATCCCGCGGTGACGCATCGCCGCCCGACGCCGACCAGAAAGGCCGGGCGAAGGTCGAGGAATACGCCAAGGCAGTGGCGCAGGCGCTGGTGTCGGGCAGACCGGTGGGTGATCTGATCAATGAGATGGTTCGCCAGGGCTGGCCGCGGCAGGATGCGGAGGAGTTCATCGCTCGTGTGGAGACGGCCCGGCAGGCGATGGACCGCGGACGCGAGGCTGAAGCGGTGCTGCGTCGCGGCTATCTGTGGCACGCGATCTTCGGCGTCGGCTGGATCGCGCTGGGCGTGCTGATCATCACGCTCTCAAACCCGCAGCGCGACCGCTCGCCCATGGGTGTCGCGGTGCTGGCGTTCGGCGTGGTGGAGCTGGTGTGGGCGGGGCGGCAGTGGATGAAGACGAAATGAGAAAGGACAAGGGCCGAGGGCCTAGGGCCGAGGGCCGAGGGCCAGGGGCCAAGGGCCGAGGGCCAAGGGCCAAGGGCAATCCGATTCGTGCTTGCTACTTTGCCGCCACTGTTGGTCCGATCGGCAATTCGCTTACGGAGATAATGGCCACGACTTCCGCCGGCGCGGATTTGCTCGCGTCGGGCTGGTGCGTCTTGCGGTCGTAGGAACTGGTCACTTCCAGCACCGGAAACAGGCCCGCCACGACGATCGTCTGCCCGGGTTTGACGAGCACCGTCATGTCGTGCGATTGCGGCACCGGCACGCCCGCCGCCAGTTCGCCCATTTCCTTGAAGCGGTTCAGATCGATCGCCGGTGTCAGCTTCAGGCGGATCGGTGCGCCGCGGTCGTTGCTGGTCGGGCGGACACGCAGGATCCACGGCTCGATCGGGGAGCGGGGCTGCGCCGCGCCGGTGCTGACCCTTTGTGCGGGATAGACGTGCACGTCTTTGCTCTCGCCGATGGGCACGATCACTTCGGGGTTGCCCATCACGTAGAGGTCCACGGTTTCGTCCATGGCTCTGACGGCTCGCTCCACCTGGCTTGCGGGGATGACGCGGGCGGCGATGCCGCGCAGCGTCGCGGTGTGCGGAGCGGCGGACTGCTCGATGTCGGCGGGTTCGCCGATGACTTCGACGATGGAGAAATCGTCGAGCCGCGCGGGGTCCACCATTTTCATCATGAGCATGGTGGCACGGATCACCACCTGCCGCGAGCCGGCGCGGTCGGCGGCTGCGGACGCGCCCGAGTCCACCGGCGACTGGCAAGCAATCAAGGTGCTGATGAGTGCGGCAACGAAGAGTAATCGCGTCATTATCGGCCCCAATGCGCCGCCGGTATGGCGGCGCCGGGGAAAGCATCGACTCGAAAGGGGCGCGGGTTGAATTGCGGAGATGCGAATGTTGCATTTTGATTGGGTTGAAAGGCCCGCGTCAGGAAATCCCGGTTAGCGGAAGCACCGCAGGTGCCTGTGCGCCGCGCCCTTCGTCGAGAGGAGTCCCGCAAAGCCGTCAGCAGGGAACGGCTGATTCTTCGACGGCGCCGAACAGCGACGCAGGACTCGCCCATGCAGACCTGCTAAAGTCCCGCCGCGATGAGCGAAACCGCCACCGACAGCCCGCGACCGCTGAAACCGCTGTGGCGAAACGCCAACTTCACGCTCATGTGGACCTCGATCGCCGCCAGCGGATTCGGCGATCGCCTCATCATGCTCATCGGCATGGCGCTGATGGGCACCAAGGACGCGCTCGACGGCAAGACCCGCATTCCCGCCGCCATCGATTTCTGGTTCTTCCTGCCTTACATGTTCATCTCGCCCGCCGCCGGCTGGCTCGCGGATCGGCTGCCTCGCAAGTGGCTGATGATGGGCTGCGACGAGGCGCGGGCGGCCATCCTGTTCTTCGCATTTCTGCTCGTCCCCCTCGCCGGCGCTGCCGCGATTCCCGACGATCATCACTGGAAGGTCTTCGCCCTCGTCGCCGCGGTCGGCACCTTCGCCGCCATCTTCAGCCCCGCCCGCAGCGCCACCGTCCCGCAAGTCATTCCGATGGAGCAGTTGCAGGCCGCCAACGGCATCCTCATCAGCATCGCCACCATCGCGTCGCTCATCGGCATGCTCGTGGGCGGCGCGGTCATCGACGAGAAAGACTCCGGCACCCTCCGCACCGTCCTGCTCATGGCGATCGCCATCTACGTCGTCAGCGGCGGCGTTCTGACGTTCCTGAAGATCCGCCATCGCGCCAAGTCCGGTCACGAGGAGAACACCGGCCTGCTCAGCATGTTCGCCGCTCTGGGCTACATGAAGAAGCACCGCCGCACCATCGGCCTGACCGCCACCAACATGCTCGTCTGGGGCGCGGCCATGGTCGTCTCCAAGGCCTTCGTCGCGCTCTGCTCCCAGCGCTACGGATTCAACGATGACGAAATCCTCGCCTGCTACTCGCAGATGATGACCGCACTGGGCGGCGGCATGCTCGCCGGCGGCGTGACCATCGCCCTGATCAACACCCAGCGCGAGAGCGTGCCGCTGGGACTCCTGGGCCTCGTGATCGCCGGCCTCTGCGTCGTCGTCCTGGCCGTCAGTCGAACGTATTTCCTCGGCCTGGTCATGGCGCTGGGCATCGGGTTCTTCGGCAACGTGGCGATCATCTGCACCTTCTCCCTCCTCATGGCGATTTCGCCCAACTACATCCGCGGCCGCGTCATGGGCATCAACAGCCTGGCCACCACCGTCGCCATCGTCCTGACCAACTTCATCATCTGGCAACTCCCCGCCGCCACCGCCGACCGCGTCATGCTCCAGTCGCTCCTGCCCACCGCCGCCGTCCTCGTGATCGTCGGCGGATGGGGCCTGCGCCGCTTGCTCCTGCGCGGGCCCATGCCGCGACCCTGCCAGAACTTGTTCTGGCACCTCGCTCGCATCTTCGTGCTCATCTGGCATCGTGCCCAATGGTTCGGAAAGGATCGAGTGCCCAGCGCCGGCCCCGTCATCCTCGCCAGCAACCACACCGCCGGCATCGATCCGTTCCTCATCCAGTCAGGCACGCTGCGGCCGATCCGCTGGGTCATGGTCCGGAAAAACTTCTACCGCGCGCTCAACCCGCTCTGGAAAGCGATCACGCCCATCGTCCTCGATCCCGGCAAGCAGCCCCTGAAGCAGCTCAAGGCCGTGCTCGAATCGTTGCAGGCCGGCGCGATGGTCGGCATCTTTCCCGAAGGCGGCCTGCAGCGCGATCACCGCATGCTCCAGCCCATGCAGGGCGGCGTCGGCATGATGGCGGTCCGCAGCGGCGCGAAGATCGTGCCCGTCTGGATCACCGGCACGCCCATGCACCGGAAGATGTGGGTCCATTTCCTCAAGCCCAGCCGCTCCCGCGTCTACTACGGCCAAGCCTACACGCCCGACCCCAACGCGAGCTACGAACAGATCGTCGAAGACCTGCGGCAACGCATGGTCGCCCTGGCGATCGAAGCGGAAGGCAAGCCCCCGCAGGAAACCGACATCCCCCACGGCCGGCGGGCGGTGTGAATCCAGGGCAAACACATAGGGCAGGGCGACGCTCCCGCCGAGCCGCGGTGAAGATTGGAACCCCAGCTATTCTGTGGCTGTCGCGCGTGAGCGTTCAGCCTCCTCGCACCGAACGGACCTCGTCATCCGCCTCCGAAAGTGGCCGGCCAACGACCCCCACCTCTTCAATTTCAACCTAAACCAAAGCTCTGATTCAACTTATGGTTTGACTGCCAAAAAGGTAGGACACTTTCCGGCCACTCTCGGCGGCCCGGGTGCGTGACATCTAATGCGGGCCGAATCAAACTCCCCTCCCTCTTAGGGAG
>CAYRPN010000147.1:4823-14095 GCA_964426135.1 uncultured Phycisphaeraceae bacterium | reverse complement strand
TGGCGCGATCCGATTGCACGATCGGTGACGGAAATCGAAAGATTCTCAGGCTCCGAGCCGGGGGCGAGGGGGCCGAACCGCAATCCCCGGAAGTTTGGGCAGACCCGACGAAACAGGCGACGCTGGTCGTCTTGCCGTGACAGCGCTGCCGAGAATGGTCAGGATGACGTTTCAGCGTTGAAGCTGAGAATCTCAAGAAAGGTTCGTGCTTGTCGATGTTCGCCGCGAGCTTGGCAGAAGCAGGCCGCACAGCATGAACACGCCGCCCAGCGCCAGCAGCAGCGAACGCTTCGGTCCCGTCGCCAGTCGGATCGCCGGGTGGCTTGGCACTTCGTAGGCTGGATAGTCCTCGCCCACGACGGGCATGGGCTGGTGGAGCCACTTCTCCAGGAGCGTCTGCCGTTCGTCGCCCAGCACCGTGGGATCGAACGCAAGCCCGGTGGTGGTGGTGCCATCCGCGTTGATCACCGTGCGGACGGCCGACTCATCGTTCGGATCGTCGGGCATCAGGACCAGCATCGCGCCGGCGGGCTTTCGCCGCAGATGGTGGAAGGCGAGGCGTTCGAGCAACACGGGATCGTTGTTCTGCAAGCCGGCCGCGAACTGCTCGTAGTTTTCGATCTGCTTGAACTGCTGTCGCGAGCACTGCTCGATGAAGCCTCGCTCCCACTGGGCGTAGCGCAGTTCCAGCCAGGGCGGAACCAGCGCGATGACCGCGATCATCGCCATGCCCAAGCCCAGCGACAGCCAACCCATCAACTGGGCAAGAATGCGGGAGGGGGGCATCGGTTCGGAATCGCCATGCATGAAATGGTTATCGGCAGGGGATTTGCCGTTGCGTGAAAATGCGGGGCAGGTCTTCAGGCTGGCGGAGGCTCACGGCGTTTCACCGGTCGACCGCTGCTCCGTCTTCAAATGCTTCACTCGGCTCGATTCAAATGACTCCAGCTTCTTGCCGGGCTTGCGCTCGATGATGGCCGCGGCGCCATCGATGCGGTCGATCAACTCGATTCCCTTCACCGGCCCCAGCACGCTGACGACCTTTGAAAGCGCGTCGTTCGTCGTCGCGTCCTTCGCAATCAGCGTGACGTTGCTGTGATCCGTCAGGCCCAGTCCGGTGCGAGGGTCGATGATGTGCGAGTACCGCTTGCCGCCGATTTCAACGAAGCGAAACATGTCGCCGCTGGTGGTGATCGCCGCGTTGCTCAGGATGACGAATCGGCTGGGTGGGCCGTCCTTGCCTTCCAGCGACGCGATGCCGATGCGCCAGCCATCGCGGTTCGGCGGCGGATCGCCCAGCAGGATGTCGCCGCCGCCATCGATGAGCACGCGCGTGAAGCCCCGCGCTTTGAGCATCGCCATCAGGACATCCAGCGTATACCCGACCGCAATCCCGCCGAAGTCCAGTCGCATGCCCGGCTCGCGCAGGGTCACGCTTTTCGCCGCTTCGTCATAGTCGATCTTGTTGTATCCCACCGCCCTGAGCGCCTTGGCGAGTTGATCCGACGTGGGCAACTGCCTGCTCGTGCGAGCGGCGCGCCACAGCAGAACGACGGGGCCGACGGTGACATCAAACAGTCCGTCGGTCTGCCTCGAAAAGCGATCGCTTTCGCGCAGCAGCTTCCACAGGTCATCGCTGACTTTCACGCTCCGGCCGCTGCCGGCCGTGGCGGAGAGCCTGCTCGTTTCGCTGGCCGGATCGTAGTCGCTGAAGATGGCGTTGAACTGATCGACGCGCTGAAACGCAGCCTCGGCGGCAGCTCTGGCGGCCGCCTCGTCGTTGCTGTAGATCACGATGCGGAAGTACGTGCCCATCTGCCGATGGCTGAACTCGTGCCGGGCAGGCGCAGTCGCGCTGTCGCTGGAGTTGCCCGGAGCGGCGCTGGATGGTCCGGGTGCGGCGGGCGCCGCAGCCGCCGGCCGGGGCCGGCGTTCGATCACCTCGGCGTTCGGCCTCTGGGCCTGGCATCCCGCCAGCGCGAGCAGAACAGCGACGCAGGGTACGAGCATGGGCAGGGGGGTTCGCATGGAACAAGGAAGCGTACGCCAGCGGAGCGCGAGAGACAACGCCATGAGATAGACCCATCTTCGCGATGCTCCGGCGAACCCCGCGGCAACGCCCTTGCTCGGACGACCTGCGAACAAGGGCTGCCGCGTGATACATAACATAAGTCAAACGATTCTGCCAACGGGCGTTGACATGGCTGTATGCTCTCACGACAATCCGCAGCCCTGCCTCGGCGCGATCGGCGGCCCTGACGAGCGATGGGCCGGCGAATCAGAGCCGACGGCAATCACAAGGCGGCATGACATGACTCTGATCCTGCGACCCGCGGACCAATGTGAAATCGATCTCGTCTCCCTCGGCGAATGCATGGTGCGCCTCAGCCCGCCCGGGCATGGCCGCATCGAGTTCGCCAGCACGCTGGAAGTCCACGTCGGCGGCGGCGAGTACAACGTGGCCTACGCGCTGGCGCGACTAGGCCTGCGCACCGGATGGGTCGGTGGACTCGTTGACAATCCCGTGGGCAGCATCATCGTCAACCACGCGCGATCGGCGCCGATGGACATCAAGCACGTCGTCAACATGAAGTTCGACGGCGTCGGACGCGAGGCCCGCATCGGGCTGAACTTCACCGAAGTCGGCACCGGCGTGCGCGGCAGCGTCACCATGTACGATCGCGGCCACAGCGCGACTTCCAGGATGAAACCCGGCGACGTCGACTGGGTCATGCTCTTCAAGAAGCGGGGCGTGCGCTGGCTGCATACCGGCGGCATCATGGCGTCGCTTTCGCCCAGCACGCGCGCCCTCGTGGCCGAGGCGGTCAAGGCGGCACACGAAGCCGGCACCATCGTTTCCTATGACCTCAACTTCCGCAGCAAGCTCTGGAGCAGCAAGGACGCCATCGCCGCGACCAAGCCGATCGTGCCGTACATCGATTGCCTGATCGGCAACGAGGAGGATTTCCAGAAGGTGCTCGGCTACGAAGTGCACGGCGTCGATATCGACAAGGGCGAACTCGACACCACCGCGTTCAAGCAGATGGTGAACCAGGTCGTCAAGGATTTTCCGAACATCAAAGTCGTGGGCACGACGCTCCGCGCCGTGCGCAGCGGCCTGATCAACGACTGGACCGCGATCCTCTGGCACGACGGCCAGTTCTACGAAGGCATCAAGTTCCCCGGCCTGGAAATCGAAGACCGCGTGGGCGGCGGCGACGGCTTCGCCAGCGGCTTCGCCTACGGGTTCCTCGCCGGCAAGAGCCCGCAGGATTGCGTCAACATCGGCGTGGCGCACGGAGCGCTGCTGCAGACGACGCGCGGCGACACGTCGCAGATCACGCTGGAGGAACTCAATCACGTGGCGAAGGGCGGGAGCGCCAGAATCAAGCGGTGAAATGCGATTTTGCGTGGGACAGGTTTTCAACCTGTCGAGTTCCAGGACAAGCCAAATGCCGGGACGCAACCAATCAATGTCGCGGATCGCGCAGATCTTCGGTTTCGCAGCCGCGATCATCGCCCTCTGGGTGGGCGGCTGCGCCGCGCCGATTTCGCAGTGGCGGGCCGCTGTGCAGCAGGACATCGCCGCATTACATGGCCCGCACCTTGAAACGCTTCGCTGCCCGACGCTCGTCACGGCGCTACGCATTTCACCCACGGATCGGACCACGAAGGAATACGCCGACAGGCCGGAGAACGATGTCGTTGCAGGCCCCGTCGAACTGACGGCATCGCAGGTCGAACGGATTCAATCGCTCGTCTTCGATTTACGCGGCTTCCACAGCGTGCGAAGAGCAATCTGGCGCAGGACACAACCGAAGGGACCGCCAGCGATGTACGGCACGGGCTGCCAATTCCTGCCCACCGCTCTGATCCGATTCGAGCGAGGCGATCAAACCGTGGAAGTGCTCGTCTGTCCAATGTGTAAGCAGTGGCGGTTTATTGCGAACGGAATCATGTATGCTTTCGACGACTACGCGGCGACGTCGAAGGAGGCTGGCACCGGCTTCGACAAGGAAATCGAAAAGTCGCTATGGAATCTTTTTCCACACGATCTGGCGCTGGCATGGCTGGTGGACGGCGAGCCGGCGATCGGCGAATGGGTGCATCACGCCTTGACATATCGTAATCGCTTGCCGCTCCTGATCGCGGCTCTGGGAATGCCGCAGCACCGGCAACACCACGAAGAAATCGCCGCGATCCTGGCGCGAATCACCCGCGAGAATTTCGGCCTCGACCGGGACGCGTGGAGGAACTGGTGGATCCATGCGCACGGCGACGCCGTTTTCGACTTCAAGAAGTTCGAAGCGGCGCGTGAGAGGCCGCCCAAGGAATGACCCATGAAGGCGACTATTTTCGCGGGGACGGCTTCGCGGCGCCGCCCTTCCCTTTTTTCTTCGGCTTCCTCCCGCCGAAATTCCCGCTGTCCTTCATGCGCTTGCGCGTCACCGCCGAGTGCCGCAGCGATGCCTTGGGGTCGGCGGATTTCACGGCAAGCTGCGACCACTCCGCCAGCTTGTCGCGGTTCTCCAGCACATCGGCGGGCACCGAGTAATAGGTTTTCACCAGCAGCGATGCGCTGGGACGGAACGGCTCGCTGCCCGCGTCGATGTAGCGCTGGATGCAGAAGCGGTCGACCTTGAAATACAGGCCGCCTTTGAACACGATGGCGAAGAACTGACCTCGGCTGTAGACGCCGTGGCCGCCGAACATCGGCTGGGCCTCGATCTTGCCCAGTTCGGGGACGCGGCCAAGCTGGTCGAGCACGTGCTGTAGGAATTCGTCTTGGGACATGGTGGTTTGACCGGAATGGGCCGTCGGCATCGCATCTGGCGATTGGTCGGCGATCGGGGATTCGCCGCGGTGCGATGATGGAAGCCCCGTCGAGTATACCTTACCGCCGCCGCTGCGCCTTGCCGCAACGTTCCCATCTCACCACCGCCGATGCGTCAGCGAGCGCTTCTGCAGATAGTCGGCGAAGAGTTCCGCCATGTTCCGGCTGGTGTCGCAGATGATGCGTTCGCAGGCGTTGCGTTCGCAGATGCGGTCGAGCTCATCGCCGTGGCGGTTCAGCGCTTCGAGGTACGCGATGCGCACGTCGTCAGGCCGGGTGAGGAAGACATCTTCATCCTCCAGGCCGACGAATTTCACCATCCCTGGAAGATTGAAGTGCAGTTCGTGATCGTGCATGACCTGCATGAGTACGACTTCGTGCCGGTCGTAGCGAAGGCGCTGCAGCGCCTTCTCCAGATCCGCCAGATCGACGAAGAGATCACTGAACACGATGACGATGCCGCGCCGGCCCGCGCGGGCAGCCAGGTCGATCAGCGAGGGGCCGATCTTCGTCTTGTTCACTGCCTCCATCTTGTCCAGCGTCTCGGTCATCTTCAGAATCTGCCCCATGGTGTTGCTGGGCTTGAGCGAGGCCCGCACTTCCTCGTCGAACAGCGTCAGCGACACCTTGTCCGAATGCTCCACGACGAGATAGCCCAGCGTCACCGCGATGCGCGAGGCGTAGAGCAGCTTCTGCTGCTGCTCGTCGCCGTAGCGCATCGACGCCGACACATCGAGCATCAGGTGGCAGACGAGGTTCGTCTCCATCTCGTACTGCTTGATGACGTGGCGGTCGTTGCGGTAGTAGACCTTCCAGTCCAGGTGCTTGACGTCGTCGCCGGCGGAGTACTCGCGGTGGCTGGCGAACTCCACGGCAAAGCCATGGAACGGCGACTTGTGCGCCCCGGCGAGCGTGCCTTCGACGAGCTGCCTTGGCTCCAGCGCCAGATGGGCGACGCGGGTGAGCACTTCGGGCTGGATGTAACGGGTTAGGATGGCTTGGGGCATGGGAGCTCAACCAGTCAATAGCGTGCAGTTCGTCGGCTTCATGCAATTGGTCAGCGAGTCCGTCAGGATACACACGAGCAGAGCAATGGAGACGAGCTGCCTGTTCATCGCACGACCAGAGTCCCCATCGATCCATCGCTCTCGAACTTCAGCAGGTCAGCCGCTCTCGAACGAAGTGCCGCCTCGATCTGCTCCGTGGTGCAATTTCCCAGCAACAACCAGATTACTTTGGGAGGGGTTCCTCGAAGCACGCTAAGAATGTTGAAATCGACGTCCTTGGACACGATAGCGAAACCCTGAACGCGCGCGTGCTCCCAGATTCGTCCGTCATCCGCACAGTCAGCCCTTCGGTTTGCACGTGAGACGAACCGGGAAACAGGTCGGCCAGACGCTCGGCCAACTTGGGCGACAGGTTCTGATCGAAGAGCAGCTTCACGCGACCGCCACCATGCTCCGCTCGCGCTCGGCGGCGTAGGCGAGACAAGCCTGGATGTCCTCGGCGGTGAGGTAGGGAAAGTCATCGAGAATCTGCGCCGTGGTCATTCCCGCCGCGAGGTACGAAAGAACGTCGAACACCGTGATGCGCATGCCGCGGATGCAGGGCCGCCCGCCGCGTTTGCCGGGTTCGAAGGTGATGCGTGATCGCCAGGATTCGTCCATGTTTCGCGCCTTTCGACAAGGAAAGCACACGATTGTAGCGCACCGCCGAGCAACACGGACCTCACCCCTTCGGCGCCTCGTACTTCTTGTCCGCCGGCACCGCTTCCAGCAGCATGCCGATGAGCTTTTCGCTGTTGATGCCGCTGGCGAGGCCCGCGTAGTTGGGGGCGATGCGGTGGCGCAGGGCGGGGGCGACGATCGCCTGCACGTCTTCGACGGTGGCGTGATAGCGGCCGTGGATCAGGGCGCGGGCTTTGGCGCAGGAGATCAGCGCCAGCACGCCGCGGGGGCCGGCGCCCCAGTTGACCCACTTGTTGACGAAATCGGGCGCTTCCTTCTGGCCGGGGCGCGTCGCGCGGACCAAGGCCCACGCGTAACCCACGACCTGATCGCACACGGGCAACCGCTGCACGAGCTGCTGGGCTTCGATCAGCTTCTGCCCATCGAGCACGGGCTGGATGCCGCCGAGCTTGCCGCTGGTGACGCGGCGGGCGATTTCCCATTCCTCCGCCGGCGTGGGGTAGCCGACCTTGATGTAAAGCAGGAAACGGTCGAGCTGGGCCTCGGGCAGCGGGTACGTGCCTTCCTGCTCCAGCGGATTCTGCGTGGCCAGCACGAAGAAAGGCTTGGGCAGTTCGTAGTTGCGCCCGCCGGCGGAGATCATGCGCTCCTGCATCGCTTCGAGCATGGCCGCCTGCGTCTTGGGCGGCGTGCGGTTGATCTCGTCGCCCAGCAGCATGTTGGTGAAGATCGGCCCCTTCACGAAGACGTACTTGCGCTCCTTGGTGATCGGGTCTTCCTGGAGCACGTCGGTGCCCGTGATGTCCGAAGGCATCAGGTCGGGCGTGAACTGCACGCGGCGGAAGTCGAGCTTCAGCGCGTCAGCGACGGAGTGAACCATCAAGGTCTTGGCGAGGCCGGGGACGCCTTCGAGGAGGCAGTGGCCGCGGGCGACGATGGCAACGAGCATTTGCTCGATGACATCCTTCTGGCCGACGATGGTCTTGGCGACTTCATCGCAGAGCTTGCGGTAAACGCCCTGCCAGGCGTTGACGAGGGCGACGTCGTCCTGATTGACGGGGGGAAGGTCGGTGGCGGTGGCGGTGGGCATTTTCCGTTCCAGTGTTACGAGGTTTCAATTTGTTAGTGCCAATTAGTCTTCGATCACTCCCACGTTAATCCCATTTGTTTGAACGTATTCACGTGGAGAGGTTCCTGCATCGAGTAAACGCAAAACTTCCTTTAGTGTTGGTACATCTACCGCGCCCCAGAGGCCACTTCCGTCATATGGATCACCGTGTTCTCGTTCTGTGCCGGGCACAACTGGACCGTACATCTCCAGCCCGATCCCATCTTCATCAAAGTATGCATGCAAAATGAATCCATTGTCAATAACGGTGAGCGTGGCGTGCGTACCTCCAATTCCGTCGCCATAGCTTTTTAGTGGTGGCAAGCGAAAGAATTGGTCAACGATTGCGAGCAACTCACCTAGCGCGCGTCGGCGCTCTGGCTCGCAGGTGAGATTCTTCTTTGCGGATTCACCAGGAAAGTAACTGAAGAATGTGTTCAGCATTGCGGTCAAATTCTCGCGAGCCATTTAAGTTGAACACAACACAAATTCACTTCTCCGCCTTGTCGAGCTCCTCAAAGTACGCCTTGAGGCGGTCTTCGTAGCCGCGGGGGAGGTTGCGTTTATCGCGGGCCTTCATGGCGTCGCGGACGCCGGGGGGCAGCGAGGCGGACCAGCCCTTGGGATCGCTCTTGGCGCGGGCCTTGGCGTCGGAGTCTTCGTTGTTCTTGGCGGTGCGGGCGTCGGCGCCTTCCTTCATGGCGACCTTCTCGCCGGGGCCTTCCTTGACGCCGGCGTTTTCGGATTTGGTGGTCTTGCCCTTGGAGGAGCCGCCGCCTTCACCGGAAGGGCCGGCTTCGCCGGGGGTGGCGGAGGCTTGGCCTTGGCCCTGACCCTGACCTTGTCCTTGACCCTGGCCCTGACCTTGTCCCTGACCTTGACCCTGACCCTGGCCTTGACCCTGACCTTGACCCTGACCTTGACCCTGACCTTCGCCCTGGCCTTGAGCGGCGGAGGCGGCGGCTGAAGCCGCCGGACCTGCGATGGCTTGGGCGGTCGCCAGTGCGGAGGCTGAGGGCGTGCTCAGGCTGGGCTCGCCCTGACCTTGCCCCTGACCTTGTCCTTGACCTTGACCCTGGCCTTGGCCTTGACCCTGGCCTTGACCCTGGCCTTGGCCTTGTCCCTGACCCTGGCCTTGCCCCTGGCCTTGACCTTGTCCTTGGCCCTGACCTTGTCCTTGCCCTTGTCCTTGGCCTTGTCCTTGGCCTTGACCTTCGCCCTGACCCTCACCTTGGCCCTGGCCTTCACCTTTGGCCTGGCCTTCGCCCTGGCCTTTCCCCTGACCTTCGCCTTGCTGGCCTTGCTGGCCGCCGGGTTGGGCGCCCTTCTGGCCCTGTTCGCCGGCTTGCTGGCCTTGGCCGGCGGGTTGGCCGGCTTGCTGACCGGCTTGTGCCTGCTCACCGGCTGCGGGGGTCAGGCCTTGGGCGAGTTCAACCGCTTCGGCGATCGGTTGGTTCGCCAGTTCGTTCTGACCGGTGACTTCGGTGACCGCTTCGCCGATGCCCTGAAGGGCTTCGGCCTGCTTTTGAATCGCTTGCGCAACTTGCTGACCGGCTTGGCCTGCCTGCTGGCCCTTTTCACCGCCGGCTTGCTGGCCCTTTTCACCACCAGCGGGCTGACCCTTTTCGCCGCCGGCTTGCTG
>CAYRPN010000147.1:0-4723 GCA_964426135.1 uncultured Phycisphaeraceae bacterium | reverse complement strand
CGCCGGCTTGCTGACCCTTTTCGCCGCCGGCCTGCTGACCTTTTTCACCGCCGGCCTGCTGACCTTTTTCACCGCCGGCTTGCTGGCCCTTTTCACCACCAGTAGGCTGACCCTTTTCACCGCCGGCCTGTTGGCCTTTTTCGCCACCGGCCTGCTGACCTTTTTCACCGCCGGCTTGCTGGCCCTTTTCGCCACCAGTGGGCTGACCTTTTTCGCCAGCCTGTTGGCCTTTCTCGCCGCCGGCTGGTTCGCCCTTCTCGCCGCCGACTTGCTGGCCTTCGTTGAAGGCTTCGCGGGCCTGGGCGAGCTGCTCGGCCGATTCCTTGCCCTGCTGGGCGAGGGCGGCGAGGCGCTCGGCCAGTTCAAGCTGCTTCTGCAATTCGTCGCGCTTGATGTCAGCCAGCACCTGGGCGCGGTTCACATCACGCTCGGCGGCGGCCTGTGCCTGCTCGCCCGCTTGTTCACCCTTTTCACCAGCCTGCGGCTGACCCTTTTCACCTGCCTGTCCCCCGGTCGGCTGACCTTTCTCACCAGCCTGGGCCTGACCTTTCTCACCGGCCTGGGGCTGGCCCTTTTCACCGGCCTGGGGCTGGCCCTTTTCACCAGCCTGCGGCTGACCTTTCTCACCAGCCTGGGGCTGACCTTTTTCACCAGCCTGGGGTTGACCCTTTTCACCGGCCTGCGGCTGACCCTTTTCACCAGCCTGCGGCTGACCTTTTTCACCAGCCTGGGGCTGACCCTTTTCACCAGCCTGGGGCTGACCTTTTTCACCAGCCTGGGGCTGGCCTTTTTCACCAGCCTGCGGCTGACCCTTTTCGCCGGCCCGCTCAGCGTTCTCGGCGGCGTTTTCCAGAGCCTGGCCGACGGAGGGCGCCTGCTCGAACGCCTTGTCGGCGAGCTTGGCAAGCTGGTCCGCTTTGGGCGTCTGCTCGGCGGCCTTGTCGACTTCCTCGATCAGGCCCGCCAGTTTCTCCAGTTCTCCGCTGGCCTTCTCGGCCAGCTTCTGCGCGGTCTTCACCATTTCCTTGCGGATGGCGTCGGCGGCCTTGTCGAGATTGGCGGCGGCCTTCTCGGAAGCGGCGGCGGCTTCGGCGGCCTTGGCGGCCGGCTCGACCTTCTGCGGCTCGTCGCCTTCCTTGCCGGCGGGCAGCGCGTTCTCCGCTTTGTCGGCGGCCTTGGCGCCTTCCGCCAGTGATGGCAACGCTTCGGGCACGAGTTTCTCGACGCCTGCGGCGACCTTCTTGGCGATTTCCTCGACCTTGCCCAACTGCTCCTTGGCATCGGCGGGGACGGGCTTGCCGGCCTCGATGGTCTCGGCGGTTTCCTTGGCCTTGGCGGCGGCGCGGGCGAGGGATTCGGCGGCCTTGTTCAGTTCGCCGAGCTTCACGGCCAGCGCGTTGCGGCGGGCGTTGTTCTCGGCTTCGGCGACCTGGCCGATGGCCTGCTTGATTGCTTTTTCGGTGGCTTCGAGTTTCTCACCGGCGTCGGCGGCTTTCTGTTCCACGGCCTTGGCGGCTTCGGCGGCGGCTTCCTTGGCTGACTCGATGCGGGATTCGACGGCGGGCGGCAGGCCGGCCTTGTCGTTGGCCTTGTCGAGCGCCTTGGCGACTTCCTTTTCCGTTTTCGCTGCGGCGGGTTCCTGCTTGGCCTCGGCCTGTTTCTCGGCTTCCTGATGCTTGGCGGCGGCGGCTTCCAGTTCCTTCCTGGTGGCGGCGAGCTGGTCGGCCTGCTTTTCGTATTGCTCGGCTGAGAGCGCGCCGTCGGTCAGGCCGGCGGCTTTTTCGAGTTCCTTCTGCAATTCGGCGAGGGAGCCGATGACCTTGCCCTGCTCGGCGGTGGCGGCCTTGTTGTCCTCGGAGAAAAGAGCCTCACGCGCTTCCTGGGCGGCGGCGACAGCGCGGGCGGCCAGGTCGTTGGCGCGTTCGCTGCCGCTGATCTGGTTTTCCAGGCGCTGCAGTTTCTGCTGGACGAGGGTCTGCTCTTTCAGCAGTTCCTCCTGCTTCTTCGCGTCGTTCTTGGCGGCCTTGGCGGCGTCGCGGATGTCTTCCTGTTCCTTGATGAGTTTCTTGACGGCTTCGACCACGTCCTTGTCGATGGCGGAGGGATCTTCGAGGCGGCGGATCTCGGCGAGGACTTTTTCCAGGCTGTCGATCACCGACTGCTGGCTGGCGGCGGCGTCCATGAAGCGGGCCATCTGCAGGCTTTCCTTGGCGCTGCCGAGGCTGGCATCGACGTTGGCGGTCTTGAGCACGCGCTGAGCGCCGGCGGCGACGGCGCCCAGGTCGCCCGACCAGGTGGCCACGTCCTTGAGCATGTCGGCGAAGGTGACATAAAGCGACTGGACGGCGCCTTGCGAACCGAGCGTGACGACGATCGCCTGCTCATCGGTGGGGCCCAGGGCGAGCGTGGAAGTGCGGGCGGCTTTCTGCTTGCCGATGATCTCGGTGAGGCGCTCGATGAGCATGGCCTGCTGGCGGCGGATGCGGATGCGCTCGCGTTCAGCGAGCAGCTTGAGCAGGATGTCGCGCATGCGGTCCTGGGCCTTGCCGATGAGCTGCGTGCGCTTGGCGCCGGTGGCCTCGGAGGCTTCGGTCAAGAGGTCGATGACCGCGGGCATCATCTTGGCGGCCAGATCGCTCATGCGGCTGCGCATGTCGATGAGGTCTTTGTAGAGGGGCAGGTCGTGCAGCTTGTTGTCTTCAAGCTGCTGGATGTGGGATTCGAGCAGGGCGGCAACGAGCTCGCTGGTGAGCTCGCGGGCGCGCTCCTGGCTGGACTTGGTGCGGCCGATGTAGTCGCCGCCGGCGGCCTTGGGAGCGGTCGCGCCCGCGGCAGCACCGGGGGCAGCACCGGGGGCAGCACCGGGGGCAGCCTTGGTTGGCGCCTGAGCCCATCCCTGGGCGGCGAGCGTCAGTGCGAGGACAAAGGTGAGAACGGTCCGTGTCATGTTCTTCATGGTGACCCTCCGCCCAAATGGGCGTCGATGATCTGGTCAAGCTTCTTGTCCATCTGCGGATCGAGTTCGCGCATGGCGTCGAGGACGCCCTTGCGGTCGGTGACCTGAAAGACGATGCGTTCGCTGCGGGTGGCCTTGCCGGGGAGGGGGCCGCGGAAATCGATGGCTTCGAGCGTGACCTCGACGCGGTCGCCGAGGTTGAGCTTCAGGTCGGTGAGCTCAACCGCTATTGTATCGGCCAGCTCGCGAATTCCGTCCTTAATCTCGCGCACCGTGGTGATGACCTCCTGGGCGGCGACCACGGCACCGGCGGCGCCGCCGGCGGATTCGACGGAGGGCGCCGGCTCGCCCTCGGCCGGGGCGCGGATGATGGCCTTGCGAAGCTGGATTTTTCCAAGCGCGTAATCGTCCACGGCTTTGAACTTGATCTTCGGGGCGGCATTGGCAAGGACGAAGCGGGTGACCGTCGCGGCGGCAATGCGCGGCGGCTGGTCGGCACGGACCTGCACCACGCCGGAGATCGGGCGATCCAGCGCCAGACCGTCGGCATCCTTCACCTGAATCTCGAAGCGCATGTCCTTGACCGCGCGGGCCATCGGCGTGTCGGGCGTGTCCAGCGTGTAGCGCTTGTCGGTCTCCCTGCGCATCGGGTACGTGTTGCCATCGACGACGATGCGGGCCGCCAGCAGCGGCTTGTCGCTGGTCACCGTGGGAATGACGCGCGAGCCCTCGAGCACCACGCGCTGCCGGCCCTCCGCGCTGACGGGGAAAATGCCCCTGGCGTAGACGGGAATCTCCACCGCCAGGCCCAATTCCACAACCGGCAGCGGAATGAGCGAGACTTCGCGTTCTTCGGTGTAAGCATCGCCCAGGTAAATCTGATAGACGATGTCGTCCAGAGCGCGGGGCAGTTCGCCCTGGTAGATCGTCTTGTCCTGTTCGAGCTGCTTCAGTTCGATGGTCGTGCGCAGGCCGCTGGTGACGGCCCGCACTTCGACGCGGCCTGACTCGGGCAGTTCGCCGCTGGCGGTGATCTTGAAGACCACGGGCTGGCCGTAGGCGGTGCGCTTCTTCGGCAGTTCGATCGATTCGATGACGGTGCGCGTCGGGTAGTGAGCGCTGCCCAGAAGGAAACGGTTGGCGAACGCCACCGCGTGCCGAGGAAAGAAGACCCATGGAATCAGCGTGAGGAGCACGATGATCGCCAGCGTCATGAAGCGGCGCGTCAGTTCCTGGCGGGAGAAGCCGTCGAGGTAATTCAAGCTGGAGGCGACTTCGTCGGTGATGTCGATGACCGCTCCGCGCAGGTCGGCTGAGCCGTACTGGGTTCGGTCGGCGTCGGCGAACTGCAGGGCGGCGACCAGTTCGCTGCCGATGCCCTGTTTGCGCTCGACCATCAGGGCGAGTTCGGTTTCATCCTCGCGCACGGTCATGGCGGGCATCACGAACCGGCGGAACGTCCAGCCGCACATCACGAAAAAGAAAACGAGAACGATGCCGCGTTCGACCCGGCCCATGTGCAGCAACACATCCAGGAGAAATGCGCCAAGGATGATGCCCAGAGCGACGGCGAAGAACACCGACCACGCACTGCCCCAGCGAACGGTGGAGCGGAAGCGTCGGACGCGAGCAAGGCCGGAATGGAGGGCGGAGAGTTTGGACAAGGGTTTGGGGTTTAGGGGTTAGGGTGTAGGGTGTAGGGTGTAGGGTGTAGGGTGTAGGGTGTAGGGTGTAGGGTGTAGGGTGTAGGGTGTAGGGTGTAGGGTG
>CAYRPN010000146.1:0-14154 GCA_964426135.1 uncultured Phycisphaeraceae bacterium | reverse complement strand
TCCTTGCGCACCCATTTACACTAAAATTGCCCACAGAGAAGTCGGAAGGACCGAAATAATCGCCCTTATCGGGTCGATCATCCTTGCCGTAGCAGCAGCCGTTCACCGCAACAACGCTGAGTTGCGAATTGCTCGTTCTAAGCGTGCGTTTCGCAGACCTGAAATCAGCAATCATTTTCGCGACTTGCCGACTGTTTCCCCAGTTCGGCCCCGACTTTATCGTAACGATACTTCGCGACCCATCAGAATCAAACTCAAGATCAATTCCCGAAATACCAGACTTTCGTCCCCCGTAAACCATGTTGTTGACGAATATTGCGAGGCCCTCCAGCCAGTTGCCGAAGACTGTCTCTTCGTTGGAGGAAATATGAGCGTCTACCAATCCGGCAACAATCTGCTCCGCGGTCAAGGCGTTCTTCGCCTTGAATAAATATGGATTCTTGCGCCTAAGCACCTGAGACAGCTTTAGGGAATCAAGGCTTTGAATCCGCCGTTGATGAAAATCCCCGATATTGTTCTCAATGTACGAACACACCTTGTTGAGATTCAACGCCGTCATGATCTGCCTTTGTGTCAAACAACTGAGGCGCAGCCGCCTTGATTTGATTCCTCACCATTTCATAGTATTCCGGAACAACCTCGATCCCAATGGCGTTGCGGAGCATGCGATTTGCCACGAGAATAGTAGTCCCCGACCCCATAAACGGGTCTAACACCGTGTCCCTCTCCTTTGTGAACAATTTGATGAACCATTCCGGTAATTCTTGAGGAAAGGCGGCGCTGTGATTCTTGTTATTGCATTCCGTAGCCAAATGAACGACATTCGTCGGATAAGCCTTTTCCCGGGTCAGCCAATTGGATATGTTCTTGCCGAACCCGCTGCCAACCTTCGAATTATCGCGCATCTTATCTGTATCCGACAGATTCTTTAGGCGAACGGTCGCCCAATCCCCCATGGGCACCATCACCTCTTCTTGGTACATACTGAATTGACGGTTCTTGTTAAATTGAAGCAACCGCTCCCAGGCGTCGCGAAAACGATTGGGCCACTTTCCGGGGTAACAATTCTTCTTGTGCCAGATGAACTCTTCCGTCCACAGCCAACCTTGCCTGCGCATCGCGAGGATGAGTTCCAGCACATAGGTGCTGCGCTCCCCGTCCACAACCTTCTCTTTGATGTTGAGTATGAATGTTCCAGTCGGCTTCAGTACCCGCAAGAGTTGTTCGGATATCGGTAGAAACCAACTGACATACTGGTCGTGCCGAACGCCGCCATATGTAGATTTGCGTTGGTCGGCGTATGGCGGCGAAGTGACCACGAGATCAACGCAGTGATCTGGAAGTCGCTTCAACTGCTCCTTTGAATCGCCGAGATAAAGGTCTGTCTTGATCGCCATGCTCTGATTCCAGAGTCGATACCAATTGGTTTGACCAAACTCTATTCGATTCAGCCGTGCGCCATTGTCCCCGGCCGCCGCGATCAGTCAAATTGAGACGCTCCCCACCAATGGGATCAAGCCACCCGCCAACACCAACGCGATCCGTCACCCTTCACGCCAGGATTTCCTTCACCACATGCCCATGCACATCGGTCAGGCGCATGTCGCGGCCGCTGAAGCGGAAGGTGCTCTTGGTGTGGTCGATGCCCAGGCAGTGGAGCATGGTGGCGTGCAGGTCGTGGATTTCGGTTCGGCCTTGGACGACCTTGTAGCCGAAGATGTCCGAGTCGCCGTGGACCGTTCCGCCCTTGATGCCGCCGCCGGCGAGCCAGATGGTGAACGCGTAGGGATTGTGATCGCGGCCGTCGCCGCCCTGGGCGAAAGGCGTGCGGCCGAACTCGCCGGCCCAGACGATGAGCGTGGAATCGAGCAGGCCGCGGGATTTCAGATCCTTGATCAGCGCGCCGATGGGCTGATCGACGCTGCGGGCGTTGTTCTCGTGGCCGCCCTTGAGTCCGCCGTGCTGATCCCAGCGATCGCCGCTGCCGCCGGGGCAGGTGAGTTCCATGAAGCGCACGCCGCGCTCGACAAGTCGCCGCGCGAGAAGGCAGCTCTGGGCGAAGGTTCGCGTGCCGGCCCACTTGTGGTTGAAGCCGTACATCTCCTTCGTCGCTTCCGTTTCGCCGGTCAGGTCCATCAGCTCCGGCACGGCGCTCTGCATGCGGTACGCCATTTCGTAGTTGGCGATGGCGCTTTCCAGCTTGTCGTCGGCGCCGGTGCGCTTGAGCGCATCGTGATCGAGGTCGCGGATCAGCGCGAGCTTGTTGCGCTGGAGCTGATCGCTCGACTCGGTGCGAAGGATATTGGCGACGGGGTTTCCGCCGGCCTTGAAGACGGAGCCCTGATACGCGGCCGGCAGGAACCCGGAGCCGAAGTTGTCGAGCCCGCCCGGCGGGATCAGGCCGCCGTTGAGCACGACGAAGCCGGGCAGGTTCTGATTCTCGCTGCCCAGCCCGTAACTGGTCCACGCACCCATCGAAGGCCGGCCCTGGATGCCGCTGCCGGTGTGGAGGAAATAGTTGGCCGCGGTGTGCTCGGGAAAGGTCGAGACCATCGAGCGCACGACCGCCAGTTCATCGACGTGCTGCGCCACGTGCGGGAAGAGATCGCTGACCTCGATGCCGCTTTGGCCGTGCTTCTTAAATGCCCACGGCGACTTGAGCACGCTGCCGATGTTGTTGAACTGCGTATCTTCGAGCTTGCCGATGGCTTTGCGCGGGTCCTGGCCGTGGTACTTTTCCAGCGCGGGCTTGGGGTCGAAGGTATCGACCTGCGAAGGCCCGCCGTCCATGTAGAGGAAGATGACGCTCCTGGCCTTGGCGGCGAAGTGGGTCTTCTTGGGCGCCAGCGGGTTGCGCGGATCCATGATCGCCGCAGCGCCCGGGAGATTCGCGGCGGAGGCGCTGCCGGTGAACGCGCGATCCTGCATCAGCGCGGTCATCGCCACGGCGCCGAAGCCATTGGCGCAGGTGCGCAGCATGTCGCGGCGGGAAAGCGGACGACGAAATCGGTGGCAGTGGTGCATGGTGATGCCATCCTGTCCAGGCGGTGATTATCAGGGACACACTTCAGGAAGTCTCGATCGAAAGGCGTTGCGCAGGTTCGTCGCCGCCGCCAGCGCTTGCTCGACTTCATCTCGCGGCGGTGAAAACGTGTTGTCATATCGGGATGCGACAGCGTAATCGGTCAATCCCTCGATGGCGGTTTCATCGAGGACCAGCGTCGCATCCGCGCCCTTGCAGAGAGGGAGAAGCTGCTTCAAGTCGTGCACAAATGGAAATTTCACGTTGTGATAAGCCAGAAATCCTTTCAGATACTTCTCAGCCACCTGCTGACAATGGAAACACGCAATGTCGTACGGTCCACCGCTGTTCAGGAGCACGCGAACGCAGGCCAGATCGTTTTCTGCCTTGCTGAACCAGCCCCGCGCCACATCCCGGTTACTCTTTTTCATAAAGCACTCGCCCCTCTCGCAGCGCCGTCGTCACAAAGGCCAGCGGCGCTTCGGACCACTCTTCGATGTCCTGGGGCGTCGTCACCACCACATCGATGCCGCTTCCGAAATCGACCCCCATCAACGAGCGACGGTAAGTGGACGCACGGTGCCTTTCGCGGGCGTGTGGCCCGTTTTCAACGACCAGCAGATCGAGATCGCTGCGCTCATGCGGCGTCCCCCGAGCCCGGGACCCAAAGAGCACAATTTTCAGCGGATCTCCAACCGCGCGGAACCGGCGCACCACCTCGCGCAGGAGCGCGTCGTCAACTCGATTTGCCAGGGTCGTTTTCACCAGGATCATTATATTCTCCTGATCAAACCAGTCATGGGGTTCGCTCAATTCAAAAACACGAACTCCTTCATGTTGAACATCACGTGGCACACGTCCGTCCACACGCGAACGTCGTCGGCGCTCGCGCCGTAGACCTTCGCCTGCTCCGTGATGAAGGCGGCGAGCTTCGCGCGCTCCGGCGCCGTGGGCGGCCGGCTCAGCGCGGATTCGTAAATCTTCTCGATGCGCTCTTCCGGCGTCAGCTTCTGCGACAGCAAGCGCTTCGCCCACACCTGCGCCTGCTGCGCCACGAACGGATCGTTCATCAGGATCAGCGCCTGGCTGGGCACGTTGGACACCGTGCGCCGCCCGATGGCGCTGAACGGGTTGGGAAAATCAAACGCCATCAACATCGGCGGCAGAAAGTTGCGGCGAATCTCGATGTACACGCTCCGCCGGCCGTCGCCATCGAGCGGCCCGCTGCGCCCGGGGATGCCGCGGCCTTCCATGAACGGCGTCAGGTGCACCGCGACGCTCGGCCCGCCCTGCGTGCGATCGAGCCGACCCGACACCGTGAGAATCCCGTCGCGGATCGCCTCCGCCTGCAAACGCCGAATCGGGAAGCGATGCAGCAGCTCATTGGCGGGATCCGCTTCCTCCGCCCGGCGACCGGCGTCGCTCGTGGTGTCCACGCGGCTGCTCATCTGGTACGCCCGGCTGAGCACGATCTGCTTGATCGAACGCTTCACCGACCAGCCGCCCTTCACAAAATCATCCGCCAGCCAGTCGAGCAACTGCGGATGCGTCGGCGGCAGGCCCATGCGGCCGAAGTCATCGACGGTCGGCACGATGCCGCGACCATAGAGGTGATGCCACAGGCGGTTCACGATCACGCGCGAGATGAACGGATTGCGCTGGGCGTCCACCATCTGCTGCGCCAGTTGCAGCCGACCGCTGCCCGCGTCCTGAACCGGGGCGCTGTCCAGCGCTTCGAGGAATCGGCGATTCACCTCGTCGCCCAGCTTCTTGTGGCTGCCGCGGATGAAGACCGATTCGTCGATCGCTGAGCCATCGGTCATCGCCGGCGCCTTGCCCGGCGCTGGGATCTGCGACGCCAGCGCGGCAATCGCCTTCTGACTCGCGGCGAGTTTCGCGCTGTTCTCGGCGAAAGCGCCGAACAGGCCCGCTTCGATTGCCGCGGTCACCAGCGTCGCCTGCGCCGCGCCGGCGCTGCCGGCGTGCCACGGCGTCACCGCCGCCGCCACCGCCTCGCCGTAGCGCGCCGCCACATCGTTGAGCGTGGCAATGTCGCCGCCGCCGAGGATCGCCACCGCCGGTTCCCACGCTTTGCCGCCGCCGTTCACTCCGCCATCGGCGAAGCGAATCTCATCCACGGCGATGGTTTCGTCGCCATCGTCGATGACTTCGATGTGCGCGGTGTAGCCGACGTATCGGCTGGCGTCGCCGGCCTGGGCGTGCCACGCCCACTTGCCCTTGGTGTCCACGCGGAACGACACGCCGCCGAACAGCAGGCCGTTGTAAACATCCATCACGTAGTTCTCGATGATCAGGCGAATCTGCCCCGAGCCGCGCACGCGGTAGCTGATGACCGGGCGGGTGATGGTGAACGAAGGCGAACGAATCACGCCGCGCAGCTTCGCGGCCACCGCGCCGCTGCTGACGACGCCGGCGTCGAGCGCCGCCGGCTCGCCCGCCGCCGAATCCCACGTGCCAGGCTGCGTCGGAGCGCTGCCGAAGGCGTCGCCCGTGGCGCGCCAGCCGGCGAAGTCCTTGCCGCTGAACGTGGTGAACACCTGCTCCTGATTCAGGCGATATTCCCAGTCCTGCACGCCCTGCGCGATCTCGCCGGCGACGCGCTGAGCCGCGGCTTTCACCGCGTTTGCATCGGGCTTGCCGCGCGTCTCGGCAATGAGCCGGGCCCAGCCATGGAGCGGATGCGACGGTTCCTTCGCGTCGCCTTGCAGCGTCTGCACCACGCGCTGAAGCGCCGCCGCATCGAGGCCGCGCTCCTTGGCGACTTCCACCACGGGCCGGCTCACCGCGCCCTGCGGCGCAGCCAGCGCGACCGGCGCGCCGCTGAGCGCCTCATCCGTGAACGTGATGTGATCGACGCCGATGTTGCCCCAGCCCGCATTGTGTTGATCGACGATCTGGAGGGTCGCCTGTTTGCCAGCGAGCGCCGCCACATCGATCTGCGTCCAATCCATGCGATTCAGTTCCCTGCCCGTGACGCTACCGACCACGTTGCCGTCGATCAGGACATTCACGCAGGTCTTGCCCGCGTGCGCTCCGCCGCCGACGAGCATGCGGATGTATCGCCGCTCAATGGTGAAAGGTTTGCTGGTGAGTGAGCCGGTGAGGCTGTCGCCGGCGGGCACGTTGCCGTTGGAGAAAACGTGGCTGTTGACGAACCATTTGCCCTGCGCGTTGACGTCGCCCTGATAGTCGGCCAGCGTCTGCTGGGTCTGCGGCTTCTTGCCGAACGCGTTGCCTTGCACCTTCCAGTTGGCGTAGGTGCCTGACTCGAAATCCTCAAACAGGATGTCCTTGCCGGCAGGCTTGTCGCCGCGCGGCGCAGGCGGGGCCGCCGCGACCGCGGCCGGCGTACCCGCAATCACTTCGCGCGCCGCCAGCAGGTACGCGGCGACTGACGCGGCGGCGGCCTTGGAATCCTTCGGTGCGATCGCGTTGAACGCCGCCTGGCCCTTGGACTGCTCCGCCTTGATCTGCGACACGAGCGTCTCGATCTTCCGGCCTGGATCGATCAGCGCCTCCTGCCGGCGCGAGCTGCGCAGGAAGCCGTACAGCGCGTAGTAGTCCTTCGTCGAGATCGGATCGAACTTGTGATCGTGACAACGGGCGCACGCCACGGTCAGGCCGAGGAACGACTTGCTGATCACGTCGATCTGGTTGTCGAACCGCGTGGCCTGATCGAGCTTGACATCGACCGGCGCGTGCGTGGCTTCGTGCAGGTGATAGAAACCGGTGGCGAGGACGGATTCATTGAAGTCCTCCGCCGTGTTGCGTCGCGGCTTGGGCAAGAGATCGCCGGCGATGTGCTCGACCACAAACTGGTTGTACGGCACATCGGCGTTGAGCGCCCGGATCACGTAATCGCGGTAGCGCCAAGCGTGCGGGATCGGATACTCAAACTCGTGGCCGCAGGTCTCGCCATAGCGCATCAGGTCGAGCCAGTGCCGGCCCCATTTTTCGCCGAAGTGCGGCGAGGCGAGGAGCTTGTCTACAAGTTTCTCAATGGCGGACTGCGGGATCGGCTCCCCTCCCTTCCAGGGAGGGGCTGGGGGAGGGTTGGACGCACTGTCACCCTGAGTGCCAGGTTGAACTGGAGCCTTGGGGTTGTCGGACGCCCGACCCTCCCCCGGCCCCTCCCTAAGAGGGAGGGGAGTCAGACTCTTCGCCCCTTGGCCCTTGGCCCCTGGCCCCTGGCCCTCGCAGTCCTTAAGGAATTCCGCCACCTCCTCCGCCGTGGGAGGCAGTCCGATCAGGTCGAAATAGATTCGCCGCACCAGCGTGCGCGGGTCGGCATCGCCCGCCGGCGTCAGGCCTCTGTCCTCGAGCTTCGCCAGCACGAAGCGATCAATCGCGCCGCGCGGCCAATCCTTCGCCTTCACCGCCGGCGGCGCCACCGCCTTCACCGGTTGCCAGCACCAGTGCGAGTCGCGACGCTCCTTGATGTCGAACTTCTCCACCTTCGCCGTCTTCGCCGCTTCCTTCGGCCAGGGCGCGCCCAGCTTCACCCACTGCGTCAGGTCCGCGATCTGCGCCTCGCTCAGCTTCGTCTTCGGCGGCATCTGCATGTCGACGTTCTTGTACGAAATCGCCTCGATGATCAGGCTCTTCTGCGGTTCCCCCGGCAGCAGCGCGGGGCCGGTGTCGCCGCCCTTGAGCGCGCCGTCCCGGCTGTCGAGGAAAAGACCAGCCTTGAGCTTCTTCGCCTCGTGCGAGTGACAGGAGTAGCAGTGCTCCACCAGCACCGGGCGAATCTTCGACTCAAAGAACTCGATCTGCTCGCGCGGCGGATCCGTCTGTGCGCCGGCCGCGACGGAGAACAGCAACACGGGCGCAGCCGCTGCCGCGAAAATCGCTGTGCGGATCGGAACGCGAACTGGTGAGAACAGATGCATCATCATGAGCATTGCGGGGGTAACGGGTGGAGTAACACGGGGTTCTTCCCAATGGAAGTCTAGGTTGCCGCCGGGCGAAACCCAATGAGAAAGTCGCGGCAGGCATTGAGTTTTTGCGTCAGCGCTTGCGCGGTGTTCCTTCCGTTGCGGTTCCTTCTCCTCGCATCCGCACGCCTCGCACCGCCAGCGCCGCAACCCACACGCAGCCGACCGCGCCCAGCCAGCGCACGATTCCCGTCTCGAAAACCACGGTGGCGTTGAAAAGGATGAAGAGGAGAATCGCATGCAGCGCCGCATCGATCCCGCGCGACCGGCGGCGATGCGCGTCGAGCCCGCGCCACCAGTGCGCTGCGTCGGCCAGCCAGAGCGCGAGGAAGAGGTAGTTGAACCAGATGCCGCCGGCGAAGGCGAGGCCGGTGGTCTCCAGGGTCTGCCGATCGGTGTCGGCGGCGGCGCGGGCGTGGCTCCAGCCGTGGTAGAAGTGAAACGCGGCGGCGACGTGGGCGAACATGAGAACGCAGCCCAGGGTGTAAACGGCGCGCGCGTGGCGATCGTGCGTGCGCAGCGCGCCGCCCGTGAAGCGCAGGTGCATCGCGAAAAAATAGCAAAGCAGCGCGAGGCGCACGGTCCAGCGCGTCAGCATTTCCGCCAAGGGCGACATGGGCTCATCGTACTGACGAAAAAGCCCAGGGATGGGAATCCCTGGGCTTTCGTTCGAAGGCTGCTGGTTGACCTTGCGCTTGTCGCGCGGATCGCTTACCGCGCCGAGCGCTTACTGTGCCGAGCGCTTACCGCGCCGAGCGCTTACTGTGCCGAGCGCTTACCGCGCCGAGCGCACTTCCAGGCGCCAGTCGGCGGCGTTGGTGTCCAGCGCGCTGCCGCTGAGGAACGTCTGCACGCCGTTGCCGGGCAGGCTGACGAACTGGAAATCCATGGGCTGACCGATGGGCCGGCCGGTGCGATCGAGGAAGAGGTAACGGTACTGCACGCGCACGGCAAGCGGGTCGAGGTTGCGCACGCCGGTGACCACGCTCATCGGACGATCGGGCGCCGCCTGCACGTTGGGACGATCGAAGGCGAGGAACGGCTGCAGGCCGCTGGTCGCGACGATCTGCGGATAGTCTCGCGACGGCAGCATGTCCGCCATACCGGCCGGCGGCGGGGTGGCGGGGTTGGGCGTGGTGCAGGCGGTCAGCAGTGCGGTGAGAATGGCGAGCGTAAGGGTGTGTTTGAGCATGGTGTTTCTCCGTGGAAAGAAGACAGAAGACAGAAGTCAGGAGTGAGGAGTGAGAATCTTATTTGTTTAGCGGGCGGGCCTTGCCCGCCGTGGGCTTGCGATGGAGTTCACCAAACGTTTCATACGAATACACTTGCGTTTGGGTTGTCGAGAGCGAAAAGTTGCGGCGTTGCGTTGGGGCAATCGTTGGTTCGCGGCGGGCAAAGCCCGCCCGCTAAACGTCGAGCGCGCCGTGGCGTCGCGCGGTTCATTTTCGTTTGCCTTGCGGCGCCGGCACGAACGAGTGCGTCTGCCCGAAGATGCGCATGAAGCCCGCGGTGCCGGCCAGCGGCTCCACCAGCGACTTGCCGCCTTCGAGCACGTGCGGCCCCGCGTAGCCGCCCTGATCTTCGGTCGTCAGCAGGACGCCCTGACCTCGGTACACGCCTTCCAACTCGGCGGGCGTGGCGAAGCGAAGCGTCGGGTGATTCTGATACTCCGGCAGCAGGTCAGCGCTGGGCGTGCGGGCGTCGTTGCCTCCCAGCACGATGGGCGAGGGCGCACCGGGCACGGGGCCGGTCTGATTCGTCGAATAGAACACGCGGCCGCTCGTGGCCCACGGGGGCGTGAAGCTGTCGCCGATGCGGCTGCCGGAAACGAGGCTGACGTAGCGCAGCTGCAGCGTCTCGCCGCGCGCCGGCGGAGCGAGTCCCGCCAGCACCATTCGCGACTGGCCCCGGCCCTGCACCTGCAGTTCGACGACGGAGTTGGGCTGCGTGATGTTGATGGGCACAACGTAGAACCGCTGCGGCATGACGTTGCAATAGCGCGTGTCCGCATGGGCGGTGGCCTTGGCGATGGCGCCGGCCGCCATCAGGCCCAGGCCGATCAGCGCCGCTTCCTTACTGTCGTTGTGCACGCCCACCGCCGTGACCACGCCGCCGGCGACGAGCAGGCCCGTGCCCACGACGCTCTTGGCGTGGCGCACGTCCTCGAGGTTGTTCCACATGTGGTCCGTGCCCATCGCGTTCACATCGGTGACCACGGGGAACGTCGCGGTGCCGCCGCCCGCCTTCACCATCAACGGCGCGTTGTCGCTGGGATAGCGCGGCTGGAACTTCGCCAGCGCGTTGTCCGGGCCGTACGCGATCTTCGCCGGCCCCAGTCCGTAGCTGACCACCAGCACGGTGTTGTACTGCCCGGTTTTCAGCGCATCGACCAGCGGGCGCACGCTCTGATCCACCTGGGCGGCGACGTTGAAGTAATCGCTTGCTTCCTGCGTTCGCCCCAGCGCCTGACTCGCCAAGCCATGCAGCACATAGCCGAGCGTGAAGTTGCTCTCCCGCACCGCGTAGCCGGTGTTCAGATAGTCCTTGCCGTCGGAGGGCTTGCCCGACTGCTTCTGTTCGTATTCGACGGCCCGCTGGGCGATTTCCAGCGTGTCGATGCGTTCGCCCTTCTTGTTGTTGCCGAAGTCGCGAAGCTGAAACAGGGAGTTGCCCGCCGCGGCGCGGGTGTTGTCCCACTGGCCTAGGCTGGCTTGCTGCAGGCCGTAGAACGCGAAGGCGAGCGCCTGTTCAAAGGGTTCGCCCTTCCAGAGTTTCACATCTTCGTTGAAGACGACGGAGGCGACGGTCTTGTCCGCGTTGATGCCCTGGGTGCGAAGCACCTCGTAGACTTCCTCGAAGACGCCCTGCGCGCTCTTCGCGTGGCCGTCGGCGAGGGTGAGCACGCCCAACTGCATGCGGTCGAGCAGATACTCGCGGTCCCGGCGATTATTGTGGAGATTGTTGCGGACGAACATGCGCGCCTGGCCGTAATCGCCGCGCACGACGGAGCCGGTGACATCGAGCGTGCGATCGGTGTGGCAGCCGGGGAGGAGGAGGAGAAGCAGGGCCAAGGGCCAAGGGCCAAGGGCCAAGGGGCGAACCATTAGCCCCCGGCTCCGCCGGGGGGAATCCTGAGGCGGGAGAGCATTGGCAATTTGAAATTTCAAATTTTCAATTTTCAATTTTCAATTCCTGTATTCAATGATCGCTTAGTCCCAGATGTGCCCGATCGCCGCGCGCTTGTACTCGAACTTGTCGATCCACACCGGGCTGCCGCCGCCCTGCGCCAGGGGCGAGGAGATATCGAGGATTTCAAACTCGCAGTAGTACTGATCGGTGCGACCCTCGGCGCTGCCGCGGGTCACGGAACGGAACGTCGCCGTCATCTGGTGCGTGGGCTTGGCCCGGCCGAAGCCTTCTTCGCCCTTGACGCCGAAGCGCGGATCGCGGCGCATCATGTCGTAGCGCTCGGCGGGAATGATGAACGTGATGTTCTTCTGTTTGGAGAACGCCTGGATGGGCATGCTGGAGCGCACCTTCTGCACGACGAACCAGCGTTCGCTCTCGGTGATGATGTCGCTGGAGAGGTTCAGCGCCTTGTCGATGGAGATGACCCAGTGCGGGCTGTTGGGCGTGCGCTCTCCCATGGCGTCGCTGCGGGCGAGGCTCTGCGACATGGCGGCCGCCATTTCGTTCAGGTCATCGACGGTCATGCGCGTCGAGGCCGGCGCGCTGGCGGCGCAGCCGGCGAGCAGCAGGCTGACGCCGCATGTGAGGACTCGCGCAAGAACGATTGAGCAGCGAAAGGCCATGCTTGTTTCACTTGTGATCGCTGGGGGCGCGGGAACGCGCCGTGATGGAACAGACGTCGCGGGATCTCTCGACAGGCGCCTTCGGCGCATCCGCTAAACGGGCCGAGCCAGCCTCTGGTCCCTCGGCCCTCGGCCCTTGGCCCTCGGC
This sequence comes from uncultured Phycisphaeraceae bacterium, assembly GCA_964426135.1. Lineage (GTDB taxonomy): Bacteria > Planctomycetota > Phycisphaerae > Phycisphaerales > Phycisphaeraceae > CAYRPN01. The sequence goes on along the minus strand of CAYRPN010000146.1, from coordinate 2,217 downwards.
CCTTCTTCCTACTGAATCTGCTTAATCTCGTAGCGCTTCGACAGGATGATCTCATTGGTCTTGAAGCTGGTCAGCAGGACTTCGAGGTAGTACTGGTTCACCGGACCCCTATTGATGCGGAAGACATCCATGTTCAGGGCGAAGGTGTGATTCGCCGGGTACGCGTCGGGGCCGGCGGGCACTTCGGTGTCGCCGACGCCTTCACGCGCTGCGATGTTCGCCAGGCGAGCGCGGTTCTCCACCCACTGCACCTTGCTGCGGACATACCGGCTGTTGATCAGGTCGCTGCGGATGCGCTTCTTGGTCATCTCGAACTCGTCGGTGGAGACGATGCCCGTCTTGTTGTTGATGTCGCCGAGGATGACGACGCTGCGCCCGCCCGGCGCGCCCTGGGCGCCGATCTCCGGCAGATCAGCCAGTTCCTGGACGAATGTCTGAGCCGCCTGGCTGCTCGCCTCCATCAGGGCGGTGGGCAGGATGCGGGCGTCCTGCGTTTCGGGCACGGTGGTGTAATCCGTCGCGACGCGCCCGCTGTAAGACCCGCGCGGCGGCTGGGCGGCACATCCGGCGAACAGGGCGGCGACAGTCATCAGGAGGAGTGAGGTGGAACGTGGCATCATGGAAAAACCTTTCTCGGTTCAGGGCCGGCGCATATCCATTCAACGCCGGCGGAGGTCTGGGTATTCATCGGACGGTCGAACGAAGATCGGAGAAACAATACGGCAAGGCATTATTGGGACTTTAACCTTCAAGCCATCGTGTGTCATCTGGAACGTGTGTCTTCTGAAAAATGCGGCGCGAGGCGGTGTAGGGTGCGTCAAGGCTCGGCGCGGACGCACCGTGTTGGCCTTCCGTTCATCGGTGGTGCGTCCGCGCCGAGCCTTGACGCACCCTACGTTACGGACTTGACGCTGGCCGGTTCGCGTTGCAGTCCCTCGACGATTCAGCGAGTTGGGCGCGGCTCAGGTTCACCGTGGACGTCGGATTCAACGCTCATTGATGCGTCAAATCAACGCCCGGCATAACCGCACCTTGCGGTACCCGACCGGCCCTTACGCCGCAAGTGCTCGTATCATAACGACTTACAATCATTGTGCCCGTCGCCGCAACTCTGGCACCGGCCTTGCCATAGGTATCTCGCAATCGTCGCCCGGCTAGGGAAAAAAGAGACCCAACCGCACACGGATGTGCAGCCAACCCCGCGGCTCCAGTCAACGCCTGGAGCCGCACGCAGCCCCAGTCAACGCCTGGGATTGCAAAAACCCCGGTCAACGCCCGGGACGGATGGTTGAGAAAAGAGACGCAGGTCAACCTGGTCGGCGGGTGTCAACGCCACCCGCCGACACACGCGAAGAAACCGAGCACGTGGGACGACTTTCCAAGTCGTCACGGAGTGGGACGACTTTCCCAAGTCGTCCGTGCAAGGCAAACGCGGGACGACTTTGAAAGTCGTCCCACAAGCGAGCCTTGGAAAAAGACGCACGCTCGGCCAAAATAGACCTCAGACAGGGACGCACAAGAGACACGCAACCTTTGGAGGGAAGCCCGGTGGAACCGGGCAGGGAGACATCATGATCAAGGGCAGCAGAATCGTCATGGGCGCGGCCCTCGTGGCCGGCGTCAGCGCGATGGCCTCGGCGGACGAATACGCGAAAGTCATTCGTGCCGGCCAAAGCCTCGCCGAAGTGAAAGTGACCGAGCACCACCTGCACCGCATGGGCGCCAAGCGCCTGACCAAGGTCGTGCTCGTCGAAACCGAAGACCGGATCATCACGCACGCCAAGGCCCGCGCCACCGTGCGACCCGACCCGAAGGATCACGCCATCGTGATGGAACACCTGCACACGCGGGAGTTCCTCGACCCGCGAGCCGAGTACATCCGCCAGGAGTGGTACCCGGTCGACGCCAACAGCCACGTGCCCGAAGCGCACCGCCTGTACCTGAACCTGACCGCCGCCCCGGCCACGATCATCTGGGGTTCAACCCAGGCGATGCCGATGCAGCCGATCGAAGAAGCCCAGCCGATGTTCATCATCGAAAAACCAGAAGGTGTAGGGCCGGCCCCGAAGAAAGCGATCCCGCAAGTGCCGGCCCAGCCGTTGAAGATGGACAAGTTGATGGTGAAGAAGTGAGAGGGAAGGAGTGAGGAGTGAGGAGTGAGGAGTCAGAAGTCAGAAGTCAGAAGTCAGAAGTCAGAAGTCAGAAGTCAGAAGTCAG
>CAYRPN010000145.1:0-14184 GCA_964426135.1 uncultured Phycisphaeraceae bacterium | reverse complement strand
TGGGAAATCCCGTAACGTTCCGCCGACTTGACAAAGGCTTGTTCATAGATGGCACGCTTGCAGGCAGGCACCGAAAAAAAAGCCGCAAGCAATGGCCTGCGGCTTTCAATGGTTTCAGTTGACGCACGCCCGGCTTACGCCACGCCCGCCGGTTGCCGGATCAGCAACTCCGCGATCTGGATCGCGTTCAGCGCCGCGCCTTTGCGAATCTGGTCGCCGCTGACGAACAGATCCAGCCCCGTGTTGTTGTCCTGCGACCAGTCCTGGCGAATCCGGCCGACGAAGACGTCGTCCTTGTGCGATGCGTCCAGCGGCTCGGGATGCCGGTTGCTCGCGCGGTCGTCCATGATGCTCACGCCGGGGGCGGTGCGCAGAATCTCGCGGGCTTGATTTTCGGTCAGCGGCTTCTCGAACGTGAGATTGATCGATTCGCAGTGCGCCCGCAGCACCGGCACGCGCACGCAGGTGGCGGTGATGCGGATGTTCGGCTCGCCGAAGATCTTCTTCGTCTCCTTGAGCATCTTGGTCTCTTCCTCGTTGTAGCCCGTGGCCACGTCGATCTTGCTGTTGTGGCTGAAGAGATTCCAGATGTACTGACGCTTGAAAATCTCGCTGGTGATCGGCTGGCCGGCGGCCCATTGCCTGGCCTGGTTTTCCAACTCGTGCATCGCCTGCGCGCCGGCGCCGCTGGCGGCCTGGTACGTGCTGATCACCGCGCGCTTCACCTTCGCCACCTTGTGCAGCGGGAACACCGGCACGTTCATGATGATCGTCGAGCAATTGGGATTCGCGATGATGCCGGCCTTGCCCTTGACGCCGATTTCGATGTGATCGATCGCGTGCGGATTCACCTCCGGCACGCACAGCGGCACGCCCTCGGTCATGCGGAACGCGCTGCTGTTGTCCACCACCACTGCGCCGGCATCGACCGCCGGCTGGGCGAACGCCTTGCTGATCGAGCCGCCCGCGGAGAACAAGGCGAGCTCGATGCCCTTGAAGCTGTCGGCTTTCAGTTCTTCCACCGTGTACGTTTTGCCCTTGAACTCAATCGTTTTCCCCGCGCTCTTGGCGCTGGCGAGCAGCTTGAGGCTGCGGATGGGAAACTGGCGCTGGTCGAGCACGCGGAGAAACTCCTGCCCGACCGCACCGGTGACGCCGACGACGGCGACGCTGAGTCCAGAAGCAGACACGTTAGACATCCTTCCTTTGGAGGCATGGAACCGAAAAAGCCGGACCACATCGGCCCGGCGAAGCCCCGCATTGTAGCAGGAATCCGCACGCCGGCGGGGGAGAACGTGCCCAGAGAACGTGCCCATCCCATGAGGCGGAACGCGCGCCCCTTGATTGCCACGTCATTCCCGCGATAATCACCGGTATGAGCGATGAACGCGACAACAAGGCGGAGAGCGAAGGCGGTGACGTCAGCGGCGGCGCCGGCGCAGCCGTGCAGACCAAGCCGGCGCCGACCAGGCGTCCGCCGCAATTGCTGCCGCCGTGGAAAGTACTGTTGCACAACGACGACACGAACGACATGAAGTTCGTGGTGGAATCGATCGTGATGCTGACGCCTCTGAATGCCCAGGACGCGCTGGTCCGGATGAAGGAAGCGCACGACACGGGAGTTGCGCTGCTCCTGACGACGCACCAGGAGCGGGCGGAGCTTTATCAGCAGCAGTTCGCCAGCCGGGGTTTGACGGTGACCGTGGAGCCCGCGTGAGTGATGTGGCCGCGCGTTGGGCCATGTCTTGTCAGAGCCGGAGTCTGTGACTCCGGTTCGCCGAGCCGGGTTGATCCCGGCGAGGCGAAACTCGGCGCTGGGGCCCCTCGCGCAACCGGGAATACAGGGCGCGAATTCGATTTGAAGCGGCATTGAGCCGCTTCAAATCGACCGGAGTCACAGACTCCGGCTCTGTTCAAGACTCCGACGCGCCCATGTCAGCCGTTGTCCAGTACGCAAGTGCCGGATGATCCATTATTTTTTCATTTCCAACTTCGCATCCGCGCCCAGCGTCATCTTCAGCCCGCCCTCCTGCAGCCATTTCTTCGCCTCGGCATTGTCGCGCAGGTACGCGTCCCAGAACGCCAGCGTGCTCTGCTTGATGAGCTTGTGAAACGTCGGATCCTTCTTCGGATCGCCCTTGCCGCCGCGCACCCGGCCCAGTGTCGCGCCGGAAAAGATCGAGTGATCGCCGCCCTCGAAGTTGATCAGGTACTGATCCTTGCCGCCGTCCTTGGGGCCCGGCGTGTGCTCGTAAGGCTTGGTGCGCTCCTCCGGCGTCGTGGTGGTGACGATGCTTTCATCCAGCGTGCCGGTCATGTGCAAGGCGGGAATCCTGATCGTCTTGAAGCTCTCGGCGTATTTCGCCGGATCTTTTCCAGGCGGCGCGCTCATCGGGATCATCGCCTTGATGCGCTTGTCGCCGGCGTTCACCCCCGGCACTGCCCGGCCTCCCGCGCCGACGAAACTCTGCCCGCCCACCGCCAGCGTGGTCCAACCGCCGAAGGAATGCCCCGACATGCCGAGCCGCGCCGGGTCGATGCGTTTGAAGAGCGGCGACTTCTCGTCCTTGTTCAGCTTCTCCAGCATGTCGATGGCGAAGGAAACGTCGCGCGGACGATCCATGGCCGCCATCGGATTCGCCGCGGCCTTCTTCATCGCGGCCAGCCTTTCCAGTGGCTTCGCGTCCTTCCACACCGCGTCATCGCTGCCTTCATGCTGCAGGTGGACGCTGATGAAACCGTGGCTGGCCCAGTATTCGCCGACGTACTTGTAGCCGTCGCGCGTGCCGCCCAGGCCGTGGGAGAAGATGATCGTCGCGCAGGCGTCGCTGCCCTTGGGATAGTAAATTTTCACGGGCACCACGCGGTCGCTGCGCTTCGCGTCCTTCCATTCCTCCAGCAGCGTGACGACTTCGCGCGAGCCGTTGCCGGCGGACGGTTCGTAGTCGGGAGTGCGGGCGTGAGCGTGAATCGCTGTGGCGAGCAGAACCATCATCGCGGCGGAAATGTGGCGAGACATGGGTGATCTCCAAAGTGGATCGCGTCGCAGATACCTACGTCAAACCTTCGCGGCGGTTGCGAAGCATGGAGCCATGAGCCCCCGGCTCCGCCGGGGGAAGGCGAACGATCGCGCAGCGCATTTCGTGTGGTTCAGCGCGAAAGAGGATTCGTGCGAGCACAGCGTTGACCGCCCCCGGGCGGAGCCCGGGGCTAATGGCTACGGAACGAAGAGAAAGTACGCCGCCACGCAGATCGCTCCGCCGATGACCATCGCCCACAGTCCAATCGTGCGCCGCTTCGGCAGCGTGAACAGCAGCGCCATGCCGGTGACGGAGACGAACACCATCAGCCACGCGGTGATGTCGATCAGCAGCGACCAGCCTTCGCCGCTGTCCCGGCCCATGTGCAGGTCGTTGAGCACGGCAAGCGGGCCGTAGGAATCGAGCGTGACGCTGATGTCGCCGGTCTGCCGATCGATCGTCGCCTGCGCGGAACCGCCGGGCCGGCGAAACTCGATGCTGCACGTTTCATCGGACACGAGGAAATCCGACACCAGACCCGCGACGTGGAACTGCCGGCGAATCTCCTCCACCACGGCGAGTTTGTCCGGCTCCTTCAAGAGCTGCGGCTCAACCCGGCCGGTGAGCAATCGCGAGATCGGCTGATCCAGGCCGAACCATTCGGCATGATTCAGGGTGAAGCCCGTGAGCGCGAAGAAAAACAGGATGAGCAGGCCGAACATCGACACATAGATGTGCAGCGTGCGGAGGAGCTTCATGAAGTCGCGCATGCTGGGTCCGTGAACAGTGGGTGGCTGACACCGGGTGGGGGCCGGAGGCTCAGTTTGGGTGGCCGACGGCTCAGTTTCGGGTGGCCGGGACAGGAGGCTTGGCGGATGCCCCGGAACGGCACACATCGCTCAAACGAATCACACTTTTTCTAGTGCGTCGGTCTCCGCTCGCCCATTCCGGGGCTTGCGCGGACTCCAGCCCCGGCCACCCGACGAAAATCGATCGTCGTCATTTCTTCACCGGCGCGTACTTGAGTGCGACGCTTTCGATCTCAGCGTTGCCCGCGATCTTCTCCGTCGCCTCGACGGCTTTGCACGCGATGGCTTTTTTCATCGACACACGGGTGCCGTGCTCACGGGCCACGTCGAGGAGTATCGTGTAATCGCCGGTGGGAAGCGTCTTGCCCGCGTTGTCCAGGCCATCCCAGATCACTTTGTATTCGCCGGGCGGGCGGGTCGCGCGGGTGACGGCGTCGATGTCTTTTTCCTCGGCCTGTTTCGACACCTGCCAGAACGCCCGCAGGTCGCGCTGGTATTTCACCTGCGGGCCCCAGACGGTGAGAAATCGCACCACTTTGCCGCCGCCGTCTTCGATCCAGATCGCGACATACGGCCGGCGGTACTTGCTCGACTTGGGCTGGGCGATTTTCAGGTCGATGGTGACTTCACCGATGGATGAGGCGTCCTTCGTGGCGGGCGGCGCGGCGAATGACTCCTGTTGCCGCTCCACATCGTCGAGGCTGGCAACGAAAAGCGTGTCGCCTTCGAAAAAAAGCGTGCGAATCTCCTCCTCCGGCCGCAAATCAACCGCGCAACCAGCGGACCAGAGTGTAGCAAGCACGAGAAGAGCGATGGAATAGGAATGGAAAGACATGTTCGCGAACCAAGTGTGATGCGCCAAGGCGACACCAGTGACAACGAACCAGTCCCCCGGCCATTGCAGCGACTTTGCGATTCATCGAGACCGGCTGATGCGGCTCCGCGCCGTCAAGGGAGGATACCTGTTCAACTCACGCAATGCCTGACGCTCGAAAATGCGCTCAGCGTTGTTGAAGCCGAGAATCCGCGCGGTCACCATGCCAATCGGGGTCAATGGAACGATCCGGGTTTCACTCAACTGGAAGTGATCGGACCAGGCATCCGACCGAGGATTGAAGAAGCGGACGAACGTGCCGGAATCCCAGTGAATCGATCCGATGTCGCTGCCCTTGGCCTGGTTGCAGCAAACGCAAGCCCAGGCCAGATTGGCGGCGTCCGTGGCGCCACCATGTTTCTCGCTGATGATGTGATCGGCCTGGCAGCCAAAAAAGGTGTCTTCTTCCGCCATGAGGCAGTATTCGCAGATCTCCTGCGCCCTGGCCGACACCTTGCGCCGCAAGTCCGCCGGGATATGCGTGATTGACATGGCGACTCAACCCCGCTGGTGCAGGCCAAGACGCGCGCGAGCCTTGGCAAGCCGCATCACATGCTCGATTTGCAGGTAACGATTCAACTCCGCCGTCTCGTCCGCGGAAAGTGAGCCGGCCTTCTGCCCGTCGATCAGTTCGGCAACCCGCGCCTTGGTCTGATCGGAAGGATGAAAATCAATCACGGCCTGCGGCGTGCTGCCGCCGGCGATGAAGTTCACCAGTTCGTCGTATGCAAGGATCATGACGTTTCCTCGCGCTCTGACACGATCAATTCTATCGCGGATTGAGCCGATTTCCGCGCGTCAATGCGGCATCGGAAACCGCTTGCACAACTCGACCACATCCTTGCGCACCGCGTCGCACACGGCGTCGCCGCCCTTGCCGGTGAAAACGCGATCGATCAGGTCGGCGACGGTCGCCATCTCGCCTTCGCGCAGGCCGCGCGTGGTCAGCGCCGGCGTGCCCAGGCGCAGGCCGCTGGTTTTCATGGGCGGGCGCGGGTCCTGCGGGATGCCGTTCTTGTTGGTGATGATGCCGGCTTTTTCCAGCCATTTTTCGGCGTCGGCGCCGGTGAGTTCCGCGTCCTTGCTGCGCAGATCCACCAGCATGAGGTGGTTGTCCGTGCCGCCGCTGGTCAGGCGGTAGCCCTTCTTCGTCAGCGCCGCGGCCAGTGCCTTCGCATTGCGCACGACCTGCGCGGCATATTCGCGGAAGCTTGGCTGCAGCGCTTCGCCGAAGCACACCGCCTTGGCGGCGATGGTGTGCATCAGCGGGCCGCCCTGCATGCCGGGGAACACGGCGCTGTTGATCTTCTTGGCGATCTCTTCGTCGTTGGTGAGGATCATGCCGCCGCGCGGCCCGCGCAGCGTCTTGTGCGTCGTGGTCGTGACGATCTGGGCATACGGGAACGGCGAAGGATGCGCTCCACCGGCGACGAGGCCCGCGATGTGGGCGATGTCCGCCATGAGCAGCGCGCCGCATTCGTCGGCGATCTCGCGGAAGCGTTTGAAGTCGATGATGCGCGGATAAGCCGAGTACCCGCACAGAATCATCTTCGGCTTGTGCTCAAGGCAGACCTTGCGGCAGGCGTCGTAGTCGATCTGCTCGAACTGCGGATGATGCGCGTCGTAGTTGAGCGGATAGTGAACGGGCTTGAAGTACTTGCCGGAGAAGTTGATCTTCATGCCGTGCGACAGGTGCCCGCCATCGGCGAGGACCAGCGACGCGAAGGTATCGCCGGGCGTCATCATTGCGAAGAAGACGGCGGCGTTCGCCTGGGCGCCCGAGTGCGGCTGCACGTTGGCGAACTGGCAGCCGAAGATCTGCTTGGCGCGGTCGATGGCAAGCTGTTCCACCTGATCGTGGAACTGGCACCCGCCGTAGTAGCGCTTGCCGGGGTAGCCCTCGGCGTACTTGTTGGTGAGCACCGTGCCGTTGGCGGCCATCACCGCGGGGCTGGCGTGATTTTCGCTGGCGATCAGTTCCAGCGTGAAATCCTGCCGCTGGGCCTCGGCCTGCACGATGCGCCAGACTTCGGCGTCGGCGGCGAGCGGGCTGACGGCGGCGGACGAACTGGCGGGCGTGGGGCGAGTCTGCGTGGCGGTCATCGAGGGATCCTTCCTTCGCGGGTGGCGTGTGTTCCAATCGAGGCGACTGAGGCGGCCATTTTAGTGAGGATCGCGGCGGCGTGCCGGAGGCGGCGATCTCGTAGGGTGCGTCAAGTCCGCGCGGACGCACCGCGATGAACGCAGATGCAACAGGGTGCGTCAGCGCGAACGCACCACGACGAATGGAGACGCAACGTGGTGCGTCAGCGCGAACGCACCACGACGAATGGAGACGCAACGTGGTGCGTCCGCGCGGACTTGACGCACCCTACGCAAGCGCAGAATGGTCGGCTCCTACTCCAGCGTCACATACGGCGCGATGCTCTGGATCGTCGTCGGCCCGATTCGCGGCACTGCATCGAGTTCCGCGAGGCTGCGGAACGGCCCATTCGTTTCGCGGTGCTCCACGATGTACTGCGCGATCTTCCGCCCCACGCCGCTGAGTAGACACAGCGTGTCCTCGTCGGCAGTGTTGAGGTTGATGCGATAGTTCAGTTGCTCGGGCTGGATGGAAGCGCGGTGGACGGGCCACGACAGCCGACACGCGGCAATCACCAGCATGGCGAAAGAGAGAAGGATCAGACTGAGACGTTCGATGGCACGCATGAGTGCGGGAACGACGAGGAAGGCAACAAAGCTGAATTTGAAATTTGAAATTTGAGATCTGATATCTCAGATCGCCGTCCGCTCACACCATCGCCGGCGCACGCAACGCCTTGCGGAACGCCGCCAGTCGCTTGAACGAAGGTTTGGCTGCCAGATCCTCGCCCATCAGGCCGCTCAGCGGCAGTTCGACGTCGGCGTGATCCACGATCTCGTGCCAGGCCACCGCTTCGATGTAGGGCTTGCTCATCGCGATCTGCATGATCGCTTCGAGCCAATGTCCCTGCACCGTGCTCGACCAGGGCTTGCGCCAGTGACCGCAGTTCGGATCCACCGGCGAGCCCGCGTCCGGCGACACGATCATGATCGGCGTCACCGCATCGCTGGGCACCGCCACCGTCAGATAAATCGGCTTGTTGAAAGCCGCCACCTGGTCCAGCAGATTGCTCACCTGCATCAGGTCGCGCACGAACTGCCCCGGCTGGCTCTGGCCCATCAGCAGCTTGATCGCGAAACCGTCAAATGCCACGGCGCCTTGAATCAAGAGGTCCGCGTACATCAGGGGCGGAATCGAGCGCTGGTTCGTCGCGTAGTACTCGCCGAAGGGCTGACGAATCTCCACCAGCACCTTCGACGAAGGCTGAATTTCCTTCGTGAGGATCGACGCCATGCGGGTCAGGTCGAGCAGTTGATCGAAGCTGAAACCGAAGTGGCTGTTGATGTGCAGGCCGGACACGATGTTCCAGAGCTTGATCGTTTCCTTGTAGCGGGTGATGACGCGCTCGGTGTGTTCGTAGAGCAGGTCGCGCACCGTGTCGTAGTCGTGCTCCCAGATATAAACCCAGTCGGGCAGCACGTTGGATTCAAAGCTGACGACCGGGCCGGCGACGACGGGCATCTTCGACACGCGCGCCCATTCGACCCAGCTATCGAGGCGTTGCCAGCGGTACTCGCCTTCCTCGGGCGCGAGCTCGCGCCAGGGCGTGGGGATGACGGCGAAATCGAAGTTGATCGCCAGGCCGTTGCGGACGCGCTCGTGCGTCTGCGACAGCGCCACACCTGCGCCCACCGGAAAGCGGGGGATGGAGCCGGTGCTTTTTCGTCGCGTCAGCAGCACGTCGGCGTGCATCAGCGCCAGTTCCTCGCTGCCGTCGACGCTGGCGATGAGGCAATCATTGGCGTATTTGTCGGCCTTGACGTTGTCGGTGTCGAGGAAACACAGGGCCTCGACGAAGAGCTTGCGCGCCAGTTCCAGCCGCTTGGTCGCCGGGTGGTCGTCGGGCAGATCGAACATGCCCCAATCTTCCATCTTGTTGTACAGCATCATCAGCCGATGCCGGGCGAACTCCAGGCTCAGCAGGTACGGCTCGGCCCGCTCAGGCAGGAGAGTAGTCTGCAAGGTGAGTTCCCCGCAGGTGCCCGCCGGATACTGCAAGGCGAGCGAAGCGGCGCCGGCTTCGCGTTTCTCGCAGATGATCAGGCCATCCTCGAAGCGAATCTCGCCGCGCATGGCGCTGTTGTCGGCACCAATGAGATAGGCGTTGCGAATCGTCCATCGCTTGGCCGGCTGCGCATTTTCGAAGACCTGAAACTTCAGCATGGTGTCCGCCTTCAGCAGCGGACCCGCATTATTGGAGAGGCGAGCGCGGTTTGCAAAAGGGACGGCTGCTCCATTAGCCCCGGGCTCTGCCCGGGGTGGACGAGTCCGTGCTTGCGTCGAAGACAATGATTGCAATCCGCAGCGCAACGCAGACAAGGACAGGAAGGCGCGGCGACTTGCCACCCCGGGCGGAGCCCGGGGCTAACGGCAAGAACTCACACCGGAATCTGCCCCGCGTGCTTCTTGCGGAACTCCTCCATGCTGGCGACGCCGTCGGGAAGTTTCGCTTCATCGACGAGCAGGATGGGGATGCCTTCCTTGATCGGATAGCGCAGGCCGCCGACCTGGCCGACGAGGAAATCGCCATCCTGCTGCAGCGGCGAGCGCGTGAGCGGGCAGACGAGAATCTTCAGCAGGCCGGGATCGATAGTGTGGTTTTTGGGGTTCACGGTCATCGGATGATACCAGTTCCAATCCGCCGTTTAGCGCCCGCTCGAAGAGCGGAAGCTCCATTCTCGTACCATCCGGACAGGCGATTGCCCCGCTCCAACCCCGCTCAAAATCTTCCCTCTTCCTTTCCGTCACGGCCGATTATAATCGCATCGCCCGCCCTTCCTCGGAACTCCGACATGCGGCCTCGCTTCGCATTCACCCTGATCGAACTGCTCGTGGTCGTTTCGATCATCGCGCTTTTAATCGCCATTCTGCTGCCGTCGCTGGGCAGCGCGCGGGAGGCGGCGCGCGATGTGAAGTGCCGGGCGCAGATGAAGCAGATCGGACTTTCCTTCGCCGCGCTGGCGGAAGACAACAAGGGCCGGCTGCCGGGGCTCTGGGGCCCGCCGTGGACCGGGCCGAACAATCTCGAAGGCTCGTTCATGGGCAAGGAAGTTTTCACCGGCGCCTACCAGCCCACGCCGGCAGCGAAGATCGGCACGCTGGTGTCGTACCTCGGCGGTGAGGAAGCGGCGCGGCAGCTTTATCGGTGCCCGTCGCTGCCCGTGCTTGGCTTCGGCAGCGGCGTGGGCAGCAACGGTTACTTCGACTACACGATGTTCCAGTGCCTGCCCGGCGCCAAAATCGCCTCCGTCCCGCAGCGCGCCAAGTACATCGACCCCGGCACCGGCAATGCCGTCAGCGTTCCACTGCCCGTCATCATCGAAGAAGACCCCTACGACGGCATCAACCGCAGCTTCATCGATTTCGGCCACACGAGCATCAACCGCTTCAGCTCGACGCACTTCAACTCCGGCGGCAACTACGCCGCCATCGACGGCAGCGCCCAGCACCTGACCTTCGGCGCCAAGCCCGGGCCGCAGGGTTGGTCGTGGTCCGCCGAGGGAAAAGCCGGCGTGCTCATTAACATGGGCAATGCGCTGAACTATGCGGGGTGGGATGTGTATTAAGCCGGCACGAATGAGAGCCCGCGGGCTTGGGCGTGCGGTTCGACAATAGCGTGGCGGCGAAAGAGTACGTCGGGCCTTCGAAGGGAAAGTGAAAAGTGCAAAGTAAAAAGTGCAAAGTGCGAAATGCGACGTGAAGAGTGCGGAACACCCAGGAAGCACCCTCACCAGTGAGATGCTTCCGCACTTTGCATTTTTCACTTTTTACTTTGCACTTTTCACTCTCCGTCCCGTTCAAGCCGCGTCGCCGCTCGCTTCCTCCAAATCGTCGACTACCATGTCGTCATGATTCTGCTCATCGATAACTACGACAGCTTCACTTACAACCTCGTCCAGCGCATCGGCGAACTGGCGGTGCAGACGAACAGCGTTGAACCGGGCCGCGATCCACTGGAGGCGCTCGATCTTCGCGTCGTGCGCAACGACAAGATCACCATCGCCGAGGCGGTGCGGATGAAGCCGGACCACATCATCATTTCCCCCGGCCCATGCACGCCGCGCGAAGGCGGCGTCAGCAACGAGATCATCAAGACCTTCGCCGGCAAGGTGCCGCTCTTCGGCGTGTGCCTGGGCCACCAGTGCATCGGCTACTGCTTCGGCATGACCGTCGACCGCAACTACCGCCTGATGCACGGCAAGACCTCGCTCATCCATCACGACGGCAAAACCATCTTCGCCGGCATGAGCAATCCCTTCATCGCCACGCGCTATCACAGCCTGGTCATTCTCAAGCACACCTTCGACGACGCCCGCTTCGAGATCAGCGCGTGGACCGACGAGGACGAGATCATGGCGGTGCGCGCCAAGCCCGGCGTCTTCGGCCCCGCGCCGCTCGAAGGCGTGCAGTTCCACCCGGAGAGTTTTCTCACCACCGAGGGGCCGGTGCTGCTCGCGAATTTTCTGGGGTTGCCGCGGCCGGTGGGGGCGGCGGTGTGACTCTGGACACTCGCCCGCCGAATGGGTGGCGATGACGTCTGTCCGCAGCCCAGGAAAACAGACGGGCCCGCGTGAAGGCAATCGCGCACGCAAGTAGTTTTCCCCGTGGAAAACGACGATATCATGGTATTGCTGTTCTGCGCGGAGATTCCCCATGCAACCGCTTCAGGTTACTTCGTTGGCCGCGCTGGGCGCATCCGCGTTCTTGCTCTGGGTCTCGCCGGCCGCCGCGGCTCCAGTGCTACCGAGGCCCTTCATTCTTGCGGCGCAGGCCAGTCAGGCGGACAAGGCCGGCAAGCCGGGCACAGCCGAAAAAGCCGGCGCGGCGTCATCCAACCCACTGGCCGCCAGCGATCCCTATGTTGGCGAGTTCGAGAACGAAGAGATGCGGGTCGTCATCCGCCGGTCGGTCGATGGCTATGTCGGTGAAATACGCTGCGGCGGTTTGACCTATCCGATGAAAGCCACCGTCGAAGCCAAGAAGCTGACCGGCGCGTTCACCCACGAACAGTCCACTTTCAGCTTTGTCGCCAGCCTGGAGGCTGCTCCCGCGGCGGCGGCGGCCACGCTCACACTGACTACCGGCGACAAGGTGTACCCGCTGGTGCGGAAAGGGCGCGTCGGAGAATCGCCCGCTGCCGTCCCCGCGCCCCCTGTCCCCGCACCCCCTGTCCCCGCGCCCCCTGTCCCCGCGCTCCCTGTGCCAGCGCCCCCTGTCCCCGCGCCCGTGGCCCCGGTGGCCGCGCCTGTTCCGCAGCCGGCGCCGACGCCCCGCACGCCAACGCCCGAGCCCACGTCCGAGATTCTCAAGCCTCAACTCACCGGTCCGCTGTCTCAGCACCTGGGCTACGCCGAACTCACCGCCCAGAAGCTGTCGGATCTTCCATGGGCCAGGTTTCCTGCCGGCGCGTTCGTCGTGTTTGATGAGTGCGTCGGCGCGAGCTCGGTGGTTCCGCAAACCGTGCGACGAAAGCTGACATTGGAAACCTCATCAAATGATCGTCCGAGGCTTCGCAATTACGATTGGAACGGCCGCGCATTCGATCCGATGGGAGTGGCGGTCGCGCCGTCCGCGGTCGACAACCTGTTTCGCATTGGCGAACTGGGGTACGCCAAGGGAACCACGGTGGCGGAGAATCTGACCGTTCAGGGTGTGGCGCTTCGGTGCGAGCGCACGACCTACACCGGCGAAACGAAGCTCAAGACCGGCGTCATGCAGGTCTCCGCCGAGGTCTGGCGTTGCCGCGAGGTGGACATTTCGCCGCTGGTGGTGGAATTGCCGAGTGTCCGCGTGCTGCTGGAGCCTGACATCGTGCGGCTCCGCCTCACCTGCGATATCCGTGGCATTGCCGCGGTCATCGATCAGAAGCTTGAGACGATCGCCGCTCAAACCAAAATTGGCGACCAGACCGTGCGCTACGCGGTGGTCAGGAACACGTCCTCGTTCGATCGGGGAAGCGGCAAGGATGAGAGCACCGCCGAATACTGGCTCAGCCCGCAGATTCCCGGCGGCATCCTGAAGATGGTGCAGACGACGCAGGCCGGAGACAAGTCGCGGACCGTCACGGTCACGGCGGTGGAGTACTCCAACTTTCCAAAGAAATAAGTGCATTTCGACCTCCAATAGGGTTCGCTGGCGAATGTTGAATCCGTTTTCAGGTCGACCGTAATCAATAAATGAACAACCGCCGCGCTTCAGCGCGGCGGTTGTCTTTGAATCAATCAACAGATCACATCAGGCCGTGCGACGGCGGCGCAGCAGCGCCAGTCCGCCGAGGCTCAATGCCGCCAGGGATGTCGGTTCGGGGATGGCTTCGATGCCCACGCCAAACACGTCCAACTCGCGATAGCCCACATAGCCGTTCTCCTGATTGCCGAAGACGAACCGTACCGCGGCAACGTTGGTGGCCAGCAGCCCGGAGGTGTCGGTGCTCGTCAGGGATGAGCCGCCGCCGGAGTTCGCTACGAGCGAGAGAGTGTTGTAGAGATTGAACACCAGCGGATTGGCGATGGTCGAGAACTCGATCGAGTAGTCCTGGTTGTCGCGGCCCGAGTCGCGCCAGCCGGAGTAAGTGTTGATGCCCGTGATGTTGTAGCCCAGCGGGAACGCGATGGTGTTGAGGCTGTAGGTGATCGTGGTGTTGCTGGCGATCGAGACGGTGGAGGCCAGGCCCGCCGGCGTGTTCAGGTTCGCCGTGCCAAACGTGCCGTCGGTCAGGACGTTCACGTTGCTGCTGGTGCCTTCCTGGCCGCCCAGAGCGCTGCCGGTCACGACACCGGCGACGCCGTTGATCAGGTCCGTCGCGGACACGGCGGGTGCGGTGTTCGCATCGAATGTGCTGGGGACGGTGGACGGAACCGCCGACGCCGCGTTCGAAGCACCAAGCAGCGCGGCCGCTCCGAGAGCAAAGCAAACGGTTGAACGAGTCATGGAAGTTCTCCTGCAGAAAAAGGGGGAAAGGGCGATGGAAACCTTGGTTGGCGAAAACGCGCGCTCGAACGAGCCTGATGGATTCACAAGGGTTGAAACTGAGAAACCGATCCTAGTGTAACCTATTCTCATGGAAATACAATGTACACCGGCCAATTTTATTGCCGCGGTGGGTCGCCACTGAACGGCCCCCGGAAGGTTCCGCCAGTGCCGGGTGTGTGACACCTTATGAGGGTCGAATTCCCCTCCCTCTTAGGGAGGGGTTAGGGGAGGGTCGGGCGAACTGCTTCCTTGTGTCTGTATTTGAACTGGAGCCCCAAGGAGTCCGTCGGCCCGACCCTCCCCCTGCCCCTCCCTAAGAACGTGTATGAAAAGCCATAATTGCTCCGATAACAAGGAGCATGGAAA
>CAYRPN010000144.1:0-14548 GCA_964426135.1 uncultured Phycisphaeraceae bacterium | reverse complement strand
TGTTTCCATGCTCCTTGTTATCGGAGCAATTATGGCTTTTCATACACGTTCTTAGAAATTCTGACTCGGTCAGTTGAACGAGGATCGGGAACTTATTTCGGTCCTGTTCCTAAGCGGAAAGCGGCGATGAGAATCGAGCCACGGAGGCGGCGGCAAATGGATTGAGGGGCCGGGCACGAATGATCGGGGCCATTTGACCTCGCGCCAAGGCGCAAAGCTCGCAAAGAAATCCAGTGCTTTGCGTGCTTCGCGACTTTGCGCGAGATTCAGGCGACCATTCGACTTGGCTTCGCTCCCAGCCGGACGACTTGGAAATTGGCTTCGGTCCCAGCCGGACGACTTGGAAAGTCGTCCCACATGCGATGTTGATCCTGCGCGGCTCCTTATCGCTGCCGTTCGTCGACCTTGGACATGCCTACTTCGATGGCGGCGCCTTTGGTGAGGTAGAGATTGCCGCCCAGCAGCGTTTCCACGTTCATCTTGACCATGCCGCCGGGCACCTGCGGACTGAGCGCGCGTTCGATGTTGACTTCGAGTTTGCCTTGCGGGGTGTTGGCGGCGCCTTTGCCCTGGAACACGGAAAGGGTGATGTCGACCTGGCCGATGCGGTGGGGGACGTTGGTGGCGACGAGCTGGAAATCGAGGCTGGTGCCGTCATCGCCGGTTCTGACGACGCGGACGATCGGGCCTTCGACGCGCAGGACGCCTTCGGGGAGGATGACGGGCTGGCTTGGGAATTCGAAGTCTTTCACGGTCCAGACCTGCAACTGGGCGTTCATGATTTTGCCGCCGTTGCCCGGATCCTGCCTGGAGTAGGGGGTGACGATGGCGCTGATGCCGACACCCTTGACGTTCAATGTTTCAATGGTGGGCTGCCCGGGCTTGTATCCGAGTTCGACGGGGGTTTTGCCGCCGCCCAGCCACGGCGAGGGGACGCCGATGGGCGCCCAGCGTGTGCCGTTGAACTGGTGGGGGAGGATGAGTTCCTTGCCGTTGTCGGTGCCGAAGAAAACGAGCACGGATCGATTGACGGTGGGCAGTTCGTTGGGCTTGGTCGATTCCTCTTCCATCATGACGTAGGTGCCGGTGGGGAAGCCTGCCCACGATTTGCCGGGGTTGGCCTTGGCGCCTTTGGGGATGAGTTGAGCGGCGGCGGCGGGATTGGAGACGAACGGCGGCGGGCCGGCGGGTTTGGGTGGGCCTTCGCCGTCGGGCGTTGTCGGCGTCGGCGTCGGCGTCGGCGGCTTGGGAAGCGGAACCGATGGAGTCGGTGTCGGGGCAGGCGCGGGCACCGGCACCGGCGGCGGGGCGGGGACGGGCGCGGGCACTGGAATCGCAGGGATCGCGGCGGCGGCTGCTTCGTCGCGCGTCAGCTTGAACAGCCGATCGGAAGACGTGAACAGCAAAGTCTTGCCTTCCAGCGTCGCGATGAAGGTGAAGTGATTCTCGTTGTGCGTGAAGTGCCCGGTAAGCGACTGGCCCTGGCGCTTGGCGGCGAGGGGAAACGTGCGCGTGCCTTTCTGCACCGTGCCCTCCAGGCTGCCATCCTTGCCCGTGCGAATCTGCACCGACATGCCCTGGCCCTTGAAGGTGCCGACGAAGGGTTCGTCTTCCTCCAGCAGCGGATTGACCGGCTCGCCGTCCGCCAGTGGGTTGTCCGCTGCCGGCGCTTTGGCGGGCGCGCCGGGGGCGGGGGCGGGGGCGGGCTTGGCTGGGGCGTCGGCGGCTTGCGCCAGTGCAGCAGCGCAGGTCACCGTGAGCAGGCATGCCCAGGACCAGGGGAAACCAACGCGAAAGTGCGAGAGTCGATTCATGGTTCAACTCGGTGCGCCAAGGCGAAAGGCGTGCGGCGGAATCCGTCCCGGTTCAGCCAACCCGTGCGGTCGGCGTGCGACAGTGATCCATGATACCACTATCGACCTAATGAACGATGCGTTACAGGGCGTTGCGCAGTGAATAAGGCGGGGCAAGCCCCGTCGCTAAACGGCGCGCTCGTGGCGGCGATGTCGCAGCGGCGAACTCGACTGTTTAGCCGCGGGGCCTTGCCCCGCGCGGGGGACCTGCATCGCGGCGGGTTCCGTTGCATCGTGCGGTTCGCGCGACGCAATGCGTCGCGGCTAAACGGCTAAACGGCTAAACGGCTAAACGGCTAACGGCTAACGGCTCCCGGCTCCCGGCTCTCCGCTCCCTCAGAACTTCACCAACGCGCGGTCGGTGGTTTCGAACACCTTGAGAATCTTGTCCAGCCGCGTGAGCTTGAGCACCTCCATGATCATCGGGCTGACGTGCGCCAGCCGCAGGTCGCCCTTGGCGGCCGCGATTTTCTTGTGAATCGCCATGATCACGCCGATCATCGCCGAGGACAGGTGCCGGACGTTCTCGAAGCTGACGATGATCTTGGGCTGGCCGACGCGGATGATGTGCTCTTCGAGCTCCTGCTTGATGCGCTCGATGGTGACGGGATTGGTGACGTTCACATCGAGGAATTCCACGATGGAAACATCCGCCATCCGTTGAATCATCACGGCACTGTTGGGCTTGGCGGGTTGATTCATGGATCGTGGCTCCATTCGGCGTGCGAGCACTTCCAGCAGGGCGTGGGGCGGGTTCGAGTAACGTCGTGGAATGAGGCTTTCCATGCCGCGAGCATAACCCGGCGCCGTCGCTAAGGAAGTCCCGCAAGTATGGGTTATCGCGAAGAAAAAATCTACTCCGATTTCGGCTTGCCCAACTGCCGGTTCGCGAAGGCGATGAACGTGTTCCAGTGCTCCTTGGTCACCGTGTGCGCGCCTTCGTCGACGAAATAGCCCAGCGTGTCGCCGATCAGTTTGCCGTGCGCCGCCGCCTCGTCCGTCATGCCCCGCTTGCCGTAGATTTTTTCATAGACGGGGCTGGCGGCCTTGAGCATCTCGTACTGTCCGTTGGGGTCGGCCCACTGGTCCTTCTCGCCGTTGGTGAAGAGCACCGGCCGCGGGGCGCACAGCGCGACGAGACAGTGCTGATCGAACGGCAGCCGGTCCTCCTGATCGTTGAACTTCGGGAACGTGTCGTTGAACCAGTGCGGGAACACCGTGTTGATGCGGGCGACGGATTCGCCCTTGGGATTCTTCCGGCGATTGGGCGCGGTGCCGCCGCAGCCCGCCTGGTGCGGAATCGCCAGCGCGATGCGCTCGTCGAACGCCGCCGCCACGATCGCCGCCTTGCCGTTGCGGCTGTGGCCGAAGGCGATGATCCGCCTGGCGTCGATGTCCTTGTCGGTGACCAGGTAATCCACCGCGCGATGCAGGCCCCACGCCCACGCCGCCACCGCGCCCCAGTCGTGCGGGCCCGGCGCCGCGCCTTCCTTGCGATAGAACGGAAAGACGCCCGAGCTGAAATCGGCCTTGTCCGGCGCGATGTCGCCGTAATAGAAAGTCGCCACGGCATAGCCCTGGTCGATGGTGTTCTCGATCTCCCATCGCTCCGCCTGATTGCCGCGATGGGCTTCGATCGCCTTGTTGTCCTTGATTTCCTTGTCGTTGGGCACCCAGCCCTTGGCGAGTGGAATGGTTGGATCTTTCAGCACGGTGTGATTGCCGCGGAAATTCAGGCCGACGAACGCCGGCGCCGGGCTGCTGCGCTTGTTCGGCACGATCAGCAGCAGGTCGATCGTCGGGCAGCCGGCGGGGCCGAACGCGATGCTGATCTCCTTCTTCGTCGCCTTGCCGCCGAAATATTTTTCATCCACGCGGGTCACTGTGGCTTTGACCTGCTCCGGCTTCGGCGCGGCCGGCAGAAAGCCGTACATGTAATGCTGGAACAGCTCGCGCAGTTCCGGCTTGCGCTTCTGTTCCCACTGTTCCTTCGTGGTGATCTTCGTGCCGTCGAGCGCGGTGAGCGGATCGGGCAGTTCCTTCAGCACGGGCAGTTGATCGAACGCGGGGAATGCGGTCTGGGCCTGCGCCATGATTGCGTGGAACATGAGACCCGCCAGCGCTGCGAATAGGGAAAGCCGCATGATTGCCTCCTGAGTCGTGGACCGTGGCTCGATGTCGTGGATTGTCCCTCGGTCTCGTGGATTGTAAGCGATCGCGGTGAGGGCGTGAACGGGTGAGTGGGTGAGTGGGTGAGTGGGTGAACGGGTGAGTGGATCGGTGTTCCGGCAATTTCAAATTTTGAATTTCAAATTTTCGATTTTCAATCTCTGAAGAAAAAACAGTGGCGAGTGATGCCCTGTGCTCTCAGCGATGAAGGCCCGGGCGTCTCCCTGCTACACTCTGCCGCTTCCAACGGAGACATCATCGTGGCAACGAATCGCATGCTGGTGACGGGCGCGACGGGCAAGGTGGGCGGCGCGTTCCTCGCGCGGTTTCTCGCAGAGCCGCGATTCAAAGCGTGGACCGTGCGCGCCTTGTGCCACCACCGCACGCTTGCGCCTCTGCCTCGCCTCGAAGTCATCCAAGGCACCATCGCCGACCGCCAGGTCGCCGCCAAGGCGATGAAAGGCGTCACGCACGTGCTGCACCTGGCCACGTGCAAGGAAACCCCGCAGGACGTGATGGATGTCACCGTCAAGGGCCTGTTCTGGCTGCTGGAGGAAGCGCGGCAGAACAAGACCTTCAAGCAGTTCATCCTCATCGGCGGCGACGCCGCCATGGGCCACTTCTTCTACCCGCATCCCACCCCCGTCACCGAAACGCAGCGACACTCCGCCTACCCCGGCTGCTACGCGCTCTCGAAAGTGCTCGAAGAGGTGCTGCTCGAACAGTACTACCTCCAGTACAACCTCAACGGCTGCTGCCTGATGGCGCCGTGGATCATGGAGAAGGACGACTTCAAGTACACGCTGAGTTTCGGCGAAGACGTCTTCGGCGGCCCGCGCTGGCGCGATCTCGTGGGCGCCAGGCGCGCGGCGGCCTATCAGAAAAAGGGGACAGTCCCCATTTTGTGCGACAGCGGCGGCCACGCCATCACCCGCAACTTCGTCCATGTCAGCGACCTGGTCGAATGCATCCTCGCCGCCGTCGATCATCCGCGCGCCCGCCAGCAGAAGTTCAACGTCTGCATGAACGAGCCGGTGCATTACCGCAAGGTGGCGGAGCATTTGAAGAAGACTCGCGGCCTGCCCAGCGTCGACATCCGCACGCCCTTCGTCTCCACCTGGCTCGACAACGCCAAGGCCCGGTTTCTGCTCGGCTGGAGTCCCAAGTATGATCTGGCAAGGCTGATCGATGAGGCGTGGGATTACCAGCGTTCGACGGACGATCCACGCAAGGTCTGGTATCCGGGATAAGTAACTCACGCGCGCATCCGCCATTTAGCCGGCGGGCTTGCCCGCCGCGGACTCACCCATGCGATTGACGCCCAGAACCGCCAATTGTCCGACGCGCTGGATCGCCCGCACTCTTTGTGTTCCTTCGTTCACCTGAAATCCGTGTTCCATTCGCAGCCCCGCGGCGGGCAAGCCCGCCGGCTAAATGTCGACAACTCACTGAGGTCCACCATGAAACGTTTCGTCCACTGTCTCCTCCTCGTCCTCTTCACATTCACTCTCGTCGCTTGCGGCGGCGGCGAAAAAGACAACAAAAAGGACAACAAGCCCGCCGATGGCAAGGACAAAACCGCCGCCAAGTCCTACACCATCGGCCTCGTCCAGACCGGCGCCGAAAGCTCCTGGCGAACCGCGCAGAGCGAATCGCTCAAGGACGAAATCGCCAAGCGAGGCCACAAGCTCAAGTTCTACGACGCCCAGGGCAAGGCTGAAAACCAGATCCAGGCGGTGCGCGACTTCATCACGCAGGGCGTCGACATCATCGCCATCTGCCCGATCGTGGACACGGGCTGGGAGCCGGTGCTCAAGGAAGCGAAGCAGGCGAAGATTCCCGTGTTCCTCATCAGTCGCGGCGTGAACGTGTCCGACGAATCGCTGTACGTCACCAAGATCTGCAGCGACTTCGTCAACGAAGGACGCCTCGCCGCCGAGTGGCTCGCCAAGAAGACCGGCGGCAAGGCGAACATCATCGAACTCGTCGGCACGCCCGGCGCCGACGTGGCGAAGGACCGCAAGGACGGCTTCGCCGAGGGCCTCAAGAAATCTCCCGACATGAAAATCATCGCGTCGCAGTCGGGCAACTTCGAACGCACCAAGGGCAAGGAAGTGATGGAAGCCCTGATCAAGCTGCACCCGGAGGTGAACGCGGTCTACGCCCACAACGACGACATGGCCCTGGGCGCGATCCAGGCGATCGCCGCCGCCGGCAAGAAGCCGGGCGCGGATGTGGTGGTCGTCTCCATCGACGCGGTGAAGGGCGCGTTCGAAGCGATGATCGCCGGCACGCTCAACTGCACCATCGAATGCCCCGCGCTGCACGGCCCGTGGTTCTGCGACGCGCTCGACAAGTTCGCCAAGGGCGAAACGCTGCCGAAGCACACGGTGGTCGCGGCGACGGTGTTTGAACAGGAGAAGGCGAAGGATTTGATTGGGTCAAGGAAGTATTGAGGGCGCGATCAGTTAACGACGTAAGTATTCGTAACAACCGATAGTCCTTTACAATAAATGATTGACACTCGTCCGACGGCTCGCTAAGATTCGCGTGGCTGCATATGTGGTGGCAATAAACTCATCCATGCAGTTCCGTGTCGGTTGTAATCATTTTCAGGAGGCACTTATGCGACGGGTGTATCATTTCCTAATCCTGTTCACCATCACCACAGGACTCCTCGGCTGCGTCGATTTGCGCAATGTGGGGCACTTCGCGAATGCGACCACTGATTTGGTTCAGGCTTCCGATTCCTTCTTTGCTTCCGCGATTGTCAGTGACAATGAATTTTCGGAAGCGTTCGATCTTGACACCGACAAATTTGCCGAGTTCAGCAAGCAAAGAGCGGCTGTTTTGAAGGGGCTGCGCTATCGCCAGGCGGCTGTAGGATCGCTCGCTGCTTACGCCAATGCCTTGAAGCAACTTGCCGATTTGGATCAGGCCGATGAGGTCGAAGCGGCGTCCAAGAAACTATCCGGATCATTGGCCAGCTTTTCGAAGACCTTGGATGTTTCTCTGCCAGAAGAGTCTGCTCTTGCTACGGCGATCACGAAAATAGCTGGCGCATTTATCAAGGTAGAACAGAGGAGGGTGGTTCGCCAGGCTGTTTCCGAAGCGCATCCTCATGTCGAGTCTGTGCTAAAAGTCCTCAAGACAGAGGTCGATAAGCAAAAGGGCCGACTTATTGCGATGCGCGGCGCTCGGACAGCAGCTCGCGAAAGTTTGATTGCTGACCTCAAGAACTACAATCAGCCGAAATCGCCCGACAAGCTTATACATGCTCATATTGCTCGCCAAATCGTCAAATCAGAGGGCATTGATTTGGCAACGGCCAATGCGGAAGATGCCATTGTGGCCGCGCTCGACAAAGCTGTGAAGAGCTGCGGAGCTGCCCATGAGAAGCTCAATTCGACTGAACTCGACATTGCGACTCTCGCCCAGTTTGCATCAGAAGCGAGCGACGCAGTCAAAGCCGCGGCCGAGTTATTCAAGACCAAGTGAATGAATTAGGTTCAGGCGTCTTGTTGCAAGTATTTATCTTCATTTGAAAGGCTCGAATCATGGCAGCAAAAGCTTCCTTGGGCGACGTGCAAGACCAGATATCGATTGTCTCCAGTGAACTGCAGGCACTTCGAGAACAGATTGTCGACGACACTGATCGTCGTGCGATCAACAGCCAGATCATGGCCTTGGGTAAACTCTGGCGTAAGCTTGATGCCGAACGATTGAGCGAGCCAGATGAGGCCATTGACGATGCCGTTGCGGCCCTTCAGGAGATTGCCGGCGATCTGAAAAAGGCAAAGAGGAAGCTCGAAAATGTAGCCAGGGCAATTCATCAAGCCGCCCGCGCGATAGCGCTTGCGGAGAAGGTATTGAAGTTTATTGTTGTTTAATGTTTCTCCCCGACCTTCTCAACGTCCACCGCCTCTGCAAAGCCTTCCCCGGCGTGCAGGCGCTCGCTGATGTTGATTTCCTGGTGAACGCCGGCGAAATCCACGCGCTGCTCGGTGAGAACGGCGCGGGCAAGTCCACGCTCATCAAGCTGCTCACCGGCGTGTATCCCTTCGACAGAGGGACGATCACATTCAACGGTGCGGCGATTCGGCCACGCTCGCCGCGCGAGGCGGAAACGCTGGGCATCAGCACCGTGTATCAGGAAGTGAATCTGATCCCGCAGTTGTCCGTGGCGGAGAACATTCTGCTGGGCCGGCAGCCGCGGCGATTTGGAATGGTGAACTGGCGGGAGACGAATCGCCGGGCGGAGGCGGCGCTGGCAAAGCTGGGCATCGACATCGACGTGACCGCGCCGCTCTCGTCCTACTCGCTGGCGATCGGGCAGATGGCGGCCATCGCGCGGGCACTGGATGTCGACGCGAAACTGCTGATTCTCGACGAGCCGACGTCTTCCCTCGACGAGCGCGAAGTGGCGGAGCTTTTCCGCGTGATGCGCGATCTTGCGTCGCGCGGGCTGGCGATCATTTTCGTCACGCACTTTCTCGATCAGGTCTATGCCGTGTGCGACCGCATCACGGTGCTGCGCAACGGCCGGCGCGTCGGCACGCACAACACGACGGACCTGCCGCGACTGGCGCTGATCGGCGCGATGCTCGGTCGGTCGGTGGAGGAAGTAACGAAGGAGGAATCGAAGCCGCACGCGTTGCTGCGCAGCGATGCGGCGCCGGTACTCGCCGCCCGCGATCTGGGCGCCCGCGGCAGCGTCACCGGCATCGATCTCGCCGTCGCGCACGGCGAAGTCGTGGGCCTCGCCGGCCTGCTCGGCTCGGGGCGCACGGAAACCGCCCGGCTGCTCTTCGGCATCGACCGCGCGGAGACCGGCGTCATCGATGTCAACGGCGCACAGGCCACGATCCACTCGCCGCGGCAGGCGATTCGCCTCGGCCTCGGTTTCTGCTCGGAGAACCGCAAGGCGGAGGGCATCATCCCGCACCTGTCCGTGCGCGAGAATCTGATCCTCGCCATGCAGGCCAGTCGCGGCGTCCTGCGCCGACTGCCGCCGCGGCAGCAGCAGGAACTGTGCGAGCACTACATCCGCGCACTCTCCATCAAGACGCCGTCGCCGCAGACGCCGATCGGCAATCTCTCCGGCGGCAATCAGCAGAAGGTGCTGCTGGCCCGCTGGCTGGCGATGCAGCCGAAGGTGATGATCCTCGACGAGCCGACGCGCGGCATCGACGTGGGCGCCAAGGCGGAGATCGAAAAGCTCATCGCTTCGCTGCGCGAGCAGGGCATGGCGGTGATTTTCATCTCGTCGGAGCTGGAGGAACTGGTGCGCAACTGCCAGCGCGTGGTCGTGCTGCGCGACCGCCGGAAGGTCGGCGAACTCACCGGCGATGACATCGAGGTGCATCGCATCATGCACACGATCGCGGCAGGGGAGTCGTAGCGGAAGCCGACGGATTTCCCGGAGCGGGCGCATCCGCCATTTGGAGCCGTGCAGGATTAGCTCCGCAGATTCGATTCGCTTCGCTCCCAGCCGGACGACTTGGAAAGTCGTCCCACATGCGATGTTGATCCCGCACGGCTCCTTAGCCCCCGGCTCCGCCGGGGGATGGTTTGGCGTTCTCCCTTGCCGGTGGAATGATCGTCGGTCTCTCCATTGACGACGCAATCCCGGGAATAGACGCAAGGTTCATTTCCCCCGGGCGGAGCCCGGGGCTAATGGACGCACCGGCAAGTCGTTACTGACATGGTCTAATGGGTCAATGAATGGCGAACGAGTCGCCAACTTCCTGCCCTCCTCTGATCATTCCATCATGCGTACTTCGATTTTCTTGTTTCTCGCGCTGTTGCTGACGGGGACGGTCGGCCACGCCGGCGACTGGCCGACGTGGCGGCACGATGCCGCGCGCGGCGGCGGCACGCCCGACGCGCTGCCGGCGCAACTCCATCTGCTCTGGTCGCGCGATCTGCCGCCGCAGCGCTCCGCCTGGCCCACATCGCAGAACCGGCTGCAGTTCGATGCGTCGTACGAACCGGTCGTGGCCGGCAAGCGGCTTTTCATCGGCTCGGGCGCCAATGACGCCATCACCGCCTTCGACACCGAAACCGGCAACGAGCTGTGGCGTTTCTACACCGACGGCCCGATCCGCTTCGCGCCGGCGATTCACCGTGACAAGCTTTTCGCCGTGTCCGACGACGGCCACCTTTATTGCCTCGACGCCGCCACCGGCAAGCTGCAGTGGAAAGTGCGCGGCGGGCCGGGCGACCAGCGCGTGCTGGGCAACGACCGCCTCGTCTCCCTGTGGCCGGCGCGGGGCGGCCCGGTCGTCGCCGACGGCAAAGTGTTCTTCGCCGCCAGCCTCTGGCCGTTCATGGGCATCTTCGTTCACGCGGTCGATGCGGAGACGGGGAAGGTCGTCTGGACCAACAGCGAAATGGGCAGCAAGTGGACGGTGCATCCGCACGGCGCGCCGTCCTTCGGCTCCGTCGTGCCGCAGGGGTATCTGGCGATCAGCGGCGACAGCCTCATCGTGCCGGGCGGGCGGTCGCTGCCGGCGGTGTTCGATGTGAAAACCGGCGCGCTCAAGCACTTCGCCTTCGAGCACAAGGTCGGCGACTTCCGCGTCATCGCCGGGCCTGACGCGCCGTTCTATTTCGTCGCGGCGAACCGCTTCGATCTGCTGACGGGCAAAAAACTGGGCACCACCGACGCGGCGGTAATCAGCGGCGACACGCTGGTTCACGCGGCGGGCAAGGATCCGGTGCTCGCCGCCAGCAGCGTGCGCGGCACGCCGAAGGAAGTGACCAAGCGCGACATCTTCGGCAAGACCACCACGACGATCGAGTACGAATCGAAATCGCTGTGGAAGATCAACATCGACGCGAAGCTGCCGCGGCAGCCGATGCTCATGGCCGGCACGCGGGTGTACACGGGGGGCGAGGATGTCATCGCGAGCTTTGAATCGAAGGACGCGACCAACTCGCCGCCGGCGAATGTGCCGCCGACGCAGCCGGTCTGGAAGGGCGCAATCGACGGCACGCCCTGGAGCCTGATCGCCGCGGACGACAAGCTTTTCGTGATGACGGAGAACAGCCGGCTGTACTGCTTCGCAGGCAAAGCGGGGACCGCGGTGCATCACGCGCGGCCGGCGCATGCGGCGAAGGAGCCGGCGACTCCTTCCGCGCAGCACGAGCGCGTCGCGGCGTTGTTGAAGCATGTGGATGGTCCCGCCGCCGGCTATGCCGTGGTCATGGGCATCGAAACCGGCGACCTGGTCGAGGAACTGCTTCATCAGTCCACGTTCCACGTCATCGCGATCGATCCTGATGCGGTGAAAGTGGACGCGCTGCGGCGTCGGCTGGATGCGGCCGGCGTTTACGGCTGGCGGGTCGGCGTCCACGTGGGCGAGCCCGCGACATTCCCGCTGCCGCCGTACCTGGCCACGCTGATCGTCAGCGAGCGCGGCGAGCTGACCGACCACCGCCGCGCCGGCGACGCGCTGGCATCGGTCCTGACCGCGCTGCGTCCCTTCGGCGGTGTGGCGTGCCTGCCGCTGTCGCTGACGGCGCACCACGACTGGGTGGAAGCGAAGGAGAAGGTGAAACTCGGCAGTGTCGGCGTCTCTCGCATCGGCGGCGACACGCTGCTGCGCCGCATCGGCGCGCCAGCCGGCACCGCGCCCTGGACGCACCAGTACGGCGATGCCGCCAACACGCTCGTCTCCAACGACAACGTGGTGAAGACGCCGCTGGGCCTGCTCTGGTTCGGCGGTCCCAGCAATGACCGGACGCTGCCGCGCCACGGCCACGGCCCCACGCCGCAGGTCGCCGGAGGCCGCGCCGTGACGGAAGGCCCCAACACCCTGCGGGCGATGGATATTTACACCGGCCGGCTCCTGTGGGAACGCACCTTCCGCGACATCGGCAAGTACTACAACACGACGAAGCACTTCCCCGGCGCCGGTGAAATCGGCAGCAACTACGTCACCACGCCGCAGCGCATCTATGTGGTTCACAACGGCACGCTGGTGGAACTGGACGCGGCGACGGGGCAGACCGTGCGCGAGATGTCGTCGAAGATTTCAGACGAGCCCGGCGACCCCTTCGGCTACCTTGCCGTGGACGAGGATGTGATCGTCACCACCATCCGCCCGGTTTCGCTGTGGGCGTCGGCGAGCAATCTGGGCGGCGTCAAAATTCCCACGGGCTTCAAACCGCTGATCGCTCAGGGCGAACGCTGGCACTTTCTCGCCGGCGACGATCCGGTCGGCGCGTCGGGGCCGGAGGAAGGCAAGCCCGGCTGGACCGATGCCGCGTTCAAGACCAAGGGCTGGAAGGAAGCCAAGGCCGGCGAATTCGGCGAAGGCGATGACGACGATCCTGAAGATTACGACCTGTCCAGCCGAAGCCGCGAGCGGTACGAACGCTTCTACGCACGCAAGACTTTCGAAGGCACCGGCCTGGATAAGAGTCACGGCATCGCCCTGGTCATCGCGTCCGATGAACCGTTCATCGCGTATCTGAACGGCGTGGAGATCGCCCGCTCGCAGATCAAGGCCGGCCGCGGCCCCGGCGCCACGGGCATCGGCTTCCGCGAGTCCAGCAGCCACGAGGTCTACACCCTTAAGGACCACGCGAAAGTCGTCAGGCCCGGCATCAACGTGCTGGCCATCGAAGCCCAGCGGCCCAGCATCGGCAGCGACGCGTTCGGCGTCGATCCGTTCCTCATCGTCAAGACCGAGCCGGACCCCAAGCCCGTGCCCAAGCCCGATGACAAGAGCGCTTTGCCGGCGAGCGAGAAATCGAAAACGCCGGCGGATGCCAAGGCGCCGCTTCCCGACGGGCGCGGCTCAGACAAGGCAGCGGAGCCAACCAAGGATAAGGCGCCCGAGAAAGCGCCGGAGAAACTGAAGGACAGCGGCCCCTATTCGCTGAGCAAAGCTCCGTCGCTTCTGACGGGCAGCGCGGCCGCCACCACGGTGGATGAAGCATTGCAGCCCGTGCGATATGCAGCGCTGAGCAAGACGCTGGCGATCTGGGACCGCGCGACGGGCAAGCCGCTGTGGACTCGGCGCGCCACCATTGCTTTCCGCCACAACGCCATCGTCGCCGGCGGCGGCAAGCTTTTCTGCATCGACGGCATCAGCGCGTATGAACGCTTCGTGCTGGAGCGGCGCGATATCCCGATGCCCGCCAAGCCGCGACTGATCGCGCTCGATGCCCGCACCGGCAGGGAACTGTGGGCGAGCGATGTCGACATCTTCGGCACCTTCCTCTCCTACTCCGCCGAGCACGACATCCTCATCGAAGGCGGCAGCAGCAACCGCGACCGTCCGTGGTACGAGGCGGATCAGGGTCTGATCGCCTATCGCGGCTCGACCGGGCAAGTGCTGTGGCGGGAGAAGGCGACGCGCTACCAGGGGCCGGTGCTGATCTGGCGCGACCGCATCATCACCAACGGTTCGACCATCGTCAGTTTCGACCTGAAAACAGGCAAGAAACTCGCCTTCGGGTTCAAGCGGCAGTACGGCTGCAACACCATCATCGGCAGCCAGAACCTGCTCACCTTCCGCTCCGGCGCCGCCGGCTTTTTCGATCTGGCCAACGACAGCGGCGTGGGCAACATCGGCGGATTCCGCTCCAGTTGCACTTCAAATCTCATCGTGGCGGACGGCGTGCTCAGCGCGCCGGAATACACCCGCACCTGCACCTGCACCTATCAGAATCAGACGTCGCTGGCGCTGATCCACATGCCGCAGGTGGAGCAGTGGACTTACAGCGAAGTGAAACCGGGCGACGGCCCGATCCAGCAGATCGGCATCAACCTCGGCGCGCCGGGGGATCGCCGCGGCCCCAGCGGCGCCCTGTGGATGGAGTTCCCCGGCGTCGGCATCAAGTCGGGCGAGCCGGCGATCCGGCTCGAAGGCGCCAATGATCCGGTGAAGGCGGAAGCAACGGACAAGACACCGCTTCCTGACGGGCGCGGTTCAGACAAGACACCGGACAAGGCGCCTGCGGCGGACCGCGCGGCGATCGCCGAGCCTTCGCGCATTCCCGCATCGCCATCGGCGCCGGTGAAGGTGGATGTGCCCACCTGGCGCGCGGTGACGCGGCATGCGTCGGTGATCGAGGCCGGCGAATTGCCGTGGGTGGCGGCGTCGCAGGTGCAGAATCTGCGAGCGCTCGTGGTGACGCTGGAGAAAAACGCGAAGGAGCCAAGGCGTTACACGCTGCGGCTGGTCTTCGCCGAACTGGATGACGTCAAGCCGGGCGAGCGCGTGTTTGACGTGATCGTGCAGGGCAAGCCGGTGCTGTCCGCGTTCGATGTCGTCCGTGAAGCCGGCGGCCCGCGCCGCAGCCTGGTCAAGGAAATCCGAGGCGTCGCCGTGACAGGCGATCTGCGCATCGAACTGAAGCAGGCAGGCACGCTGCCGGCGATGCTCAGCGGCGTGGAGATCGTGGCGGAGAAGTGAGGCGCTGCGCATCAATCAGGAACGGAGCCGAATGAACTTCACGAATTGGCGGTCCCCCCATTTAGCCGGCGGGCTTGCCCGCCGAGGGCGTCTCGG
>CAYRPN010000143.1:0-14567 GCA_964426135.1 uncultured Phycisphaeraceae bacterium | reverse complement strand
GAAAGCTCAACGAATGGATCGGCAAGAAGCCGCGTTTCGGGATAGTTTCTTAGCCGGCGGGCTTGCCCGCCGAGGGCGTCGCGGCGGGCAAGCCCGCCGGCTAAATGGAGAACTTATTTCGGTCCCGTTCGCTTCCGCTTCGTAGCTCAGATCAACTCGCCTCGCCGTGATTCGCCATCCCCGGCCCGAAATATTCCCACCTGAAGGGAAGGATCATCGGCTCCTCGAACGGCCGCATCGGGCACAACTGAAAGATCTCATCGAGCCGGCCCATGACGTCCGGCGGCAGCGGGCCGCGCGAGGCGGCGACCACCGACTGTTCCACCTGATCCGCGTTCTTCGGGCCGATCAGAACCGTGTGAATCGCCGGGTTGGTCAGCACCCACCGCAGCGCCAGTTCCGGCAGCTCGATGTCAAGCTCGTCGAGATACTCGTACAGCGCCAGGAACTGCTGCTGCCTCGGCTTGGCCATCCACACCGGCTTGGCGCGCACCATCTCATCGAAACGCCGGCCCAGTCCACCCTGATTGAACACCGAGCCGACGATCACGCCCACATTCGTCTCCGCGCACGCGGGCAGCAGGTCCTGCTCGGCGTCGCGGAACAGCAGCGTGTAGTTGAACGCCGTGAGAACGACATCGAACTGCCGGCTGCGCACCAGGTGCGCCATCTGGCACGTGGTCGTGCCGCCGAGTCCTGTGAAACGCACGACGCCGTCTTCCTTGAGTTCCTGCATCACTTCGAGGACGGGGCCGACGACCTTGAACGGATCGGTCCACCATTTGAACAAGCGCGGGCGATCCGGCTCGTGAATGAGCAGCAGATCAATCGTGTCGCGCTTGAGCAGTTTCAAACTCTCTTCGACGGACCACATGAGCTGATCGCGGTTCTGCGGATCGAACGGATCAGGTCGGCCGCCGAGTTTGGTGGAGAGGATCAGCGGCGTCTTGACGTCCGGCAGCACCTGGCCGAGCGTGGCTTCACTGTCGGCGTAGCGCGGCGCGGTGTCGATGAAGTTGATGCCGAGCTTGACCGCGCGGTCCACCATCTGCCGCGCTGCGGTCACGCCGCCGCCCAGGGAGGACGTGTACAGTCCGCCGAGCGAGACCTCGCTGACTTTCAGGCCGGTTTTGCCGAGGGTTCGGTACTGCATGGGGGCGGATGATACACGGAATGCGGACGATCGCATGCGTCGCCGAAGCGCGGGGTCGGGACCGTTCAGCGCCGTTCGGCGTCGTTTCGCGCCGTTTAGCGCCCGCCCGAAGGGCGGGGTGCGGCCGGTCGTCGTCACGTCGCAATCCCGCCCTTCGGGCGGGCGCTGAACGGGGAGAATGGATCCGCGATTCGCGCTGTCACTTCGTCTTTAACTTCTCGCGCTGCGATGCCTTCGCCTGTTTCAACTGCTGCGCTTCAGGCGAATCCTTGTAATGATCGTCGAGGGGATAACAACCAGAAATGATGCCGTTGCGCGGGGCCGTGGTGCAGTCGCTGAACGTGCGGCAGATCAGCTTTGCGCGGCGCAGTTCGCCGTGCTGCAAACAATCCATCGGCAGGTCGGGATACGACAAGACCAGTCGGCCGATGCCGATGGAATCCACCCAGCCTGACCGCACCAGCGCCTGCGTGACGTGCGGCAGATACTCCTGGAAATAAGTGTAAGCCGTGCCGACCATCGGCAGGCCGGGCACGCGCTGCTTGAGTTCTCGCACGGCGTGAATCTGCCGCACGCAGCCGACGAGCGGATCCTCCGGCGGCGCATAGCCGTCGCTGGGCGGAAAGAACGCGGGACGCTGAATGTGCGGGTTGTAGTACGGACTGCCGGCGGTGAGGTTGACGAGATCGACCTTCAGATCATCGCGCATCATTTCGAGCAAGCGCACCGGCTCGGTCAGATCAATCGCCAGCGGATTGCCGCGATCGCATCCGAATCCCGGATACGGTAGGCAACGCGAATAATCTTCGGGCATGCCTCGGTTTTGACCCCCTCTCCCTCCGGGAGAGGGCTGGGGTGAGGGCCGGCCTTCCAGTGCTTCCGGTTTAACGGCATCCGTATCGCGCCGGGTGGCCGGGGCTGGAGGCTCGGCGCAAGCCCCGGAACGAACATCCAGGGACTCACGTTCCGGGGCTTCCGCGGACTTCAGCCCCGGCCACCCGGAGTTGGACTCACGCCCCGGCCACCCGGAGTTGGACTCACGCGCAGGCCACGTTGAATCGCTCGCCCGGCCCGCCACAAACGGCGCCAGATCAAACGCGCTCAACCGCACACCGATGAGCAGCGTTGGACACGCCGCGCGAATGCCCTCGACAATCTCGCGCAGGAAGCGCGTGCGCCCGGCGAAATCCCCGCCATACGGTCCCGGCCGATCGAACGCCGAGAGAAACTCGTGGCCGAGATAACCGTGGCACGCCTTGATGTCGACGAACTGGAAGCCGACCTGGTGCGCCCACGTCGCCACGTAGACGAACTCGGCGATCAACCGTTTGATCTCGTCATCCGTGAACACCACCGCATCATCGTTGGCATCGATGCCGATGCGGCGATCGAGCAGCGGATGGTGATAAGCGATGCGCGGCTCCCATTTCATTTTGTGGTTCGGCTTGGCGTAGCGGCCGGAATGCGTGAGCTGCAAACCCACCAGCAGATCATCGCACGCGCCTTGGCCGAAGCGTTCCTCGTGCGCCCCGCGCAGCGTGCGCAGCAGTCCGCGCATCGCCTCCGCATTTTCGGTCCGAAAGTAAAGCTGATTCGGATTCGCACGGCCGTCGGCACGCACGGCGAAAGCCTCGCCGCCCCAGATGAGCTTGGCGCCGCTGAGGCCGAAGTGTTTCCACCGGCGAATCGTGTGCTCGCTGGGCCTGCCATCGGCGGTGCCGTCCCAGCCCTCCATCGGATGAACGCACCAGCGATTGCCGACATTGAAATCGCGCACCGTCAGCGGCGCGGCGAGTGGTGAACCTTGCGCGGCTGAAATTATTCCCTCATCGACCGGCAGATCGAGCGACAACTCGCGCAGGTAAGCGCGGAAGGCGGCGACGGTCTTGAGATGTCCGATGCGTTGAAAAGGCATAGGGAGATGGGGCTAGGGAATGACGGGACCAGGGTGAAAAGAGCGAGCCTTGAGGGTGCGATGCTGTGCGGCGACCAAGGCGATGGCAGTTTGTTTCCTCTTCGTTTAGCCGCGGGCCAAAGGCTTGGCAACGGCCCGCGCGACCCGGCGCATTTCCCTGCATGTCGGCCCGCGCGGAGCGTCGCCGAGCCTCCTGCTCCGCGGCTAAACGAAGACTCGCGCGAATGCAGTTGCACCGATGTCTCGGCGGCGATTATAGAGGCCTGCTGCAGCATCTTGATAAGATGTCTTTGCCCATGCCTTCCACGCTCCTCGACCAACTCGACACCTTCGGCCCCGACCGCTGCGAGGCGATGACCTACGAGCAGGCCAGCGACTACACGCGCCAACTCGCCAAGTCGCACTACGAAAACTTCACCGTGGTGAGCTGGTTCCTGCCGCGCAGGCTGCGCGATGATTTTCGCCACGTGTATTCGTTTTGCCGCTGGGCCGATGATTTGGGCGATGAGACCGGCGATCCGCGGCGCTCGCTGGAATTGCTCGCGTGGTGGCGGCGCGAGGTGGATCTGTGCTATGCCGGCAAGCCCCGGCACCCCGTGTTCGTCGCGCTGAATCAGACGATTCACCGACACGACATCCCGCGGAAACCCTTCGATGATTTGATCAGCGCGTTCGAGCAGGACCAGACGATGACGCGCTACCGCACGTGGGATCAAGTGCTCGATTATTGCACGCGCAGCGCCGACCCGGTGGGCAGGCTCGTGCTCTATCTGGCCGGCGTGCGCGACGAAGCAAGGCAGCGCCTCAGCGACGCCACCTGCACCGCGCTGCAGTTGGCGAATTTCTGGCAGGACGTTCGCCGCGATGTGCTGGAGCGCGACCGCGTGTACGTGCCGTCGGAAGTCGCGTCGCGACACGGACTGGACATTGAGACGATGGTGGATGCGATTCGGGGGAGCGAGGGGCAGGGGCCAGAGGCCAGGGACCTTGGGGAGGATAATCTCACCCCCTCACCCCCTCACCCCCTCACCCCCTCATCGAAGACGTGCGCCTCTTCCTCCTGCGCCTGCTACGCCGTCCCCTCCGCGGCGATCCACGCGATCCTGCCCGCATATCGCAAGACGATCAAGGAGCTTTGTGAGCGCACCTGGCCGCTGTTTGAGAAGGGGCGCGAGCTCTGGCCCAAGGTGCCGCGCGACGTGCGGTTGGATATTCAACTCTTTTCCCTCGGCGGCGAGGCGATTCTCAAACTGATCCGCGGGCAGAATTACGACACGCTGCAAACGCGGCCAAAGCTCGGCAAGGCGTCGAAGATCGCCTTGATGCTGCGGGCGCTCCTGGGCAAGTTCCTGGGCATCGGCGTGCCGCGCGGCGAGGCGGGCGCTGATGCCGCCGCGCATGAGCCGCGACAGGTGGCGCCAACCACGCCGGAGGGCCGCGCGTGAGCAGCACCACGCACACATCCACCGCGGAACTGACGCCGACGGCTTCGCGCGACGACTCGCTCGCGCAGTCGCAGCAGTTCTGCGCCGACCTCACTCGCGCCCAGGCGAAGAATTTCTACTACGGCATGATGCTCACGCCGCAGCCCAAACGCGGCGCGATGTACGCGATTTATGCATGGATGCGGGCGGTGGACGACATCGCGGATGAACCGGGCGCGCTCGACGACAAGACGCGCGACCTGGAAGCCTTCCGCCGGCAGACGCACGCGGTGCTGCGCGAGGACTCGGCGGACTACGCGCCGCTCTTCGACGGCCCGTACGGCGCGATGTGGCCGGCGGTGGGGCAGACGTTCCGCCGGTATTCGATTCCGCAGCGCTATCTCGACGCGATGATCGACGGGCAACTGCTCGATCAGACCAAGACGCGCTACGCCACGTTCGACGAGCTCTACGACTACTGCTTCAAGGTCGCCAGCGTCGTGGGCCTGATCTGTCTCGAAGTCTGGGGCTACACCGGCGGCGAAGCGACGCGCAAGCTCGCGGAACAGCGCGGCATCGCGCTGCAACTGACGAACATCATTCGTGACCTGGTCGAGGATGCGCGACGCGACCGCATCTATTTTCCGCAGGATGAACTGGTGAAGGCGGGACTCGATGACCAGCGATTCAAAGCGATGCTCGAATCGCCATTAGCCCCCGGCTCCGCCGGGGGGACGCCCGTCAAACCCCGGATTGCTGGTGGCGCGAACATCCCCCCGGTGGAGCCGGGGGCTGACGGCCTGCCTCTTGGCCCTTTGATTGCCCGCGCCCGCGGCTACTACGATTCCTCCGCCACGCTCGAATCCTTCATCACGCCCGACTGTCGGCCCACGTGCTGGGCCATGATGAAAATCTACGAGGGCCTGCTGCGAAAGATCGAGCGGAAGCCGCTGCGTGTGCTGACCGAGCGCGTGCGCCTGA
This sequence comes from uncultured Phycisphaeraceae bacterium, assembly GCA_964426135.1. Taxonomy (GTDB): domain Bacteria; phylum Planctomycetota; class Phycisphaerae; order Phycisphaerales; family Phycisphaeraceae; genus CAYRPN01. The sequence goes on along the minus strand of CAYRPN010000143.1, from coordinate 9,094 downwards.
GCAAGCTGGAAAAAATGTTCATCGCCCTGCGCGCCACCTGGCGACGCTGGCTGCGGAGGTGAGACCATGCAAACGAGTGTTCCGTCGCAGTTCAATATCCGGGTGCCATGGGTAAGCGGAGTCCGCGGAGCTTACCCGTGGTTTGACCACGAACCATCAACTTGCGGGCAAGCTCCGCGGACTCCGCTTGCCCATGGCACCCAGGCACACGATCAAGTGCAATCCAACGCCAGATTTCCATTCCTCGCGCTGTTGGCTCTATGGCTGATCGCGTCCGCCGCACAAGCGCAAGCCCCCGCGCCCAAAGCGCAGGACGACCGCACCGTGGTCGGAGGCGCCAAGGCCACGGTCGATGTCGTGCTCGATCAGTCCACGTGGTCCGCCACGGAGCCGATCCGCGGCAAGCTCATGTTCACGCTCGACTCAGCCGTGACGCGGACGAACCAGAAGCTGGACACCGTTCGCTTCAACGGCCCGCGCGTCATGATTGAGTTTCCCGACGACATGGCCGCGATGCCGCTGGCGATCAAGTGGCAGTTCGAACTGCCGACGGTGGTGCAGGTGGGCCGGCGGTATGAGCTGGGCTTTGCGATCGTGGTGGATGAGGAAGTCCGCAAGCTGCTGAAGGCGGGCGATGCGGCTGGGCCGCTGTATGTGCCGGGAAAATATCGCGTGACGGCAACCGTCTCCTCGCCGACGCGGGCCGTGGATGACGCGGTGTCCAAGTCGCCGTTCATTGAGCTTTACCAGCAGTTCAATTCATCGGGGCAGGCGGTCATCATCGAGCCCGCGGGCCGGCCGATCTCGCGCGATTCCGTGCTCGCGCTGATCGAGGCGGCGGACGCGGCGATCAAAACCAGACTGATCCATTTTTTCATTCGGCCCAAGACGCTGACGCGCGACGATGTGCTCAAGTTCGTCAACGCTTCCGAAGGAAAAGCCAAGGCGGAACTCGCCTCGGCTTATCTGAATATGGGCGGCAGCGCGGGCGACCTGAGCTTTTTCACCGCCGCGGATGGCGCCGTGAAATTCAAAGGCATCGACCAGGGCACGCCGGTGTATCTGCTCGTCCGGCCGCAACAGCGCGTCAGCTTCGAGTTCGATCTGTCCGAGGTGCATCGTTTCCGCCTGTGGAAGACGGACACGGTGGTTTCCTCGCGGCGACAGCACGCGCTGGACGCGCCGCAGGCGGAGGGCGTTTATGAGATGTACGACGCTGCCCATGGCAAGCCGTGGGGCTGGGTGCTGGTGCATCGCGGCAACGCCGACACCGCGACGACGACCACGACGCGGCTGCGGCCGCAGACGAAGGAACTCAGCGCGAAGGTGGTTGAGGCTCTGATGAAGGCCGATGCCGATGCGCTCGCGGCGTTGAGCGCGCCGGGCGCGAAGGTGGCGGACATGATCAAACAGACTCGCTTCAAGCTCGGCGAAGGCGACATCCGCTACCACGAAAGCACCGGCGGAGAGAACAAAGTGAAAACCCGCATGCGCATCAACCTCGCGCCGGCGGGCAAGGAGCCGGTGTTCGCCAGTGAATTGTGGCTGGAGTTCGTGCGCGTGGGAGAAGAACTCAAGCTGAGCAACGCCGTGGTGATGGAGGCGCAGAGGTGAACAAAAAAGTCACGCCACGACCATCTCAAGATTGGTGACGCGGGTCGAGATGAACCGCGCTCGATTCTTGACACGGTCAAGGCAGCCTTGGGCGTCCTTCAGACGACCAGTGTCGACATGGGTCTGCGCTAGGCGCTGCTCGCCGACATCCGCTGCTTCGGCAAGCAGCGTTGCGACTCGACGAAGCTGAGCCGGATCTGGGAGCAGTTCCTCAGACTGGGCGAAGTTGACTTCCCGCGCGTATTCGCAGAGTTGCTCGCAGAGCGGCACCAGATCATTCGGGTCGACAGTAGCCGCGGCCTGGTTTCGCCATTCGCTCAGATCGAATTCCACGCTTTTGAGCAACACGAGCATCTCCTTGAACATCGTTCATTCGAGGGCGACAGTTTAGCCGCCGATGTTGGGCTAAGCCAATCCGCACACGTCAAATAGGCAGGAATTGTACGAGTCCGCGGCAATGCCGTTGCGACTCTTGCAGTTGTGCGATCACTTCCTTGTACCGGCCGATCGACTCGGAGACGGCATCCATCAACGAGTTGAAGCGGCGTTGAAGGCGATCGAGTTCGTCAGCGTCGGGTCGAAGGTCGGGCAACTGGCGCTCGATGCCTTCCAGGTCCACCGCGACTTCGTCAACCTTGCGAGCCACGTCCGCAAGCACGGTGAGGATCGGTTGACCTACTTCCTTGATCTGATCCAATAGATCGGTCCAAGGAGGCAAGGTGCGACAGAAGTTCCCCATGTCGCGCGAGAGAATGGAAGCGCGACTGAAGATAATCTTCACACCGCCGCCTTTGCGGGAGAAGTAAACCTCGGACTTCATTTCGTGCTGCAGGGTCTCTAATCGTTGAATGAACTGACTGATTTGCAGCTCCAGGTAGCGGAAGTGCATGAGCTTCGCGGCAAGACCCGCAGCCAGCACCACCCGATTGCGCCGCCTGTACCTGGACATGCCGGGGACGACCTGCTCGGCGATCCGCCTCAATACGCCGGCAGTCTCAGGAGAGAAGCCTCTGGGAGGGATATCCTCATCGATCAACCTCTGTCGCGCTCTGACGCGAATCGTCCACAGTCGTCTCCACGACAGGTACCAGACCGCTGCGACGATTCCGATCAATGCCGCAGAAGCAAAGAAACGCCATCCTGTTCCGATATGGAACTCATCGTCGAGCTCTTTCGGAACGACGTAGATCGCGGCGAGCCAGGCCAACGCTGCGACGATGCCGCCGACTTGTTTCAATGCCTTGAACCACATGGACAGGTGTTTCCCCGACAAACCAAATGAAGGAAGTTAACATGCTAGTGATCGCTTCATGTGGTTGTCAATCCATGCGACCACGCTGTTTCTGCGGTTTCCTATGTTCAACGCGAACGCCCCAAAGTTCTTTCCCATCGTCCCATCGCCTTGTGCCGTCATCCTCGGCGGGGGCCTCGCCGGCATCGCCGCGGCCTTGCGCCTCGCCGAGCGCGGCGTGCGCGTGACGCTGGTGGAGACGCGCAAGCGCCTCGGCGGCCGCGCCACCAGCTTCGACGATCCGCAGACGGGGCACACGCTCGACAACTGTCAGCACGTGCTCATGGGCTGCTGCACGAACCTCATCGATCTCTACAAAAGGCTCGGCGTGGAGGGCGATATCGAGTGGCATCGGCGGCTGTATTTCTGCGATATGGGTGGGGAGGAGGCAACAGGAGACAGGAGACAGGAGACAGGAGACAGGAGACAAGGCACGGAAGAGGAGACAGGGAACAGGAGACATGGCACAGGAGACGGCAAACTGCCCGGTCATAGGCTTGCCCCCTGTCCACTGTCTCCTGTCCCCTCTGCTCCGCCCCTAGGCCCTTGGCCCTTGGCCCTAGGCCCTTCCCTCCCCATCGACATCCTCGAATCCGACGACCTGCCCGCGCCTTTGCACATGACGCGATCGCTGATGGCGTTCACGTCGCTGTCGCTGATGGAGAAGATCGCGATCAGCCGGGCGATGCTGGCGATCATGCGGCTGGGCGCAGCCGGCAGGGCGGCGCTGCACGGGATCAGCTTCGCGCAGTGGCTCGCCGATCAGGGCCAGCCGCGCGGGGCGATCGAGAAGTACTGGGATCCGGTGGTGATCAGCGCGCTCAACGAGCTGCCGCAGCGCACCGCCGCGGATTACGCGATCCACGTGTTTCAGGACGGCTTCCTCTGCAACGCCGACGCTTACGTGATGGGCCTTGCTCGCGTGCCGCTGGTTCGCTTGTACGACGCGGCGGAACAGGCGATTTCCAGGGCGGGTGGGCGCGTGATGTTCTCCGCCAGTGCCGAGCGATTGGAGTTCGATGCCGTGACCGGCCGCGTCGCCGCGCTGCATCTGGCGAATGGCGACAGGCTCGAAGCGGATGCGTTCATCAGCGCGCTGCCGCACGATCGGTTGGCGAAAGTGATTTCGCCCTCAATGATCGAAGCCGACGTGCGCCTCGCCCGGCTCACGGAGTTCGACACCAGCCCGATCATCGGCATTCACCTGTGGTTCGAAATCGCAACCGCCGACAACGGCCAAGCCGAGCCGGTGATGACCCTGCCGCACGTGACGCTGATGCGCAGCCCGCTGCAGTGGATTTTCAATAAAGGCGCGGAGGAGACAGGAGACAGGAGACAGGCCGCGCATCATCTGCATGGCGTGATCAGCGCCGCGCACGATCTCGTCGACTTGCCCGCCGAGCGCATCATTGAGATCGTCGTCGCCGAAGTCCGCCGCGCTTTGTCGGGCGCGCGGCGGGCGAAACTGCTGCATGCCCGCGTGGTGAAGGAGAAACGCGCCACGTTCAGCCCGCGCCCCGGCGTCGACGCGCTGCGCCCCGCGGCCAGCGGAGCGATCGCCAATCTCTTTCTCGCCGGCGATTTCTGCCGCACCGGCTGGCCGGCGACGATGGAGGGCGCGGTGCGCAGCGGTTATCTGGCGGCGGCGGCGATGTTGCGTGATGCTGGCGGCGAATCACCCCCGGCGGAGCCGGGGGCTAATGGCGCGGAGACGGCACATCGTGCGGAGATGTCAGCGCTCGTGGACGACCTGCCGGCGGAACTGATGTACCGGCTCATTGCCGGGGCGTGACAACCATGGCCGTCTTCATCTCGTTCATTCTGCTCGCGCTGCTGGTTGGAATCGCCGTCGGCGCGGTGATCAGTTACGTCGTGTTCCTCGCGTGGCGGCGCGGACGGTACCGCAAGATTCGTGAGCCGGTCTGCGGCCGGTGCGGCTACATTGTGCGCGGCGTCGCCGAGCTCAAATGCCCCGAATGCGGCGAGGATCTGCGCGAGGTCGGCATCATCGCCCCGGGCCGACGGAAGCGCCGGCGATCGCCGCAGAATACGCGGAGTCCACTCCAGTGAAACGCATCGCATGGATCATCGTGGTGCTGATTCTGTCGCTGGCGCGGTTCGCCGCCGCGGAGAGGCTCAACATTGTCGTCATCCTCGCCGACGATCTGGGCTACGGCGACGTGCAGTGTTACAACCCGCGGCGAGGCAAGATCCCCACGCCGCACATCGACCGCCTCGCCGCCCAGGGCATGCGCTTCACCGACGCCCACTCCAGCAGCGGCGTCTGCTCGCCGTCGCGCTACACGCTGCTCACCGGGCGGTACCACTGGCGCACGCGGCTGCAATCGGGCATCGTCGGCGTGTGGGAGAAGCCCCTGATCGCGCCCGACCGCCTGACCATCGCCGGCCTCGCCAAGCAGCGCGGTTACGCCACCGCCTGCGTCGGTAAATGGCACCTCGGCTGGGACTGGCCCATCCCGCAGGGCAAACGCGCCATGCTCTGGCCCGCCGCCGGCGAGCCGGACAAGGACAAGGATGTTCCCAAGGACAAAGCCGCCGCGAAGCCCAATTCCAAGACGAAGAGCACAAACGCCAAGTCCGCCGACGCCAGCGACGAGCAATGCGCATTCTGGAAAGAGCTTTTCTCCCAGCCCATCCCCGGCGGACCCACCACGCGCGGCTTCGATGAATACTTCGGCACCGATGTGCCCAACTGGCCACCGTACTGCTTCATCGAGAACGACCGCACCGTCGGCATTCCCAGCGAGTTCCTTCCCGCCGCGCTCTTCAAGAATCACCTGGCGAGTCTGCCGGGGCCGGCGTTGAAGGACTGGAGACTCGAGCCGATTCTGCCGACTTTGGCGACCCGCGCCGCTGACTTCATCACCCGGCAGGCCAAGGCGAAGAAGCCGTTTCTGCTCTATCTGCCGCTGACCGCGCCGCACACGCCGCTGGCGGTGAATGACGCGTGGCGAGGCAAGAGCGGGTTGGGCACCTACGCCGATTTCGTCATGGAGACGGACGCGGAAGTTGGCCGCGTGCTCAAAGCGATCGACGATGCGGGCATCGCGGAGAACACGCTGGTGATCTTCACCAGCGACAACGGCTGCGCTCCGTACATCGGCGTCGATGCTCTGGAGAAACAGGGCCACTTCCCCAGCGGCCCCCTGCGCGGCTACAAGGGCGACGCATGGGAAGGCGGCCACCGCGTGCCCTTCATCGTCCGCTACCCCGGCGTCGCCCAGCCCGGCTCCACCTGCGGGCAGACCATCTGCCACGTCGATCTCCTCGCCACGATTGCGCAAGTGCTTGACGTGAAACTGCCCGACGCCGCCGGCGAAGACAGCGTCAGCCTGTTGTCACTCCTGCGCGGCGAGGACAAGCCCATTCACGAAGCGGTCGTCCATCATTCCTCGCAGGGCCGATTCGCCATTCGCAGCGGCCAATGGAAGCTGCAACTGAGCCCCGGCTCCGGCGGGCCGTGGGGATCGCCGACGGATGCGACGGCCAAGGAAAAGGGATTGCCCGCGATGCAGCTTTACGACCTGGAAGCCGACCTGGGCGAAACGAAGAACCTGCACGAAGCGCAGCCCGCGGAAGTCGAGCGATTGCAGAAGCTGCTGGAGAAGATGATCGCGGACGGCCGCAGCACAAAGGGGGCGAAGCAGAGCAATGATGTGGATGTGAAGGTGCGGTAACGGTCAGATGGCGTCAAGGGCCTAGGCTGGATTTCCGCCGCCCATCCAACGACCGACCAGCTCGCGATTGGAGAACGGTGCGTCCCGACCAAACCCCGCCCACTCACAGGAAGGAGTGGGGGAGCGAGGTTGCTTCGGTTCACGTCTCGTCGGGCTTCTTGGGCGGGGGCGTTCCTGGTGTGCCGCCGGGGCCCGCGGGCGGTTTGCCGCCGCTGTAGCCGCCGCCACCGGAATAGCCGGCACCACCACCGCCGCCGGAGCCGCCGGAGTAGCCGCCGCGGTAACCGCCGCCGGATCCGCCCTGGCCTCCACCACCGCCAAATCCACCGCCGCCGCCTGAGCCGCCCGGACCGGACCCTCCAGTACCGCCCGGTCCGCCCGGTCCACCGGGACCGCCGCCCGGACCGCCGAAGCGTCCGTATCGGCTGGCGCCTCGACCTTGCGGCCGGCTGCCGAAGCGTCGCCTTGGGCCTGGGCCTAAGGGTCCGCGCGGGCGATCTTCGCCTTCGGCGGGCTTCTTCTTTTTCTTGGGCAGCGACTCGGTCACCTTGATCTTGCTGTTGCCGAAGATGGTGCCGTGAAGCTGGCGGATGCAGGCTTTGCCTTCGAGTTCCTCGGTCATGAAGACGAAGCCGAAGCCGCGGGACTCGTTCTTCTCCGTGTCCATGACGAGATAGGCATCCTGCACTTTGCCGTGCTTGGAAAAGAGCGTTTTGAGGTCCTCAGCCGTCGTGAGCTTGCTGAGGTTCCCGACATAGATCTTCATGGCCATCGCTGCCGACTCCCTTGAACGTGGGCGGTTCCAATCTGTCAAGACCCCGCGAGCGTGAACCCGACTCTGCTGGGCCGCGGCGATGCACCGATGCGCCGCCGATGGACGCCGACTTTCTCCCTCGCAGCCATTCGATCATGGACGGTCACGCCCCCTGCGTGAAGATTCCTGATCGAGCAGCCATCATACCCATCGCCAACGTTTACGCCAGTGAAATCCGATTGGGGAGAACCGCCGTCGCCGCCCGCAGTTCCTGCGGCGGTTTGCGGCCGCGGCGCCAGGCCTTCCAGTACCGTGCGAATCGCGACCGCAGCTTGCCGGGTTTCTCGGCAAACAGCCGCATCCCCAGCTCGTGTGCCTCCGCCCGCAGCGCCGCCTGGCGATCATCGATCAGCAGCAGCAGGGCAGGCAAAGCCGCGTGGTGGGCGAAGCGATCCTCGCCGGTCAGCACGGTGCGAAGCGCGGCAAGATCGTGATCCTGGCCCAGGAGTTCACCCAGCCGATCCAGTTGCCCGCACCGCGCGTCCATCACCGGTCGCCAGAGATGGCGGAGCAGGCGGACGTGGTGGCCGTGATGCTTGACGCACTTGCGCCACTGGTGGAAGTGCTGGCTGTCGCCGCTGTCCCAGGCCGCCAGCATGGTGCCCCGCGCCTTGGCATAGCAGCGTTTCAAGCTGGCGCTGATCGTGGCGAACCCCACTCGGCCGAGCCGCCAGTTCCCGATGCAGCCGCCCAGCGACGCCAGCGCCGCCGCCGCGTCGTCCATCTGCCGACTCAGGTCGGTCTGCCCGCTCGTCAGTTCGTCGCGCCGGTCTGCGAGCAGGGTCTGCATCGAAGCGAAAGGGTCGGCCTTGCCGGGCGAATCCTTCAGCAGGCTGTCCAGCGCCTCGACCATCGCCTCGGCATCCCGCGCCGCCGCCAGGCCCCGGCCGACATCACGCAGCAGCGTGTCCACCGGCGTCCACCGCCGGCCCATCGGCTCCTTCACCAGCCGCAGCAGCGAGCGCAGCTTCTTCAGCCGCTTGCGGGACTCGTGGATGCCGATGTGACGCATCTCGTCGGCGGTTGCCAGATCGCGGATCGCCTTGCGGATTTCCTGGCGCGCGATCCGCCGCACCGCCTTGCCCACCGATTGCCGTCTCGTGAAGCGAAAACTCATGGCCGGTCCCTCCATGGGCAGGCCCATTCTAGCTGGGGCCGCGCCCTGCCGGCGCCCGGTTCCGCCCGGCGGCCCATCCTGAATCGCCCCGGCGGCCGGCGAAAAGTGGCCGGCCACGACCCCCACCCTCTCTTTTTTAAGCGCAAATGCCTGGCGCAAAAGCCTTTGCGAATGGACTGCCATTTTGGTAGGACACTTTTCGGCCACTGGGGTGACCGGGACAGACAGGCCCGGCGAGTTGGAAACTGCCGGCGCATGGATACCCAAGACCTGCCTGGATGCCAGGAAGCTCATTGGGGCATTGTACCAAAACATGACCTAACCAGCAAGACTCGGTCTCATTGTCGCAGGGCTTTTCAGGCTCATCCGGCATTTGCGTACTTGACACCGGTTGGAATAAGCGTTTCGGAGTCGTGAACAGAGCCGGAGTCTGTGACTCCGGTCGATTTGAAGCGGCTCAATGCCGCTTCAAATCGAACTCGCGCCCTGCGTTTATGGTTGACCTTGCGTCCGCCGCGCCGAGTTTCGCCTCGCCGGGATCGACCCGGCTCGGCGAACCG
>CAYRPN010000142.1:0-14576 GCA_964426135.1 uncultured Phycisphaeraceae bacterium | reverse complement strand
GAGCCTGGCGCTGGCGCGCTACGTCGGCGGCGAGACGGGATTGGCGGTCGAGGTGATCGAGGAGGATCCGTCCGTCGAGCTGCCCCACCTGCTTTTCGGCGGCGTGCAACTTGTCGAAAGCGCATCGATGCCCGTCGAAGCGGCGGTCACGATCGCGCTCTCGCGGCCCAGCGACGAGACGGTTTCCGCGAACTGGAGGACTCTTGATTTCACCGCAAACGCCGCGGAAGACTACGTGGCAGCGTCCGGCTCCGTTCAATTCGCGCCGGGCGAGACGGTCAAGACGGTTATGGTCACGGTGATGCCGGACCGTATTCTCGAAACCACCGAGTTCTTCAAGCTGGTGTTTTCGGATGTCTCCGGAGCGCTGGTCGATTCCTCCGCCACGCTCGTCGCGATTTCCGATGCCGGTGAATTGCCCGCGACGACGAGTGATCAGCGGCCGGTCGCCTACGGTCAGCAACGAGTCGCTGTCCGGGACGGAGCGCTGACCAGCGTGAGCGGCGCGGTCGCCGGGCAGGATGCCGAGGGAGCGGCGCTGACCTATTTCGTCGTCGCCCAGCCGGCCCACGGCACTGTGGCCATGGAGCCCGGTGGTTCATTCGTGTACACGCCTGCGGCCGATCATGCGGGGGTTGACAGCTTCAGCTTCGTCGCATTCGACGGCCAGGCGCGGAGTGATGTCGCGATCGTCAGCGTCTACACCTACAACGGCGTTCCATCGGTCAGCGACCTGTCTTTCCACGTGCCTCACAACGCGACTCATGCCGGCACGCTCACGGGCAGCGATCCGGGCGGCACGGTGCTGTTCGAGATCACCGCGGCCCCAAGGCACGGCACTCTCAGCCTCGCTCCCAACGGCGGCTTTGTTTATGACCCTGACGATTCCTTCGTCGGCACCGACGGATTCGCTTACACCGCGTTCGACGGCCTTGTCCGCAGCGCTCCTGGAATCGTGACCATCACGGTCGCAAACAACGCGCCTAGCGCCGGCGGACAGGTGCGCCATCTAAGCGTCGGCGGCCAGACCAGTGCGCCGCTCGATGCGCACGACAGCAATGGCGACGCCGTGACGATCCGGGTGACCTCGCCGCCGGCCCACGGTTCGCTGAGCATTTCGAACGGGGCATTCACCTACCAGGCGTCGCCCGGATACACCGGCATGGACAGCTTCGCCTACGTGGTCAATGACGGGATCACGGACAGTCCGGCGGGCGTCTGGACCTTTCACATCACCGACAGTCCGCCGCGGGCCGAGTTGGTCGGAACTCAGAAGGTGGTCACTCGTCATGGACAATCCTGGACGGGCACGCTCTGGTTGCATGATCCCGAAGGAAATCCAGTTTCGATCCGGACGCACCAGCCTCCACAGCACGGGACGGTTTCATTCACCGGCACGACGGTGACCTACACGCCGCCGGCGGGCTTCATCGGCGCCGACGGGTTCAGCTTCGTGGCCAGCGACGGACGGCTGGACAGTTCGGTCGTGTTCGTGCCGGTGGAGGTCTACAACTGGCGTCCGGCGGCCTACGACCTGACCGCCAGCACCCCGCACGACACCGCGGTGACGATTCCAATCGATGCGAATGCCGGTGACGGCGACCCGATCACGATTCGCGTGACGGCTCTGCCCGTGCATGGCAACGTGACCATTGAGGGCACGAGTTTCGTCTATACCCCCAGCGCAGGTTTCGTGGGCCGCGATCAGTTCAGCTACGTGTCCAACGACGGCATGCTCGACAGTTCGGTCGCGGCGGTGACGGTGAATGTCGTCAACGGCGTGCCGTCGATCACGTCGCCCATCACCATTGGCACCAGCTCGGGCACGTCGGTGCAGAGTCAACTGAGTAGCTACGTCAGTGACGCCGATCCGGTCACATTCAGCGTGGTCCGCGATCCGGAGCACGGCACGCTGAACCTGAGCGCCAATGGCGCCTACACCTACACGCCTGCCGCCGGTTTCGTGGGCGTCGATTCGTTCGTGGTGGTTGCCGGCGACGGCGTGTCGCACAGCGCGCCGGCGGTGGTGCGCGTGCTGGTTTCGCACACGTCGCTGACGCCGTGGGACATCGAGTTGAGCAGCTATCACGCGGGCACCACGGTGTCCTTGAATCTCAAGGATTACCTGTTGCCGAGCGAGGCGAACCAGGCGCCGCAGTTCGCGGTGCTTCGGGCTCCGTCCAACGGGAATCTGACGCTCGCCGCCGACGGCACGATGCAGTTCGTGCCGTCGGGGCGGTTCGTCGGGCAGGTGACTTTCGCCTACACGATGACCGTTCGCGGCGTGACCAGCCGCGGCACAGCCTCGTTCTTCTACACGAATCAGGCGCCCAAGGCCGTCAACGCCTATGAGGTCGTCTCGCACGATCACTACATCCTGACCCGATACGTGACGGCCATCGACGACGACGATGCTTCCTTGACCTATGAAGTGGTGAGCCAGCCGCAGCACGGCACGCTCGATTTCGACAGCGGCACCCGTACCTACAGCTATGAGCCTTCGGCGGGCTTCGTGGGTCGCGACGCGTTCACCTTCAGGGCGTGGGATGGATCCGAGTGGAGCAATCCCGCACAAGTGCTGATCCAGGTCTTCAACCAGGACGACACGCCGTTCGTCGATTCACACGTGCAATCGGTCAACACGGATCCGGACACGAACGTGCAGCCGATCGTGCTGTCGGTTCGAGTCTATGACGACAGCTATGACACCCTGGCGTGGGAGTTCGTACCTAAATCAGCGCCCGGATCGGGCACGGTGGAATATCTTGGTTTCGAAATGGCCGGCGGCGGCTGGGACAACTCAACGGGGATTCAATACCCGAGCTATCCCGTGGCGAAAATCCGCTACACACCGGTGGTGAACACACAAGCCCACACATTCTTCAGTTTCCAAGTCACCGATGGAAACGCGTTGAGCAACGAAGCTCGCGTGGACCTGCACCTTTACAACGACGAAACCAATCCACCGCAGATCACCACCGGGCCGATCAGTTATGTGCACCAGAGCAGTGAGGTTCATCACGGCGAGTCGATCACCGTCGCGCCGCCGGAGGCCGTCATTCTGACTCAGCCGCCCACCAGCGCCGGATCGCTGGAGAACGGCGCGGGGGAGGATTGGGTTTTTCATTCAGAAGGCGCTTTCAGTGGCCCGGCGCTGGTGACGTACCAGGTTGGTTCGACGCACTACCAGCGGCAGATGACGGTGACGAACTCCGTGCCGCAGGCGCAAAACCGCTGGTACAGCATGTTCCAGGGAGACACACTCGACGTTCGCGGGACCAATGAGCTTCTGGAGCGCGACCACAACCGCAACTTGATTTCACACGATGGCGATCCGTTGACGTTCCGCATTGCGTCGCAGCCGGCGCACGGCACCGTCACCCTGACCGATGAGAACCACGGTGCGTTCGCGTATGTGCCGCAGGGAGATTTTTCGGGGGTCGATACCTTCACCTATCTCGCGTCCGACGGCGCCGGCGATTCAGCGCTGGCGACGGTGACGATTCGAGTGCACGCGCGGCAGCCCTCGGGCATGCGGGACGTGTTCAGCACGCCGCACGACACCCGTCTGGTGCTGCCGTTCAGTCAAGGCGTCTTGGCCAACGACAACATCGGCACGGAGAAGGACGTCACGGTGAGCGTCATCGAGGGCATGGAGACCACCCATGGCACGCTGGTGATCGACAGCCTCGGCGGCATCGATTACCGGCCCGATCCGGGCTTTGTCGGGTCGGACTATTTCACGTACATGGCGATGATCGGGATCATGCCCAGGTGGAACACGGTCCGCATCGATGTCACCAACCAGACGCCCGTGGTCTTCGACGAGAGCTACTCCATGCCGCGGGCCGGACGGGAACTGGTGGTCAACCTTCATCAGGGTCTGCTCGCCAACGACACCGATGCGGACGGCGACGTGCTCAAGGCGGTTCTCGTCACGCAAGCGCGGCACGGCACGGTCGAAGTGCACGCCGGCGGGGGGTTCATTTACACGCCGGCGGCCACGTTTGTGGGTGAAGACTATTTCGTCTATCGAGCCAGCGATGGAGTTTCCAACAGCAGCTACCTGGGGGTGGCGCGCCTTTCGGTGGTCAACGAAGCGCCGACTGCCACGGCCGACAGCTACACCGTCGATCACGACCGCCAACTGATCGTGGCGCATCCGCAAGGCATCCTCGCCAACGACCTGAACCCGGACGACACGAGCGTGCTCTCGATTTCCGTGAAGCGTCAGCCTGCGCGCGGGACGCTCGAAATGAAGCCGGGCGGGTCGTTCATCTACACGCCCGACGCCGGCTTCGTCGGCGAGGACCGTTTTGTGTACGAAGCGAGCGATGCGTTCGGCGCCAGTGCCCCGAACTGGGTGCGCATCACGGTGAGCAACGATGTCCCCATTTCCCTCACCGACGCCTATTCCGTGGCTCGCGGCGGCACGCTGCATGTCTCGCGATGGGACGGTTTGCTGGCGAATGACTCGGATGGCGACGGCGACGAACTCACGGCAACCGTTCTCAACGCTCCGATGTACGGCACCTTGTCCCTCGATCCCAACGGCGCCTTCATTTATACGCCGGCGCCGGGCTTCGTCGGTGCCGATCGTTTCAGTTACCGCGCATCGGATAGCGCGAATGCAAGCTCCGTGGCCACGGTGACGATTGACGTCACCGGTGAAACCAGCCTGCCCGTGACGCAAGGCGACTCCTACACCATGACCGGCGGCAGCACGCTGGTGGTGCCCACATGGGAAGGCGTGCTGACCAACGACAGCGATCCAGCCGGAGCGCCGCTCACAGCCGCACTCTTCATTGGCGCGTCGCGCGGCGAGTTGACGTTGCATGCAGGTGGCTCGTTCAGCTACACGCCGGCTCCAGGATTCACGGGCTACGACACGTTCTACTACCGCGCGGTCGATGGTGATCGTGCGGGGGCTGTCGCGGCTGTGAACATCTATGTGACCAACCTTCCGCCTTCGGCGTCGGGCGAATCCTATTCCGTTGAGCGCGATGGCATGCTGGCGGTGACACAGGGCGACGGCCTGCTCGCCAACGACTCCGACCCGCAGGGCCGGCCGTTGACGGTCACACTGATCAGCGGCGTCAGCAAGGGCCAGTTGGAACTGTCCTCGACCGGCGCCTTCACCTATCTCCCGCAGGCTGGGTTCACGGGTTACGACTACTTCACCTACCTGGTCTGCGACGGCATCGACTCCCGTCTGGCGCGAACCAGCCTTCACGTCGGCGGCGAGCAACACCAGCCTGTCGCGGTCGACGACAGCTACACCGTGAACCATCGCCATTCGCGACGTGTCTACAGTCAGACCGGCGCCCGCGCGGATGCCAGTTCCGTCGATCTGGACGCCCTGATGGCCGGAATGCTCATCGTTCCCGCCTGGCGGGGCGTGCTGGCCAATGACACCGACAGCGATGGAGACTCCATCGTCGCCCAGCTTGTGACATCCACCGGTCACGGCTCGCTCAGTTTCGATCCGACGGGATCCTTCAGCTATCTGCCGGACGCGGGTTACACCGGCAAGGATGCGTTCACTTACTGGGTCAAGGACGGACAAGGGGGCAGCGCCCTGGCCACAGTGACGATTGAGGTGATCAACACCGCGCCGGTTGCGGCGGGGGACTCCTATGCCGCGAACGCCGACCAGACCCTGATCGTTGCCCCGGCCTACGGCGTGCTCGCGAACGACGCCGACGCCCAGCGCGATGTGATGATCCCGTTCGTGGTCGCGGCTGCCATGCACGGCACCGTTGAACTCGCGGAGAACGGCGCGTTCAGTTACACGCCCAACGCCGGCTACAGCGGCACGGATTCGTTCACCTACCGGGCGAGCGATGGACTTCAATTCAGCGCGCCGGCCACCGTCACGTTGAGCGTTTCAGGTTCGGGCTCCCTCGCGCCTCCGACGGCGGTGGCGGACAGCTACCAGGTGACGCGCGATCAGCCCCTGCACGTGCACGAGGCGAGCCGGTCGCTCCTGGCCAATGATGGCAGGCAGGGCCAGCCTGCGGCGATCCTGGTCTCCGGACCGGCGCACGGCACGCTGAGCCTCAGCCCCACCGGACAGTTCCTGTACACGCCGGACACCGGCTACATCGGCGCGGATCAATTCACCTACCGGCTTGACGCACTGCACGGCTCCAGCGCGCCGACCGTGGTTTCGCTGGAAGTCACGTTGCCGACGGCGCCGAACCCCGCGTGGGTGAGCCTCGTGACCCGACCCGGTGAAACATTGAAGCTGAACTGGACCGATCAACTGCTTCCGGATGATGCGAACGGCTTTGCTCCATCGATCGAAACCAACGCCGCGCACGGCACGCTCAGTCTCAGCGCCGACGGCGAGCTTGAATATGTGCCGGATGCCGGTTTCGTCGGGCACGACTTCTTCTCCTATCGCCTGGTCAGCGGCGCGGCGTCCAGCCCGCTCTATTACGGCGACATCCATGTCGCCAACACCCCTTCGTACGCCTACGCCGATTCGTATGCCCTGGCCCACGGCCGGACCTTGGTCGTCAATCGCGAACAGGGAGTGATGGCCAACGATTTCAACGTGGACGGCGATCCGATGACCTGGAGCGTCGTGGCAGGCCCCAGTTACGGTTCGCTGACTCCGCTTGCATCGGGCGCGTTCATTTACACGCCGTCGAGTCCGACCTTTGTCGGCAATGACTCGTTCACCTATCGCCTGCACGACGGAAGCGAACACAGCAACAACGCAACGGTGCATCTCTCTGTTTCCAACAGCTTGCGAGCGCCCGACACGAAGTTCTACAGCGCCACGCACGATCGCTCGCTGCATGTCGAGCCGGCAAACGGACTGCTGCCGCACGAACAGGACATCGACGGCGATTCGATCTCGGTCCAGATCGTCGATGGTCCGGTCCAGGGCTCGCTCGTGATGAATCCCGCCGGCGGATTCACGTACACGCCGGCGGCGGGGTTCATCGGTTCCGACAGCTTCACCTTCCGGTACACCGACGGCATCGATGTCAGTTCCACGCACACAGCGCACCTGCATGTGTCCAACAGCCTGCCCCTTGCTCTTTCAAACAGTTACTCCTTCAGTCCCACCGGTGTCCTCGCCGTCAGCGCCGAAAACGGCGTCCTGGCGAACGACGCGCCGGATCCCGAGGGCGATCCGGTCACCGTTGAACTGACGCAGGCGCCGGCGAATGGCACCCTCGAATTGAAAAGCAACGGAGCATTCCTCTATACCCCCAACCCGAACTATGTCGGAGGGGACACCTTCAGATATCGCCTGTCCGACGGCCTGGGCGTGACCGATCCGGTCGACGTGTATTTGAACAGCACCAACCGCGCGCCGTTCGCCTACGATCGTTCCTATTCGCTGGTACACGACACCTCGCTGCTGGTGGCGCCGCAAGACACGCAGCCGCTGTGGGATCCGACGCAGTCGTTCGACTCGACGATTCTGGTCGGACACAGCGGTCTGGATGCCGACGATGATTCGCTGACGGTGGAGTTGGTGTCCGCTCCGCTCCGCGGCACCCTTTCGCTTATGAAAGGTGGCGTGTTCTCCTATGTTCCGGAACCCAACTCAACCTACACCACCAGCTTCAAATATCGCCTGCTCGATGGAAACGCGTCCAGCAACGAGGCCACGGTGCTGTTGAATGTGACCAACTCGACGCCGTTCGCCAGTCCGGATTACTACTCCGTCAACCGCGGCGGAAGACTGATGGTTTCCACGGCCGCGGGCAACGGCCTCACCGCCAACGATTTCGACGCCAATCCCTACGACAAGATGGACGTCAGTCTGGTCAGCGGATCGTTCCGAGTCGTCCCCGGTTACGGCGTGCCCGATTCCGGCGCCGCCGGCGTCCTGACGATGGAAGGCGGATCATTCCGCTACAAGCCGGCGCCGACCTTCGTCGGCCGCGTCGAGTTCAAATACACGATCAGCGATGGCGTCGCCACCAGTGCGCCCGCGACGGTCATCATCGACGTCGGCAACGCCGCGCCGGTGGCGAAGGAGGATACTTTCTACTATTTCGCCAACCAGACGGAAGTGGCGATCACCCCGCTGGCCAACGACAGCGACGCGGATTCCGATGCGCTCATCTTTGTCGGGGAAGTGTTGAGCAACGCGGGAGCGACGCTGGCCGCCGACGGCCTGCGCGTCACCGGTCTGACTCCCCAAGGCGCCGTGTTCACCTACAAGGCGAGCGATGGCGCCGGCCTGAGCAATCTGGTCCACCTCCATCTCGTGCCGCTGCCTTCCGATTCAACGGAACTGCTGGCGCTGCGCCAGGCGGAGCGTACGCATGAAGAAACGCTCACCAGTGCCCGCAACACCGAGATATCCGCGTCGCGCGCGCCTCTGGAGGCCCGGCAGCAGGCCCAGTATGACGCCTATCGCCAGTTCGAAACCACCGCCGCCACCGCCGCCGGCGCCCACGTTGCAGCCCTGTCGACCTCGCGGCAGCAGTTGCTCACGGCGCTCCTGACCACCGCCGACAACGAACTGAAGCAGGAACGGGAATCAGACCAGGCGCAGAAAGCCGCCGAACGCACCGCCGCCATCGCTCGGTGGCAGGCGGAGGCGTCGGCGGGGCTGGTTTATGAAAGTGCCGTCACCGCCGCACTGTCGTCGCGGCAGGCGGCGATCGATGGTGATGAATCGACGCACGCGGCGGCGGTCGCCCAGGCTGAACAGTCGCTGCGCCTCGCGCGGCAGCAGGTGGACGCCCAGCTCCGCCAGGCCGAAGAACAGGCGAATGTCGCGTTTGCCGCTGCCGAAGCCTCGGCCTACGCGCTGTACCAGTCCACCGTCAACCAGCTCGAAGCCGACCATCGCCAGGCCGACGCGGATGCCGCCGGCGCGCGTGACGCGGCGATCCGCGCCAGCCGCGCCGCGCTCAAGGCGGCGATGGATGCCGTCGAATCCACGCTCGTCGCCGCCGTCGCCCAGGCCCATGCCTCGTTCGCCGCCGCCGCCGCCGCCGCCGGCACTGCCCGCGCCGCCGGCCTGGCCGTCGCCGAGGCCACGCGAAGCGCAGCCATGGCGTCCGCCTTGGCGGACTACCAGGCTGCGCCGGGCGGCCCCGACGCGCACCTGACCGGCGCCCTCGATGTCAACGACTCGCCCCAGTATCTGGCCGCCGCCGCCGCGATCGAGGCCGGCTATCGCCAGTCCATCGCCCTGGCGGAAGCCGGCTACGACGCCGCGGTGATGCGAGGCGAGTCCGTCCTGCGGGCCGCGCTGGAATCCGCCCGGGTCGCGCAGTCCGCCGCGGTCGGGGCCGCCCAGCAGGCGTTCGACCAGGCGCAGCGCGCCGCGGATCAGGTGTTCCACGCCGCCAGCGCCGCCGCCACCGCCGTGTTCGCCCAACGAATCGAAACCGCGCAGAACGCCTTCCACGCGGCGATGGACTCGGCCCGCGGCGCCTTGGATGCAGGGCTCGCCGCGGCAGCCGGGGCGTACGACGCGGCGTCGGTTTCCGCCCAGGCGGCATTCCAGCAGCAGGCCCGCGCCGCCGCCGCCGCCCTGGCCGCCGCCGAACGCGCCGCCCATGAGCAGTACGAGGCCGCCGCCAGCGCCGCGTTCGCCGCTCGAAGCGCGCAGTTGACCGCCGCCGGCGCCGCGCTCGACGCCGCCCTGGCATCCGCCGCCGCCACGCTGGACACCGCCGCGGTCGCCGCCGACGCCGCCTTCGCCTCCGCGGTCACCGCCGCCGGCGCCGCCCTCAGCCAGACCGTGCGCGCCGCCTGGACCGCCGGCGAAACCGAAACCTTCGCCGCCATCCAGCAGCGCGCCGCCGCCATCCGCACCGCCGCCGAGGCCTACCAGCTCAACACCAAGGCCGCCGAGACGACGATGGCCAACGACACCAAGCCGCTGCGCGAAGCGCTGACGGCGAGCCTGAAACAGGCGGAGGAGACGTTCAAGGCGGGGCTGCGCTATCCCGATCGGGCGCTGCGCAACAATCTCGATCTTTATCTGGCGATGAAGAAGAACACCGCGGCGGAAATCGCCGAGGCCGAGAATTTCTGGACTGCCGCAGCCGAACAATACCGCCTCAATCACATCGCACTACTCAACGCGGCCGAGGCCAGCATGCTCGCGGCCTTTTCCACCTACCACACCGCAGTCGAGACTCATTCCGTCACGCTCTCCAATTCCGTGGCGAGCGCTTATACCCTGATGGTCACTACCTTCGCTGCCGCCGATCTGGAGTTCGCCCAGATCATGACCGCCGCCGCGAGCGAACCGCCCGCCGGCCAGCCGGGCGCCACCAGCTTCAACATTCAGGGCATCGACGCGGCGGCAACCTATCAGACGGCCGTGGTCTTGGCGGCCTTCGACCGCGAGTCGACTTACTCGCAGGCGGTCAAGGACTGGCAAATCGCCCAAGCCGCCGCCGGTCGGGAATTCGCCGATGACGCAGCGGACGCCGATGCGGCGTTCAGCCTGGCGAGTCGACAGGCACAGAACGCGCGCCGCCAGGCCGAAACGTCCGCCCTGTCGCAGTTCGACCAGACCCTTCGCCAGTCCGCCGAGCAGCTTCGCGCCGGCCAGTCGGCGGCGGGAACGAACTGGTCCACCGCCGTCGCCGCCGCTCAGCACGGCTTCGCCGTGGCGCAGACTCTCGCCGGCTCCACGCTCGCACTGGCCAATGAAGCCGCGCAGGACGGTTACGCCGAAGCGCTGGGCGATGCCCTGATCGCCCGCACCCAAGCCGGCGCTGATGCGCAGGCCGATGCGACCGATGCGCTGCTCGCCGCCCGCACCGCCTACAGTCAGGCGGTGGTCACCGCCGGGGAATCCTTCATCCAGACCGTCGCCTTGGCGGCGTCAGACCTGGCGATAAACGCCGCGCCGACGGAAATCGCGCGGGAGGCCGACATCGCCGCCGCCCGCGCCGCTGCCATCGATGCCTGGGCCGATGCCCAGGGCACCGCGCACGCCCGCCATCTCGCCGCCCAAGCCGCGGCGGAATCCGGCTACGCCGCGTCCCTCGCCGCCGCCCGCGCCGCCCACACCACCGCGTTCGCCGCGGCCGCTGCCGACTGGCTGACCGATGTCACGGCGGCGGAAGCGTCGGCGCAGACGCAGGCCCTTGCCGCGGACAGCGTCGCCCAGTCCGCTGATGCCCAGGCCCACCGGGCGTACGGGCTGGCGCTCGCCTCGTCCGTGGATCAGTTGGTGCGAAGCGAGGCCGACGCCCGCGTTCAGTTCGCCTCGACCACGATCGCCGCGGAGAGTGCCCGCGTCATCGCCATCGACGCCGCCTCCGCTGCCGCCATCGCCGACGACTCGGTCGCGACCGCCGCTGCCGCCACCGCGATCGCCGCGGCGGAGAGCGCGCTGCTCGCCGGCATCTCCGCCGCCGATGCCGCGTTGCTTGTGGCCGAAACCGCCGCGGCCTCCGTCTGGCACGAGGCCCTGGCGCAGGCGCAGCAGCAGCATGAAAGCACGGTCGCTGACGCCGCCGAGGCCCGCCTCGAGGCTGCCGGCGATCACTTCCACACCTGGGCTGTCGCCGCCCGCGCCGCCGGCAAAACATTCCTCTCCGCCCAGGCCGCCGCCGACCGGGTGCTGGCGCTGGCTCTGGAACGGGCTGACCTGACCGTCAAGCGCGCCCTGGCGCTTGCGGAGTACGCCTTGGTCGCCGCCGGCTCGCCCGTTTACTCACCGCCCGCCGACGCACCCGCCCCCGCGCCAGGCTCAGCACCCGCCACCGGTCTGGCCATGCTCCAGCAGGCCGCCGCCATCACTAGCGGCACGTCGCTGGCGCTGCTGCACCGACTGCGAGGCAACTACGAATCGACACAGGACGTGCGCGCGACTATTGCCACGATGCGCATCGCGCAGGCAGAGCACGTCAGGGCCACCATGGACGAGGCGAACTACGCCGTGGGCCTCAGCCAGCAGCGGATCTTCAGCGGACTCAGCAGCGACTCCCTTTACGCCGTCATGGCGGCGCAGGATTTCACCGGCGGCCTGATCGACAGCCTGTCCTTCGGCACCATCAAAGGCGCGTTCTACTCCAACCCCAACTCCGCCGCCTACGCGGTGGGCGAGATCGCCGGGGACATCATCAAGACCGCGGTGGCGTTCTATCTCTCGACGCTCTGCGCGCCGCTGCTGGCGGTGCGCGTCGGGTTCCTGATCTACGACGCGATCGGCGTCGGCCAGGCCATCTACAACATCGTCAACGGCGAAGGCGGCGTGGGCGACTACCTCGCGCTGCTGCCGGTGCTGGGCAGAAAGCTCGGCAAGTACTTCAAGGCTTGCTTCGAAGCCGGAACCCAGGTGATCGTCGGCTTCGACGAGACCCCCGGGGGCGGCCAGGCCATCACTCGCAACATCGAAGACATCCGCGAAGGCGATTACGTCCTGGCTGGCGATGAGAACGATCCGAGCGCACCGCCGACGTTGCGGCGGGTCACGCAGGTGTTCGTGAAGACGGTCACGCAGTTGCGTGTGGTGGACATCGTTGGCGCGGACGGAGCGACGACGACGCTGAGCACGACGGACGAACACCCGTTCTTCGTGGTGAATCGTGGTTGGACGCGCGCGGATGCACTCCAGATCGGCGACACGCTGCTGCAACCGGACGGCTCATTCGTCACGCTCACCGCATCGCAGGTCGAAGCGCGCTCGCAAGGCGTGACGGTGTACAATCTGGAGGTCGAAGGCGGCCACACGTACTTCGTCGATGACGGGACGAGCGGGGCGGCGGTCTGGGTGCATAATGCGAATTTCTACACGGGGCTGGTCAAGACTCTCAAGGCCCGCGGATCGACGCTGATTCCGAAGTATCGCTCGAACATGACTTGGCGGACGATTAGCGATGTGAATGGGAAGGCGGTGATCGTCGTGGGGCAGGCAGGTCGCGCGTCATCGGCCACGAGCGGGCATGCGAAGGCGATGTACGACCTTATCAAGAAGCAGGCGACAAAGCATGATTATACGTACTTCACCGTGCAGCGGAGCGTGCGAACGGCAACGGGTGGCTTGGCGAAGCGAGGAGGAATACCCGATATCATCGGGGTGCGGAAGAATGGCATAGTCGATGTGTGGGAGGTCTTGTCGGATAGCGATCGCAAGCTCGCCCTTAGAGCAAGAGTCGATCTTGCACTCAAGAGTGTTCCAGCAGCAACACGCGGAATTGGGAACGTGATTAACGTGCTAGGCCAGATTGTCGCATAACACACGGAAGCATCAGCGATGGGATCAACACGTATTCAAAGCGATGGCGTTGCTCTGGCGTTTTACGGGGGCGGCAGAGTACAAGGAACCAGGTTTGGCAAGTTGTTTAACTTCGTAAGGGACTTTGCACATTCGATTGGGCGGCCTCCAACTGTCGGCTACGTTGCGTATTCGGCTAAGTCAGGTAAGCTGGAACGGTTCGCATCGGTGTTGGCCGGAACGCAGCGACGTGGCTTTCGAGGGGCGCGGGGATTTGAAATGGTACACGTGGACCCCGATACGAGTATACCAACTTACGGCCACGTATTCTGTTGCACCTATTCGAATGAGCTGGTGTTGGTAGCAGAGAGATCCCACTGCACTTTAACAAGTGGCTCGTTGCTCCCTGTTGCAAGGGAACTTGTCGATCTACTTCATCCTGTCTATGGAATAGGCTATTACCGCCCATGGAAGTGGTCGCCATACTGGTATGCTTTAGGACTGCCGGGGGGGTTGTGTGAAGAATCTGGCGATGATAAACCCGAGCTTGAAGAGGAAATCATGGCAATAGCTCGGTGGGGCGATGTCGGATGCCATGAGAAGGTTTACAAGGATGGAATTATCCGAGACGTGTTTCCATGGAACTTCCTCACGAGTCCTGCCATGAGGAGGCGAGTCGGCAGCATGACACTGCATAGTTGGATTGAGTCAGATGTGACCCGGGGCACGCTGATTCCAATCAGCGACGGAATGACGCTGTGGGCGGTGCCTGGCTCGAGTATTCCGCACGTACGTCAGGTGTTGTGGGAAGCAGGCATCATTTTCAATTGGCGCGCTTACATCTAATCGGGGCGCGCGCGACACATTGGCTTTATTTCTGCACCGCGATCGGCGTCGGCCAGGCCATCTACAACATCGTCAACGGCGAAGGCGGCGTGGGCGACTACCTCGCGCTGCTGCCGGTGCTGGGCAGAAAGCTCGGCAAGTACTTCAAGGCTTGCTTCGAAGCCGGAACCCAGGTGATCGTCGGCTTCGACGAGACCCCCGGGGGCGGCCAGGCCATCACTCGCAACATCGAAGACATCCGCGAAGGCGATTACGTCCTGGCTGGCGATGAGAACGATCCGAGCGCACCGCCGACGTTGCGGCGGGTCACGCAGGTGTTCGTGAAGACGGTCACGCAGTTGCGTGTGGTGGACATCGTTGGCGCGGACGGAGCGACGACGACGCTGAACACAACGGACGAACACCCGTTCTTCGTGGTGGATCGTGGTTGGACGCGCGCGGATGCACTCCAGATCGGCGACACGCTGCTGCAACCGGACGGCTCATTCGTCACGCTCACCGCATCGCAGGTCGAAGCGCGCTCGCAAGGCGTGACGGTGTACAATCTGGAGGTCGAAGGCGGCCA
>CAYRPN010000141.1:0-14601 GCA_964426135.1 uncultured Phycisphaeraceae bacterium | reverse complement strand
CGCACCACGATGAACGGTGACGCAACATGGTGCGTCCGCGCCGAGCCTTGACGCACCCCACGTGGAGACTCGCATCACGCGGAGACTCACACCGCCTCGACGATCCAGCCGCCGCAGATCAGTTCTTCGCCGACGTAGCAGACGACCGCCTGTCCCGGCGTGACCGCATGCTGCGGTTCATCGAAGCGCACCTCGAGCGTGTCGGCACCCGTGGCCGTCACCACGCCGGGCACGGGATCGGAGTTGGAGCGGATCTTCGCGGTGACGGTGAGCGGTGTCGCCGGAGGATCCATCATCCAGTTGACCTGGTTGGCGCGGCAGCCGGCGGCGTTCACTTCCTCGCGCCGGCCGAGCACCACGACATTCGTCGCCGCATCCTTGTTCACGACGTACAGCGGATAGCTCGCATTCACCGGCAAGCCGCGACGCTGGCCGACGGTGAAATGCTGGTGGCCTTCGTGCCGGCCCAGCACCTGGCCCGCCGTATCCATGAGCGTGCCCGGCTGAAACGAATCGGGCGACCGGCGATGCAGGTAGCCGCGGTAGTCGTTGTCCGGGATGAAGCAAATCTCGTAGCTGTCGGGCTTGTCGAACACCGGCAGGCCCAGATCCTGCGCGATCTTGCGAACCGCCGGCTTGTGCAGGGCGCCGATGGGCAAGAGCATGCGCTCCAGGCGATCGCGCTTCAGGCCGAAGAGCACGTAGCTCTGATCCTTGTGGTGATCGACGCCGCGCAGCAGGCGCGGGCGGGGATGCGGAGGCGCAAGCGTGTCTTGGGGCGTTTCGTTCGGCGCTGGCGTTTCGTTCGGCGCTGGCGTTTCGTTCGGCGCAGGCGATTCGCTCAGCGCGGGCGATTCGGTTCGCACCACCTGGGCGTAGTGGCCGGTGGCGATGTAATCCGCGTCGATGGACCGGGCGTAGTCGAAAAGCTTGCCGAACTTCAGCCAGTCATTGCATCGCACGCAGGGATTGGGCGTGCGGCCGGCGTTGTACTCGGCGGTGAAGTAATCCTTGATCCGTCCGAAATCCTGGCGAAAGTTCAGGACGTAAAAAGGAATCCCCAGCATGGCGGCGACGAGCCGGGCGTCGGCGGCATCGTTGACGGAGCAGCAGCCCTGGCGGTTGGGACGGGGGGCGTGAGTTGCGAGTTCTGGGTTCTGAGTTCTGGGTTCTGAGTTCTGAGTTCTGAGTTCTGCGTTCTGGGTTCTGAGTTCTGAGTTGTGGGTTCTGGGTTCTGAGTTCTGCGTTGTGGGTTCTGGGTTCTGGGTTCTAAGTTCTGCGTTTCGGATGCGGCATTCGCCTCTACCCGACTCAGAACTCGGAACGCGGCACTCGGAACCTGGCTTCTCCTCCTCGCCGAGGCGCATGAAACAGCCGACCACCTCGTAGCCCTGCTGCTGGAGCAGGGCGGCGGCAACGGAGCTGTCGACGCCGCCGCTCATCGCGACGACGACTTTTTTTCCGGAACCGGTCTTCATCGTGCAACCATTGTAGGCGATAGACGTGTATGCCAAATGCAGGCGCGGTGTTTCCGCGCTTCGATGCGAGCGGTTGCGGGCATGACCCCATTTCCATCGCGCCCAGCGCGCGAAGGAATGGGCAGGCCTACCGTTACCCACGGAACGGGGCAAGCCCCGTCGCTAAACGGCCGATGGCTCGTGGCTCGTGGCTCGTGGCTTTTGGCTCGTGGCTAAAGGCTAACGGCTGACGGCTCGCCGCCCCTGCCTCACCGAATCCTTGCGTCGAACCTTGCGGAACAGCCGAAATCGAATTAACGTAATCCGCAGATCAGGTCACTTTTCCTCCCCCTTTTTCGAAGGAGCTTGGAATGGTCAAAAACCGTTTAACAAGCAACCGGCACGGACTGCTCACCACCGCACTAACCCTCATCGCCCTTCTGGCTTCGTTTGTCAGCCCCGCGCGGGCCCAGACGGTGCCGGACGTGCTGAACCTGGCGCCGGACGATTCGGCGATCATGGTGCTCATCCCCAGCATCGGGGCGACGAGCAAAAAGATCTCCGATTTTGTCGCGGCCATGGGGCTCAAGGACATGGCGGAGGACATGGCCGACCCGCTCGCCAAGATCAAGAGCGAACTGGGCATCAAGGGCGGCATTGACGAGAAGGGTTCCGTTCTCGTCGTGCTGGGCAACGTGAAAAAAGCCATCGCGGAGCAGAGCGAGCCGGACCTCGCCATTCTGCTGCCGATCACGGATTACAAGGCGTTCACCGCCAACTTCGATGCGAAGGAAGATGGCGGCGTGACGTCGCTGACTTCCAAGAACAGCAACGAAGAAGTGTTCGCCCGCAACCTCGGCAAGCACGCCGTGGTCAGCAATGTGAAAGCGGTCGTCGCCGACTTCAAGCCCGGCAACGGCGCCGCCAAGCTCGGCGCCGCCGCCGGCAAGCTGGGCACGCGTTACCTCGCGGCCAATGACGTGTCGATTTACGTGGATGTGAAGGCGCTCTCGCCCGTGCTGCGGCCGAAGCTCAAGGAAATGTACAACGACGCCCGCAGCCAGGTGGAGAACCTTGCCGGCGGCGAAGGCCCCGAGGCACAGATGGCCGCGCTGGGCGGCGCCATGTTGAAGATGTATTTCGACTCGGCTGACGCTCTGATGCGGGACACGGACTCGGCGGTGCTCGGCATGGACATCGATTCCAAGGGCGTGGGCATGACGATGGCGGCCCAGTTCGCGCCCGGCTCCTTCACCGGCAACATGTTCGCCGGCGCCAAAGGCAACGCCGCCGCCACCCTCGCCAAGCTGCCTTCCGATCCGTACCTCATGAGCATGGCCGCGGATTTCTCCGGCATCGACATCAAGGGCCTGATGAACGAGATCACCACCCGCATGCCCAAGGAAGGCGGCTTCCTCGGCGAGGCGATGAAGCAGAGCATCACCGCCTTCTCCAAGGCGGAAGCGATGGCCACCAGCTACTACGTTCCGCAGGCCGCCGCGGGCATCTTCGGCGGCATGAGCGGCGTCACCGTGTTCCAGACCGCCGATCCGGTCGGCTACACCAAGGCCAATAAGGAAATGATGGTCGGCATGGGCAAGATGAAGTTCGACCTGGGCGCCGATCCCGACGGCAAGCCGATGTCCATCAGCTACACCACCAAGTATCAGGACAAGGTCGTGGAGATCGACGGCGTCACCGTCGACCAGTACCTGATCAAGACCAACTTCCCCCCTGCCGTCCTGCAGCAGATGGGACCGATGGGCGGTCTGTTCATGAACTTCACCACGACCAGCGGCTACATCGGCACGGTCGGCAAGAACGTCATCATGACAACCCAGCCCGACGCGGACCTGATGAAGAAGGCGATTGCCGCCACCAAGGCCGGCAAAGGCATGGGCGAAGACCCGATTCTCTCGCAGGTGCGCAAGCAGGGCCTGCCTCCGAATCCCGCGATGGAGGGCTACCTGAGCGTTGGCGGCCTCGTGCAGGCGCTGGGCCCGATCATCGCCATGGTCGGCGGCCCAGCCATCGAAGTGCCCAACAACCTGCCCCCCGTCGCCATGGGCGCCAGCTTTGACAGCGGCGGCATGGCAACCCGCCTGTATGCCCCGATGCCCCTGATCCAGTGGATCAAGGACACCGCGATGAATCTGCAGAACCAGGGCGAACCCGGCCAGCCTCGGCCCAAAGGCAACCGCCCCCCGCCGGCGCCGTTCTGAGTGAGAATGCGGGAATCCGTGAAGTGATCCTGAAATCGGTGATCCTGAAATCGGTGATCCAGGAATCAGTGACTCAGGAATCAGCGACTCAGGAATCAGCAATCTCAGTGTCCATTAAACAACCCAAAGCCCAGGCACTCCCGTGCCTGGGCTTTTCCTTTGCGCGACAATCAGCGTTGCCATCGCGTTATCATCGCACCATGCCGCGCGGTCTGGTCATCACGACGCTTCTCGTCTTCACCGCCGCGCTGTTCGCAGCGGCGATGAGTCAACTGGAATCGCATCGGGATTCAGGAATCGGGGGTCGGGAATCGGGGCAGTTCCCCGCGTCCCCGATCCCGAATCTGCAATCCCCTCCCGCTCCTCCCCCACCCGATTCCCGCATTCCGATTCCCGAATCCCCTTCCATCCCCCTCCTCGGCTTCACCCTCAATCTCCATCACAACAACGAACACGAGCTCTACCAGCAGGCGGTGACCGACCTGGCGGATATGGGATTCGACACCGTGCAGTTCACCGTGCCTGTGTTTCAAACCGATGGCCGGTCCGACGAAATCCGCATCGAAACCGGCCCGGGCCGCGGCCCCCGCGCCGATCGACTGATCGACCTGATTCGCCGAGCCCGCGCACGCCGCATGACCGTCATCCTCTCGCCCATCCTGCTTTTCACGAAGCCTCGCGGCGACGAATGGCGAGGCAAGATTTCACCACATGATTGGAACAACTGGTGGACCAGCTACCGGCGCATGACCGAGCACTTCCTTCAGATCGCAGCGGAGCACGATGTGCGGATTTACGTGGTCGGCTCAGAGCTTCTGTCGACTGAGAATCAGCCCCACCGCTGGCAGGCGATCATCGCCGCCGCACGCAGCCGGTTTCGAGGCCAGCTCACCTATGCGAGTCATTGGGATCGCTACGACGCGCCGGCATTCTGGAAGCAACTCGACCTGGTGAGCGTCAACGAGTACTTCGATGTGACGCAGGGCCGAGGCTTGCATCGCGGCGCAACCGATGGCGCCGAAGCTTCGCTCGCCGCCGCGTGGGGCCGGCGGCGCGACACCTTGCTCGCCTTCGCGGCGCGCGTCGGCAAGCCGTTGCTGTTCACCGAACTGGGCTATCCAAGCCTGCCGTGGGCACTGGAGCGGCCGTGGAAATACACCCACACCGGCGTGCCCGCCGATCACGACGCACAGGCCGCCGGCTATCGCGCGTTTCTCAGCGCGTGGCGACCGCAGCTGGTTGCGCGACCCGGCGGCAACGACGGAGCCGACCCCGGGCCGAGCCCGGCGCTAACGGGCACCGCGCCTTTCGCCGGCGTTGTTTTCTACGAATGGGATCCCTACCGCCGCGGCGAACCCACCGACACGCACTACGGCATCCGCGGCAAGCCCGCTGAATCAATGCTGCGCGAACTACTCAATGGTCGAAAGTAAGAACCGGTGCAGCTGCGCGCCGCAGGGTGCGTCAAGGCTCCCCCGGGGGCGGCGCGGACGCACCACTCTGCTCGGTTGCCCGTCGCTCACCCGCCCCTGCTTTATGCCTCCCACCACTGACTCAGCTTCAGCCTCACCCGTCCCTGCCGTCGCATCGCTGCTTTCGTGGCTGCACGCCGCCGCGGCCGTCGCCTGCGCAGGATACGTGGCGAACCTGGCGGTCGGGATGAAATTGCCGCCGCTGAACGCCACGCCCGGACCGGGCTGGATCGCGTTCTGGGCCGTCGCTCTGGTGATCTGCGGCACGTCGCCGTGGCGACCGATGGCGGGCCTGCTCAGTTTCGTCGTGCTCTCTTACGCCGTGCCGCGTTATGAACTGGCATACCTGGGCATGCTTCGGCTGCACGTGCTTAACTACGCGGCGGCGCTCTCACTGACGGGATGGATCGTATCGCGCCTGCGCCGACCAGCGATCCGGAGCGGTGACGAGAATGGTGATCCGCCGCAGGACATCCGCGCCCCCCTTTTCACCTGGCTGCACGCGATCATGTTCGCGTTCGTCGGGTGGCTCGTGCTCTGCGGATTCGTCGCCGTGCTGCGCGGGCATCCTTGGGATCCTCATCACAATCACCATCCCGAGCGATTCGGCCACGCGCTGGTCGTGTTCATCCTCGCCTCGCAGCTCCTGCGCACGCAGGCGGCGACCGCGGCTTTCTGCTTCACGCTCGGTGCGGCCTTGATCGCCCGATGGATCATCAGCGCCGATGTGAAACTGGAAGGCGATGTCTCCGCGCTGAGCGTGATCGCCATGCCGCTGATGTTCCTGGGATTTCAGGCTTGCACGGGGCACGACGCGACCGCCGACCGCCGAGATGACCGGGATCGCCCGCGCAGCGCGCTGGCGCTCCGTCTTGCTTTTTTCGGCATGCTCATCGCGCTCGTCGTGCTGCTGAGCCTGACTCGGAACCGCAACGCCGCCGTCGCCTTCGCCGTGATGCTGCCGGCACTCTGGATTGTTTCACTGAGGAAGGGCCGGGCGCTGGCGGCGGGATTGCCGGTCGTGCTGCTGCTCGGCTCCCTTTTCGTCGGCAGCGCGTACTTCGAGCGCTTCCGCGCGCTGATCACCGGCAGCAACGACGCCAACAGCGCCAAGCACCGCCTCCTCATCTGGAACGCCGCGTGGAAGATGACGCTGGCGAATCCGGTGATGGGCGTGGGGACCGGCAACTTCCACAATGTGGTCGGGAAATATGCGACGGCCTCCGGCGCCACAGGCAAGACAGGCCTGGAGGATGACGAGTACGCCGCCCACAACAGCGTGATTCACGTGTTGGGCGAGACCGGCTTCCCCGGCGGCGCGCTGTACATCGCGCTCTTCGGCGGCGCGGTGATCGCGGCGGGCGCCGCCGCGCGCGGCATGGGGACGAGTTGGCCTGGGCCCGCCGGCCGCATGCTGTTCGTGGCGCTATGCGTTTATCTTTCCATAGGACTTTTCATCTCTCGCCACGACATGTCGCTGGGCTACCTGCTGGCCGGCTGGGCTGCGGGATTGCGGGGTGCGGTGCGTCGATTGCCGCGAAGCGAAAAGGCCCATAACCGCGACGCCGCCCGATAACCAGGACTGAAAAGATCAAGGCGCAGCGGCGTGGCTGCCGAAAGTGACCAGTGAGGCTGGGTCCGCACCTTTGCACACGGAGCCATCGATGCTGCATCCGCGCCCGTCGAAACAGGTTCTCATGGCCATGAGCATGTGTGTGGCTGCTTCCCGCGTCTTCGCCGAGGCGCCACCGGATGTGAGCAGCCGGCTCGACAAACTGGAGCAGGACAACGCCCAACTTCGCGAGGAAGTGGCCAAGCTGCGCGGCGAGAAGGAAATCGACTGGCTCAACGCCCGGCGCAAGGACGAGATCAAATCCCTCATCAAGGAAGTGCTGGCCGACGCGGACCAGCGCGCCAGCCTGCTGGCGGACGGCGGCGTGGCGGGACACAACGGCCAGAACTTCTTCCTGGCCAGCGCCGACGGCTCCTACCTGATGCAGATCGGCGGCCTGATTCAGGCGAGGTACGCCTGGAATCATCGAGGCCGCGCCCCGGCCGCGGATCAGTTCGACGAAGACGAGAACGGATTCGAACTCGCCCGCGCCAAACTGGAGATCGGCGGGCATATCGGCTCACCCAAGCTCTACTACATCGTCCGCATCGGCGTCGATCGCGAGGACAACGAAGTGCTCGGCGAGCGCGTCATCCTGGGCTACGAAATCTCGCAGGGACTCGCCGTCTTCGCCGGCGAGGACAAGGCGCCGTTCACTCGCGAGGAACTGATCGATCCCGCCCGGCAACTGGCGGTGGACCGATCGCTGTTCAACGAATTCTTCACCGCCGGCTATGTGCAGGGCGCGTTCCTGCGCTGGGAAATGTCCGAGTCGCTCACCTTCTTCGGCTCTATCAACGACGGCTTCCGTTCCGGCGAGGCGGACAACGAGTTCAACAGCAGCCACGTCTTTGCGCCAGGCACCCCCGTGGCCGACATCCCCGGGCGCGGCGCGGGAGCCGTGGCCAAGCCGTTCTTCCTCGACCGGACCGACATCGCGATGACGGCCCGCCTCGAATGGAAAATCACCGGCGACTGGGCGCAAGCGGCGGACTTCTCGTCGGCGTCCGATGAGGGCGAAGCGCTGTTCCTGGGCGGAGCCGTGCATTACGAACTGGGCGAAACCGGCTCCAGCGCGCTGAACGACAATTTCCTCGCGTGGACCTTCGACGCCCAGTACGAGAACGCGGGGTTCAATCTCGCCGCGGCCGTCGCCGGCTTCCACACCGACCTGCAGCAGGCGAACCAGTTCGACTTCTACGGCGCCATGATCCAGGGCGGATTCATGTTGATCCCCGACAAACTCGAACCGTTCGCCAGGTTCGAGTGGATCGATCTCGACGGGCATCACCCGGCAGGCACGCGCAACGACATCTACATCGTGACGGCAGGCTTCAACTATTACATTCGGCGCCACCATTCGAAGGTGACCGTGGACGTGATGTATTCCCCCAACGAACTGCCCAACAGTTCATTCTTCGGGCTGCAGGACAACGACGGCACGGGCCAGGCGCTGGGCTCGATCGGCCTGCGCGAGGATGCCGACGGCAACCAGTTTGTGCTGCGGGCCCAGTTCCAGTTGCTGTTCTAAGCGGGCACCCGCTTCAAGAAAAGGCGGAGGGGATCACGCGGGTTTCTCGGCGTCCTTGGCGGGCGCGGCGGGAGTGGCCGGTGCGGCAGGCATCGCCGGCGCGGCGGCCTTGGGAGCGGGAATGCGCACTTTGGACCCGCACGAACTGCAGCGGACATCCTTGCCTCGCGCTGTCGCGGGCACGGACAGGATGGTGCGGCACATCAGATTCGGACAGATGATGCGGATGACGCTTGACATAGGTGCCACTTTCTCCCTGCGCCAGTTCATCGGCAAGATCACCCCGCCACTTCAGGTTCCCGCTCATGGGGAGCGATTCATTTCCTCGGCGCTCTTGACGGAAAACAGGCCCAGCGCTCGGGTGTCCCGCTCGATGCGCGACCAGATCTTCCCCTGCCCCGGAACCGCCGCCACCTCGATCACCACTTCCACCTGCGCAAGCTTCAACTGCATCCTGCGCACGGCCCGCGTGCGGCAGGCGTCCACCTCCCCTGCCGCGATCCGCCTCTTCTGCCGGCCCAGGTACTCCACGACATGCACACAGTCGCCCTCCTCTCGCAGATTGCCGGTGGCCAGATCGTAGACGGACATTCTGCACTTCGTCTCGCGAGGTTTGCCGACTTCCAGTTTCGCGGGCAACAGTTCCAGGGGCGGGTCGTATTCAATGCGCACTTTCTCGTCGCTGTCCTCTTCGCGCACGACCAGGATCGCGCCGTCCTTCTCGCGAATCACCATCGTATGCATGCCCTCATCCACATCGTTCCAGGTGTTGTCCGTGCCGCGCTCGAACCGCCAGGTGAAAATCTGTCCTTTGCGTCGGCCGTCCACGTAATGGTGCGTCTGCTTCGCGGCTTGGAGCGGATAGATGTCGATCGCGGCGACCGGCCCGACCTCTTTGCGAATCGGGCCGTCGACCGCAGGCGGCGTCCGCGGCACCGGCGGCGCGGCGACCGGCTCGCTCTGACAACCCGCCAGAGTCAAAACGACAATCATGCCGCCGCGCAGGAACTTCCTCATCATGGCGTGGAACCTCGCTGTTTCGGTTGGGACGATTCGCCCGCGCGTCCTTGCGAACCTTTGCGCGACTGCAGTTCGCGTTCGAGCCGATCGAGTTCAGTCTCCGACTGCTTCATGTCGAAAAGCAGTTTGCGGTAAGGACCGTCAGCCGACAGATCGTCACCCTGATACTCGACGGCATAGCGGAAGGTGGCGGCGGTGCGCGCCTCGGCATCGGCGCGCTGCCGGGCCACGCGGGCGGCGAGCGCGGCATCATCGACACGCGAAAGATCATCCGAACCTTCGGGCGTCAGCAGATGAGATGATCGCTCCGACGTCGACGCGCGGCCTGGCCCCGGATTCATCTCATCCGCAAGGCGCGAAACGCAACCCTGTCCGGCGACCAGCGCGGCGAGAAAGCAAACTGCCATCCGCAAGAGCATCAGGATTCCCTTTCGTGATCCAATCCGTTTCAGGGTGGGGCTTACGAGCAGCACAGTCATACGGATTCCACTTGATTCTCGCGCTGATGGCACTGGCAGGCTCGGCTGCCAGTGCGTTTCTAGCGTCCACCGACGCCCCCCGCCTTGCTTTTCGCAGGTCCACTGGCAGCCAAGCCTGCCAGTGGCATCGGCGCGAGAATCAGATGGAATCCGTATCAGATGTCGCTTCCAGTGCGACCATTCATGGCGGGTCATTTCTTCTCAAGCGGCGCGACGCGCAGCTGAATGCGTCGCACCGCGGGGCCCTTGTGACGCTTGATCAGTTCCTGTTCCAGTCCGCCGCGCAGCAGCCGATCCAGTTCGTAAAGTCTCGCGCTTGATGCGACGGACACCTTGAGGACTCCGCGGCTGATCGTCTCCAGCCGCGCGTGATCGAGCAGATGGGCGGGCACCAGTTCCTGCCAGAGCGCGACCATTTCAGTCAACTGCTTCGCGGGCTTCACCATGTCGCGCTTGAACTGATCGCGCAGGAAGCCGAGCGTGAGGTCCGGCTCACGGCGATTGCGCCACTCGCGCAGCCGGCTCAGGTACTGGTCCGCGGGGTCCGTGCCCATGCGGCGCATTCTACTTTGACCGGCATCGGCATGGGACGCGCCATACTCAACGGCAATAGAATGGCCGCCGATGCCGCCCCGACACCCCGCTTCGCTGACGGTGCAGGAATTGCTGACGCAATGCCGGGTCGATCACCTCCGCGCCGGCGGCCCGGGTGGACAGCATCGCAACAAAGTTGCAACCGCCATCGATCTGACGCATCTGGAGTCCGGCATTCGCGCCGCCGCCGGCGAGCGGCGAAGCCAGGCGCAGAACCTGAGCGAAGCGGCGTTTCGCCTGCGCGTGAATCTGGCCCTTGCCGTGCGTTGCTCGTATGAACCGGGCGCGCCGCCCGGCGACCTGTGGCGATCGCGGCTGCGGGCTGGGCGGATCGTGTTGAATCCGACACACGACGACTTTCCATCGATGCTGGCCGAGGCATTGGATGTCCTCGCCGCGATGCAGTTCGACATGGCGCGGGCGGCGGCCGTGCTGATGTGCAGCGCTTCGCAACTCGTCAAACTGCTGAAGGAAGAGCCACGCGCGCTCAAGCTGGTCAACGAACAGCGCGGACTTCGCGGCTTGCGAGCGATGAAATAAAAAGAGCACCGAGTGGTGCTCTTGGGGGAGTTCCTGGTATCGAAGGAATCGAGGAGAAACAACCTCGCCGGTTCGTCGTAGGGTGCGTCAAGTCCGCGCGGACGCACCACACTCGACGGGAGACGCAAGATGGTGCGTCCGCGCGGACTTGACGCACCCTACGGATCACTTCAGCGTGAACGCCGGCAGCTTCACGATCTTGCCGCCCTGCTTCGCCGACTCGTGGGCGCACAAGCCGACGCAGGTCCAGTTCGCGCTGGTGCGGGCGTTGGGCCAGGGGTCGCGGCCTTGCTTGAGCGCGCTGACGAACTCATTCACCAGATGCGGGTGCGAGCCGCCGTGACCGCCGCCCTGGATGAAGCTGAGGTGCTCGGTGTCGTGAATCTCCGCCGGCTGCGTGAAACGCTGGATCGGCTTGGGCAGCAGGTGCGCGTAGTCGGGCACCGTCACCTTCGAGGGAATCTCCGGCTCCGGCTTCTTGGCCGTGTGAATGATGTGCGGCTCGTGCTCGGTCAGCGTCCACTCGAAGCTCTTCTTCGTGCCGTACACATCGAAGCTCTCGCGGTACTGCCGGGCCACGTCGTAGAGGAAGCGCCAGATGTGGGCGACGACGTCGCTGCCCTTGATCTTGATGTGGCAGGATTCGACGGCGAACTTGTTGCCGCTCTTCTTCGCGATGTCCTTGCGCACGGTGCCGGAGCCGAGGCAGCTCACGTATTCCGCGCGGCCGTCGACGAGTCCCAGGCACGGGCTGACCACGTGGGTCGCGTAGTGCATCGGGATCATCTTCTGCCAGTAGTCGGGCCAGCCGTCCATGTCCTGCGGATGCGACGCGGCCAGGTGCTGAATCTTGCCGAGTTCGCCCTTGTCGTACATTTCCTTGATGAAGAGAAACTCGCGCGAGTAGACCACGGTTTCCGCCATCATGTAGGTCAGGCCCGTGTCATCGACGAGCTGGCAAATCTTCTCGCACTCCTTGATCGTCGTGGCCATCGGCACGGTGCACATGACGTGCTTGCCGGCCTTGAGTGCTTCGATCGACATCCACGCGTGATCGGGAATCGGCGAGTTGATGTGCACGAAATCGACATTCGGATCGGCGAGCACGTCGTCGTACTCGGTGTAGCGCGTGGCGATGCCGAAGGTGTCGCCGACCTTGTTGAGCTTGGCGACGTTGCGCTGGCAGATGGCGGCGATGTTGGCGTCGGGGTGCGCCTGGTAAATCGGGATGAACTCGGAGCCGAAGCCCAGGCCGACCATCGCGACGTTGACGGGGCGATTCTTGATGGCGGTCGATTTCTTCTTGCGAGCCATGAGGCACTCCTTGGGGATTTGCAAACGATGAACGTAGGAGGAAACACCCGCGCCAGGTGACCGGGTCGGCATGCTAATCGAGCAACGAAACAGGTTCAACCAGTTTCGCACGATGGCCATGTGATCGCTGAACTGGCGCGTGAGAAATCCGACGACGCGCCGGATCGGCGATTGCGGAGTGCCCGAGTCCGGCATGGAGATATGCGCTCCAAGCGCGGCGCGAATCATTGCAGAAGAGGAAACTGACTGTAGAATCTGTCAAAGTCGTTTCCTTTCCGGTGGTTGGCCACGTTACAGGCTCTCATTCACCACCTTCATAGGAGAATTGGAATGAAACGTTTTTCCCTCACCGCCGTTGCTCTGTGCCTCGGTCTGATTCAAGCTGCTCACGCCGTGCCCACGAACCTCGCGCCCAGCGGCGTCGCCACTGCGTCCTCAACGCTTGGTCCCTGTTGCGGTTCGTTGTCGTTCGCTCCTTCGCTGGCGAATGACGGCAATCGCGCCGGTCCCGTCACCGGCATCTTCCATACGAACAACTCCGCCACGCCGGCGTTCTTCCAGATCGACCTGGGAACAAACAAGTTTCTTGATCGCGTCGAAATTTTTCCTCGTAATGCGGTGCAGAACTCCGTCGAGAGTTTCAAGATCGAAGTATTTGACACAGCCAACAATCTCAGCTTCTCCAAGAATTACCTCGTGGGACAATCCACCAACGATCTGCCCTGGGGCACTTCCGAATTGCGAAACGTATTCGGCAGCAGGGTCGTCCTGACACGTCTGGACGCCACCCCCGATTTCATGACCTTCGCCGAGTTCGAAATCTACGGCCAGAACACGCCGATCATGCCGAACATCGCGCTGGGCAAGACCGTCACCGGCACCTCGGCCGGCGCCGGCACGACGTTCAACGACGCGATCGACGGCGATATCGATGGCCATTATTCGCACATCGATTCGACCGGCGTGGGCAGCACGCACCCGATTTTCCACAGCAACACTTCCGGCCCCTCGTTCTGGCAGGTCGACCTGGGCGTCAGCCAGGAACTGGACTACGTCAACCTGTTCAGCCGAACTGACTTTCAAGGCAACGGCAGTGCCGCCACGCTGGAGGTCCTTGCGAACGACGGCACGACCGTGGTATTCGCGCAGGCCCTGAACCTGTTCGGGACCGACCTGGGCGGGCAGCGTTTCGGCCAGGTGATTGACATGACATCGGTGACCGGCCGGTTCGTGCGGATCACCGCCAACACCGCGGCCGGAGGCAATAATTTCCTCACGCTGGCGGAGGTCGAAGTCTTCGCCCAGCAGGTTCCTGAGCCCGCCACGGGCTTGCTCGGCCTGCTCGCGCTGGCCGCGCTGGGCCGCCGGCAGAAGAGGCATGCAGCCGTCTCGATCAAGTGATCGGTCGATCGGCATGCGATACAATCATCGAGCGGTCCGCCAGCGCGGACCGCTCGATTTCTCTCCCCTGGCCGACAACGCATGGCCCCCAGCCGTCCCATCCGCGCCTTCACCATCGTCGAAGTGCTGGTGGTCTGTTCGATCATCTCGCTTCTGATCGCGTTGCTGCTGCCCAACTACGCCAAGAGCCGCGAGGCGACGCGGGCGTCCGTGTGTGCTTCGAACGTCCGCCAACTTTCCATCTGCTACAACGCCTACAGCATCGATCAGAACGGCCAGCTCTTCCCCTATCAGGGCAGCAAGATCTTCATGCCGCAGTTGCTGCAGTATCACAACGGCGACGACCGCATCCGTTTCTGCCCCGAGGCGGAGAACATCAACCCGCTCAGCGGTTGGGGCGGCGCCAAACTCGCGTGGCAGTACGGCAGCTACCGGGGCAGCTACGCGGTCAACGGGTTCCTCTACAACGCCAAGGGCGGCGACGCGGGCAATGAAGGCGGTCACGGCTTTTTTAATCCGGCGCTCTATCCCTGGCCGCAGATGTGGTACGGCAGCCGGTGGGAGAACGTGATCGATCACTCGCGCACGCCGGTCTTCGCCGATTCGTCGTGGGTCGACACCTGGCCCCGCGCAAATGAAACGGTGCCGACGATTTTCGACGGCCGACCGTGGGACATCTACATGGAAATGGCCCGCGTGGCGATCGATCGGCACGACATGACCGTCAACGTCACCTTCATGGATCAAAGCGCCCGCCGGGTGATGCTCAAGGATCTGTACTCGCTGCCGTGGCACAAGGGCTGGGTGCCGCCGAGTCCGTTGCCGAATATTCCGTGAGTCCGTTGCAGAATACTCCGTGAGACCGTCGCGCGCCGTGCTCGCGGTGGCGATCGGCATCCCGGATCACTGGTTCAAGACGCCCATTTCAAATCTCACTTCTCCAATTTCAAATCTCAAAT
>CAYRPN010000140.1:0-15067 GCA_964426135.1 uncultured Phycisphaeraceae bacterium | reverse complement strand
CCCCTGCCCCTCCCTAAAAGGGAGGGGAGTTCGATCCCTGCAAATCGGGAAGTTACTTCGATTCCATTCCTTACCCGCCGGCGTCCGTTGGGCTGTTGCCTGGAACGCTACAATCCTTCGCCGCTATCGTCTTGAGGATTCGCCATGACGCTGGAAACCTGGGAACTGCTCAGCTACATCGTCACCGTCTTCGGCTTGCCGACGGCGATTTTGATTTTCATCTACGAGCAGCGGCGCGAACGCGAGAACGAGGACGAGGAGATCTACCTCCTCCTCTCGGACGCCTACACCGATTTCCTCAAGCTCATCATTGCCCACCCCGACCTGCGGCTGCACTCTCAGGTTGGCCCGACGAATCTCACCGACGAGCAGCGCGAGCGAGCGCTGGCGATCTACGACATGCTCGTGTCGCTGTTCGAGCGGGCCTACCTGCTGGTGTACGAGGAGCAGATGGCGGACAAGCAGCTTCGCCGCTGGCGTTCGTGGGAGGATTTCATGCGCGAGTGGTGCCGGCGCGAGGACTTCCGCAGCCAGTTGCCGAAGCTGCTCAGCGGCGAGGATCCCGACTTCGCGGAGTACATCCGCAAGATCGCGGTGGAGGAAATGCGCGGAGTCCGGCCCGCGTGATGACTACGGCCATGAACTCGTCTGGTGCCCCGACAGAACTTGGAACCGCGAGGCACTTGCCGCGTCCAACCGTTGACGGGCGGCTGCATTCGCCGGGTCCAGCGAACAGCCCGCCGGGAATTTTTCAGGTTTCACCATGAATCAGCGTTTCACTCTCGTCGTTCTTTTCTCGCTCGCCCTCGCCGCTTCGCTCGTCGCTGCCGACGAGCAGTCGCCGGCCCAGCGCCTCGCCGCCAGCAAGACGGCGTGGGCCAAGGCGAAGGAGGAGTGCAAGGGCAATTACGAATACAGCGTGCGGTTCACCAGCGCTTTCGGCTTCGGCCATGAAACCGTGATCGTGGTGAAGAGCGGCAAGATCGCCGAGCGGCGCTACCGCTCGTTCAGCGGCCGGCCCGTGCCTGTCGCACCCGGTGAGAAGCCGAAGGAAGACGGCACATCCTGGACGGAGGTTGGCGACGAGCTGGGCAAGCACAAGGAAGGCGCGCCGCTGAAGACCATCGATGATCTTTACGCTGAGGCCGCGAAGCTGGTCGAGCAGAAGCGCGAGACATTTGAGAGGTTTTACCTCGCGTTCGATGGCGCAGGCCTGCTTCGATATTGCTTCGTGGTGGATTCGCGCATCGCCGACGACGCCCCGCAGAAGGGCGTGAACATCGCCGGGATCAAGCTGGCGAAGCCGCAGGAGAAGTAGCGCGGCGCGAATCGCCTATGATTCGCTTCCATGCCGTTCGATCCCTACGCCATTCTCGCCGCCGATGGGCCGATCGCTCGCCGCCTGGGCGGTCAGTTCGAGCTTCGCCCGCAGCAGAGCGCGATGATCGACGCGGTGTCGAAGACGCTGGGCGCCGGCGGGAAACTGCTGGTCGAAGCGGGCACGGGCGTCGGCAAGTCGTTCGCCTATCTGCTGCCGGTGGTGGAACAGATCGTCAACAGCGGCGGCGGCAAGGTGAGCGTGGATCCGTTCAGCGACGATCCGCCCGACACCACGACCAGCACTGGCCGGCGCAAGCGCGTCATCATTTCCACGCACACCATCGCCCTGCAGGAACAGCTCATCCAGAAGGACATTCCGCTGATCCAGGCGGTGATCGGCGACGAGTTCTCGGCGGTGCTGGTGAAAGGGCGGGGCAACTACGTCTCATTGCGCCGCCTCAAGCAGGCGTCTGAAAAGGCGTTCACGCTCTTCAACGACCCCGAATCGCTGCAGTCGCTCTACGCGATTGAGGATTGGGCCGCGAAGACGCACGACGGCACGCTCGCCACGCTGCCGGCGCTGAAGCGCGGCGGCGTGTGGGACAAGGTGCAGAGCGATTCGGGCAACTGCATGGGCAAGCGGTGCCCCACTTATTCGCGGTGCTTCTTTCAGCAGGCGCGGCGGCGCATGGAGAACGCCGACCTGCTCGTGACGAACCACGCCCTTTTCTTCGCGGACCTGGCGCTGCGGTCGGCTGGGGTGGGATTTCTTCCACCGTACGACCACGTGATTCTCGACGAGGCGCACACCATCGAGGACGTCGCCAGCGATCACTTCGGCCTTTCGATGAGCGAAGGCCAGGTGCGCTTCCTGCTGCACG
Source organism: uncultured Phycisphaeraceae bacterium (assembly GCA_964426135.1). Classification (GTDB taxonomy): domain Bacteria; phylum Planctomycetota; class Phycisphaerae; order Phycisphaerales; family Phycisphaeraceae; genus CAYRPN01. The sequence continues at coordinate 12,866 of CAYRPN010000140.1, read as the reverse complement.
GGCTGTACCAGCCTCGCAACGGCAAGGGGTTCCTGCCCACGCTGGCAGGCAAGGTGGAGGACGAATTGCTGGAGCGGGCTTTCGAGCGCGTGCTGCAATGCGAGACGGCAGGCAATCGCCTGTTCGACGATCTGCTCGCCTGGCAGGAATCGCGAGGCCGCAGCAATGGTCGGATCACCGAGCCGAACGTGGTCGAGAATGAACTCACCGGCGCGCTGCAGCAGGTCGGGTTGGCGCTGAAGCTGATGCGTGACCACTGCGAGGATGAGCCGGCGAAGTATGAGCTTGCCGGTTACGCCGCGCGGTGCGAAGGCGCGGCCGGCGCCGCGGCTGCGCTGATCGAGCAGACGCAGACGGACAGCGTCTACTGGATGGAGGTGAAGCAGTCCGGCCGGTCGGGCACGTTCCGCAACGTCGCGCTTCAGTGCTCGCCCATCGACGTCGGTCCGCTGCTGAAAGCGCGGCTGTTCGAAGCGATCAACGAACATCAGGAACCGATTGGTGTCGTGCTCACCTCGGCAACGCTGGCGACGGCGGGGGGAAAGGGGGCAGGGGTTAGGGGTTGGGGGTTGGGGAATGAGGAGAGCAACAAGCTCGGCAAGAGTCAGCGCTATGTGTCCGTTGACGAAGCCGAAATCGCGGAGGATATTCCCAAAGACCACGCCCTACACCCTAAACCCTACACCCTAAACCCTTCTTCGCCCGCCTTCGTCCACATCCAAAAGCGCCTCGGCTGCGAGGCGGCGGCGACGATGCTGCTCGGCTCGCCGTTCGATTACGAAAAGCAGGCGCAGCTCATCATCGAGGCGGGCCTGCCCGAGCCTTCCGCGCCGGACTATTTCGAGAAGCTCTGCCCGCGACTGCTCGCGCATATCGAGCGCAGCGACGGCGGAGCGTTCGTGCTTTTCACCAGCTTCAACCTGCTGCGCAAGTGCGCCGACTGGCTGCGTCCGCACCTGCAATCGCGCTGCATGCCCATGCTCGTCCACGGCGACGGCGAGCAGCGCACGGCCCTGCTGGAGCGATTCCGCGGCGATCGGCGCAGCGTGCTGCTGGGCGCCGACAGTTTCTGGCAGGGCGTCGATGTGCGCGGCGAAGCGCTGCGAAACGTGATCATCACGCGGCTGCCGTTCGCAGTGCCCGACCGCCCGCTGATCGAGGCCCGCATCGAACGCATCGAGGCCCGCGGCGGCAACGCATTCGGCGAGTACTCGCTGCCCGAGGCGATCCTGAAATTCAAGCAGGGGTTCGGCCGGCTCATCCGTTCCAAGGAGGACACGGGCACGGTGGTCGTGCTCGATAGTCGAATCGTCGGCAAGAGCTACGGCAAGAAGTTCATCGACGCGCTGCCGAAGATGAATGTGCAGCGAGTGAACGCGGCGAACAGATAGTTCCGTAGCGCGGGCACGACCCTGCAATAGCCCCCGGCGGGAGTCCTGATCTTTCCCCACATCTTTGCGACGCCCCGACGCAGGTGTCGGTGGCCTTGTGCCCCGGAGGGGCAACGGGTTGTAGCCACGGGTGGAGCGCAGTCCGCGCCAGCGGACGAAGCGCAACCCGTGGAAAGCCGGGGTTATCCATTCGCCTGCCCCGCAGGGGCAGAGGAGTCGGCACCTCCACAGGAACGCCGCCCCCAACGAACGCCGTGCTTCATTCAGACTCCGTCACCCCTCCGGGGTGAACAAGACTCGCTGCACGCTTCCACGGGTTGCGCGACGCCCAAGGCGGCGTCGCTCCACCCGTGGCTACATTCCGTCACCCCTTCGGGGTGCAAGCCGGCCCGATCCGCCGATCTCAGACAAGATGTGGGGAAAGATCAGGGCGGGAGCCGGGGGTTGCCTATGACCTACATGCGGAAATTGCGATGTTGTTTGGCGACAACCCCCGGCTTCCGCCGGGGGCTATCGAGATCTAGCGATGTGGCTGGAAAGGCGTGCCGCAGGCATTCACGCCGGGACGGGCGCGGGCGCGGCATCGCTGGCCTGGAGTTGTGGTTCATCCAAGGGGCGGGCCGTGTCGGCGTCGTGCCGTCTTCCGCGCGAGCCGAAGTCGAAGGTGTAAACCATGATGGGCACGAGGATGAGCTGGGTGAGCGTGGCGAAGCCCAGTCCGAAGATGATGGTGACCGCCAGCGGCACCCAGATGAGTCCGCCGCCGCCGAGGTTCAAGGCTGCAGGGAGCATGCCCATGACGTTGGTCATGGTGGTGAGGATGAGCGGGCGGACGCGGAACTGGCCGGCGTAGACGACGGCTTTGCGGAGGGGGACGCCTTGCTTGCACATGTCGTTGATGAATTCGATCATCACCATGGCGTTGTCGACGACGACGCCGGAGAGAGCGACGATGCCGATCATCGCCATGATGGAGAAGTTCTGGCCGAAGATCACCAGGCCGATGGTCACGCCGATCAGGCACAGGGGCACGCTGAAGAGGACGATCGCCGGTTCGATGAAGCTGTTGAACTGCACGACGAGGATGATGAGCATCAGTCCCATCGACACCGTCAGGGCGAGTTGGATGTCGTGGGCCGCGTCGTTGCGGATCTCGTTGGAGCCGCCGAATTCCACGATCGCCTCGTCGTCGGAAAAGATCGTGCGGTTGGAGAGGTTGGTCACCAGTTCGTGCTGCTGCGCGGCGGATAATTCCGGTCGCAGAGCGGCGATCATGGCGGCCCTGACATGATCGGGCAGCACGCCGTCCATCAGTTCGCAGCGGATGCTGATGGAGCGGTGGCGGTCGAAGTGGTGAATGCTGTTGGCGGCGACTTTTCGCTCGACGGTGGCCACTTCGGAAAGCGAAACGATCTTGCCGGTGGGGCTGCGCAGCGGGAGGTTGGCCAGGTCGGTGATCTTGTCGCGATGGGTGGCGAGATTGCGGAGGCGCAGTTCGATCTCTTCATCGCCGCCGAAATCCACATCGCCGACCTTGACGCCTTCCAGCGCGTAGTTGACGGAGGTGGCGATCATCGCGGCATCGACGTCGAACAGGCTTGCGATGGCGCGGTTGGGAGTCACCACCAGTTCCGGCCGGCGGCGATAGTCGTTGGTCACGTCGAACACGCCGGGAATGGAGCGGAGCAGTTCCTCGACCTTCTCAGAACGCTCGGCAAGCGCTTCGTAAGAGGTTTCCTTGTGTCCCATCACGCGGATGACGACGGCCGCTTCGGTGGGCGGGCCCTCGGTGGGCGAACTGACGCGCACAACCACCCCGGGCATCGGCGGCAGGCCCGCGGTGATGGCGGCGCGAATCTCCTTGGTGGTGCGCACGCGCTGATCGGCATCCGCCAGTTCGATATAGACCATGCCGAACTCGGGGCCGGTGCTTTGCGGCGCATCGAGGCGGATGTTCAGCGCGCCCGGATCGCCGATGGTCGTCACGGGCTTGACGCGGTCGGCTTTGGCGCTGGGGCGGTGCCACTCGTCGGGACGCACGATCTGAAGGACGGACTTTTCGATTTTCTCCGCGACCTCGATGGTTTTCTGCTCCATCGACGAGCCCAGCGGAAGCTCGAAGTAAACCTCGACAATCGGCTGATCGTCGTCGGGCATGAACTCAAAGCCCACGGCTCCGACGTAGAACAACGCGATCGGCACGGCGGTCAGCACCAGCGTCATCGCCAGCACCAGCATCCGGTGCCGCAAGGAGGCTTCCAGAATCGCGCCGAAGACGCGCTTCAGCGGGCTGATGGCGATCAGCGCGTCGGCGTTGGCGATCGCCAGTTGATCCTCCGTCATGAGCGAACCGTCCGCATTCGTCGGCGGTTCGATGACCTTGCGCGGCCGGCCCATCAGGTAGACGCTCAGCGTGGGCAGCAGGAAATACGCCACGAGAATCGCGGCGATCAGGGCGAAGATGGTCACGATGGGAAGCAGTTCGAGAAAATCGCCCACCACGCCGCGCACCATCAAGAGCGGCGCGAAGCCGGCGATGGTGGTCAGGTATGCGGACATCAGCGGGCCGTGGACTTCCGCCAGGCCGGCCTTGGCGGCTTCGCCCGCGGACTTGCCCAGTTCGCGGTGGCGGTAGATGTTCTCGCCGACGATGATCGCGCCGTCGGCCACCTCGCCCACCACGACGATGATCGCAAACAGCGTCATGTTGTTGATGGCCAGGTCCGGGTTGATCGTCATCTTCGCCACCCACAGCGCCGCGGCGGTGCCGAGGATGCAGAACGGAAACGAAATGGCGATCAGCGTGGCGTTGCGCCAGCCGAACGCGACCCAGAGCATGAGGATGACCAGCACCGTGCCCCACAGCGCGTTGGAGCCCAGTTGCCCGACCATGTAGTGGATTTCGCGGGCCTGCGATCGAACGGTGCCGACGCGGGTGTTCTCCGCGCCGCCCTCGGCGACGAATTTTTCCACCGCGGCCTGCGCTCCGTTGGCGGCGGCAAGCACGTCCACATCCGTCTTCGGCCGCACCAGCAGCACGACCGCGTCCTCACCGCCGTAGCGGGCGATGCTCTTGCGTGTCTTGCTGCCCATGCTGACTTTGGCGACGTCGGCGAGCATGACGGGCTTGCCTTCGCTGACGCCGACGGGAATCTGGCTCAGGTCCTCGATTTTCTCGATGCGGCTGGCGGTGCGGACGCGCTGGTCGCTGGCGCCGGACTCGATGGTGCCGCTGGGCGCTTCCATGTTGGCGCGGCGAATGGCGCCTTCGACCTGGGCGTAATTGAAACCATAAAGCACCATGAGGTTCGGATCGACCTCGATGTGCACTTCGCGTTCCAGCCCGCCGAAGATATCGACGCCCGCCACGCCGTTCACCGATTCGAGTTCCGTCTCCAGCCGTTCGGCGATGCGGCGGCGCTGCAGGCCGTCGCCGCCGCCGGCGATGAAGACCTGGATGATGGGCCAGTTGTCATAGCCGATGTCGTTGACCAGCGGCCCCGGATCCTGCTGGGCCTCGCGCGGGAAGCGCGACTTGATCCGGTTGATGAGGCTTTCCACGTCGCGCTTGGCGTCCTCGACGCTGCGCGAATGGTCGAAGACGAACTGCACCACGGTGGCGCCGTGCACCGCCTGCGACACGATGAACTGGTGGCTGCGCAGTCCGTCCAGCGTGCGGGACTCGTCCTCGATCTCGCGCAGGACTTCCATTTCGTTCGTGGCGGCCGAGGCGCCCGAGTGGGGCACCGCCACGACAATCACCGGCAGCTTGACGCGCGGCGTGCGCTCCTTCGGCAGCGTGAAAACCGCCGCCAACCCCGCGGCGCAGAGCAGCACCGCGCCGAGAATGACGAGGCGGGGCTTGTCGATGGCCTGGTGGATCAGCCGCATGGCAGTCTCTCATCACGACGCGTCCACGACGCATCAGGGATCGTTGCGGATGCCCGGAGTGATGCCGGGAAGAATGTCCGGCTCCGCCGAGGTGATCGACGGCGCGGCGAACACCGGATCGCCCTGCACCACCGTGACGGGCTTGCCGTCGGCGATGCGCGTCTGGCCTTCCACGACGATCTGCGTGATGCCGGCGGGCACGTCGAACACCAGGTAATGGTCGTTCTCCAGCACGGCGTTCTCGAACACCACTTCGCGAACCACCGTGGTCGGCGTGTTCAGTTTGGTCTGGCCGATCGCGCCCAGGTCGAGCCCGATGGGAAACCCTTCGGTGACGAAGTAGGCGACGATCTTGTCGCCCCGGCGGCGCACGGCATCGGCCGGGATCGAAACCACCTTCGTGTTCTCGCGCAGGGACACGATCGCCTTGCCGATCATGCCGGGCTTCAGCGCGCCGTCCTTGTTCTCGATCTCGACCTCGACATCGAACAGGCCGGTGACCGGATTGGCCGCCGGCGGCACCATGCGGACAACGCCGTACCACGCCTTCGCCTCGGCCCCCGCGCCGCCGGTGGCGCGGGCGTCCGCCTGGATCGCCTGCACCTCGACGCGCACGCGCTGGCCCTCGCTCAGTTGCGTGAGCTTGCGCTCCACCACGCCGATCACCAGCTTCACCTTCGTCAGGTCCACCAGCCGCATCACGACTTCGCCGGGACGCACCATGGCGCCGACTTCAAAGGGCACTGACGCCACCTTGCCCGTGATCGGAGCGAACAGCTTGGCGTCGCGCACATTCACCTGGGCCACGGTGAGCGCCGCCTTGGCGGACTCATACGACGCCTGCGCCCGCGCCAGCCGCGCTTTGGCGGCATCCACCTGCGCCTTGGCGACCTTCACCGCCGTCTCGGCGCGGTCGACCTCCCGCTGAGCGGTGGCGATCTTTGCCTGCAAATCCTTGACGCGCTTGTATTCGCGGTCGGCGTCGTCGAACTGAGCCACCAGTTGCTGCACCAGTGCGTCCGCGGCGCTGCGCTCGGCGTCGGCTTCATTCTGCATCGCCTTGGCCTGCGCCTCGGCGGCGATGAAGCGCGACAACTCCAGCGTGGCGATCATGTCGCCTTTCTGCACCGTGTCGTTCTCCTTCAGCACCTGGTCTTCGTGTTCGCCCAGCGACGCCAGCCGGCCCACAATCTGGAACGACATGTTCAACTCCGCGTTCGCACTGATGCGACCATAAAACGCATCCGTCACCGTGTACGTGCGCGTCTCCAGACCGGACGTGCGGACCACCTGCGGCTTGATCACCGGCACCACCAGATTCAACTGCGATTCCTTCGACCGGCGGTATCCCACCACGGCCACCGCGCCCAGCGCGGTCACGGCGACCGCCGCAACCACCAGCTTCCACCAGATGGAAACATGACCGGTATGACGAGTTCGTTTCACTGGCTTAGACATCGGCATTCAAGGGGCATGGATTCACGGTTATCGGCGGAACCACACTACTTCCGCGAGGCGACGATTGCGCATTCCAGCCGACACGGAACCGCCATCGCCGCTTTCGCAAGACTGATGGCGACAGAAAACGCGCAGCAGCCAACTCTCGGCCGTAACGGTGGAGGCGAAATGGAGGAGGGTAGGCGCATCCATTCGCCGGCGGGCACGGTCCTGCTCGACCGCGAGTTGGAATCTTAGCCGAATCGACGGTGAAAGGTATTGGCGAACGTGAGGTTGACAGAATTCAGATGATTCGGAATCCGTGGATGAACAACGCAGAAGCATCGACGCAGGATGCGTCAAGTCCGCGCGGACGCACCATCGGTACACGGACGCCCAACGCGGTGCGTCCGCGCCAAGCCTTGACGCACCCTGCGTCAAAGCCGTTGCTCCCAACGTCCGCCCATTCATCTCACTTGGCAAATTCCGCGAAGCGATCCGCGATCTTGCCTTCCTTCGCATCGCCCTTGTGAAAGAGGAAGCGATACTTGAATGTCGCCTTGTCGCCGTTCTTGATGACCATTTCGCCGGCGTTCTTCGGTTTTCCCTTTTCAAAATTGCCGATGCCGAAGGGATTCACCGCGATCAGGCCGTAGTCCCGCGCGTGCCAGTGCGTGGGGTGACGGGGGTTGCCGGGATGATCGAAGATCGCGACGCCCACGGTCTTGCCGTCGATTTCCGCCCAGTAGTCGACCCACTTCGCCTGCTTGCCCCAGATCGCGGCTCCCCCGACGCCTTCGCTGTTCACCGCTTTGCCCTTGGCGCCTGTGCCTTTCAGGTGCAACGCCGGATTCGTGCGGATGCCCATCGTGCCTTCCTTGGTGTCGCCGAATTTCACATCGCCGTGCGAGGCAATGAGCGTGATCTGAAAATCGATCGCCGACTCATCATTGCCCAGGCTCATGAAGGTCACCGACCTTTCATCGGTGAGCACCGTCTTGTCGTCGGCGGTGAGCCACTTGTTTCTCGTATCCACCTTCACCGTGGCGATGCCGTCTTTGCCGCCGCTCTTGACGCTGGCCGCGCCGTCCTGCGCGATCTTGCCCTTGGCTGCGCCCTCGGCCCAGAAGTCCACACCGTTCACATCGCCGTGGGTGTACCAGAGCGATTTCTGATGCGGGTGATCCTTCGCCTCGCCGGGCGTGCCGTCCTTCATCGGCCAGTCGCGCGTCATCTGGATTCCATGCGGCCCGATGATCGGATAGATCACCGGCTTGGCGTAGCCTTCGCCGTAGTAGCCGGCGAAGGGCTTGCCGTTGAAGCTCACTTTGATGGTCTTGCCGGTGGTCTCGGCGGAGGCGGCCTCGGCCGCGAAGGCCCCCCGCGGCATCATCGCGCAGGCCAGAATTGCAGCCAGAAACAACGCACGTCGCATGTAGGGAACCATGTGGACTCCTTGCTGAGTTTGCCGGCTGCCATCCTATCGGCGGCCCTGATCGCCCGCTAGAAACGAAACGCCAAGGCTCGAAGCGTCAACTCTATAATGACCGGGCCTGACCTTGGATTACGCATGAATTCGAGCGTTCGCATGAAACAGCGTTTTTTGCATCTCGCGGCCGCGCTTATTCTGGCGCCTGCCTCCATGGCGTTCGCGCAGGCCCCTGACGCCAAGGTCGATTTCGCGCGCCATGTGCAGCCACTCTTCGCCAGGCACTGCTACGCCTGCCACGGTGCGGAAAAGCAGAAAGCAGGCCTTCGCCTCGATGTGAAGAGCGCCGCCATGCTCGGCGGCGACAGCGGCGCGGCGATCGTGCCCAGCAAGGCGGAGCAGAGCAAACTTATTCACATGGTTCGCGGCGACGATCCGGACGAGATCATGCCGCCCAAGGGGGATCGGCTGAGCGCCGCCGAGATCGCGTTTTTGAAAAAATGGATCGACGAAGGCGCCGTCTGGCCCGATGCGGCCGGCGCGGAAACGGGCCGGCGAACCAGCGATCACTGGTCGTTCCAGCCGGTGAAACGGCCCGCATTGCCGAAGGTGAAGGACACGGCCTGGCCGCGCAACGAGATCGACTCGTTCATTCTCGCGAAGCTGGAGGAGAAAGGCCTGACGCCTTCGCCCGAAGCTGATCGTTACACGCTGATTCGCCGGCTTTCGCTGGATCTGCTCGGCCTCCCGCCGACCCCGCAAGAGGCGGATGAGTTCGTAAGCGACCAGTCGGCGAACGCCTATGAAAGGCTGGTCGATCGCATCCTCGCCTCGCCGCACTACGGCGAGCGCTGGGGCCGGCACTGGCTGGATCTTGCGCGATATGCCGACAGCCACGGATATTCGGTGGACGGCCAGCGCGTGATGTGGCCCTACCGCGACTGGGTGATTGCGGCGCTGAATGCGGACATGCCTTTTGATGAGTTCACGATTCTGCAGTTGGCGGGGGATTTGTTGGGGGAAGGGACCGAGGGAAAAAGGGACGAAGGGACAAAGGGGAAGGGCGGAAACATTGATGGGTCGAACCCTCCGTCCCTTCGTCCCTCCGTGCCTTCGTCCCTTTCCCCCATCATCGCCACCGCGTTCCATCGCAACACGATGATCAATCAGGAAGGCGGCGTGAAGGCGGACCAGTTCCGCGTCGAAGCCACGATCGATCGCGTCAACACCACCGGCCAGGTCTGGCTCGGCCTCACCATCGGCTGTGCCCAGTGCCACACGCACAAGTACGATCCGATCACGCAGAAGGAGTACTACCAGTTCTACGCTTTTTTCAATGGCTGCGAAGATGAGAACAGCGCGGGGCCGACGGCATCGTTTCCCACGCCGGAGCAGGAAAGGCGACTGGCCAGCCTGCGCGGAGATTTGGCCGCGACGGAAAAGGATTTCAAGGCGATCAAGGACGAGCCGGCAAACAAGCAGGCCCGCGATGCCGCGAAGAAGAAGCTCGATGCCGCGAAAAAGTCGCTGAACGAGGCGCAGAAGGAAGTGCCGTCCGTGATGGTTTATCGTGAGCTGAAAGCGCCGCGGCCGTCGTTCGTGTTCATCCGCGGTGATTTTCTGCGCCCCGGCCCCGCCGTGACGCCCGATGTGCCGGAGGTGCTGCCGGCGATGGCGAAGAAGGCCGAGGGACCGAGCGGTGGAGCGACCAAGGGTGAATCCAATTCTTCAAATCCGAAATCCGAAATCCAAAATCCGAAATCTCCTTCGTCGCGTCTCGACCTCGCCCGCTGGCTCGTTTCGCCGGAGAATCCGCTGACGCCGCGCGTGGTGATGAATCGCACGTGGGCCCGCTATTTCCCGCGCGGCATCGTGGAGACGGAAGAAGACTTCGGCACCCAGGGCGCACGCCCGACGCATCCCGAACTGCTCGACTGGCTGGCGTGGACGTTTGTGCATGGGGAGAAGGGCGAGGAGAAGGGCGAGGAGAAGGGCCTAGGGCCTGGGGCCAAGGGCCAAGGGATCGAACCTCTAGCCCCCGGCTCCGCCGGGGGTTCGGCCGGCGCGCAGACACCTCCGCTCAATCCGAAATCCGAAATCCCAAATCCGAAATCCTCCGCTGCCTCGGCCCTGGGCCCTGGACCCTCGGCCCTTTCCCCCTGGTCTCTCAAGGCGATGCACAAGCTCATCGTCATGAGTGCAACCTACCGGCAGTCTTCGCACACCCGTGCCGATCTTGCTGCGATCGATCCGAACAACAAGCTGCTCGGCCGGCAGTCGCGGCTGCGCGTGGAGGCGGAGATCGTGCGCGATGCGGCCCTGACCGCCAGCGGTCTGCTCTCGCGCAAGATCGGCGGCCCCAGCGTGCATCCGCCGCAACCCGCCGGCGTCTACGACTTCACCCAGAACAAGCAGGCGTGGAACGAAAGCAAGGGCGACGACCGCTACCGCCGGGGCATGTACACGTTCTTCTTTCGCAGCGCGCCGTACCCGCTGCTGACGACGTTTGATGTGCCGAACATGACGCAGACCTGCATCGCGCGGCTGCGCAGCAACACGCCGCTGCAGGCGCTGACCGTGGCGAACGACGCGACGATGTTCGAACTGGCGCAGGGCCTGGCGATGCGGGTGCTGGCGGAAGAGGGCCCATCGCCAGGGGCAAGGGGCCAGGGGCCTGAAACAGAAAAGGGCGTGGCGACGGGGCGACTTCAAGTCGCCCGGCCTGCCGCCCCGAATGAAATCGCCAGGCCGGATCAGGCCCGCATCGCGCACCTGTTCCGCCTCTGCCTCACGCGCCCGCCGGCGGAGAAGGAAGCCGCCCGGTTGCTCGACTACCTGAAACTGCAGCGCGAGCGCTTCACCGCGGACGCCGCGAGCGCTAAACTCGTCGCGCCAGTGAAACGTCCGGCCGGCGTGACCGATGCCGAAGCCGCCGCGTGGACGGCTGTCGCGCGGGCGCTGATGAATCTGGATGAGTTCATCACCCGGGAGTAGTGCTGCTCCGTGGTTGGCTCCGTGCACGGAACGGTGAATCTCGCGCAAAGGCGCAAAGCTCGCAAAGGCAGCGTGTTTCTTCGCGAGCTTCGCGCCTTTGCGCGAGACTCAGCCCGACCGCTGAACAACTCGATGACCCATGAATGACCTCGCTACCAACCCGCTGCAACTCACCCGCCGACACTTCTTTCACCAGTGCCAGGTTGGTCTCGGTTCCATTGCGCTCGCCTCAATGCTGGGCACGCAGCGCGCTTGCGGCGCACGGGCGAGCGATCCGACACATGCCGGCCCCATGGCGCCGCGGGCCACGCAGTTCCCGGCGAAGATCAAGAACGTGATCTTCCTTTTCATGGCCGGCGGCCCTTCGCAGTTGGAGCTGTTCGACCCCAAGCCCAAGCTCAATGAACTCTCCGGCAAAGCGCCGCCGAAGGAGTTCATCGAAGGCCGCCGCTTCGCATTCCTCAACCCGAACGTGAAACTGCTCGGCAGCAAGCGCGCCTTCGCCCGTCACGGCAAGAGCGGCGCGTGGCTCAGCGATCTGCTTCCCTATCACGGCGAGATCGTCGACGACATCTGCTTTGTGAAGGGCCTGTCCACCGATGTGTTCAACCACGGGCCCGCGAAGATTTTCATGAACAGCGGCTCTCCCCAGCCGGGCAGGCCTTCGTTGGGATCGTGGGTGACCTATGGCATCGGCAGCGAGTCGGACGATTTGCCCGGCTTCGTCGTGCTGCAGTCGGGGCCGCGCGGCCCGCGCGCCGGCGCGGTGCTGTGGTCCAACGGATTTCTGCCATCGACCTTTCAGGGCGTCCCGTTCCGCGGCACCGGCGATCCGATCCTCAACATCGCCAGCCCGCGCGGCATCGATGCGCCCAAGCAGCGCGATTTCTTCGATGTCGTCGGCGATCTGAATCGCATGCGGCAGGACGTCACCGCCGACCCGGAAATCGCCACCCGCATCGCGGCCTACGAAATGGCGTACCGCATGCAGACCAGCGCGCCGGACCTGATGGACATCAAGGGCGAATCGCCCGCCACGCTCGCCATGTACGGCGCGGAGAACGGCAAGAGTTCCTTCGCCAACAACTGCCTGCTCGCCCGCCGCCTCGTCGAAAGAGGCGTGCGCTTCGTGCAGCTCTATCACACCAACTGGGACCACCACGGCGGGCCCGGTGAAACGCTGGAGAAGGATCTGGTCTTCACCGCCAAGGCGGTGGATCAGGCGTCGGCGGCGCTCATCAAGGATTTGAAGCAGCGCGGGTTGCTCGATGAGACGCTGGTGATCTGGGGCGGCGAGTTCGGCCGCACGCCGATGGGCGAGCCGCGCGACACGACGGGGCGCGATCACCACATCGACGCGTTCACCATGTGGCTCGCCGGCGGCGGCATCAAGCCGGGCTTTATCCACGGCGAAACCGATGAACTGGGCTTCGGCGCGATCACCGGCAAGTGCCACGTCCACGACCTGCACGCCACCATCCTGCACCTTTTAGGTCTGGATCACTTGCGGCTGACGTTCCGTTTCCAGGGCCGGGATTACCGTCTGACGGATGTGCACGGCAAACTGATCAGCGAAATCCTGGCGTAACGAGCGCGAGGTAGGGTGCGTCAAGGCTCGGCGCGGACGCACCGGGTTGGATCAACGATCACAAACGAACGATTTAGGAATGGGGCCGAAATAACTTCGCGAATGGGCGGTCCCCCATTTAGCCGGCGGGCTTGCC
>CAYRPN010000139.1:0-15108 GCA_964426135.1 uncultured Phycisphaeraceae bacterium | reverse complement strand
CCCAACCCTCTCCCCCGCAGAGCCGGGGGCGAGGGGGCCGATCCACCGTCCCCGGCAAATTTGGCAGACCCAGCTGAACGCGAGGGGCCGGTTCACCTTGGGTAATCATCCGCGTTGAGGCTATCATAGGTCATGCCTCCGTCACATCGTCGCGGGCAAGCCTTCCACTTGATCCGACGATGACGAGGCCGACGCTATGCACACCGCTCGCCGCTGCGCGTTCACCCTGGTCGAGATGCTGCTTGTCGTGGCGGTCATTGTGCTGCTCATTGGCATGCTGCTGCCAGCGCTGTCGCGCACGCGGCATCAGACGCAACTGACCATGTGCGCAACGCACATGAAGGCGTGGGGCGTCGGGCTTGCCAGTTACGCCAGCGGCAACGTCGGCTGCTTCCCGGACAATCGAAACACCAATGTCACCGCCGACCTGGTCGTGGGCGGCCAGCATGTGAGCTGGAACAGCTCCGTGGTCCAGCGGTTCTTCCGCGAGTATCTGGAGCCGCTGTCCAGTCGCGCCAAGACCGACGAACTCGACCTGTTGAACTGTCCGACTCAGAAATGGCATCAGATCAACGATGTCGGGCTGGGCGGCGGACTGATCGGCTATTTCTACATTCCGTTCCGCACGCCGACGAACATCAACTACACGTTCGCCGAAGCCGGCAAGGGCAATTCCTGGGTCTCCAAGAAGAAGATGGGTGGCAAGTTCAACTACGCCCCGATTCTCATCGACATGAAGCAGCAGAGTAAGTCGACGAACTGGTGGTACAGCCCGACCGTGCCGTTCTCCAGCCACATCGGCGGCGACGGACAGCCGACCGATGTGAACATGCTCTTCGAGACCGGAGACGTCAAGGCATTCAAGAATGACAAGGTGAAGCTCGGCGCTGATATGGGCGGCTGGTGGTTTTATTACGACCCGTTTTGAGGGGTGAGCCGAGAGCCGTCAGCCGTTAGCCGTTAGTTTGAAGCTTTCAGCCGTCAGCCACGAAAACGCGCGGTCTGTTTTTCGGGCTTTCGTTTAGCCGCGGGCCAAAGGCTCGGCGGCGGCCCGCGCGAGGCAGCAACATGCTCACGACTCATCGAAAGCGCCTCGTGGTTCATAGCTGAAGGCTGATAGCTGAAAGCTGACGGCTCGAAGCTCCCCGTTCCCGTCCGACAGGTGAACTCTTATGAAAATTCGCATCGCAGCCTTTGCCCTGACCATCGCATGTTCCGGCGCGGTCGTCCGCGCCGACGACAAGACGAAGGAGAGCGAGAAGCTTTTCAAGGACAAGGTCGCATCGATCCTGGAGCACAATTGCGTCCGCTGCCACAACGACAAGACCCGCAAAGGCAAGCTCAATCTCGCGGACGAGAACGACGCCATGAAGGGCGGCGACAGCGGCGAAGTCATCATCGCCGGCGACGCTTCGGCGAGTCTGCTGGTGGAGATGATCGATGGCGATGAGCCGAAGATGCCCAGCAAGGGCGACAAACTGAAGAAGGAAGAAGTGCAGGCGATCAGCGACTGGGTCAACAAGGGCGCGGCGTGGCCCACGGGTTTCAAGCTGACGGAGAAGACGAAGAAGACCAGCGCTTGGTGGTCGCTGCAGCCGTTGGCGAAGGTGGCGCCGCCGAAGCTGGAAGGCGCCGACGCGAAGTGGGCACGCACGCCGATTGATGCGTTTGCGTTGAAGAAGATGCGTGAGAGGGGACTGACGCCTGCGCCGCAGGCTGATCCGCGCACGCTCATTCGCAGACTCTATTTCGATCTGCTCGGCATGCCGCCGACGCCGCAGGCGGTTGAACGTTTCGTCAACGACAAGAACCCGCGCTCTTATGAGAATCTCGTCGATGAACTGCTTGCCTCTTCGCATTACGGCGAGCGCTGGGCGCGCCATTGGCTCGATGTCGTCCACTACGGCGACACGCACGGCTACGACAAGGACAAGGTCCGCCCCAATGCCTGGCCCTACCGCGATTACGTCATCCGTGCGTTCAATGAAGACAAACGTTTCTCGCGCTTCGTCGAGGAGCAACTCGCCGGCGACGTGCTCTATCCCGGCACGCAGGACGGCATCGTCGCCCTCGGCTTCATCGCGGCCGGCCCGTTCGACTGGGTCGGCCAGATCGAAGTCGGCGAAAACACCCTCGAGAAGAAGCGAGTCCGCAACATTGACCGCGACGACATGGTGCGCACCGCGATGGAGACCTTCACCAGCACCACCGTCGGCTGCGCCCGCTGCCACGATCACAAGTTCGATCCGATCTCGCAGGAAGACTACTACAGCCTGCAAGCGGTGTTCGCAGCGGTGGATCGCGCGGATCGGCCGTACGACGTCGACGCGGCCACCACGGCCCGCCGCCACGAACTGCAGAAACAGGCGACGGAACTCAGCACCCGCCTCGCCGCGATTCAGGGCAAGGTGAACCAGGCCGCCGGCCCGCAACTGGCCCAGATTGATCGCGAGTTGGAGAGCCTGTCCAAGAGCACCGGCGTTCGTCCCGAGTTCGGCTACCACAGCGCCATCGAGGCGAAACAGGATGTCGCCAAATGGGTGCAGATCGATTTGGGCAAGCCCACGTCCATCGATCACCTGATCTACGTTGCGTGCCACGATGATTTCAACGGCATCGGCGCGGGCTTCGGTTTTCCCGTCCGCTACCGCATCGAGATTTCCGACGATCCCGCGTTCGCCAGGGATGTCATCGTCGTCGTGGATCACACCAAGGCCGACATCGCCAATCCGAAGGTGAAACCGCAGAGCGCGTCGGTCGGCGGCAAGTCGGCACGCTACGTGCGGATGACAGCGACGAAACTCGCGCCCAGGCAGAATGATTTCATCTTCGCCCTGGCGGAACTGATCGTGCTCACGCCGCAGGGCATCAATGCCGCCGCCGGAGCGACGGTGACCTCGCTCGATTCCATCGAGGCGCCGGTGCGCTGGACGCGGAAGAACCTCGTCGATGGCTATTACTTCGGCGCCGGCAAGGCGGAGCCGCAACAGATCGTCAAGCTCAACGAAGCCCGGCGAATGTTGCTCGAGAAGGCGCTCGACGCCGAGACCCGCAAGGAACTCACGCAGATCGAAGACGCGGTGAAGAAGGCGGCTGCGGATATCGCCGCTTTGCCGAAGCCGGGCATGGTCTACGCCGCGGCCAGCAGCTTCGGCTCCGCCGGCAGCTTCGCCGCCACAGGCGGCAAGCCGCGGCCGGTGTTCCTGCTGCAGCGCGGCAGCGAAACCGATCCGGTGCGAGAAGTCAGCCCCGGCACGCTCGGTTGCATCAGTACGTTGCCTGCCCGCTTCGAACTGAGCGCCGGTCACGCCGAGGGCGAACGCCGCGCGGCCCTGGCGAAGTGGATCGTCGATCCGAAGAACCCGCTCACCTGGCGCTCCATTGTGAACCGCGTGTGGCATTACCACTTTGGCCGCGGCATCGTCGATTCGCCCAATGACTTCGGCCGCATGGGCAGCCTGCCGTCGCATCCAGAACTGCTTGACTGGCTGGCGGGGGAGTTCCGGGGAGGAGGGACCGAGGGACCGAGCGACCAAGGGAGCGAGGGTTCGGCAAGTCCGAAATCCGAAATCCGAAATCCGAAATCTCCACCGCAATCCCTCAAGTCCCTCCACCGCTTGATCGTCACCAGCGCCATCTATCGTCAGGCCTCCAGCGACAACGCCGCGAACGCGAAGATCGATGCGGGTAACCAATACTTGTGGCGACAGAACCGGCGCAAGCTCGATGCCGAGTCGGTGCGCGACTCCGTGCTCGTCGCCAGCGGCAAACTCGATCCGAAACTCTACGGCCCCGGCTTTCGCGCCTTCGGTTTCAAGGACGATCATTCGCCGCACTACCTGTATCAGGATCACGACCCGGACGACGTCGCCTCGCACCGTCGGTCGATCTATCGCTTCATCGTGCGATCGGTGACGGATCCCTTCATGGATTCGCTGGACTGCGCGGACCCGTCGCTGATCACGGAGCGCCGCAACGAGACGCTCACCGCGCTGCAGGCACTGGCTCTGCTCAACAACAGGTTCATGGTGCGCATGAGCGAGCATTTTGCCGCCCGCGTCGAGAAGGAATCGGGCGCCTCGGCCGGCGGCGATTCCACGGGCCTCAATGCCCGCATCAACGCGGCTTGCCTCTTCGCCTTCGGCCGCGCCGCGACGAAGGAGGAACTCGCCACGCTCGTCCCGCTGGCGCAGAAACACGGGCTGGCGAATGTGTGTCGCCTGCTCTTCAACGCGAACGAGTTTGTGTTTGTGGATTGACCAGCGAGCCGTGACCAGCGAGCCGGGCCGTATTCGGCCCGACGAGACGTAGGGTGGGCACTGCCCACCACGATCAACCTTGCATGACATCCGTGGTGGGCAATGCCCACCCTACAAGAGCCACCATGACGCCGCACCCATTCATCACTCGCCCCACCCCCAACACCTCCCGCCGCGACTTCCTCTTCCACTCCGGCG
The DNA here is from genome assembly GCA_964426135.1 of uncultured Phycisphaeraceae bacterium. Lineage (GTDB taxonomy): Bacteria > Planctomycetota > Phycisphaerae > Phycisphaerales > Phycisphaeraceae > CAYRPN01. The sequence continues at coordinate 10,651 of CAYRPN010000139.1, read as the reverse complement.
GCGGCCTGGGCGGCATCGCGCTGGCCAGCATGCTCAGTAACGCGCACGCCGCGCCGGCCAGTTTGCCCGGCTCGGCGGCCATCCCCGGCAAGCTCACCGGCCACCTGCACCTGCCCGCCAAGGCCAAGCGCGTCGTCCAACTCTACATGTCCGGCGCCGCCAGCCAGTGCGATACCTTCGACTACAAGCCCAGGCTCATCCAGGATCACGGCAAGAAATGGGACCCCGGCGAAAAGGTCGAACTCTTCCAATCCTCGCCCGGCAGCACCCTCGCCACGCCCTGGCCCTGGCGACGCTACGGCCAGTGCGGCAAGTACATCAACGACTGCGTCGCGCCCCTGGGCCAGTGCGTCGATGATATGGCCTTCGTGCACAACATGGTCAGCAAGTCCAACGTCCACGGACCCGCCACCTTCATGCAGGCCACCGGATTCATCCTGCCCGGATTCCCCGGCATGGGCGCGTGGGTCAGCTACGCCCTGGGCTGCGAGACCGACAACCTGCCCACCTTCGTCGTCCTGCCTGATCCGCGCGGCTTCTCGCCCAACGGCCCGCGCAACTGGTCCGCCGGCTTCCTCCCCGCGGAACATCAAGGCACGATGATCCGCGTCAACTCGCCCACGCCCATCGCCGACCTCTTTCCTCCGCAGGGCAGCTTCGTCAAGAACGAGAGCGAGAAGGAAACGCTCGCCGCGCTGGAGAAGCTCAACCGCCAGCACGCGCTGGGCCGCGAGGGCGATTCCCGCCTCGACGCCCGCATCCGCTCCTACGAAATGGCCGCCCGCATGCAGCTCTCCGCCCCGGAAGTGCTCGATGTCTCCAAGGAGCCGCAGCACATTCAGGACATGTACGGCCTGAACACCAAGAACACCGGCTACGACGGCCCGATGGATCCCGGTGAAGAAATCCGCTACTTCGGCCGCAACTGCCTCGTCGCCCGCCGCCTGCTGGAGCGCGGCGTGCGCTTCGTGCAAATCTGGAGCGGCGCGGACAACGGCTTCCCGCGCCGCAACTGGGACAGCCACGAGGATCTCGCCCGCGATCACTGGCCGCTGGGCCTGGGCGTCGCCACCGGTGCGGCCGCGCTCATCAAGGACCTGAAGCAGCGCGGCATGCTCGAAGACACCATCGTCATGTGGACCACCGAGTTCGGCCGCATGCCGTGTTCGCAGGGCAGCAAGGGCCGCGACCACAATCCCTTCGTCTTCACCAACTGGCTCGCAGGCGGCGGCATCAAGGGCGGCACGACCTACGGCCCCAGCGACGAGTGGTCCTACAAACCCGCCGAGCCGGCCAACCCAACCTACTGCTACGACATCCACGCGACGATTCTGCACCAGCTCGGCATCGACCACGAACGGCTCACCTATCGCCACAACGGCATCGACCGCCGGCTGACGGATGTGCACGGGCATGTGATCAAGCCGATCATCGCTTGACCCTGGCCCCGCCGCGCCATGACGGAGAGGAGAAGCCGAACGCGTCGCCGCCGCCGCGCCACCGGAGAAAAGTGGCCGGCCACGTGACCCCCACCCCCTCGTTTTGCGGCTTAACTCCAGCACATTTCGACACTTGTCGAAACGACTGCCAGAAAGGTAGGACACTTTCCGGCCACTCTTTTCCGGCTACCCCTGCCGAGTTGGCGAGAGAAAGCATGTCAAAGAACAACGCGACCCCGCGAGCGGGTCGTCGGCAGTCACTACCTTACATTGACCGACCTCGCGCAAGGTTACGGCCCCGCTTGGCGTGGGGTGGGGCACCGCCCTCCACGGCCTGATGATGCGACGATCCGCGCGGAGTCACACATCCGCAGCGCCTACGAATCGTCAATCGCTTATCGGGTGCCGTCTCGCGCCCGTGGTAGGCAGTGCCCACTCTACTCGCCTGAGGCTTCATTTCATGCGCAGACAACACGAGGCGGTGCGCCTGCCTCTCCCCTAAGCCGGCCAAGCCGGAAGGGCTAAGGGTAGAGGGCCAAGGGTAGAGGGATAAGAACTTCTATGCGCCGCGCGTAGAAGTTGCAGGATCAGAATCTAACCCGCCCCTAAGAGGAGGCGAGTTCGACCCGCATAAGGTGTCGCGCGTCGGTAGTGCGTGGACGCACTGCCCGCACCGCCATCGAGATTGAATCGTCGCACATCGGGGATAAAATGCTGCCATGAGTACTGTGGCATTGAGACAAGAAGCCAAGGCATTGATCGACGGCCTGTCGGCGGCGCAGCTGCGCGTGGTGTCGGAGTTTCTGGCGGTTGTCCGGGATCGCACGGTCGATGCGGCCACGCTGGAGTTGCTGACCATCCCCGGGTTCGCGGCCTCTTTCGCCCGCGGAATGCGGGACATCAAGGCCGGGCGCACGAAGCCGTGGCGCAAGGTGCGATCCGATGTATAAGGTGGAGTTATCGCGGGAAGCGCAGCGATTTTACGAACGGTGCGACAAGGCCGTCTTGAGGAAGCTGGCGCGGTGCTTCGAATCCCTGGAAAGAAATCCGCGAACGGGGAACAACGTCAAAGCGTTGAAGGGACATTTTGCAGGATCGTACCGTTACCGTCTTGGCGATCTGCGCGTGGTCTACACCATCGATGACCGAGCGGTGACCGTGTTTGTGATCACGATAGCCAAGCGAAGCGACGTATATGAATAGCGAGAAGGTGAACCAGCACTCGTGGAAGGAGCGTAACCTCGGCCCGGATCACACTTCAAAGCTATCGCCGCAGTTTCAGCGGCGACAAATCGTAATGCATTGCCTGCTCCTGAACCGGATCGATCTCATAGTTCTTCGCGATCACGACGAGGGAATCGAGCGCGAGCGATACCGTGATGCTTTCGACGGCCACGGACGGCGGGATGACCAGGTCGCCGACCCGGCGTACCGATTCGGTGTCATAGATGCCGATGCCGCCGAACCCGATGTATTCGATGAACAGGTAGCGACCTTGGATGACAACCGTGCAGCCGAAAATCGTCTTGTCATCCGTCGGAAGCGGGGACAGCATGCAGGACTTGGTCAGCGTTCCTTTCTCCACATCCCAAGCTTCAAGCCAGCAGGCGGAGTCGTCAGTCGAAAGAAACGCAAACCACACGGTCAGGCCGTCGTCGCAGAGGTGATGGCTCAGGGGAATGCGCGGCTCTTTTCCAGCCGGTGTCGCGCCGGGCACCGAGAACTCGCGCACCATTTTTCCGGATCGGTCCCAGACACGGGCGACGGTTCGAGCATATCGCTCGAAGGTGCTCACGGAATAGGGCTTGAGGCCTGCCGCCAGTTCGGGCGGTTCGCCCGTAAATCCATGCTCCGAACCGGCGGCGAGCTCCTCCGCCGTCGGAAACAGCCAGCGAGCCTCGCCTTTTTCCAGATCCCACTCCATGGCTTTGAAAAATGAGGTTTGAACGCGTCGCGGCGCGACGTAGGCGGCGCGCAGGGTGACGCCGAAGTCGCACAGGGCTTCGTTCTCCGGCTCAGGTGGTGCGGCGATCTTCTGCACGATTCGCGCTTCCGCAAAATCCCATTCGACGCCGGCTTCACTATTGGTCACGAATGCCCGCGTGCCATCCGGTGAAACCACGGCCGACACCATCGACATGTTGACGCCGAAGTCCGCGATCAGGTTGCCGACCTTGCCCGTGTGCAGGTCGTACTGGTGGACGTGCAATCGAGTCGTCGCCCCTCGCGCGACCCATTCCGGCAGTTCACCTTGATGACGCTCCTGTAGCCAGTCGTGCAGCGCATCGCTGGGCCAGTAGAACCACGACTCGGCCGAAGTGATGTCCAACTCAATGAACCAGCTCACCGCGGAAGCGGCGGGCAGCAGCAGGATCAGCGCGAGTGCAGGCAGCAACCTTCGCCGCAACGGGCGTCCGATGATCGTGCCGCGCCCGGCGACGACGCTGCCGCATTCGGAGCAGGTTGCGCTCGTGTTGCCGGTGAGGTCGTAGTTGCAGCGTCGGCAATACGGCCGCCCGGCTTCACGCCGGCGTCGCAACACTCTGCGCATAAGCCACAGGCCCAGCAGCAGCGACAGCGCCGCCAGCGCGCCGAGCCAGTAGCGCCAGTGCCAGACGGAAAGCGTCCATAGATCGATCGTGTCGTGATATTGAACGACGAGCGCGACATCGCCTCGCGGCGAGACGGCAATCATGTCATCGATGACGCTGCCGGAGTAAAAAGCACCTTGCGGCTCACCCGGCAGCAAGGGCACGGTTTCGGTCGGACTCAGGTGGGGGACGCCGGGAATAGGTTCGGGCGGCGCGGACTGCGGCGCGTCGTCCGCCCGCACCAGGGCGCCAAGACACAGCGCCAGGATGAAGGCGACGAGATGGCTTCGCGTCGGCATGGCAGTGAGGAAATTGTACTGCCATCGGCCGCGGGCTTGGCACGAAATGGAGGCTCTTGCCAGGTTCATTCCCCGCCGGCCCCTTGTGCTGATGACTTGCACATTCATCCCGCCGTCGCCAGCAGAATGTTCACCACGTTGAACGCCATGTGCAGCACGATGCTGGGCCACAGGCTGTTGTATCGTTCATAGAGCCAGCCCAGTACGACGCCCAATACGAACAGGCCCGGCAGCGCCTGCCGCGCCGCCACGCCGCCGTGGACGAGAGCGAACAGAATCGCCGCGCTGAGGATGGCGGGCCAGCGCGCGGTCCAGCCGATGCTTTCGAGAAACACCGTCTGCAGCAGTCCGCGGAACACGATCTCCTCCAGCAGCGGCGCCAGAATCACGGCGGACACCAGCATCATCGCCGTGGCACGCGCGTCCTGCGATTCCATCAGCAGACGCAGCAGGTCATGTCCCACCGTCGGCACTTCCTGGCCCAGCAGCAGCGACACGATCTGCATGATCACCGTCACGCCCATCACCATCGGCGCAGCCACGACCAGCGCCAGCAGCCCCGCTGAAATCTGGCGGGCCTCGATGCGCATCGGCAGTCCGAACTCGCGCAGATTCCCCACCCGCGAAAGCGACAAACCCACCACCACCGCGGCGACCGGCAGTTGCACCACCGCTTGCCCGATCAGCGCCATCAGCGCTGATTCAAACGCGGTCATGTCTTCAGGGGCCTCCAGGTCCAGGCCCAGACGCTGCAGGATCGGCTGCAGCAGAAGGCCGCCCGCGAGAAAAACCAGCATGGCGATCAGCACGTCGATCGCGGTCAGCCCCGCGCGGCGCGGCGGCAGATCATCGAACACATGACCGCGCAGCCAGCCCTGGTGGATCGCCGCGCTCAGCGCGACGGCGCCCAGCGTGACGATGAAGGTGAGGAACAGCCATTGTTCGCGCAGTTGTTCCATGCCCCGCTAGGCGCGCTCCTCATCGCGCTGGCCGTCGATTTCCACATCGGCGTCGCGCACCTGAAGATCGCCCTTCGCATCCGGTGAAAGCTCAGCAATCTTCGCCTCCGCCTTGCTCAGCACGCCGCGGCAGTGCGTGATCAGCGACATGCCGCGCTCGTACTGCGCCAGGCAATCCTCCAGGCCCACCTCGCCCGACTCGATGCGCTCGATGATCGCCTCAAGCTGCTCGACGGCCTGTTCGAACTTCAACGGCGTGTCCGTGGTCTTCTTCGACATGGGAACAGTTTATCGCAGCGAGCCGGGCCATGTTCGGCCCGACGAATGGCGAACCGGCGATCGGGTCTGCCAAAGATTTTCGGGGAGCGATGGTCCGGCCCCCTCTCCCTCCGGGAGAGGGCTGGGGTGAGGGCCGGTCTACAACGGACGTCCAGTTGCACGGCGTGCGTCCAACGCCCTCACCCGCCCTCGTCCCCCGGGGACTCGGCCACCCTCTCCCGGAGGGAGAAAGGTGACACGGCCTCCGGGAAATGTGGCACACCCGCGGCGATCCGCCGCGCGACGCCGCATCGGCCTGGAGTCAGCTTGACCGAGTTCTCTTTCCAGAAGAGAGAAGGGCACGCTCAGAACAGGCTCGGACCGTTGTCGACTTTCTTCGGCTTGGGCGCCGCTCGCTGCTTGACCGGAGAAACAGGGCCCGCCGTCGGGGCGACACGCCCCGGCTCGCTGCCTTCCACGCGGCTTTTTACGCGGCCGTCTGCAAACACCGTCGTCAACTCCGTGCCCGGCGGCGCGGCTTCGGCGCTGCGGATCACGCGGCCATCGGCGGCGAGCGTGTAGGTGTAGCCGCGCTGCAGCACGTTCAGCGGACTGACCGCGGCGAGTTGCCGGGCGAGCGCGTCGAGCGTTTCACGCTTCGATCGGGCGGTGCGAGGCAGGCCTGTGATGAGTCTGGGGATGAGCTGGTCCAGGCGGGTGCGCCCTTGGCGTACTGCTCGCGGCAAAGAAGCCGCGAGTTGTTCGCAGAGATGCGCGACCATCTGCTTCGAGTCTTTCAATTGGCGCGGCACGGCGGCGCTCAGCCGCGCCGCCAGCGAATCGAGGCGCTGGCGGATCGGGGTGTAAAGCTGGTCGGGCCGGCGGAACAGCGTGTGCCTTGCGGCGGCTTCGAGGCGGTGCTTCGCGTGCCGCAGCGTCTGCGTGGTCAACACCGCCAGACGGCGGTCCAGTTGCTGCACCTGCTCCGTCAGCGCTTCACGATCGGGCACCAGCGTCATCGCGGCCTGCGTGGGTGTGGAGCAGCGCAGGTCGGCGACGAGTTCGGCAATGGTCGTGTCCGTCTCGTGGCCGATCGCCGCGACGATGGGCAGCGAGCAACGGAAAACGGCGTCGGCGACGATGCGTTCGTTGAACGCCCAAAGGTCTTCCATCGAGCCGCCGCCGCGCGTCAGCAGGATCGCGTCGATGCCCAGGGCCGCGCCTTGTCTGGACAGCGCGCTGATGGCGGCGGCGATGTTCGGCGCTGCGGCGGCGCCTTGCACCAGCACATCGAAGAGCATGAGCTTGCACCCGCGCCAGCGTTTACGGGCGGTGTTGATCACGTCGTGCAGAGCGGCGCCGCTGCGACTGGTGATGATGGCGATGCGCTGCGGCATCGGCGGCAGCGGCTTCTTGCGCGCGTCCTCGAAATAGCCGAGCTTGCGAAGCTCATCGCACAGCGCGCGGTAGCGAAGCTCCAGTTCGCCGACGCCCACCGGCTCCAGCTTGTCCACGTAAAGCTGCACGTTCCCCTGGGCGTCGTAGAAATCGATGCGCCCGGTGGCGATCACCTCCATGCCATCGCCCACTTTGAAGTTGATGCGACGCACGTTGGAAGCGAAACAGACGCAGCGAACAGACGCGCCCTGGTCCTTCAGGTTGAAGAACCAGTGGGAACGGCTGGAGAGATTCGAGATTTCGCCGATGACCCGAATTTTGGCCGGGAGGCCCGCGGTCAGAGCGCCGCGCACCAAGGCGGCGAGCTGGGAGACGGTGACGGAGTTCGCCGCGCCGCGGCCGGCGGCAGCGGGGGCTGCGGCAGCAGCGCCGATGCCGACGCGCGAAGCCGGCGTCGGTGTCGCGCCGGGGGTCATGTCCATCGGCTGGTTGGCGATGTTGTCGGGATTGAAGGGCAGGCGAGCCATGTGATTGGCGAGATTGCAGATTTGAAATTTGAGAGTTGAAATTTGAAATTTGAAATATCAGATTCTCAGGTTGCGAACTCCGCCAGGGCGTTGGCGGCGTCGGCCAGGAGCATGCCGGCAGTCAGGCCGATGCCGTGCGCGGTCGCGTCGTGAAGCTGCTGCTCGGCGAAGCTGCGCGTCTTCACCGACCAAAGAAACGCAAACACCGCCCAGGGCTGATTCGTGGTGTTGTCCGGTTGCGTGTGCTCCAGATGGTACAGGGCGATCTGCTCGACGCGCTTCGCCCAGGCATTGTTGCGGCGCAGCAGCGCGAGGTTGGCCAGCGCGTGCAGTCCGGTGAGCTCGCGCCAGGTCCAGGCGTCGGGGGAATCGTCGGACTCCTGCGCGTGCAGGGGGCCGGCGGAGTTGCCGGCGATCATCGTGTGCACCGCGGCATCAACCGTTTCCAGATCGATGTCGCGCTGAAGGAGTTTCGCCTGTTCCGCCAGGCACAGGGCGTGCCAGAGCATCAGGTGCGTCAGGTTCGCCGGCGGGGGCTTGCCGGCGCAACCCTCGACGGTGCGCAGCGGAGCGACTGCTTCGAGCAGCGACTGTTCGCACGCGCTCCATAGCTTCGGCGGCAGCGACTCGTAGCGGCGATGAAACGCGGCGAGACACAGATGCAGGGCGAAGGGGTAGTAAACATCGCGGGTGTGATGCGCTTCGTCGCAAAGCACGGTGACGGCACTCTGAAGGAGGGAACGCCCAGGGATGGGAATCCCTGGGCTTTGCCGCGTCGATAAATCAGCGCGTGATGAGGGCGGGAGAGGGGTGGACTGCGTCGCGGTCGATGCTGCGAGTGTGCCGACATTGACGCCCACGGTCAGGTGCGGGCGGCCCAGGTCGGCGAAGACTTCCAGCGCGGCAACGAGGCCGGCGTAGTCGTCGCGGTCGTCGCGCATGAGCAATCGCGCGGCAGGGGCGGCGAGTGAAAGCGACTGTTCCCCGGAGCGACGCGCGCCGGCTCGCTCGTGGAGCCCGCGCATCGCCATCTCCGCCACCATCGCGCGGTATCGGCTAAACTGGTCGTTCACGCTCATCACACCATCGTAGAAGGATGCGTTCGTCATGGCCAAGTGGATCGACGTCGTTGCCGAAGCGGAGGTTGCCGACGGCAACAAGAAGTGCCTGGATATCCTTGGGTTTCCGATCATCATTTACAACATCCATGGCCGATTCGCCGCCACGTACAACCTTTGCCCGCACGCCGGCCTGGCCATCGGCGACGGTGATCTGACGGGCGGCGTGATCACCTGTCCGTACCACGCATACACCTTCGATGTCTGCACCGGACGCAATGTCGATGATCCCGATGCGGAGCGACTGATGACGCTGAAGGTGCGCTGCGAAGGCGGGCGGGTTGAGGTGGAGTTGCCGATCGCGGAGTGAGAGTCATTGTGTGACGTCATGTGGATGCGTTTAGCGGTCGGGCCGAGTCGGCGAGGCCCACCCGGTGAGGCCCCGAATGCAAAGGTGGGCCTCGAAGACTTGGCCCGATCGCTAACCGGTTTTCTTTCGTATTTTTTTGGGATGGTGATTCATGTTGAACTCGGTCGTCGAACGGTTGAATCTGGACGCGTCGTCCGCCTTGACCCGCCTGCGCGAACTGCTCTCGATCCCCAGCATCAGCACCGATCCCGCGTTCAAGAAGGACGTGGCACGCGGCGCCGAGTGGGTGGCGGCGCAGCTGCGCGAGATCGGTCTGGACGTGACCGTGCATGCGACGGCGGGCCATCCGGTGGTCGTGGCCAGGACGCGCGACGGCGACGTGGCGAACCCGCGGGCTCCGCGCATTCTTTTCTACGGGCATTACGACGTGCAGCCGGCGGATCCGCTGGAGAAGTGGGAATCGCCGCCGTTTCAGCCGGTGGTGAAGGACGGCGCGATCGTGGCCCGCGGCGCCAGCGATGACAAAGGGCAGGTGATGTGCTTCATCGAAGCCCTGCGCTCCTGGCGCGCGGCCGGAGCCGGCGCTCCGAAGGGAAAGTTCCCCGGCCCCGTCACGCTGCTGATCGAAGGCGAAGAAGAGTGCGGCAGCGTGAACCTGCAGCCCTTCATCCGGCAGCATCGCGATGAACTGAAGTGCGATGTGGTGGTCATCAGCGACACGTGCATGTGGGAAGCGCCCGCTGGCCTCGCGCCGGAAACAGAACTGTGCCCCGGCGGCGTCATGCCGGCGATTACTTACGCCCTGCGCGGCCTGCTCTATTTCGACATTCAACTCCACGGCCCGTCGCGCGATCTGCACTCGGGTGTCTACGGCGGCACGCTCGCCAATCCCTGCACGATTCTCACGCGCATCGTCGGCCGCCTGCTCGACGACAACCATCGCGTGGTGATCCCCGGTTATTACGACGATGTCGCCACGCCCACCGCGGCGGACAAACGCGAGTGGGAGCAACTGGGCTTCGACGAGAAAAGTTTTCTCGGCTCCATCGGCGTCACCGAACCTTACGGCGAGGCGGGCTTCTCCACCCTGGAGCGGCGATGGACGCGGCCGGCGTGCGATGTGAACGGCATCTATGGCGGCTACATGGGCGCGGGGGCGAAGACGGTGATCGGCACCTTCGCCGGCGCCAAGGTGAGCTTCCGGCTGGCCGCGCATCAGGACCCCAGGAAAATCGCCGACGCATTCGTGAAGTGGCTGTACGCCCAGCCCACGCACGGGCTGCGATGGAAAATCGAGCAGCACGGCGCGGCTGCGCCCGTGGCGGTGGCGACGGATTCGCCGTTCATCGCCGCGGCCAAGCGCGCCTTGAAACGGGCCGCCGGACGCGATGCGGTGTTGATCCGCGAGGGCGCGACGATTCCCGTGGTGGCGGATTTCAAGGAAGTGCTGGGCGTGGACAGTCTGCTGATCGGCTTCGGCCGCGGCGATGACCGCATTCATTCGCCGAACGAAAAGTTTGATCTGAACTGCTTCGAACTGGGCTGCCGATCGCACGCTGTGCTGCTGGCGGAGATCGCGGCAACCGGACGATAGTGGGGGTGGTCCATTGTTCCGGCGATGTTGAGTGCCATGGGAAATCGGCGTCTTCGGAGCTTAGGAATGGGATCGAAATAGCTTCGCGAATTGGCGGTCCCCCATTTAGCCGGCGGGCTTGCCCGCCGTGAATCTTCAGCGCTCGGCATGCGCGCCGT
>CAYRPN010000138.1:0-15188 GCA_964426135.1 uncultured Phycisphaeraceae bacterium | reverse complement strand
CACAGACTCCGGCTCTGACAAGACATGTACGCTTTCGCCGGATGAACCCGAAATAACTTGGCAAATTGGCGGTCCCCCATTTTGCCGGCGGGTTTGCCTGCCGAGACGCCCTCGGCGGGCAAGCCCGCCGGCTAAATGGGGAGCTTATTTCGGTCCCGTTCCTTCGTCAGCGGGGTTGTCAGCCGGCGTACATAATCTGGCCTCGCATTATTGAAGAGATTTGCGGAAACATCCGATCTCTGCTTGTAGAGTTTCGGGTTTTCGCCAGTTGACATCAGGGATAACCCTGATATCCTTCAGCAGATGAGATAAAAAGCCAAAAGGCCCAGCCTTTGCCCCCCGGAAGGGCGGCGGATCAGGTTTTCTGATCCGTCGCCTTTTTTCTTTTCTGCCATCGGCCTCCACGGTGGGCTCAGGGATTATCCGGTCTTCCAGTGCGGCTTTTCCCTTTCCACTTCTTCCACTTTTTGTGCGAGGCTCCTTCACCCCATTTTCACTTGGGCCGATGAGTAGTGAGCGATCAGCGGTTGCTGATTCTGTTAAACTGGCGAATTGAAGTCCGCGTTCGGGTGGTCCGACAGGTGGACGAATCGTCAGTCGCCGCGGGTCGGCGTTGATTGAAATTTTCTTCCAGGAGTGTTCCATGGCTAAGCAGAACGTCACCGATGTTCCCGATTCCCACATCCCCGAAGCGCAGGCCGCCCAGGCTGCGGGTCAGCAGGTGCGCCTCCGCATCGACCAGCGCAACATGACCACCTGCTACGCCAACGCATTCCGCACCAACGCCACGGCGGACGAAGTGATCCTCGACCTCGGCTTGAACCAGGTGGTGCCCGCCCAGCCCGGCGCTGACGGCAAGCCCGCCGGCGATGTGGCCGCGGAGATCATGTTCGACATCACCAACCGCGTGATCTGCAACTACTTCACCGCCAAGCGCCTCGCGATCACGCTGGGCCAGATCGTCCGCAAGCACGAAGAGCGCTTCGGCGAGTTGAAGCTGAACGTGCAGGATCGCGTGAAGAAGTAAGCGAAGAAAAGCCGTTAGCCGTAAGCCGTAAGCCGTTAGCTACCTGCTATCAGCCCTTGGTTAATCCGGGGTGCGCGGTGTTTTCAGAGATGTGAACGGGATCTCGTATAGCAACTCCGTCGCTGCGGCGTACCATGCCGATAAGTAGATGTCACCGAGAGTTCTGGCTGATAGCTAACGGCTAACGGCTAACGGCTCATAGCTCAACTCCGAAAGACCCCGCATGGCCGCCAACACCACCGCCATCCAGCCGACGACGCAGCAGCCGTCCGCGCAGACTCGCGCGGCGACGCTGATCGACATCATCGAACAGCTCGCGCGGTTCGACGGCCCGCCGGAAAAATTCCTGGCGGCGATGCTCGAGGTGCAGTGCAGAATCGCCCCCGCCGACGCCGCGGGCATCCTCCGCCGCAGCGCGCAGGATCGCGTGGATGTGCTGGCCGTGTATCCCATGCTCGCTCCCGGGGCGACGGCACCGACCTGGCTGGCCCGCGCGGTGGAAACGTCCGTGCAGGTCTCCAACAGCCGCGAATCCGTCGTCCAGCCGCTGCCGAATCAGGGCGGCATGTACGAGCCGACCCCCAGCCGCCATCTCGTGCTGCTGCCCGTTCACTCCGGGGGCCTCACCGGCACCGCCGCCTTCCTCGTCAATTCGCCCAACCTCGCCATCATCGCCCGCGCCAGGGAGAGACTGGAACTGACCACCAGTCTGCTCAATCTCTACGACATGCGCATGACGCTGGCGCGGCGCAATGTCGACTTGCAGCGATTGCGCGAATCGATGGAAGTGCTCGCGTCGCTCAACGAGCACAGCCGGATGCGGGCCGCCGCCATGGCGCTTTGCAATGAAGTCGCCTCGCGCTGGAAGGGCGAGCGCGTCGCGATCGGCTTCCTGCGCGGCCGCTACGTCAAGCTGGCCGCGATGAGCCACACGGAAAAGTTCACGCGCAAGATGAAGCTCGTGCAGGACATCGAAAGCGCGATGGAGGAATGCCTCGACCAGGATGTCGAGATCATCCACCCGCCTGCTCCGCAGGTGGCTTATGTCAGCCGATCGGCGCACGACTTGTCCAATCGTCACGGCCCCACCACGGTGTTGAGCCTGCCTCTGCGCCGCGATGGCAAGGTGACGGCCGTGCTCACCATCGAACGAGCCATCGACAAGCCTTTCACGCTTGATGAAGTCGAAACGCTGCGCCTCATGTGCGACCTGATCGCGGCCCGGCTGATCGAACTCTCCGAGACCGATCGCTGGTTCGGCGCCAAGCTCGCCGCCGGCACGCGCAAGGGCGTGGCGGTCGCGCTGGGCTCGGAGCACACCTGGCTGAAGCTCATCATGCTCGCGGTGCTGGGGTTCCTGTGCTTCGCAATTTTTGTGAAAGGCCCCGACCGCATCGACGCCACCTGCACCATCGAAGCGACCGAGCGTCAGGTCATCACCGCGCCGTACCAGGGTTATCTCTTCGAAATCGGCACGGATGTCGCGTTCATCGATGAACTGCAGAAGGCGGATGCGGCCGCCATCGCCGCCGACCCCGCTGCCGTGAAGAAGTTTGATCCCAACAAGAAGTACTACATCAAGAACGGCTCAAAGGTGCGCAAGGGCCAGGTGCTCGCCCGGCTCGACACCGCCGAGCTCGCCCTGAAAATCGCCAACGCCCGCGCCGAACTCGCCAGCCACACCACCGAAGCGAATCAGGCCTTGCGCGACGGCAAAAAGGCGGAGGAGCAGATCGCCCTCGCCAAGGCGGACCAGGTCAAGGCGCAGATCAACCTGCTGGAGTATCAACGCAAGCAGTCGGAGATCGTTGCCCTGATCGACGGCGTCATCGTCAAGGGCACCGACCTGGAGCAGCGCATCGGCGTGCCGGTCGATCCGAAGACGGAACTCTTCGAGATCGCGCCGCTGGAAACGGTGCGCGCCGACCTGGCTGTGCCGGAGAACCGCATCGCCGACGTATTGGCGAACTCCACGGGCGAACTGGCGCTGGCCGCCAAGCCTGGGACGTATTTCACATTCGAGGTGGAGCGCATCAACCCGGTGGCGGAAGTCGTGGACCAGGCCAACATATTCAAAGTCCGCGCCACGCTCACCGACCAGGACCTGCTCAAACTGGCACTGAAAGAAGACTGGCTGAAACTCGGCGCCAAAGGCGTGGCGAAGATCGAGGTGGGCCGGAAGCCGTATGGATATTTGTGGACGAGGGATCTGGTGAATTGGTTGAGGATGAAACTCTGGTTTTAAGGAGAGATTGCAAATAGAAAATTGTCAATTGCAAATTGCAAATTGTTTCCGAGGCGACTTCGCTTCCCCAATTTTCAATTTTCAATTTTCAATTTTCAATTTTCAATGCTGAATGTCTGTAGAAAGACCTACATTCTCCGAGTCCTGGTACCGCGTCGCGGAGCTCAAGCCCGCGCTGCGCACCGTCGTGCAGGCGTATCGCCAGCACTATCGCGGACGCATGTGGTACGTGCTGCGCGATCCGACGAATAATCAGTTCTTCCGCCTGGACGATGCCGGTTACCACTTCATCGGGATGCTCGACGGCAACCGCAGCGTCGCCGAAGTCTGGGCCGCCGCCAACGAGCAACTGGGCGACCGCGCTCCGACGCAGGGCGAAGCCATTCAACTGCTCGGCCAGCTTTTCACCAGCAACCTGCTGCAATGCGAACTGCCCGCCGACTCGGCCGGCATGTTTGAGCGCTACCGCAAGCGCGTCCGCCGCGAGGTCGGCGGGTACCTGATGAACCTGCTGTTCATGCGCATTCCGCTTTTCGATCCGGAGCCGATCCTCGAAAAATGGGTGCATCTGGTGGGCTGGCTCTTTTCGCTGCCGGGGCTGCTGCTGTGGGCGCTCTACGTGGGCTTCGGGTTCAGCTACCTGACCGGACACTGGGAGGAGCTTTTCAAGGCCGCCCAGCCGCAGACGTTGTTGCAGACGGAGAACATCTTCCTGCTCTACGCGTGTTTCGCCGGCATCAAGGCGATTCACGAGTTCGGCCACGGGTTCGCGTGTAAACGCTTCGGCAAGGTCAGCGGCACCGGCGGCGAAGTCCACACCATGGGCATCATGCTGCTCGTGATGGCGCCCGTGCCCTATGTCGATGCGTCGAGCGCCTGGGCCTTCCGCAACAAGTGGCATCGCATCATCGTCGGCGCCGGCGGCATGTACGTCGAACTGCTCATCGCCTCCACCGCCGCCATCATCTGGGCCAACACCGCCCCCGGTACCATCATCAACGACATCTGCTTCAACCTGATCTTCATCGCCAGCGTGTCCACCATCATGTTCAACGCAAATCCGTTGCTGCGATATGACGGTTACTACATGTTGTCGGACGCGGTGGAGATTCCCAACCTCGCGCAGCGGAGCAAGGATTATCTCTATTACCTCGTCCGCAAATACATCTACCGCGCCCGCAAGCCCCGCAGCCCCGCCCACACCCGCGGTGAGCGATTCTGGATGCTGCCTTATGCGGTGATCAGCGGCATCTACCGCATCTTCGTCAGCGTCGCCATCATGCTCTACCTGATGGAAGCGCTGCAGGACGTGCTCTTTGTCGTGGCGTTGTTCCTGGCGGTTTCGGGCATCGTGGGCTGGGTGGTCACGCCGACGTTCAAGTGGTTCAAGTACCTGGCGACGAGTGAAGAAATCGCCCGCACCCGGCCGTGGGCCATCGCGTCCACGCTGCTGTTCCTGGCGATCGTGATCGGGGGCGTGGGCTTCGTGCCGTATCCGGATTACAACCGCGCCGAGGGCGTGATCGAGCCGCGCGATCTGGCCGTGGCGTATGCCGGCGCCGATGGCTACATCGAGTCCGTGCTGGAGTCGGGCACGAAGGTGACGCCCGCCGGTCCTGCGATGATCGTGTGCCACAACCGCGAACTGGAAGCGCAGCTGGCCGTGCTCGTCGCGCTGAAGCGGGAGATCCAGACGCAGACGCAGCAGGCCCGCGCGGACAACGAAGTGGGCCTGGCCAAGAGCCTGGTGGACAAGCTCGACGCCATCGAAAAACAGCACCAGCGCGTGCAGACGGACATCGCCTCGCTGAAGCTTCTGAGCAAGATCGAGGGCGAGTGGATTTCGCCGAACATCAAGCAGCGCATCGGCACCTACGTCCGCCGCGGCGATGAACTGGGCATCGTCGCCAGCACGGACAAGTTCCGCATCCGCGCGATTGCCGACCAGGACTTCGGCCCGCGCATCGTGCCGGAGATCTGGGTGCCGGCGGTGCGGGAGGGGCGTGACGCCCGCGTGGAGATTCGTCTCGTCGGCCGGCCCGGCGATTCGTTTGACGGCGTCATCCGCTCGCAGAAGGACGTCCTGCCCGCCGGTTCCGACCAGTTGCCCTCGCAGGCGCTGGGTTACCTGGCCGGTGGCAGCGTGCAGGTCGACATGCAGGACGAAACCGGCACCCGCACCAAGGAAGCCGTGTTCGAAGTGCGCATCGATCCCCTGATCGAAGAGCGCAACGCGGAACTGCTGGCCGCGTGGCAGAAGCATGCGGACGAAATGAAGGCGCTGGGCAAGGAAGCGCCGCCGATGCCTGAATTGATCGCGCTGAAGAGCGGCCAGCGCGTGATGGTCCGCTTCGAAGCCCCCGCCAAGCCGCTGGCGGTGCAGTGGTGGCGCTCGCTCAAGCAGTTGCTGCAGCGAAGGTTCAAAATGTAGGAGCAAGGCGAATGTCGAATGTTGATTGTCTAGTTTCTAATGTCTAGTCGCAGGGAAGCATGATCGCGTTGTGCATCCTGCGCCATTCAACACTCGAAACTAGATATTCGGCATTAGACATTTGCCTTGGCTTTCCAACCGCACACCAGGACCAATGACGCAAGCATCGCTCCACACCCCGATCGATGTCTCCGGCTCGCCGCCGCTGGTGGATGTGCCCAGCGGGCTGTGGCGCATGCTGGCGATGCGGTCGGTGCGGCGCAAGAAATTGCCGCAGGGACTCGACGCGGCGTGGGATCGCGTGGTGAGCAACTTTGCCGTGCGCCTGCCGCGCTTCGGCAAGCTGATGCGCAGCGCCGCGCGCGTGCTGGCGATGGAAGGGGATTTCTCGCAGTTGAGCGACGCGCGGCTGAAGGAGCAGTGCGAGGACATGCGCGTGATCTTCCGCCGCGGCCGCGCCCAGAAGGCCGACGTGGAGCGCGCCTTCGCCATCGTGCGTGAAGTGGCGTGGCGGCAGGTCGGCATGCGGCCGTACCTGGTGCAGGTCTGCTCCGGCCTGGCGATGGAGGCGGGCTGCATCGCGGAAATGGCGACCGGTGAAGGCAAGACACTGTCGGCGACGCTGCCGGCGACGATCGCCGGCTGGCGCGGCAAGGGCTGCCATGTCCTCACCGTCAACGATTACCTCGCCCAGCGCGACGCCACGGAAATGGCGAAGGTCTACAACTTCTGCGGGCTCTCCGCCGGCTTCGTCACCGGCGAGATGCAGCCGATGGATCGGCGCAACGCCTACAACAACGATGTGACGTACTCCACGAACAAGGAAGTCGCCGCCGATTTCCTGCGCGATCGGCTTTCGCTGGGCAACCTCGTGGGACTGCCCGCCGCCATTCTGAACAAGATCGCCTATGGCGGCGGACGCGGCACGGATCGACTCGTGCTCCGCGGCCTCGAATGCTGCATCGTGGACGAGGCGGACTCCATCCTCATCGACGAGGCCGTCACCCCGCTCATCATCTCCGGCGATTCGCCCAACGCCGAGCAGACCGAAGCCTTTGTGCAGGCCGCCGACCTGGCGCGGCAACTGGTCGCCGGCAAGGATTACACGATCGACCTGCGCTACCGCGAAATCACGCTCACGGAGAGCGGCAAGGAAAAGGCGCTCGACGCGGCCGAGGCGTACGGCGGCATCTGGATCGGCGCCCGTCGCCGCGAAGAAATCGTCGTGCAGGCGATCACCGCCAAGGAACTTTTTCACAAGGACACGCAGTACGTCGTGCAGTGGGACGAGGAAGACGAGAAGGACAAGATCGTCATCGTCGATGAGTTCACCGGCCGCCTGATGCCCGATCGCACCTGGCGCGACGGGCTGCACCAGGCGGTGGAGGCGAAGGAACAAATCGAGGTGAACCCGCCCAAGGCGACGTTCGCCCGCATCAGTTTCCAGCGATTCTTCAGGCTCTATCGCAAGCTCAGCGGCATGACCGGCACCGCGTGGGAAGGCCGCACAGAGCTCTATCAGATTTACCGCCGGCCCACGGTGGTCATCCCCACGAACAAGCCTTGCATCCGCACGCGCCACAAGGACCGCATCTTCGGAAGCAAGGAAGCGAAGTGGGACGCGATCGTCGCCGAGATTCAGCGCGAGCACGCCACGGGCCGGCCCATCCTGGTCGGCACGCGCAATGTCGACAGCAGCGAGATTCTCAGCAAGCGGCTGACCGACCTGGGCCTGGAGCATCGCGTGCTCAACGCCGTGCGGCACAAGGAGGAAGCGCAGATCGTGTCGCTGGCCGGCGGCGAAGGCAAGATCACGGTGGCGACCAACATGGCCGGCCGCGGCACGGACATCAAGCTGGGCCCCGGCGTGGCGAAATTGGGAGGCCTGTGCGTCATCTCGACGGAATACAACGACTCCGGCCGCGTCGACCGCCAGCTCTACGGCCGCGCCGGACGCCAGGGCGATCCCGGCAGCGCCATCACTTTCGCCAGCATGGACGATGAATTACTCAAGCGCTACCTGCCGCGCTGGTTGCGCGGCGTAGTGAAGACGCTTAAGGCAAAGAAGGGCGAGATCAGCAATCCGCTGTCACGCCGCATCTTCAAGGTGTGCCAGAAGCGCGCCCTGCGCATGGCGCTGTCGCAACGCCGGGGCGTGCTCAAGAGCGATGACTGGCTGGATGAATTTTTGGGGTTTGCGGGGAGAGAGGATTGAGCGCAATCGGTTGAGTAGGGTGGGCACCGTCCACTCTACTCGTTACTCGCTTTTCCCAATCGACGCACCCCTCCTTCCCCTTCGCGTAGATTCGCCATGGCGGAGCTTGGACCCTACGACGGCTACACCTGTCCGCGCTGCGACTACGACCTGCGCGGCACGCCAGCCAGCACCTGCCCGGAGTGCGGACAGTCGCTCGATTTAAGCGAGCTCCAACGTCGGCAGGATGTGAAACGAAGCGACGTGCGATTCGCTCGGTGGATGGCGATCGGTGCCGGCGCGATCCTGGTGCTCACGATCATCGCAGAACTCTATTTCACACATTACCTCGGCCCGCATTTGAGGCGCGAGCGGGAATTGCCGCTGTGGCGATATGAAGGCGACCTGATCACTAAATCGGCAATGATGCTTCCGTTTCTTCAGTTGATCCTGCTGCTGAACTCATTCTGCTTCGCCCTGATATTCTTGTTCACGAAGAACCTGCGCGCCGGCTTGTTCTCCGCGTTGGCGATCTTGCTCTCTTTGATCGGCTTGTGGGCGGCGATAGGCATGGTCAGCCATTTCATGGATTGAGCCGCGGCTGATGGCACTGGCAGGCTTTGCTGCCAGTGGATCGATTCTCAGCATGAAATGGGGCCGCGAATCTCGGCGCTGAGGCACTGGCAGCCGAGCCTGCCAGTGGCACCAAATCTGATTCTCGGCGCGACTCCAGGTGGAGTCCGAATGAGGCTGCGGCAGACGCCTGCGGCGTTTCCGAAAGCCGCCTATGAATCACCGTCATGCGACGTTGGTCAACTGCCGGTGAACCGCGACTGGAATCCTTCATTCACGTCCGAGATCAGTCTCCCGTCACGCTCAAGAAAATCATCGCCAAACTGGACCACACCCATGTGTGGCATCGCGCTGGGACGAATATGAAAGAGATAGTCGACACACACCCGTTCATTCCCAACTCCACTCCGCGCTGCAAGACACAACAGCGCGGCCGCCGGAGATCGGCTGATGCCAGCCTGACAGTGCAGGAGGAACGTTCCGTCTAGGTTGGAGTGCTGCCGCGCAAACTCGATGATCGCCACGGCGTCGTTTCGCGTTGGCGGCGTGATCGTCATCCCGGATGCGGCGGCGCGTCGGCGCAGCGAGCGCGAACGGAATTCGCTGATGTGGTCTTTCCCTTGATCCACGCTCACATCATCGAATCTCAGATCAAGACGATGTTGGACATCCGCGTCTAGGTGATATTCCTGCGAGCCCGCAATGGAAATGACGGCAGCGACTTCGCTTCGCTGCGTCTGGCGAAGCAACATCGCGGCTTCGGAGTATCCGAGCACGATGATCGGGGGATGGTTCACGCCTTGGTCGCCGGACGTGCGGCGGCGGCTTGGTAACGGGCAATCTCTTCCTTCAGCCGATTGATCCGCTTCTTGACGGAAAATAGCGTCAATTCCCGAACACGTTCGTTGGGCATGGGACGGGTCAGACTGTCCCGGTGCAGCGATTCCAGTAGTTCGAGTTTGGCACGAGTGTTGTCGAGTTGGTTCTGGTTTTGAATCATGGAATGATCTCCACCACGCCTTTGGCCAATCGATCGCGATCCGTGCTGAAGAACAGCGTCAACTGCGCGAATGCGGCTTCATCCGCAAGTTCCAAAGTGACGAACGGGAGGCCCGCCATCAGTTCAGTTTCCGCTTGCTGATCTTCAGGGAAACTGACGCCGATCAGCAGCACGCAATCCACATCGTTGGGCTCCAGCTTGTCGGTCGTGAAGCTTCCATTGATCACAATGCGCAGGACTCCCGCTTTCCGCGCCAGATCAACCATCCACCGCAGCGACTCCATCTGCGTGCGGCGGAGTTCCGACTCGCGCCCGAAGCGTGCCTCGACGTCGTCCATTGTAGCCGCGTGAATGCCCGGCGGAAGATATCCATGCTCGTTGAAGGGTGGGATCATGCCCTGAATACGATACAGGGAAGCAAACGGGTCAGCCTCGCAGTTCGTGGGTCCAAAGCGAAATATCGACGAATACTGCGAAGGCCCAAACGAAAAACCACGACCTTTCGGCCGGGGTTTGAGACGCTGATCGAATCTATTGGGCGGCACATCCGGCCGGCGGTTCACGCGCCGCGCTTGCGGCGCATCGCCAGCACGCCCATGCCGATCAGGCCCAACATGGCGCTGGCGGGTTCGGGCACCGGCGCCACGGAGACGCCGATGGAGAACGCGTAGGTGCGGTTCAGGTTGATGTTGCTGATGCCGGCGAAGATCGTGGTGGGCGACGTGATCTGGATGATGTCGCTGCCGCCGAAGTCGACGGTGTGAATCGTGTCGCCCGCCTCGGTCGTCCCAGGGGCGCCGGTGGCGATGACCGTGTAGTTGACGCCGTCAAACCAGGAGGAGATTCGCGCGTTCGATTTCTTCGGCACGCCGTTGCTCGTCATTCACCTGCGTCCCGGCCTCACCAGCCTGGCACTGGCCGGCTGGTGCGCCAAGCGAGGCCTGACCGGATGGTTCGCTTCACCGTGAACCGCGATCTGGTTCGCCCTGCGCGACATCCGCGTCGTTGATTTGGCCGCCCGTGAGGTTTAGCATGACTTGGCGATTCCAGTGCCGCGAAGCGAATGCGGTTTCCCGGCAGCCTTTCTTCCTGACGACGGATGACCAGCGACCATGAGCAAGATCACCATCGATATCGTTTGGCTTGCGACGCTCATCGTGGCGACGGGGGCGGTTCCTTCCTTCGCGGCGCCGGATGCGGAGGCGGTGCGCGAGTTCGAGCGACTATTCGGCAAACGCGTCGCCGAAGTGCGCGCCACGCGGGTGCTTGCCGATGACGCCGCATTCGCCGGTGAACTGCTCAAGGCCGCCCGGGATGCGGGCGGTGAGGGGCCGCTGACGATTCTGCTCTATGAGAGAACTTATGAGTTCGGCAGCACCGATCCACGTGGGTTCCGCCCGGCTGCCGACGCGTGTGAGGAACTCGCCCGGCTCGCGCCTGACCGGCAACTGGAAATGCAGGAGAAAATGCTCGCGCTGTTTGAGATCGCCTATCGCAGCGCCAAAGGGCCCAGCGGCACCAATATCGCCCGCTTCGAGCGCGCCGGCCGCGCCACGGTCGATCTGATGATCGATGTGGTGCAAGGGAAGTTGCGGCGGGCCGAGTACGTGTCAGCCGCGCAGATCATCAGCCGGGCCCAGCAGGTGGCCAAAGCTGTGAAGTACACGGACCGCGATGTGGAGATCGCCCGCCTGCTCGATCAGGCCAAGCCGCTGATGCCGGTGGATCAGGCGATTCAGAACGCCCGCCGATCGCTGGCGCGCAAGCCCGGCGACAAGGACGCGACAACCAAGCTCGTCAACGCCTATCTGTGCGACCTGGATCGACCGGTGACCGCCAAGCAGTATGCCGGCAGCCTGTATGACGCGAAAGGACTGGCGCTCTTTGACCTGGCGGGCGGCTCGGTGGAGAGCCTGAGCAAAGAGCAGCTTGCCGACCTGATCAAGTGGTACGAAGGCATGTCGCAGCAGGGATTGCCCGAGGCGCGGAAGAACATGCTGCTGCGCACGCTGATGTATCGTCAGCGCCTTAACGAAGTCACCCATGACGCGGCGCTTCTGACTGAGATGGAAGCCACGCGAACGGCCCTGAGCAAATACGGCATCGATGGCGCGCAGGCGACGGCGCTGATCTCCGCCAAGCGAGAGCGGTTGAAACCAGTAGGCACACTGGTCTCAGCAGTGGAGCCCGAACCGAAACCTGAACCGAAACCCGAACCAAAGCCGGAGCCGAAGCCTGAGCCGAAGCCTGAGCCGAAGCCGGAGCCACCGGCGGTCGCCGAGGAAGCGCTCAAGCCCAAGGTCGTGGAACCGGAACTGCGCGAAGAGCGCCTGACGGATGAGTACTGGAAAAAGCGAAAGAGCATTTTTGATTTTTAGGAACGGGACCGAAGTAAGTTCCCCATTTAGCCGGCGGGCTTGCCCGCCGAGACGCACTCGGCGGGCAAGCCCGCCGGCTAAATGGGGGGAGCACCAATTCGGGAAGTTATTTCGCCCCATTCCTTAGCTGCCTCGGCTGCCGGTGACGATGAACAGCGTCTCCGAGCCTGAGAACTTTTCGGGTGCGCGTCGGGTGGCCGGGGCAGAAGCGACTGTCGCGCGTGTCAAGGGGTGGCCGGAGCAGAAGGCTCGGCGGATGCCCCGGAACGATTGAGCTTGTTCGCGCGAGTCGAGGGTCCCGCTGGTCTTGCGACTTCCGCGCCCTCGTTCCGGGGCTTTCGCGGACGCCAGCCCCGGCCACCCGGCGCCGCGATCCAGATTGGCGCTGATGTCGGCGGCAAGGGTGCGTAACTCTTCGCGGCGGCTCCGCAATAGTGGGCGTCGGCGGACCATCGGTATTGACGACGTGTCGCTGGCCTGTAGACTTGTGGTGGATCGAATTTAAACCTTTGCTCTCTTCCCACCAGCACCGTGTTGCCTTGTGCGCACGGTGCTGTTTTTGTTGACAGCCGATGAGGCGGTCATTTCGTCACCAGCTCAACCACTGCTCGCGGTGCTGCGCGATGAACGCATCGTCGGTCAGGTGTGGATAGGCGTTGGTCACGCGGGTGATCTCGTCCGCCTGGCCGGGGCTCAGCGTCAAGTCCGGATCGAGGCAGTTGGCCGTCTCTACCAGGCCTTGCCTGCGAAGCACCTCGAGGATCCCGGGCAGGCATCCGCGGAAATGGTGTGCCGCGTCGAAAATGGCGGCATTCATGTCGGTGATCTGACGATCCAGCAGTATCGCCTCGCGCGGCACGGAACCGGAGGCATTCACGCGCTGGATGCTTTCGAAAGTCTCCACCGCTGCCCGCGTCCACACCGCCCAGTGCCCCAGCAGCCCGCCGACAATGCGCTGAGCCACCGGCTTTCCCGCCACGTCAAACGTCCACTCGCCCAGCAGGTCGCCGACGATGTGATCGTCGTTGCCCGTGTAGATCGCGATGGGGTTCTCCGCCTGTGCCTGCTGCGGCGCCGTGGAGGGCCGCAGCGCGCGCCCCGCCTCGGCGACGGCCCGCATCACGTCCAGCGTGTGGTACCGGTTGAAGACCGCGATCTTGATCGCCACCACGTTCGGAATCTCCGCCAGCGCTCGCCAGAACTCGTACGACAATTCGCGCCCGCCCACAGCCTCGTTCAGATAGAAGCCGAAGACCGGAATGATGTGGGCGATCTCCTTGCAATGCTCGATCAGGTCAAAATCGCTGGCTCCGCCGGGCAGATCGCTCAGGTTCAACAGTCCCGCGTCGTAGCCCAGGTCCGCCGCCAGTTTCGCCTCCGCCGTCGCCCGGATCGTGTCGCCGCAGATGCCGGCGACTTTCACGATCGTTCTTCCGGCGCGCTGCTCGTGCTGCGTCACTTCCTGCGCGATGTTTTCCAGCACGCGCCGCAGGAGATTGTGCTTGGGTTTGCGGATGTCGAACTGCGTGGTGTGAACTGCCCCAGCGATGCCGCCGACGCCGCTGGCCAGGTAGTAGCGGGTCAGCACGCGCGTCCGGTGTTCGTCGTATTCGCGATGCGCGTTCATCGCCAGAGGATGCGCGGTGATGACCGTGCCGCGCCGAAGTTCCTTCAAAGCGGCCTCTTTCGGCATGGGGCAGGTCGCCGTCGAGCGCGTGACCGGCGGAATCACCGGGGCCGGCATGGTGGTGCGGACGGCGGCGTAGAGCACCGGCGTGGGAGTCGGACGGATGGGTGCGGAGGGCGGCGGCGGCGGCGCCTTGGCGCTGCGCGGTGTCAGCGGGGCTTCAGTCAGCGCGGCCGAGACCGTCGCGGCTTCGACATGTTCCTGCTCTTCGCTTCGCCAGGCGTTGGCGATGGACACACCAGGGTTCGCGGGGGCCGGTTTCCGCTCGGGCGGGCGCTGGCCGCGCTGGAATGCCAGCTTGAACGCGCCGAGGAGAAATACCAGCGCACCGAGGGCAGCCAGAGCCACCGGCGGCTCCGACTTGATTGCCCGTTCCATGCCGGAGCGGCGGATTTCCAGTCCCAGCCAAACCGCCATTCCCGCTCCGATGATCAGGAGCACCATGCAGACAGGAACCGGCATGGGTGCGCGGTACTGCTGCTGGCAACGCCGGCACTCCCGCACGCGGAGCACGGGCAGCACCACCTCCGGCCGGATTCGCCGAAACGAACCGGAGCCGCAGCGGGGACAGACTGTGCAGCGCGGGAACTTCGCCAAGGGATCCTCATAGTTGGAAGCCACTACGATTGCGCAGACATCCCCCGACCGCCGCCCGGAGCGTTCTCTACTTCCTAGATACATCACTTCCCGTCGCTACGCCAGTTCTTTGGGCCGGGAATCGCCGTTGGCGCGTGTTTCGCTGACGGTTGTAGGGTTTGGTTGGGCCGATCCATCGCCGCCGCGCTCGCCGCCGCACGGTGCGCCGGGTACGATTCGAACGCATGGCACGCACGCGCATCAAAATCTGCGGCATCCGCGACATGGCCAGCGCCCTGATCGCGGCTGAAGCCGGGGCGGATGCCATCGGCCTCGTCTTCGTGGAGAAATCGCCGCGCTTCGTCACCGTCGCCGCCGCCCGCGCGATTGTGTCGAACTTGCCTGCGTTGGTGGAGCCGGTCGCGCTGTTCGCCGACGCGTCCGTCGATCATGTGCGCGAGACGGCGCGGGCCGTCGGCGTGCGAACGCTGCAACTGCACGGCAGCGAAACGCACGAAATGGTCGCCAGCCTGGCTGAGTTCCGCGTGATCAAGGCGGTGAACTTTGCCGGCATCGGAAGTGGACAGGGCGATGCATCGCAGTTCGATCAATGGATGCGCCGTCCCTGGCCGGTGAATGTGTGCGCGCTGCTGGTCGATGCGCCGCAGGAGAAAGGCGCGGGCCATGACCGACTGACCGGCGGCGGCGGCAAGGCGTTTGACTGGACGCGACTGGCGGCGGTGGTGGGCGGTGCCCACCCTACGCAAGGCTCCACGGCGGCCATGGGCGCGGCGCGGCCGCAACTGATTCTCGCGGGCGGCCTGACGCCGGAGAATGTCGCCGAAGCGATCCGCGTCGTGAAGCCGTGGGCCGTGGATGTTTCCAGCGGCGTCGAGTCGTCGCGCGGGGTGAAGGATGCGGGAAAGATTCGCGCCTTCTGCCAAGCGGTCAATGCGGCCGCGCCTTGAGATTATTCAGGCTCATCCGGCATTTGCGTACTTGACGCCGGTTGGAATAGGCGATTCGGAGTCGTGAACAGAGCCGGAGTCTGTGACTCCGGTCGATTTGAAGCGGCTC
>CAYRPN010000137.1:0-15298 GCA_964426135.1 uncultured Phycisphaeraceae bacterium | reverse complement strand
GCGGATTTCTTCGCGAGCTTCGCGCCTTGGCGCGCGACTCAATCGTTCAGGTGATTCGTGCGCGGCCCCCAATGCCAGTTCCTCCCCATCACGGAGACTCGCTCTCTGACCGCGGCATTCCCTCTCTGCTATCATGTTTTGTTTCGCACTCGGTCGGCGTGTCTGCGGAGGAGCAGCCGTCCACCTTGGATTCACTGACCCCCATGCAACCTACGCAGAACATCAACGTCCGCGCTTCGACCCCGCTCATTTCGCCGCGCCGGCTCAAAACCGATCACGCGATGACGGAGAACGCCAACCGCACCGTGGTCGAAGCCCGCGAAGTGGTCAAGCACATCATCGACGGCCACGACCCGCGCTTCCTCGCCATCGTCGGCCCCTGCTCCATCCACGATCCGCAGGCCGCGATCGAGTACGCGCAGAGGCTTCGCCGCGTGGCGGAGAAAGTCGCCGACCGCATCGTGGTGATCATGCGCGTCTATTTTGAGAAGCCGCGCACCACGGTCGGATGGAAGGGCCTGATCAACGATCCGCACCTCGATGGCACGTTCGACGTGGCGCACGGACTGCGCATCGCCCGCAAGCTGCTGCTCGATGTGGCGGAACTGGGACTGCCCGCGGCGACAGAGCTGCTCGAGCCGATCACGCCGCGGTACATCTCCGATCTGATCACAATCGCCTCGATCGGCGCCCGCACGACGGAATCGCCGACGCACCGCCAGATGGCCAGCGGCCTGTCGATGCCGGTGGGCTACAAGAACGGCACCGACGGCAATTTGCAGGTGGCGCTGGATGCGATGATCGCCGCCCGCACGCCGCACAGTTTCCTGGGCATCGACGACGACGGCCAGACCTGCGTCGTCCACACCAACGGCAACCCGTGGGGCCACCTGATCGTCCGCGGCGGCCGCAGCGGCCCGAACTTCGACCGCGACTCCCTGCGCGTCGCCTCGCAAAGGCTGCACGAGCACGGCCTGTCGCCGCGCGTCGTCGTCGATTGCTCCCACGGCAACTCGAACAAGGATTTCAAGCAGCAGGCCAGCGTCTGGCGCGACGTGATCGAACAGCGCCTCGCCGGCAACGATCACATCATCGGCCTGATGCTCGAAAGCAACCTGCACCCGGGCCAGCAGAAACTCACCGAGGATCTAAGCAAGCTCCAGCACGGCGTGTCCATCACCGACGCCTGCATCGGCTGGGAGGAAACGGAAGACCTGCTGCTGGGGGCGCACGAGAAGTTGAAGACGATTGTGCGGCCGCCGGTCGCCGTCCATTAGCCCCGGGCTCCGCCCGGGGTGGGAAACCCAGAAATGCGAGGGCCTGCTCAATGAGCACCGACCGTTACAAGCGTGATGAGTTGGTCCGAGTCATTGAACGGTATCTGACCAAAGATCTCACATCGTTTCAGTTTGACGAACAGATCTTTGACATTTCCCACGACACCAAGGATCCGACCATCCATGAGATCGTCACGACGTTGTGGTTCTTCTACGACGACATCACGGATCACCCGGTACGGCTGGATAAGCATGGCTGGGACGTGTTCCAGCGCATGATCCTGCTACTGAAGTCCGATGCTCAGTGGGAAATAAAACGCAGGAGGCAATGGAGCGGAGCCGAGCCTGTTGCGATGATCCTGTTAGCCTTGTTCGTCTGGATGGCGCTGAGGTGGGATTTCGCCACCGCGTGGTTCATCGCCGCGATTCCTATGGCGCTGGCCGCGTGGGTGATAGGGAGTTGGCACGGCAGATTCGGTCCGCAACCGACGCCAATGCAACTGCTCATGTATCCGTTCTCATCCTTCGGGGAATTGCGTCAGGTTCGCCGATCCGTCGCGGGATTCCGTAAGTGTCGATATCCAGACGGCGGTCAACGGCTATCGCGGCGCGGTCCAATTCTTGCTTTCCTGGCAGCGGGCTGCGAGGGCGTGCTGATGGCTGTCCTCTTCTTTCTGTGCGCGCCGTTGCTTCTGCTTTTGGAATCGATTCCAACGCTCGGCGAAGAGTCAGCAATTCGCTTTCCGTGCGTGGTGCCAGGCGTTTCCCCCGGCGGAGCCGGGGGCTAATGGCCTGATACGATGGTCTCCACCTTTTCTCCGGAGACCGATCATGCGGGCACGCCACTTCTTTTTCGTTGCCATCGTTCTTTTCTCTCGCACCGCGATCGCTGATGTCGCGCCGGCCGACTGGCTCAAGGAAAACCTGATGCCCGTCGCCGAGCTTTATCGCGAGTTGCATCGCAGCCCGGAGCTATCGCATTTCGAAGAGAAAACCGCCGCGAAAATGGCGGCGGAACTCAAGGCCATCGGCGCGGAAGTCACCACCGGCATCGGCGGCCACGGCGTCGTCGGCATTCTCAAAAGCGGAACCGGCCCGCTGCTCATGCTCCGCGCGGACATGGACGCGCTGCCCGTCACCGAAGCCACCGGCCTCGATTACGCCTCGAAAGTCCGCGTCAAGAACCCCGACGACGGACAGGACGTCGGCGTCATGCACGCGTGCGGCCACGACATCCACATGGCCAGCCTCATCGGCGCCGCACGCTTCCTCGCCGCCAACAAGACGAAGTGGAAAGGAACGATCATGTTCCTCTTCCAGCCCGCCGAGGAACGCGGCACCGGCGCGCGGAAAATGCTGGAAGACAAGGTGTTTGAGAAGCTCGGCAAACCCGACTACGCCGTGGCGCTTCACGTCGATTCCAGCATGGCCGCCGGCAAGGTCGGCGTCCGCGCCGGCTACGCCATGGCCAATGTCGACAGCGTGGACATCACCATCAAGGGCAGAGGCGGCCACGGCGCTGCACCGCACACCGCCATCGATCCGATCGTCATCGCCGCCCATTTCATCGTGCAACTGCAGACCATCGTGGCCCGCGAGATCAACCCGACGGAGCCGGCGGTGGTCACCGTCGGCTCGATCCACGGCGGCAGCAAGCACAACATCATCAGCGACACCTGCGAGCTGAAGCTCACCGTGCGCAGCTACAACGAAGAGGTGCGCGACAAGATGATCGCCGCCATCGAGCGCAAGGCGAAAGCCGCGGCCATGGCGGCCGGCGCGCCTGAGCCGGTGATGAAGGTGAGCGATGAGGGCACGCCGGCGCTCTTCAATCATGAAGAGCTGACGGCCCGCGTGTCGCAGGTGCTTCGCGGCGTGGTGGGCAAGGACAACGTCGAGAACTCGCCGCGCACCATGGGCGGCGAGGATTTCGCGCGGTACGGCAAGGCGGGCGTGCCCATCTGCATGTTCCGCCTCGGATCGGTCAAGGCGGCGAGGCTGGAGCAATACAAGTTGACCGGCGGCGTGCCGTCGCTGCACTCGGCGCTCTACTACCCGGACATCGACGAAACGCTGACCACCGGCATCAACACGATGAGCGCGGTGGTGATGGATTTGCTCAAGCCGTGAGCCGGGTCGAATCGTGCGTCTTCACTTTTCCACGGGTAGCCAGGACCCCGCCGGGTATACTCGAACGGAACCCCTCCAAGGAGATTCCCATGATCCGCTCACTCGCCCTTATTGCCGCGGCATTGGTGATGTTCGCACTTCAACCCGCCCCGCTTCGCGCGGAGGATGCGCCCGATCACGCGCGGATGAAGAAGGAAATCGGGCACATGCTGGAGAAGGCCGCGGTGCTGGAGAAGGAGGGCTACAAGAAGGAGGCCCAGGAGTTGCGCGAGCGCGCCAAGGCTTCGATGGCGAAGTTGCAGGCGACGGTGAAGGACAAGCCCGCCGTGAAGAAGCCGGAAAAGGATGACGATGACGACGACGACAAGCCCGCGGTGAAGAAGCCGGCGAAGCACGAGGACGACGACGATGACAAACCCGCGATCAAGAAGCCGGCGAAACACGATGACGAGGACGATGACAAGCCGCGGGTGAAAGCCGACAAGCGTGACGAGTTCAAGAAGGTCGCCCCGCCGCCGTTCAAAGGCGAGCCGCAGTCCGTGCCGAAGGATGGGGCGAAGTTCCCGCCCAAGCAACCCGGGCCGGGATTTGAAGGCAAGCCTGGCGCTGGTCCCGGCTTCAACCCCAAGGCCGGCGACGCATCACCCGAGATGCGCGAGGCAGCGGGCAAGTTGCAGCACCTGCTTGAGGCGGCGGCCCACCTGGAAGCCGCGGGCATGAAAGACGCCGCCGGGAACATCCGCGAGCAGGCCGAGAGAATGAAAGCCGAACTGCACCGACAGATGGGCGAATCGAAAGCGGGCAAGGATTCAGGCCCCAATCGCGAGTTGGCGGAAGCGGTGCGGCACATGCACGCACAACTGGAAGAGATGCGCCGACAGATGGACGAACTGCGCAAGCAGGTGCGCGAACTGTCGCGCGAACGATGATGTTTTTGCAACCGTACGCGATCATCCCCCGCATGCGCGTGCTGATCTTCGGCAACTCCGGCTCCGGCAAAACGACCCTGGCGCGGCGGCAAGGCGCCGCGCGATCTTGGACGGATTTACGGGGACGAAATGGGAGATCACTGACGTGAAATCTGAGATCTGAGATTTGAGATTTCAGATCTGAGATTTCAGATTTGAGATTTGAGATCTGAGATTTGGGATTTGAGATTTGGGATTTCAGATTTGCGTCAGCTCAGATCGAGTTCTTCGTCCGATCCAGCGCACTCACCGCAGCCGGCAGTTTCAGCTTGCGGCGAATCGAGTCCAGTTCAGCCAATCTGCCTTCCTGCCTGAACTGTTTCACCAGGTCTTTCAGGTGCAGATCGCGGTCCCGGGCATAGCGTTCGAACCCGCTTTCCAATTCGTGCCGGGTGTACTTGGTCATCGGATCGTTCAGGCCCGTCTGGATCACGGCCCAGTCCATCAGGCTGCGCGGCTCGGTGCTGAACTTGAACGTGTCCAGCGTCGCTTCCAGCCGCTGCGCCAGCGTGGAGAAAACATCGTTGAGCGACGCGGGGAGCTTGTGCAGTTCGTGCTCGCGCTTCTCGAACTTGGAGAGCCAGTCTCCCCCGGCTCCCCCGGCGCCCCCGGCGCCCCGGGCCGCGTTGCTGGAGGTGCGATTGGACTCGCCGGCGCGGGCATAAGCCGGCGCGGGTGACAATGAGGTGTTGCGGAACGGATTCATAGAGACTGCGGCATCCTTGCTGACCAACGGGGCAATCGCGCTGTTTAAGATGACGCGACCCCGATTGGCGAACTTCACGATCAGGCGCTGAGCGGCCTTTCCCTCGTGAACGATATTGACAACTTCGTCCACCAGACCTTCACCCCACTGGGGGCAGCCGGTGTGGACGATGACATCTCCTTGCGAAAACAGCGGAACATCCGCCATGGAGAGGATCCGGGCCGGCGACCTCCGCGACACCGTTCTTGCGATGAGGCGGAATGAAAAGGAGTCGCCGACGATGGGATGAAAAACCCCGATCTTTCGCCGTAAGCCCAATGCAGGCTTGTGGGCAGGACTCGAACCGCTTGAGGTTTTGGCGGCTCTCAGTCCCCCTTTGAACGGAGACAGGTCATCAATCTGACCCGCCTACGGTCATTATAACCATAGTAGCCATCGGCTGACAAGCCCATCTTCTTTCAAATATCCGCAAGGGCGTAGTCCATCATTCCGGCGATGCTGGGTGCCACGGGTAAGCGGAGTCCTCGGAGCTTACCCGTGCCAAGGTGACGCAAGGCGCACGGGTAAGCTCCGCCGAGCCTGCGCTTACCCATGACACACTTGCAGGCAGTCGCCGGAAAAGTGGACTACACCCATCCGCAAGAATCATCGCTTCGTGGAAACGCCGACCTGCCAAGGAGACGAAAACCCGCCACGCGAAATGACGGCGGAAGGTCACCGAACAAAAAACACCCGCTGACTTTTCGAGTCAACGGGTGTCTGGAATGGAGCCGATGGGGATCGAACCCACAACCTCTACATTGCGAACGTAGCGCTC
The DNA here is from genome assembly GCA_964426135.1 of uncultured Phycisphaeraceae bacterium. GTDB lineage: Bacteria > Planctomycetota > Phycisphaerae > Phycisphaerales > Phycisphaeraceae > CAYRPN01. The sequence goes on along the minus strand of CAYRPN010000137.1, from coordinate 9,400 downwards.
TCCCAATTGAGCTACGGCCCCATTTGGGTCACGGATGATATCGGCAGAAACCAAGGGAATCAAACGGCGAAAATCATCAGAGGAACTTTGAGCCATCAACTGTCAGCTCTCAGCTCTCAGCTCTCTGCTCTCTGCTCTCAGCTATCAGGCTTCAGTCTTCAGGCATCAGCAATCGCTTTCTGGCGTTGCTCTCGTTGACGACTGTTGGCTGATGGCTCATGGCTCATGGCTGATTGCTGATTGCTGATAGCTGTTAGGAGCCGTGCAGGATCAACATCGCATGTGGGACGACTTTCCAAGTCGTCCGGCTGGGAGCGAAGCGATTCGAATCTGCGGAGTTAATCTTGCACGGCTCCTTAGCTGAAGGTTCTCCTTCACTGCGGAATCTTCTGCCCGAAAAAACTGGCGTCCTTCTGTTGTTCCAGTTGTTTGGTGAGGCGGGCGATCTCGGTGGCGAGGTTCCCTGGGTGCCATTCGCGCGGATAGTTGTCGCGAATATCCTGGAGAATTTTCAGCGCGGCCACCAGTTCCTTTTTCGCCCACAGGTCGCTGGCGGTGCGAAGTTGAACTTCCATCTCCTTGAAGCGAGCCTTATCCCCCTCGGCGACGGCGGCGCGGCTCAGCGCGGTGCTGATCTGCGTGATGCGCTCGGACAGATCCGGCGGATGCCACTTGGCGGGATAGTTGTCGCGCACGTCAATGAGCAACGCGAGACACGCCTGCGAATCGCCCGCATCGATCTTCTCCCGCGCCGTCTTGAGAACGCCCTGCATCTGGTTGAACTGGGCCAGTTCCTGCTCCGGCGTGGGGCCCGGCTTGGCGACTACCGCGGCGCCGTTGCTGCCGGAGCCCGCGGGGTTCTCAGGCTGAGCGGTTCCTGTTTGACTGCCGGCGATGCTGGTCCTGGTGGGATTGGCGGCGTTGCCGGTCGAACCCGAAGAGCCCACGGCGCCGGTCTTCGGTGCTCCTGTTGCACCGTTCCCCGTGGCCGACTTGCCACGAGGAGATTCGCCCTGCGACGCAGGCGTGTTCGGATCGGGCGAATTGTCCGTCGGCTTCTTGCCCTTGGTGAGGAACAGGAAGATGACGACAAGGATGAGCAGCGCGTTGAAGCCCACGAGAATCCACGTCCACATGCCGGCGAGTTTCTGCTTGCGGATGACCGGATCGAGTCCGGTGTCATCCATGTCATCGCCGAGGGAGAAGGCATCGACGGCGGCCCTCGCGGCGGGCTTGGGGGCGGCGGGTTTGCCGGGTTGCGCGGCGGCGGGCCGAGGGGGGGCCGGCGGCTTGGGCGCGGCGGGCGCGGCTGAGGCGGACGTTTTTTCTTCGCCGCCGAAGTTGAGCAGCGGCGATCCGCCGAACTTGCCGCCGGGGCCGAGCACTTCATCGAGCAAGCCCGCACCGGGCGCGGCCGGAGGCGCGTTGATGGCACGGTTGATGCCGGAGCCGCCGGAGCCACCGGTGAGCGCGGCGATTTCCTTCTCCAGCGCCTTCTGGGCGGCGGTCGCTTCGCCGGCGGTCTTGAAGGCCAAGCCTAGTTCATTGCGTTCGCGAGGCTCGTCGAACTTCGTGCCGCAGGCCGAGCACTGGGCATCGGTCGGCTGCACCTTTGCGTTGCATTCGTGGCAATAGCCCAGCAGGTGCGCGATGCCAGGCACATTGCGGGCCACCGACCAGAACTGCTTGGTGGAAGGTCCGCGCATCACCGTCGTCGGCTTGATGCGGCCGGCCTTGGCCATCTTGCTCACCACTTCGTAGGAGCAACCGGGGCGGAACGGCATCTTCTTGTCGCGGATGTACCACGGGCCCATGGAAATCTGCGTGGCGCGGCGCGACAACGGCTCGAACAGACCGCGACATTCGTCGCACTGGTCGGGGATCGCCGTATTCTCCGGCACGGTCTGCACGTGACCGCAGTACGGGCAGAGAATGATCTGGGTTTGCGGGGTCTCGGGTTTCATGCTGGGTAGAGAAGGTAAAGAAGGTAGAGAAGGTAGAGAAGGTAATGAAGGTGGAGGAAGCTCAAGGCGTTCTCAATGTCCGCTGCGTGCTGTACCTTCTGTACATTCTCTACCTTCATTACCTTCTCTACCTTCTTCTCTTACTGATTGACAGTTCCGACCCCGCATCTTAGCGTGGACGGATGCTGCGAACGTCTCTGATTATCGTCATTTTGGGGGTACTGCTGGCGGGGTGCAAATCCGATTCCGGCGGTCTGGCCGGCGGTCTGGCCGGGAGCCCGGCGGGCGGGGCGACCACCGGTGGACCAGCCGGCGACGCAGGGGCCAAGGCGGTGGCGTTCGTGGAGGGCCGCCCCATCACTGTAAACGATCTACAGACGCCAGTGTACGAAGCGGCGGGCGGACAAATTCTCGCCGAGATGGTGCTCGACCGCCGGATCGAACGCAAACTGACCGAACGCGGCATCACCCTCGCCGGCAGCCAGATCATCGCGGAGAAGGACGCCCTGCTGAAAACCCTCGATGCCGGCAACGAAGACCAGGCCACCCGCCTGCTGCGCGAGCTTCGCCGCCGGCGAGGCCTGGGTGACCAGCGCTTCGAGCAGTTATTGAAACGCAACGCCGGCCTGCGGGCCCTGGTCGCCGAGCAGGTGCAGATCAACGACGCCCTGATCCAGCAGCAGCACCAGTTGCAGTACGGGGCGAAGTACGAGATTCGCCTGATCACGGTGGAGTCGCTTGCCGAGGCGGGCGAAATCGCCCGCAAAGCCCGAGGCGGCGCTGCCGGCGCGGCGGTCACCTTTCCGGAACTGGCCATTCGCCATTCCACCGACGCCAGCCGAACCCAAGGCGGACTGCTGGCCCCCATCAGTCCAGTCGATGAATCCTGGCCCGAGGCTCTGCGGAAAGTAGTCGTGACGCTCAACGTCGGCTCGGTGAGCGATCCGGTGGCGCTGGAGCGTGGATTCGCCATCATCAAGCTCGAGCGGAAAGTCGAGGCCCAGCCGATACAATTGGAACCCGTTCGCGCGGAACTGACCGCCCGCGTCCGCCGCAACGCCGAGAGACTGCTGATGCAGCAGTTGGCGCGAACGCTGCTGACCGAAGCGGACGTGCTGGTCGCCGACCGCGTGCTGCGGGAAAGCTGGACGCAGCAGAAAGAGCTGATGTTTGCGGAGCCGTGAGCATTGAGCCGCGAACTCCAGACCAGATGAACCACAAAGACACAAAGGCACAAAGTGGAGATTCTGAACTTTGTGTCTCTGTGTCTTTGTGGTTTAATTCCGCCCTTGTATTTCACGGCCTTCGGCTGAAAGCTGATGGCTGATTGCTGAAAGCTTCCCCTATGAAAATCCGCACCGCCACCCGCATCGACCGCCTGCCCCCCTACGTGCTGGGCCGGCTCAAGCACATGATCTACGAGCGCCGCAAGCAAGGCCTCGATGTGATCGACCTGAACATGGGCAACCCCACCGACGCCCCTCCAGACGCCGTCGTGGACAAGCTGCGTGAAGCCGCCGCCGACCCGCGCAACAGCCGCTATTCCGTCGGCACCGGCGTCTACAACCTGCGCCGCGATATGGCGATGAAGTATCGCCGCAAGTGGGGCGTCGAGCTCGATCCCGATCACGAAGTCATCGCCACCATCGGCTCCAAGGAAGGCTTCAGCCACATGTGCCTCGCCTTGCTCGGCGCCGGCGACAGTGCCGTCGTCGGCAACCCCGCGTTCCAGATTCACACCTACGCCATCATCCTCGCCGGCGCCTCCACCATCGCCGTGCCCCTGGGCAATGACCAGGCATTCCTCGACCGCATCGACCACGTGCTCAGCAGCATGACGCCCACGCCCAAGGCCGTCGTGCTCAACTATCCGCACAACCCCACCGCGATGACTGTCGATCCGGAGTTCTACGACGCCGTGGTCAAGCTCGCCGACAAGCACCAGGTCATGATCCTGCACGACTTTGCCTACGGCGAAACCTGCTTCGACAAGTACAAGGCCCCCAGCTACCTCCAGGCCGACGGCGCCAAGGAGTTCGGCGTCGAGTTCACCACCATGTCCAAACCCTACAACATGGCCGGCTGGCGCATCGGCTTCTGCTGCGGCCACCCGGAGATGATCAAAGCCTTGGCCACCATCAAGGGCTACTACGACTACGGCATCTTCCAGGCCGTCCAAATCGCCGCCATCGTCGCCATGCGGCACCAGGACAAGTTCATCGACGAGCAGGCGCTCATCTACGAGAAACGCCGCGATGTCCTCGTGCAAGGCCTGCGCAAGCTCGGCTGGACCGTCGAAAAGCCCCGCGCCACCATGTTCGTCTGGGCCAAGGTCAAGCCCGAACACCTGATCCCCTTCGGCGGCAAGACCGGCGAGTTCTGCATGGCCATGGTCGATCAGGCCGAGGTCGCCATGACCCCCGGCTCCGCCTTCGGCGACCACGGCGAAGGCTACGTCCGCCTGGCGCTCGTGGAGAACGAGCAGCGCGTCAAGCAGGCGCTGCGCCAGCTCGCCAAGGCGCTGGGCAGGACGCCGGCGGGCGTTTGAGAAAGGAGCCGCGGCATTCCATGACGCGCGGGCCGGATCGCTGGCGATTCCATCGCCGACGCCGCTCGCCGCCGCTCGCCGCCCCTGTCCGAAAGTGGCCGGCCACGCACCCCCCGGGGGCCAAAAACCACTCTAACCAACGTCCCCGCAGCCGCTTACAAAATGACTGCCAAAAAGGTAGGACACTTTCCGGCCACATTCTCCAGCCGCCGCTCACCATCGAATCCCGGCGAACACATGTCAAAGAACAGCCCGGCCCCGCAACCGGGCCGTCGGCATATGCTACCTTACATTGACCAATCATCGCAAAGGTTACGACGGCGTCGATTGCCCGATGGCCGCAACAAACTGCGCAAGTGCACGTTTCGCGTGTAGGCCGGGTTGAGGCTCGGCGAAACCCATCACTGGTGTCCCCGACATCCATGGACTCGTTGGCCACAGCTGCTGGGTTTAGCGGACTCAACCCACCTTGGCTACTTCCGCTCCTTTCGTACGCGGTGCTTGGCGTTTCGCACCTGCGGACGTAACCTTTCCATGCAGCAACTGTGATCGCAGGGAGTGCCGAATGTCTCTCACGCGCGGCGCATTCGTCTTGGCGGCAGCCATGTTGTGGGGTTGTGCGGTGTCGCCTCCCGCCGAGGTTGCCGCGCCGCATCTGCAGTCGCCGTCGAATTCATCCAAGTCATCATTTCCCGAAAGCGAGGCGGTGGAAGCGAAACTCCGCCAGCCGATCGATGTCGATTTCAAAGACGCCACGCTTCGCCAGATCGTGGAGCATTTAGAGAAGACGGTGAGCGTGCAGATCGTGGTGAACTGGGAAGAGCTAGCGCGGGAGCCGACGGTCGAGCCTCGCGACAAGCGCGTCGATCCTGCTCCGCCGGTGAATCCGCCTGCGCCCAAGTCGCCGGCTTTCAAGGCGGACGCCACGATCACGCTGAGGCTCAACGCAGTGCCGGCGAATCATGTGCTCAAGCTCGCGCTATTCCTGTTGCGCAGGGAGCAGGAATCCAACGGCCTTTCTGACGCCAACATTCTCGGCTTCGACATTCGCAAAGGCAAGGTTCACGTTTCCACGCTAGGCGAGTTGCGCAGCCATCGCTTTAGCCGGACATACCACTATCGGGAACTGGTCGAGTCGCCCCTCGCGCGGGTGACGGGCATCGTCACTCACAACGGACGCATCGCCTACGCCGATCAGCCGCCGTTACGCGACGACTCGAAGACGGACGATCCAATTCAGTGGCGATGGCAGCGAGTTCCGACCCGCGAGGAACTGATCGAGCAGATTACGACGTTGGTCCAGGACACCGTTGGCGATCAGGAGGAGTGGGCAGCGTACGGCGGCGAAGTCAGTTCCTTGCGCGAATTGAAACCATGGATGCCGGTTCACACGCGCGAGGCGTATCACCGTCAGATTGAGAGCCTGCTCGCCATGCTGTTCGCCGGCATGCAAAGCGATCTGCGGCGCAACCACGCCGAGAAGGAGATCGCCGCGCTCTTGGATCGCGCCAACCAGGAACGCATCGCCGGCCGATGGGACCGAGCCCGCGCGCTGACAAAGGATGCCGTCTTCGTGCAACCGGATCACCCGCTGGTGCAGGCGATGCAGCGGGCCTTGGCCTTCGGCGATGACGCGCCGTCTCGGCCGCGCATGACGACCAATCAGTTCGTGCCGGCCTGGGGAAACGTTGCTGAAGGACTCGATACTGAAGACGCAGTCTCCGCGCCAGCCCGTGCCAATCTGAACAAGCAAATCGAAGTGAACTTCAAGGATGCCAGACTCGACGATGTATTCGAGCATGTGCGGAAACAGGCTCAATTGAACATCTTCGTCGATTGGGAAACGTTGGAGGTCGGAGGCATCGAGGCGGATGCTCGGATCGACCTAGCGATCAAGGACGCGCGCGTGTCTACCGTGCTGAAACGAATCTGTGAGCAAGCCGGTGCAGGGAGTAGCCATGAGCGTGTTAGCTATGGGGTTGAGCAGAATGTGGTGCTCGTGACCCATCCTCGGCAGTTGCAGAGGAATCCCACGACGCAAGTCTATGACCTGCGTGATTTGCTGGAAGCCAGCGCTTACTGGCATCCACTCTCGCCGCAGCGCGAGGCCCGCAGCGCCAACGACACCACCCGGAAGGAGGACGAGTTGCTGCAGCAGATGCCCACGCGCGACGAGGTGATCGAGCACATCACCACGCTGGTGCAGGACACCGTGGGCAACCAACCGGACTGGGCTGCATACGGCGGCGAAGTCGCGTCACTGCGCGAACTCAACAGTAAGCTCATCGTGAAGGCGCCCTCCACCTATCACCCGCAGATCAAAGAATTACTGGCCGCCTTGCGCGAGCCGATGATCGAAGAGCTTATCCGCGTCCTTTCCGACGACGCCATCGAAGCGATCTTGGGCGAAGCGGACACGCTGCGACTGGCCGGGCAGCACGATGCGGCGATCATGCGCGTGGAGCATGCCCTGAAACTGCGCGGCAATCACCAAAGCGCGCTGGCGCTCAAGACGGTGCTGGTGGACACGCTCCGTCGCAAACGTGGTTCGCCGTAGCAGCCATAACTTGATCCTGCAAGCTGGAAGAGTTTCTTACGGAGGAAGAAGACGGGACAGGTCTGCTCCGTCGCAAACCTCCTCAGCGACCAACAGAATCATACGGTTGTGCATCAGCACCAGCAGCCGCATCGGGCGGTTGCGCGAGTGCAGGGTTTGTCCGCTCAGGAAGGCGGAAAAGAAGGCGGGAAAGGGGACATTCTTGAATGCCATTCGGTTAATCATCTACCTCTTGTTTTCCCGCTCTTTTCGCCTCTTCCTCCCGTCGTGGCCGTTTGAGCGGATCGTCCTCCTTCAGCCGCCTTCGGATGACGCGGAACTGGCTACGCCCCGGTCGCCGGGGATTGCTGATCAAGCGGTCCACGCCCGGCAGGCCGGGCGTTCGCGCGGCCAGGAACCGCATCGCATCGACGAAACTGATCCGGCCGGCGCGAGTGTGCCGACATTTCCAGCAGCCGCGTTTGCCCCTCCCTATCGAATCCCGGCGAAGACATGTCAAAGAACAGCCCGGCCCCGCTCAGTTGGAGCCATCCCATTTGTTCGTTCGCGTTCGGTAACCCGCCGGCATCGACCCACAATAGGAAAGAGACAGAGTGCCGACCCGTGCGAACGTGTCTCCGGCAACCCCCAACCGCCTCGGAACGAATCCAATGCTCAAGATCCTTGGACCACGCGATCGCAGGCGGCAGTTCTGTGACGGCGTCTCCAGACGCAACTTCATCAAGGTCGGCGGGCTGGGCGCCGCGGGTCTGACCTTGCCGCAGCTTCTCGCGGCCGAGGCACAGGCGGGGGTTCGTCACTCGCATAAGTCCGTCATCCTGATCTATCTCGTCGGCGGTCCGCCGCATCAGGACATGTTCGACCTGAAGCCCAATGCCCCGACGGAGGTTCGAGGCCCGCATCAGCCGATCAAGACCAATGTGGCGGGTCTTCAGATCTGCGAACAGTTCCCGCGCATGGCGCGGATGATGGACAAGTTCGCCGTCATCCGCTCGCTGGTCGGCGCGCAGGCTGATCATGACGCCTTTCAGTGTTACACCGGCTATCGCCCCAAGGACCTCGCGCCGCCGGGGGGCTGGTCGCCGCTGGGGAGCGTGGTGAGCCGGCTGCAAGGCCAGGTGGATCGCTCGATGCCGGCGTTCACCAGCCTGTGCTATGAATGCACGCACGGTCCGTACAACGAGCCGGGGCCCGGCATGCTGGGCGTCGGCCACGCCTCTTTTCGTCCACTGGGGCCGACGAAGGCCGACATGACGCTGCAAGGCATCACGCACGACCGGTTGTCCGATCGCAAGCGACTGCTCGGCAGCCTCGACCGGTTCCGCCGCGGAGCCGATGCCAGCGGCATGATGGAAGGCATGGATTCATTCACGCAGCAGGCCATGGGCATTCTCACGTCCTCGAAACTCGCCGACGCTCTGGACCTGTCGAAGGAAAACCCGCGCGACGTCGCCCGCTACGGCACGGGCAATCCGACGATTCGCATCGACGACAACGGCGCGCCGCGCGTTCCGCAGAGCTTCCTCGTCGCCCGCAGACTGGTCGAAGCTGGCGCACGGGTGGTCACCGTCAACTACAGCAAGTGGGACTGGCACGGGGGCCCGGGCAACGACATTTTCAAACGCGAGCGCGAGGACTTTCCCATTTTCGATCAGGCGATCACCGCCCTGGTTCAGGACCTTCACAGCCGCGGCCTGGACAAGGATGTGTCGGTCCTGGTGTGGGGCGAATTTGGGCGCACCCCACAGATCAGCGCCCAGGTGGGGCGCGATCATTGGCCGCGCGTCGCGATGGCGCTGCTGGCCGGCGGTGGAATGAAATGCGGCCAGGCGATCGGCTCCACCGACCGCCTCGGCGGCGAAGCCGACAGTCGCCCGGTGACGTTCGCAGATGTCTTTGCCACGCTGTACCACAACCTGGGCATCGACATCAACACCGCGACCGTGACGGACGCCAGCGGCCGGCCGCGGTATCTGGTCGAAGATGGGTCCAAGCCCATCGCGGAGTTGGTTTGACCACCGTCCACGCTCACTGGATCGCTTGCCGATGCGAACTGGGAATCAAGGACAGGACAGGCCCGAGTGCCGTTCGGTTATGCGCTTTCCTCTGCATTTTCCGCTCGTTTCTTCTCCCCCTTCCGTCGAAGCCGTTTGAGCAGGTCGTCCTCCTTCAGCCGCCTTCGGATGACGCGGAGCAGGCTGCGGCCGCGGCGTCCCGGATTCACGATCAGGCGTCCACGCCCGGCAGGCCGGGCGTTCGCGCAGCCGGGAACCGCATCTAAGGAGCCGTGCAGGATCAACATCGCATGTGGGACGACTTTCCAAGTCGTCC
>CAYRPN010000136.1:0-15506 GCA_964426135.1 uncultured Phycisphaeraceae bacterium | reverse complement strand
CCCTCTCCCTGGAAGGGAGAGGGAAACAAGCCCCGAACCATCTGGCAACGCCCGCCGATCATCGCAGATCAATCAGACACGGAAGATGGGGAAAGCCGAGCCGGTGCGCGGTCGTGCAGCCGGGAACTCAACCCGCCTTGGCGGTCTTCGCCTTCTCCAGGGCACGGGCGGCCACCACCGCGCCGGCGGCGGCGGTGACGTCGCCGCTGGAAGCGACCTTGCCGCCGTGGCGTCTGCGCAGCGACACCTCGATCGCCTGGAGCTGTTTCAACTCCGCGTCATTGTCGGCCCGCAGAGATTCGAGTTCCTCCACCAGTTCCAGTTCGCCTGAAGCGTGGACGATGGCGCGATCGTACGCGGCGACCTGCTTCTGCTTGTCGGCGATCAGCAGGGGAATCACGCGGTCCACCGTCATGAAATGGAAATCGCCGACGGACTGCGGGAACGGCGTGGGCCGCTCGGGCAGGTGCAACCGGGACAGAATCGCCGACAGACGGGCGGCGTGGTCGGTGTCGCGGTGGGCCATCTTCCGCACCTGCTGCCAGGCGCGGTAGGTGTGGGCGTCGACGTGAGGCGTGGCTTCGTGGAGGTGCTCCATGAGGCTGTGCGTCTCGACGCCCATCAAATCGTTGATCTCTTTGGCGAGGGCTTGAGAATCCATCGTTCACTCGGTCGTTCAAACAGGTGGTCAGGTCGAGGTCGCGTGCGGATCGGCGTAGGGTGCGTCAAGGCTGGGCGCGGACGCACCACGTTGAAGCAGGGGCAACCGAATGGTGCGTCCGCGCCGAGCCTTGACGCACCCTACCGCGCTAACCGCACCCTACCGCTGCACCGTCGCGGCAGGAACAATCGCCTCCGCCGCCTCCGCCACGGCAGGCGCCACGGGCTTGGGCGGCAGCGGCGCCGGCTTGTGCGCGTCCCGAAGCACCGCGTAACCGTTGGCCAGATCGATCGCGCCCTGGTGAATGCCCGTCCACACCAGCGCGATGGCGCAGCCCACGAGAATCGCCAGGCCCGCGCCCAGCGGGAAGCTCGGGCGGTTCCGCGTGTCGGGGACGAACACCATGTAGTACACCGGCCGCATGTAGAAATACAGGCTGATGAGCGTGTTGATCAGGAGCGCCGCGATCAGCACGAAGCCGCCGACGCCGATCTGGCCCATCGCCTTCATCAGGTAAATCTTGCCGAGGAAACCGCCGAGACCCGGCATGCCGAACAGGCTCAGGAGGAACAGGGTCAGCAACATCGCCATGGCGGGCGAGCGCTTGATCAAGCCGGCGTAGTCGCGGACATCCTCGCTGCCGGTGCGCTCGGCGATGATGCCCACGACGGTGAACGCGCCCAGGTTCATGAAGATGTAAACCAGCAGGTAAAAGAGCAGCGCGCCGGCCACATCGTCCGACGCCTTCTGCGAATAGATCATCGCGGCGGCGCCCATGATCATGTAGCCGGCGTGGGCGATGGAACTGTAGGCGAGCAGGCGTTTGAAGTTGTTCTGATGGAACGCGACGAGATTGCCCCACGTCGCGGTGACACCGCCGAGGATGCCCACGCCCACCGCCATGCCGGTGAACAGGCCATCGATCTCATTGCCGCTGGGCGCCCGGGCGACTCCGAAGGCATGCAGCACGCGGACGACCATCACGAGGGCGGCGCCCTTGGACACGACGGAGAGGAACGTGGTGACCGGAATCGGCGCGCCCTGGAACACATCGGGGCACCAGAAGTGCAGCGGCACGGCCGAGAGCTTGAACGCGAATCCGGCGAACATCGCCATCATGCCCACCGCCATCAGCGGGCTCATGCCGCCGGCCTGCTGGGCGCTGGCGGCAATGGCGTCGAGGTTCAAGGAGCCGGTGGTGCCGTAGATCAGCGACATGCCATAGATGGAAACCGCGCTGGCGGCGGCGCCGAAGATGACGTACTTCAGCGAGCCTTCCGTGCCCCGCCGCGTGTGCTTGGCGAAACCGGCGAGGGCGAAACTGGGCAGCGAAGCCGCCTCGGTCGCGATCAGGATCATCAGCAGGTTGTTCGCCGACGCCATCAGCGACATGCCGAACACCGCGCCCAGCAGCAGGCAGAAGAAATCCGGGGTATCGACCGCGGCGGGCCGCTCGCGCTTCAGCAGCCACCACTGCGAAATGACCAGGGCGGTGAAGAGGATGAGCAGAAACTTGAAGAACTGGCTGAATGGATCGATGACGAGCATGTCGCCGAAGATGCTCGCGTTGGCGGCCATGGTGGAGACGTATCGCTTGACCAATTCGCTGCCGACCTGCTCGGGGACCTCGATCTTGTTCCACGTCAGCGCCACCAGCGCCAGCGCCAGCCCGCCCAGGGCCGCGTACATCGGCAGGCGCACGTTGTCCCGGCGAAGGAACGGCACGAGGATCACCACGCACATGGCGATGACCAGCCAGATTTCCGGCATCACCAGCGTGACGTCCTTCCAGAAAGCGGCCCAACGCTCAGCAGTGTCTGTGATATTGAAATTCACGGTCTAAACGGTCCGGGGAAAGATTTCGGATTTCGGATTTCGGATTTGGGATTTCGGATTTCAAATTTCAGATTTCAAATCTCAGATCTCAGATCTCAGATCTCAGATTTCAAATTTCAGATTTCAAATCGCTCACGGATTCACGATCGCCAGCAGGTCTTTGAACGTCGCGCCGGTGATGCCGAAGACGAGCGCGGGGAAGATGCCGAAGATCAGCGCCAGCACGCCCAGCGTGACCATGATGCCGTGCTCGCGGCCGTTCATCGGCTCGTAGTGATCGTACTCGTGCTTGTCGACGCCCATGTAGACGCGCTGGAACATCCAGAGGATGTAGCCTGCGGTGAGCACCACGCCGAAGGCCGCGATCACACCCAGCGTGTAGACCGTCGCCACCTGATCGGCGGGCACCCAGTTCGCCGCCTGGAACAAGCCCAATAGTGACATGATTTCACCGATGAACCCACACAGACCCGGCAGGCCCATGCCCGCGAAGAAGCCGATCAGCGACCACGCGCCGTACTTGGGATACCGCAGCCAGAGGCCGCCGAAGCGATTCAGGTCGCGGTGATGGGCGCGTTCGTAGACGACGCCGACGAGGAAGAACATCATCGGGCTGGCGATGCCGTGACCGATCATCTGGTAGTAAGCCCCGTCGAAGCCGGTGCGGGTCATCGCCGCCAGGCCGATGGTCACGTAACCCATGTGGCTGACGGAGGAGTAGGCGACGAGTTTTTTCCAGTCAGTCTGGGCCATGGCGCACAGGGCGCCGTAGATGATGGCCAGCACGCCCAGGAACGCCACGCCGCACCAGAACTCCGCCGCCGCGCCGGGGAAGAACGGCCAGGTGATCCGCATCATCGCGTAGCCACCCATCTTCAGCAGCACGCCCGCCAGCACCATCGAGATCGGCGTCGGCGCTTCCACGTGCGCATCGGGCAGCCAGGTGTGGAACGGCACGCCCGGCAGCTTGATGAGGAATGCGATGAACGTCAGCCAGAACGCCCACTTGGCGAACGTCCAGTACTTGCCGGCGGTGGACTCGGCGACGGGAGCAGCGGCGGTTGCGGCGGCTTTCGGCGCTTCCGGCGGAGCCTGGAACATCGCGTGAATCTTGGCGCCGTCGATCGTCACTTCCTGACGCTCGCCGCCGACCAGGCGCGTTTCCTTCACCGTCTTGCCCTGCAGGGCCATCATGTTCCACGTCGCGCCCTGCCCCGTTGCCTCGGGCGTGAAGAAGTACAGCCCCAGCATCACCACCAGCAGGCAGATCGAACCAGCCAGCGTGTAGAGGAAAAACTTGATCGCGGCGTATTCCTTGCGCGGCCCGCCCCAGACGCCGATCAGGAAATACATCGGCAGCAGCGACACTTCAAAGAACACGTAGAACAGGAACATGTCCAGCGACAGGAACACGCCGAGCATGCCGGTGAGCAGGAACAGGTACAGGGCGAGATAGCCCTTGGTGTGCTTCTCGATATTGAACGACGCCCAGACGACGAGGATGGAAAGGCCGGTGGTCAGCAGCACCAGCGGCATGCTCAGACCGTCGACGCCGGTGCGGAAGAAGACGTTGATGCTGTCGATCCATGGAATTGCCAGTTCGAGCTGCGCGCCTTCCTTCTTGAAATCGAAGCCGAAGAACAGCACGATGAGGTTGATGCCGAAGGTGGCGATGGTGGTCGCCAGCGCCAGTTGCTTGGCCTGCTGCTTGGTGGGGATCAGCGGGCTCAGCAGCAGCAGGGCTGCGATGCTGGGCAGGAAAATCATCAGTGCAAGGAGAAGGTTCATAGCGTTTTATCTTGGAGGTCGTCGTCTTCGTCGGGTGGGGTGAGTCCGCGAACCCCACCCATGCGTCCACCGATGTCACTTCAATCGGTCAAACTTTTCAAACGGTCCTATCTCAACTTCGATCACTAGCCGAGCATCATGGTTCATGGTGGGTGGATGGTGGGTTTCGCCGAGCCTCAACCCACCCTACGTCGGAGTGGTGGGTTTCGCCGAGCCTCAACCCACCCTACGCAAAGCCTCAATGCGCCCGCGTCACCAGCACCACGGTCATCACCGCGATGGTCGCCAGGCACGCGGCGCCGAACAGCACCATCACATACACGCGCACCCGGCCGCCGTGGCTGGTGCGCAGGAGACTGCCGGAGTTGAAGGCGAACTCGGCGGCGCCGTTGACCGCGCCATCCACGAGCTTGTTGTCCACCTTGCCCGTCCACGACGCGAACAGCCGACCGAGGAACGCGGCGAAGTTCACCAGGCCGTCGACAATGTACTTGTCGAAGAACGACGCGATGCCGGCAATGGTCTTGCCGAGGTTCACGGTGAAGACGTCGTAAAGCGCGTCGAAGTAGAACTTGTTGAGAACCCACTTGTGGATGATGTTCACGCCGGGCAGCTTCGCGATCTTGTCCGCCTTCTCCGGGCCGTCCTTGTATAGAAAATAGCCGGCGGCGATGGCGACGATCCAGGCGAAACCGAAGAGCAGCGGGCCGTGGATGTGGTGCTCGCCTATGTGGACATCGTCGGCGGACTGCACCCAGACGTGGCCGGTGGCCTTCATCGTGTCGATCAGCCCGCCGACCGCCTGACTGATCAAAGGCAGCCAGATGACGAAGGGCACGCTGATCACCGCCATCGCGGCCAAGATGATCTGCGAGAAGACCATGGGCTTGGGCGCTTCGTGGGCGTGATCGAACAGGTGCTGATCCCGGGGCTTGCCCAGGAAGGTCAGGCAGAAGCTTCGCGTCATGTAGAACGCGGTGACGTAGGCGATGATCGTCGGGCCCCAGAAGAAAATCATGCTGACTTCGTGGCCGTAGTTGTAAGCACCGGCGATGATGCCGTCCTTGGAGTAGAAGCCGCTGAGACCCAGGCCATAACCGCCCACGGTGATGAACGTGGGCAGCGATGCGCCGGCAATCGCCAAGGTGCAGATGGCGTAGCAGATCGCGGTCTTGGGCATCTTCTTCATCAGCCCGCCGTAGAAGCGCATGTCCTGCTGGTGATGCGCGGCGTGAATGACGGAGCCGGCGCACTGGAACAGGCAGCACTTGAAGAAGGCGTGCGTGAAAAGGTGATAGATGGCGAAGATGTAGTTGCCGGTGCCCAGGCCCAGGATCATGTAGCCAAGCTGCGACAGCGTGGAATAGGCGAGGACGCGCTTGATGTCCGTCATCACCAGCGCCATGCAGGCCGCCATGACGAGCGTAATCAGGCCGATGGTCGAGATGAAGAGGTGCGCTCCGGGCGTCAGCAGCGGATAGATGCGGGCGGTCATGAACACGCCGGCGGCGACCATGGTCGCGCTGTGGACGATGGATGACACGGGCGTGGGGCCTTCCATCGCGTCGGGCAGCCAGGTCTGCAGCGGGAACTGAGCCGATTTGCCGATGGCGCCGAAGAAGAGGCCGATGCCCGCGGCCGTCAGCCACATGGGTGGATTCGTGATCGAGTACGCCTCGCCGGCCTTGAGCACCCCGCTGGCAAGCGCCGCCTTGGTTTCTTCCGCCAGCACTGCCTGCACCGCCCCGAACATGCTGGTCAGGCCCTTGCCATCGCCGCCCAGCGCGCCTTCGGCGCCGGGCAGCAGCAGATTGCCGCCCAGCTTCGCGAACAGGATGCCGAACCCGATCAGGAAACCGGCGTCGCCGATGCGGTTCATCACGAACGCCTTCTTGCACGCCAGTTGCGGGCCGCGCTTCTCGAACCAGAACCCGATGAGCAGGTAGCTCGTCAGGCCCACCAGTTCCCAGAAAACAAAAATCTGCATGACGCTGTTGGCGGTGACGATGCCCAGCATGCTGAAGGTGAACAGCGACAGGTAGGCGAGGAATCGCTCGAAGCGCTTGTCGCCGTGCATGTACCCGATGGAGTAGATGTGAACGAGCGTGGAAATGAGCGTGACCATCACCATCATCGCGATGGTCAGGCCGTCCACGAGGATACCGAGTGTGAGGAACGTGGGCTTGCCGGCGAAGACTTCGATCGGGATCCAATTGATGGTGCCGACGATCGGGCCTTCCTTGCCCGCGCCGCCCATGGACCACATGAGATAGGCGATCAGCGACAGCGCGAAGGACACGGCCATGACGCCGGCGGTGAAGACGCCGGTCTTGTTGCCGGGCAGCCGCTTCTTGCCGAAGAACAGCACGGTCACGCTGCTGAACAGAGGCAGCAGCGTCGCCAGCACCAGGCATGTTCGGAGGAGGTCACGCATGTTTCATTCGTCATTTAGCCGGCGGGCTTGCCCGCCGCGGAGTCGCCATCAAGAAGCAATTCACGATCAACCGGTTGGGCCTGCCAGTCCCCGACACAGCTCATTTCCTGCCTGCTCAACACGAACAACCGTTCACGGGGCGCCACACGGCGGGCAAGCCCGCCGGCTCAATGGCGTCATCCTTGCATTTCGTCGGCTCGCTCCACGTCGATCGAGCTGAACTTGTTGTAGTAGTTGAGGAAGATCGCCAGCGCCACCGCGGCTTCGGCCGCGGCGAGCACGATCACGAACATCGCGAAGATCGAGCCGTCCAATGCGGGCTTGCCGGCCGCACCGCTCCACGAGTAGCGGTTGAAAGCCACCAGGTTGACGGCGGCCGCGTTAAGCACCAGTTCCACGCCGATCAGAATGCCGATGGCGTTCCGCTTGGTGAGCATCGTTGCCACGCCCGCGCCCAGCATGACGAAGGAGACGAGCAGGAAATGGTGAAGGCCGATGGTGAACATGAATGAGGGTGCGGGGTTTAGGGTTTAGAGCAAGCCAACCGACTCAGGACTCAAGACTCACGACTCAAGACTCACACCTTGCTTCGTTTTCTCGCCATGTACGCCGCGCCGATCATGACGACCAGCAGCAGCACGGCGGCCACTTCGAACGGCACCAGATACGCCGACATAAAGCTCTTGCCGATGGCGGAAACCTGGTCGTAACCGGCCGGCTCGGCGGGTCTGTCCTGCAGGTGGATCGTGGTGTTCACCATCGCCCAGGTCATCAAACCAACCATCGTGATGCCCACGCCCAATGCCACGGCTTTTTCCCATCCCTTGGGCTTCAACTGCATGAACGGGTTCTTGCTGGTGAGCATGACGCCGAACACGATCAGGATCAGGGTGCCGCCGGCGTAGACGATGAGCTGGATCGCCGCCAGGATTTCCGCGTCGAGCATGAAGTAGATGCCCGCCACGCCGCACAAGGTCAGCAGCAGGTACACCGCCATGCGGACGATGTTGTCGCTGAGCACGATGGCCCACGCGCTGAGGCACGACAGCGCCGCGAACGCGTAAAACAGCACCGGCGCGATGTCCTGGATCGAAGGCAAGTTTTGCTGAGCCAGAGTCAACACAGAAATTCCTCAGACAACCGGCACGCTGTCCGGCAAGGTGGTCAGAGAATAACGGTCGCGATGGGCAGGGTCAAACGTCGGCAAACTTTCACGCGAAGACAAAATGACGCAGGCGAAAATGAACTCGCGGAAGCGATCGCAATCGCCTCCTTCCTTGAGCCGGCTAAGCCGGAAGGGCCAGGGGTAGAGGGCCAAGGGTAGAGGGATTAGAACTTCTATGCGCCGCGCGTAGAAGTTGCAGGATCAGAATTGGAGCGCGGGAAGCTCGAAGGCACTCGTCGTCTCGCTCCTGCCGATCACGGCCCCACCGGCGTGAACGGCGTCTTGTGGTTCATCACGAACACATACCCGATCGCCACCGCGAGCATCGCCAGCGCGATGCCGATGCGGGCCTGCGTCATCTGCATGTGGACGGTTTCCTCGCCGCCCTGGTGCCTGCGATAAATCCACAGCACCAGCACGCCGGCGCAGATCGCCGCCGGATCGAGCACCAGCATGATCGCCGTGATCCACCAGTCCGTGCCCGGCAGCCACCAGAGCATGATCGACGCGAACACGGCGAACAGGCCCGCCCATGCGCTGGCCAGCGCCAAGGGCGGCGCCCAGCCGAAGAACCGCTCGCCGGTGGCAGGCAGTTTCCACATGAACACCAGCACCGCCACAACCAGCGCGACGGAAGCGGCCACCTGGATCGCCACGCGCGTGCCATCGTCGAGAGCGAGGGTGAGCATGGAATAGAACATCGAGGTGGAGAATATCAGAGCCGCTCGGCAGCGGGCCACCCGCGGCGTTCAATGTGTCGTAATGCCGCGTTCAAGATCGTGATCGAAGTCAATTCCCGTGTCGCACAGACCATTTAGCCGGCGGGCTTGCCCGCAGCGAACCCCCGGACGCCTTTCAGGCCTGGTTTCACCACGCCGGCGGCCTTATGCGCATGAACGATACGACGTCTCGCCGCGCCTGGCAGTCCACGGCGGGCAAGCCCGCCGGCTAAATGGCGGGGCGCTTCAAATCGTCAAGCTACGTCGGCGACGATACTCACTCCCCCGCATACTCCGCCGCGCTGGTGCAGGTTTCGCGGACGACGACCGTCTTGAGCAGCGGCAGCGATTTCTTCAGGCGATCGTAGACCCATTTCGAGAGCAGTTCCGCCGTGGGGTTTTCCAGGCCGGCGATTTCGTTGAGCAGTCGATGGTCCAGTTGCTCGCGCACCGGCTCGATGGCGGCCTTGATGTCGCCGTAGTCGATGAGGAAGCCGGTCTCGGCCGGCACGTCGCCTTCGACGATCACGTCGACATGGAACGAGTGTCCGTGCAATCGCCGACACTTGTGGCCCTGCGGAAACGTGGGCAGCCAGTGGGCGGCCTCGAAGTCGAACGTTTTGGTGAGCTTGATCTTCATGGGGGAAAGACCGAGGGAGCGAGCGAGCGATCAAAGGACCGAGAGGGAAGGCCGAAAGACTGCGATCAGAAATTTGAAATATGAGATTTGAAATATGAGATTTGAAATTTGAAATCCCAATTCTCAAGTCCCAAATCCCAAATCCGAAATCCGAAATCCCAAATCCCACCTCCCCTCACACGCCGCGAGTCATGGGATCCCAGATCAGCTTGTGCAGTTGCGTCTGCACGCGCACCGGCAGCCGGTCGGCGAGCACCCACTCCGCCAGGAGGCGAAGTGACAAGCCTGCCACACCCGCGATCTCATGCGTCGCCGCCATCGGGGCCGCGGCGCTCATGAGCACGGCGTTGACCCGCTGGTCCAGTGCGTGCTTGCGGATCACGTCGCGCGACCATTCGTAATCCTCGCGCGAGCAGATCACGAACTTCACCTCGTCTCGCTTCGTCAGGTGCGCCAGGTTGTTCCAGTTGTTGCGCTCCGCCTCGCCGCTGCCGGGCGTCTTGATGTCCATGATGCGGATCACGCGCGGATCGCAGGCGGAGATATCGCACACGCCATCGGTTTCGATCAGCACGGTCTTGCCGGCATCGCAGAGGCGGCGCATCAGCACATGCACATTCGGCTGCAGGAGCGGTTCGCCGCCGGTGATTTCCACCAGCGGACATCCGGTCGGTTCGTCGGGCCGAGTACGGCCCGCCTCGCCGCAGATCGCCTCCACCTCGCGCAGGATGTCCTCGATCTCGCGTTTGCGGCCTTCGTGGAAAGCGTATTCCGTGTCGCAGTAGGCGCAGCGCAGATGGCATCCCGTCAGGCGGACGAAGACGCAGGGCAGCCCCGCCCAGGTGCTCTCGCCCTGGATGGAAAAGAAAACCTCGTTGACCAGCAGCGTTTGGGACATGACCAACACCGGGCCGACACGGCCCGGCTCGCTCCAGACGCACTCCCTCGGACCGTCGACTTCAACCGCCCTTCTTTTCAGCCTTATCGTCTTCTTTCTCTTTACCGCGGCCTTCCTCCTCGACGAAACCCAGCCGACCCTTGAGCGAATCGATCGACAGGGCGTGCTTCTTCGGATCCAGTTCCATGTCGTTGGCAATCCAGCGGGCCGGATCGGCGCTGCGGGCAAAAAGCTCGTAATCCTTTGCCGTGATCGGACGGTATTCCTCGACACGGAAAACCACCAGGCTCAGACGCTTGTCGACCGCCGCGACGCCGCAGCGATCGGCCGGAAGCACCGTAGCGATGCTGCCATCCTTCTGCACCTTTTCCGCCAGCGCGAAAACGCCATCGACCAGTTCCGCACTGCGACCGATCGGAGGAATGTTGGGCAGACCCAGTCCGGCGCTGCGGTTGGCCGAATCGGGTTCGCGCTTGCGGAAAACGGGCGGCGTGAGAATCGTGGCGCCGGCATCCTTGGCGACATCCTCCAACTTGCCGGTCTGGACTTTCTTCAGCCATTCGTCGCCCTTGCTCTGAAGAATCCGGTAAGCCGCGAGCTTGCGAGCATCGCGGTCGACCAGTTCGAGCACTTCCTCGATCTTCTCCGGCGTGCGCGCCTTGCGGGCGTCGATCACGCGGAAAATCATCGCCGAAGTGAAATCCGTCAGCGGCAGACTCGGCAGATTGGACTGCAGGCGGAGCGTCGCAAGGCCGTCGCGGGAGTCCTTTTCCTGCAGCTCGCGCACGCTGAAGAGATAAGTCACCGCGCCCAGCGACTGCTGGTTGGTCGTCTGCAGAATGAAACCATCGAGCCCCGAAACCTTGCCGGCCGATTCGCGGTCGAGCCATTCCGAGTCGTGACGCACAATGTCGGCCAGCACCTTGAAACGCTTCTGCAGGCTGTCCTGCACGTCCGTGAGCGAGGTGGGCTTCCAGCCTTCCTTCGACGTGACGAAGTAGCCTTCCTGCTGATCGAGCGAGCGAGAATCCTCGGCAAGCATGGCCTGTGCCGCCTTGATCATGTTCTCCACCAGCTCGCGGCTCTTGCGCGTCCGCAGACGGTCGATGATCTCCGAGCGCACGTCCTCATAAGCGCGGTACTTGGGGCCGGTGTCGACAGACTTGGAAGGCTCGGCGCTCTTGGGAACCTCGGTCTTGGGGACATCCACCTTTGGCGTTTCAGTCTTTGGCGTTTCAGTCTTTGGCGTTTCGGTCTTGGGCGCTTCGGCCTTCGGCGCTTCGGTCTTCGGCGCCTCCGCCTTGGGCTCGACCGTTTTCGGGGCGACCACTTTCGGTGTCTCCGTCTTGGGCGCTTCCCCTTGTGCCAACTGTGCGATCGATTCGCGCGTGTCAACAAACAAAGTCTCGGCAGACTCGTTCGGCAGCGCCTCGCGATCGATCTTCAGTTCAGCCTTGGGTTCAGTCTTGGGTTCAACCTTCGGTTCGACCTTGGGTTCAGCCTTTGGCTCGACCTTCGGCTCGACCTTGGGTTCAGCCTTGGGCTCAACCTTCGGCTCAACCTTTGGCTCAGCCTTCGGCTCGACCTTCTTCGGTTCGACCTTCGGTTCGACCTTGGGCTCGACTTTCGGCTCAACCTTCGGCGTTTCCGATTTCGGCGTTTCGCCCTTCGGCTTCTCCTTGTCGTCCGGCAGCGGCAACGGCGGAAGTGGAGCGGGCGTCACCGGGGCGAGGTAAAGCTCCTTGTTCTTCTCGTAGTACTCCACCGCGTCGACCTCATCGACCGTCACCACTTCCTTGGCGCGCTCGAACGGAATGCGGAGGAACTCGAACTTCACAGCCTGGGGCGTGCGGTAGCCGAAGCCGAAAGGAACACCTTCGCCGGGCAGTTTGTCGCGGTTCTTCTCGAAAAGCTCATCGAGATCCTTCTTGGCCGGCGGCTTGATCTCGCTCTGATAGATCGTCGAGGGAATCTCGGCGGCGGTGATCTTCGCTTCGGCGCGCTGATCGTAGACCACGCGCTTGAGCATCGGCTCGCTGACGGGCGTTCCGCCGGCACTCATGAGGAACAGGCCTGGAATCTGCCGCGGATCGATCTGCCCGCGGAACATCGTCACCATCCGCTGCGTCTCCGCCAGACGCTCCACCGTGTTGGTGTGCGCCAATCCCAGCGCCAGGTTCTGATACTGCTGCACCGTGGACCACTTGCGCACCACGTCGAAAATGTGCTGCGCGGTGATGCCCTGGCTGCGCATGACCGCGTGGAGGATGCTGTCGTTGACGCCCGCGGCTTTGAGAATCTCCTCCGCTTCCCTGTTGCTAGCGGAAAGCCCCAATCGCTCCGCATCCGCGAGAATGAGCACCCATTGCAGTTCCTCCAGATGCTCCACCGACAGAATCGGCGACAGCGAGCGAAGAATCGCCTGATCCCCGGCTGCTTCGCGGATGTCCGCGTTGGTGATCTCCCGGCTGCCGATGCGGCCCAGCGTCTCCGTCGTCGCGCCGCCCCGACCACCGCCGCCGCCGATTTTGTTCAGCGGAATCTCGATCAGGAAAACGAACATGAGCGCGACGCAGAAAAACGCAAGCATGTACTTGCTGTACTGGCGAAAGAAACGAAGCATCGGGGCGGTCTCCGTGGGCCAAAGTCGAAACGAAGCCCGGCATTATAGCGAATGACGCCGGCGCTCGGCGGGCGTCCAAGTGCTGTCAGCCATGAGCCGTGAGCGATGAGCGATGAGAAGGTGTGCCAAACCTTCCGGGGGACGATGCTCCTGCCCCCTCTCCCTTCGGGAGAGGGCTGGGGTGAGGGCCGGTCTGCAAGTGAACGTCCAATTGCCATCGCGCGTCGTCAGACTTCAATTCCATCCATCCGCGCCGATCAGAGGCACGAATCGGCAGCCCAGCGCGCTCTGTTGCCGCCACTCCTGCCCGTCGCGCCAGACCACGAGCAGTTGCTGGTTCTCGCGATCGCCGACGGGAATGACGATCCGGCCACCCGCCGCCAATTGCTCGCGATAGGCCTTGGGCACGTGCGGCGCGCCGGCGGTGACGAGGATGCTGTCGTACGGCGCCGCCGGGGACCAGCCCAGCGTGCCGTCGCCGACTTCGAACGTGACGCGCTCGTCGAGGCACAGGTCGCGCAGCATGCCGCCGGCGAAATCCGTCAGGCCCGCAAAACGCTCGATCGTCACCACCTGAGCGCCCAGCCACGCGAGGATGGCGGTCTGGTAGCCGCTGCCGGTGCCGATCTCCAGAATCTTGTCCCCCGGCTCGACGCGCAGCAGTTCCGTCATCCGCGCGACGATGTACGGCTGACTGATCGTCTGCCCGCTGGCGGTGGGCAGTGCCCGGTCGGCATAGGCGTCCAGCGGAGCCAGCGCAGGCACGAAGCGATGCCGTGGCACCGCCGCCATCGCCGCCAGCACGCGCTCATCGCGGATGCCGCGGGAGCGAAGCTGATGCTCGATCATCCACTGCACGAGGTCAGCGTGTTCGTGTGCCATCATGGGAATCCAGGCTCGATCGGTTGGGAGCCGTGCAATAAAGACTCCGCCGATTGGCAACCGGCCATCACGTAGGGTGCGTCAAGGCTCGGCGCGGACGCACCACGGTCAACGGGAGACTCAAAATGTTGCGTCCGCGCCACCCCCGGGGGAGCCTAGCTGCACCCTGCGCCCAAGCGGCGGCGTTGTCTTTCACGGCTCCTTGCGACGCCTATCAGAGCGTCCGCCGTGGTTTTCGCAATCGGGGATTCCACTTCGCTTGCCCGCCGGCGCGACTCCATTAAGATGCTCACATGACCCCGACCCAGATCGTCAGTCGCATCCAGGCGAAGTTCGGCTCCGCCATTCTCGAAGCCCACGGCGACGACAAGCACCCGCGCGTGCACGTCATGGCCAAGGACTGGCGCGCACTCGCCGAATTCCTTCGCCGCGAGGCTGATCTCGATTTCGATTTTCTGCTTTGCCTGTCAGCCGTGGACTACGTGGCGGACAACCTGCTGGGCTCGGTGGTCGATCTGCGCTCGATGAAACACAAGCACGAGTTCGCGGTGCGCGTGCTGGTCGATCGCGATCACCCCGTGATCCCGACCGTGTGCGACCTCTGGCCCGCCGCCGACTGGCACGAGCGCGAGGCGTACGACATGATGGGCATCATCTACGAAGGCCACCCCGATCTTCGCCGCATCCTGCTGCCGGAGGACTGGGAGGGATTCCCGCTCCGCAAGGACTACATCTTCCCGCGCGAGTATCACGGCATCCCGGGGACGTACGAATTGGACTGGGCGCAGAAGGCGGATTATCCGGCGTGAAAAACATTCAAGTTGCTGGCAAGCGTTTCAGGCGGGGCGCTTGCGCCGGGCGATGATCGAGCCGATTGAACAAAGCACAAGCAAGGATGTATTCGCCTCGGGAACGTCAACAACTGCGTTAGGGGGTAAGAAAGTGTTGTCGAATAGAAAAACACTCGGCGCGTTGACGGTAACCCCGTTGGGGACGACGAAGACGGGTGAGCCGCGCGGAAAACCGAAGGTTGTCAGGAAGTCAGCCGCCGCTGTTCCGATGTCTGCAGGGCGAACTGCATTAGAGGAGAAATGCATAGCCAATTGTAGTGATTCATTTGTCGGTACAAGAAACGTGGTGGAAAGAACAAGTGAGTCGAAGGTTAAATCCGCTGCTGGATTGAATGTTCCCTCAAACGATAAATCAGAAAACAATCCCAGCGCGCGTAATGTCCCTTGGTTTTCACTGCTGACCTTTATTCCGCCAGCTTGCTGTGTGAATGCAGATCCGAATGCCCGCTTGATCGTAAATCCTCCATCTACTTGGGTGCTGCTCGTAAATCTGCTCTGTGTCGCTGCCAGTTGGAGATGACCTTCAAGTAACAGCCACATCCTGACCGGAATCATTTCATTCTGTGATGAAGAGAACACCAGATCATCGATGGTAACAGCCCCAAAACTCTCAGTGGGCAGCAGTATTCCTGGGGGCAGCAACTTGACCTCCATGGTAGTCCGGACTCCGATTGTTCCAGGTGCTACAGCCACTTGTGCATCGGATGTTCCAAAGGCATTGAAAACAGATGCTTCAAGCTGGAATCTGACAGGAGAGCCTATGAGGCTGTCCGATACGGATTGCCCGCCGATCGATGTTCTTACTGAGGCGTCCAATAGAATTGCCTCAGCGGACATGTTGCACACGGCGATTATGAAGATCGCGACGACCAACTGCATTTTATTAACGGGGGCGGGGGGGGGGGGGGGGAGGGAAGGTGAGTCGCTCCCCCTAAACGAGTTTAAAGAAAGTCTATCAGATTGGGGGCAAAACAAAACAAAAAGCAAAATAAACATCCGGCGGGGGGGG
>CAYRPN010000135.1:0-15516 GCA_964426135.1 uncultured Phycisphaeraceae bacterium | reverse complement strand
AGCCGGACGACTTGGAAAGTCGTCCCACATGCGATGTTGATCCTGCGCGGCTCCTTAGCGACGGGGCTTGCCCCGCGCTGAGGTGCGTGCATGGTTGTCCGTCGGACCGGGGCAAGCCCCGTCGCTAAACAAAATCGCGCAAGGGCATACTTCGCTGCCCGCGCCGCATGTCGCACTCACGACGTTGGAAAGAAAATGAAATTGTGCCCGCGGCGGAACGCAGGATCGTCAGGCTGGTGCGGCTTGGCCATTTCCGAATCGAGCACGCGATAATCGAGCAGGCGAAACCCGAGCATCGCCATGCAACGGTAGCCGTAGGCTTCGATCGCGGCGACGGACTCGGCGATGGGCTTGCCCGACAGCCGCACCATCAGTTCGACGAGCAGCACTGGCCGGTCGCGTTTGATGATCTCCTTGGCGCCCTCAATCGCGGCCAGTTCGTGGCCTTCCACGTCGAGCTTCATGAAACCGATGTCGCGCAGGTTCAGGTCATCGAGGCGGACGATGGGCACCTTGAACGAGAGCGCGTCCGCCTGATACACGCCGGCCTCCAGCGTGCCATCCGTGTTGCGGTAACCGCCCTTCTCGGCCTTGGGCACCGTGAAGGTCGCCTCGCCGGCCTCGTTGGAGAGTGCGGCGTCGGAGACTTTCACGTTCTTGGCCACGACCTTGGCGAGATACTCGCGCACGATCGGATTCGGCTCGAACGCGTACACCTCTTTGCACAATCTCGAAAGAAAGAAACAGTACGTGCCGCGGTGCGCACCGCCGTCGATGGCGTTGCGATTCGGATCCACCAGCGACGCAAGCATGCGCAGCTCCGGCTCATAGCGACGCATGTCTCGCCAGGCGCGGTAGCGGGCATAGAGCTTCTTCGGCGTCAGCGCGTAACGCAGGCGCCGACTGAACGGAAGCAGGTTGCTCAGCGATTCGGATTCCATGAAGACACTGTCCTTTTAGCAGGGACAAAGTGCCGGCACAAGTGGCGTTTGCCGCGTGCGGCGCCGTCCACTATTCTCGCGCGGATGGCCGAGGTGACGCCACTTCTTCCGGAGAAACGAGTTCGTGCCGCCACGATGGTGTTGTGCCTTTCGGGCGTCCTGCCTTTTCTGATTCTGGGCTGCTTCGGCACGCCGTTCGCCGATGATTTTCTCCTGGCCAACACGGTGCGCGAATTCGGCGTGCTGGGGAATGTCGATCACTGGTATCACCGCTACACCGGGCGCTTCGCCGGCATTTACCTGTTCGGCGTCGCGGTCGAAGCGGGCATCATGCAGGCGGGCTACTGGGTGCTGCCGTATGTTTCGCTGCTGGCTTTCTGGGGCAGTCTTGCCTTCTTCCTGCGGGCGCAACCGCTATTGCCATTGACCATGCGGGAAAGCTGCACCGCCGCGGCGGTCGGCGCGGCAATCCATGTCGTGACGATGCCGTCCTTCGTCGAGGGCGTGTGCTGGCTCAACGGCGTGGTGGCGTATCACAGCGGCGTGATCGCGTTGCTGTTGCTGATGGCGGTGATTTTCTCGACAGGGAATCGCACACGGGTGGGCCTCGCGGACTCGGCCCGATTGCTAAACAAGCAGTCTCGCGCCGAGGCAACTGCGGGAGGTCTTCTTGCGCGGGCCGTGCTATGCGCGCTGATTGCGGTAGTCATCCCCGGCTTCAACGAAACGGCGATGCTGACGGCGGGACTGTTCCTCCTGATCGGCATCGTCGCGACGTTTCCGAGCAACCGCGCGATGGGCGTGCTGTTCGCCATCAGCCTCGTCGCCCTGGCGATCGGAGGAGCGACAAATGTGCTGGCACCGGGCAACTACAACCGCATGGCCGATCTGCCGGAGAGCAGGAACCTGGGCCTGTCGCTCTCGCGCGGCACGGGGATGACGTTCGCATATTTCTTCCGCTGGTTGGCGAATCCGGCGGTGATCGGCGTGACGTTGCTTCTGCTTCCGGGCCTGGCGACGCGCTTGAGTCATCGCGCACTGCCCTGGCCCCGGCGGCGCGTGCTGGCGATCACGAGTCTCGCCTATTTCGCATTGCTGTTTGGCGTGCTGTTTCTCGGCTACTGGGCGAAAGGACAGAACGCGCCGAGGCGGGTGCAGAACGTGCTTTACCTCGTGCATGTGATCGGCTGGTTCGTGATCGTCATCGCTTCACTGTCAGGTCGCGCGACCGTTGCGTGGCCCGCGTGGCTTTCATCGCATCGCGTGAAGCTTGGTGTGTTGCTGCTGGCTATTGGCGTCTTCGGCGTCAGTCGCTGGCCACGAGCGATGTTCGACCTGTGGCATTTGCCGGTGCATCTGAATGAACTTGCAGAGCGCGAGCGCCTGATCGCGAATCAGTTAAAAGCAGGCGAGCTTGATGTGGTGGTTTCCGCCGATTCACGCGAATTGAAGACGCTTTGCTATTCCGCGATGAAGGTGGATGACCCTGCGTGGGTGATGGAGAGTTATGCGCAGTGGATTGGGGTGCGGAGCGTGAAGGTAATGAACTGGCCGGGCATTGCGATGAGCGCGGGCACAGGGTGTTCCGGCGGGGCGGCTTGAAGCCGCACACGCCTGCCCCCCACGCCTGCGGCACCGAATCACGTGTTCGCTTCGGTCACGCGCAGCACTTCGTCAACCGTGGTCAGCCCGCGCATCACCTTGCGGAAGCCGTCGTTTCGCAGCGAGATCATGCCGCGTTCGACGCAGACGCGACGGAACTCGGTGACGTTGGGGTTCGACACGATCTTGTCGCGCAGGAAATCGTCCAGCACGAGCAGTTCATAGAGACCCACGCGGCCGCTGTAGCCCGTGTTGCGGCAACGATCGCAGCCTTCGCCCTTGTAAAGCTCGTGCGGATTCAAGCCTACAAGCTGCAGGTGTTCGATCAGTTCGGGGTTGGGCTCGGCGACGACTTTGCAGTGGTCGCAGATTTTGCGAACGAGACGTTGCGCCAGGGTGGCGTTCACGGCTGAACCGATCAGGTACGGCTCGACGCCGATGTTGATCAGGCGCGTGACTGAACTGGGCGCGTCGTTGGTGTGCAGCGTGGAGAGCACGAGGTGGCCGGTGAGCGACGCCTGGATCGCGATCTTGGCGGTCTCCGCGTCGCGGATTTCGCCGACCATCACCACGTCCGGGTCCTGTCGCAGCAGCGACCGCAGCGCGGCGGCGAAGCTCATGCCGATCTTTTCGTGGGCCTGCACCTGGTTGATGCCGTTGAGGTGATACTCCACGGGGTCTTCCACCGTGGAGATATTCATTTCGGTGCGGTCCATCTGGCCGAGCGACGCGTAGAGCGTGGTGGTTTTGCCGCTGCCGGTGGGACCGGTGACGAGCAGAATGCCGTGCGGCTGGTCGATCTGGCGCTTCCACATCAGCAGGACGTCCTCGTCCATGCCCAGTTGATCGAGGTTAACCTGAATCGATCGCGTATCGAGGATACGCATCACCGCCTTCTCACCCTGCACGGTGGGCAGGGTGGAAAGGCGCAGGTCCAGTTTGCGGCCATGCACCATGGCGCGGATGCGACCGTCCTGCGGCAGGCGGCGCTCGGAGATGTCGAGGTTGGACATCACCTTCAAACGCGAGATCAGCGCGGCGTGCATGCTTGCCGGAGGATTCATGGCTTCAAAGAGCACGCCGTCGATGCGGTAGCGCACCGCCATCTTCTTTTCCTGCGGCTCGATGTGAATATCGCTGGCGCCCTGTTTCACCGCGTCGAAAATCAGGTAGTTGACGAGTCGGATGATCGGCGATTCGCCGGCCATCTTTTCCAGGTCGAGCTCCTCTTCCTTCGTCTGCACGACTTCGACGTCGTCTTCCTCGACGTTGGCGATGATCTCGTCGACGTTCAGATCCTGCTGCGGCTCATCTTCTTCGCGGCGCGACTCGACCAGTTTCTGGATGTCCTTGCGGCAAATCACGACGGCCTTGACGGGCAACCCCAGGCGATGGCGCACCTCATCAATGGTGATGAGGTTTTCCGGGTGGGTCACGCCGACGACCACGCGCTGCCCCGACATGCGCAGCGGCAGGACGCCGCGTTCACGGCAGAACTCGGGGCCGAGTTTCTCGAGCAGCTTGACGGGGATTTCCTGGGGTTCGACGCGCTCAAAGGCCAGGCCGGCGACGATGGCGACGGCGGACTGCACCTCAGCCTCGTCGATGCTCATCTCGATGAACACATCGGCCAGGCGTTTGCCGGGAGACTTGGCGATCAGGCCGCGAGCGCTGGTGACGTCGGCGGCGCTGACGACGCCGTTGTCCAGAAGCACCTGTGCGACGTCAGCCGCCGCGCCCTGATCGGGTTCGTCATCGGGACTCCAGAGATCGGACAGAGCATTGCCGCTCTGCGAATCGGCGCCGGAGCCTGCATTGTCGGCGATGCCGCCGAGCAGATTGTCGATGTCGTTGTTCTTCATGCGTCGGGCCCTGCCACAGCGCGCCGTTCACTTGCGATCGGGTTTGTTCGGATCGGACTCCAGGCTCAGCGAATATTGCCGGCCCTCGGCTTCGAGCACCACGGTCGTGTTGCGGATGTCCTTGATTTTGAAGCTGCCGATGTCGTGACCGATCTGGAGAATCTTGTTGTTGATGATGGCCACCGGCGTGCGACCGGTCGGCACCACCGACTGGAGGTTGAGCTTTTTGAACTCGCTGTCGAGCTTCAGCTTCAACTCCGCCAGGCGAAGGACTTCGGGATCCTCCGCCGGCTTCACAGGCTTGGCGGGGCCTTCGGATTTCGCCTGCTCCAGCAGCAGGAGGAAGGGATTCTGCTTGGTGAACTCGATCGGCACCTGCCGGCGCGTGCGGTCGTCATTGAGCACCGCGAGGATCACCTCGGTGTCGCCCAGCACGCCGTCCACGCTCACCTTCTTGGCCATCAGCTTGTCGATCTTGGCTTCGGCGCTTTTGATTTCGTCGCTGGTGCCTGCATCGCTCTGGCTCATGCGCATGCCGTAGAGGGCGCCGGCGGCGATGACCACCACCGCCAGCACGAGCAGCGTGCCGCGATTGAACAGCTTGCTGCCTTCGCTCATGGACTGCATGTCCAGGTCGGCCTCGCCGCCGACGCCGCCCATCACACCCATCAGCGTGAGGGAACTGGGCTCCTCCGCCGCCTCGGCGGAATCGCCCGCGCCGGCCTCGTCGCCGTCGAGGTCTTCGTCGTGCTCGTCATCTTTGCGCTTTTCTCGTTTGAACATTAGCGTCTCCTCCCCGAGGATCCCTGGAAATACGCGGAGTCGTCGGCCTCGAAGAAGACGCTGAGAATGACCTCCGCCTTCATCTGGCCCTGCTCCGCTTCTTTGCCCGCCAGCTTGGTGAGCTTCATCTTCGGCAACTGCATGATGCGGGGCAGCTTCTCCAGTTCCAGCAGAAAGCTGTAGAACCCGTCGAAGTCGCCGATGATCTCCATCTGAATCGGCAATTCCGAGTACTGCAGCGTGGCCATCGGCTTGTCGGTGCGCACGCTCTTGGGCGTCAGCCGCTGCTTGGTCGCCAGTTCCCAGACCTGCTTGAGCACTTCGTCGATGCGGCGTTCATCGGGCAGCTTCTGCTCGATGACGTTGATCGCGGTGCTCAGGCGGTCGATCTCCTTGCCCAGGTCGGGGATGCGCCGCGTGGCCGCCTCCAGGCCTTCAAGCTTGACCTGCTTCTGGCGGATTTCCTCGCGGATGTCGTTGATCTGCTTGTTGCGGGGCTCGAAGACGAAAAAGAATGCCGCCACCGGCACCGCCAGCAGAAGGAGAATGAAAATGCATTCGCGTAGTCCAAATCGCATGGCAATTACTCCTTGCCCAGGGTGCGGCGGGGTTTGTCGGTCACGTTGCGGATCAGGCCGGCGTCAGGCTGCGCGTCGGGCACGGAGGCGGTGGCGCCGGGAGCGGTCACTGCCGCGGGGGACGGAACTGCGGGTTTCACGACGCGGCCTTCCTCGTCGATGCTGATCGAGTTGGCCATCGGATTCATCTTCAGATCTCGCTTCACCATCAGCGGCTCGAACTTGCGCAGATCGATTTCCTGATTGATCACCGTTTCGATGCGGAAGCGGCGCATCGGGTTGTCGTTGATCTTCAACTGTTCGCTGAACGCAAGGTTGACGCTGGCAAAGAGCGGCATGTTCTTGAGGTCGGTCATGAACTGGGCCACTTCCGTATCCGTGCGGGCCACGCCGATCAGAGCGACCGTAATCTGCGTGGGCTTGATCTCAATGGCTTCGTCCTCGGCGTTCTCTTTGCCCTTCTCGGCGGCGGCCGCCTTCTTGGACTTGGCCTTGGTGTCGGCCTTCGCCTTGTCGAGCGAGGTGCGAGCCACCGTGTTCTTGGCACGAAGCACCTGAGTCTCCACCTCCAGTTCGAACACGCTCAGATTCGTGGGCATGTTGTTGATCAACTGCGACAGGATCAGCGTGCGCGGCAGCCGCTCCAGGAGCGCGCTGGTCAGCCGGGCCTTGCGAAGCATCTGCTGCTTGCGCTGCTGAAGCTGGTCGAGTTGCTCGAGCCGGCGAGCGGCTTCGGCGAAACGATGGTTCACGTCATCGCGCAGGCTCTTTACATCCATGCGCTGCTGGTCGCTGACGATGTAGGCGCCGATCACCGACGCCATCACCACGATGAACAGCGAAACGCAGATGACGTTGGTGCGTCGATGCGCTCGCTTCTCCAGGTAATCCTCCGGCAGAAAGCTCATGTCGCGCATGGGGGGATCCTTTCAAAGCAGAGGCGGGGGCAAAGTTCTGCAATCCATCCATCGTCGGTTAGCGGTCGGGCCGAGTCCG
Source organism: uncultured Phycisphaeraceae bacterium (assembly GCA_964426135.1). Taxonomy (GTDB): domain Bacteria; phylum Planctomycetota; class Phycisphaerae; order Phycisphaerales; family Phycisphaeraceae; genus CAYRPN01. Next base: position 8,754 of record CAYRPN010000135.1, on the reverse strand, counting down.
CGAGGCCCACCCGTTCCGGCGTCCAAGGCGCAGGCGGGTCTAGCGGACTCCGCCCGATCGCAGACCATCACGTTTTCACGCCGCCGGTTCCAGCAGGCACAGTCCAAAGGGCACCGACCAGCCGGGCTGCGCCTCGCGCAGATCGACGCCGCCGGTGCGGGAGTCGGGTTTCACCGATCGGGCCAAGGGGTCGCCCAGTTGCGCTCCGATGCGCAGTGCCTTGGCGATCTGCTGGCAGGCATTGACGTGCCTGGATTCGCCGCCGAGGAAGATGAGCTTTTCCACGGGACGATCCGTAAACACGCTCTGGTGGTAGCGGATCGCCATGCGGAGCTCTTCCACGAGAATCTCGTGCGTGTCCGCTTCCTTCGGTTCGGGCTTCGCGGAGCGATGCGACAGCGTTCCGACCGCGGGGCTTTCAAGCTCGGCGGAAATCTGCGCGTCGAGCGCGGCCAGTCCGGAGGGCCGGCCGCTCTTGCCGCGGCGTTCCACGGTGTGCGGCTCTTCGGCGACGGCCGGCACCGGCTTGGGCGTTTCAGGAAGCCTGGCGTTCTGTGCCTGCGCCATGCGGCGCTGGCGGGCGTCGCTGAAGCTCATGTTCTCCTCCTTGGCCATGGCGCGGGTGAGCTGGTCGCCGGCGGCGTGGATGTTCTGTGCGAAAACGATCTGCGTGCCGTGGGTGATGACCACCTTCGTCGTGGCCGCACCCATGTCGATGTAGCACGTCGTCCGTTTGTCGTCGCCATCGCGGCGATACAGGTGGGAGAACGCCTTGACGATGGCCCAGGGTTCGCTGTGCATGCCCGATACGTCGAGTTTGGCGCGGTGGGCCGTCTCGATAAACCGCATCACGGCATCCTTGGCGGCGGCGATGCAGATGACTTCCTGCTTGGCCGTGCCGTCGCGCACGACCTGGCCGACGTCGATGCAGCGGGTGACGAGGCGGGATGGGTCGACGTTCAACCGCTCGCGCAGGTGAACGCCGATCTGTTCGTCCATTTCATCACCTTCGCTCTTGGTGATCTGGAAATGCTGAACCAGCGTCTGGTACGCGGGGATCGAGCAGACGGCCCGCTTGCCCTTGAACGGCTGCTGGGCGAGCATCATCTTCATCGCGTCGAGATAAAACGCCATGCGGGCGCCGGGATCGGTGCGAGCGTGATCGGGAACTTCGGCGGCGGCGGCGGCGACGATCTGCGGCGGGTCGCCAGGAATGATCTGAAGGAGCTTCAGGCTGTCGGCGCCGAAGTCGATCGCAATGGGCGAGTAGCGTGTCTTGGAAAAGCCAAAAGCCATCGGTTTCTCCACCACCAAGAGTCCGTTGCGGAACGCGGGACAGTATCTCTTCCTGCCGTCACCGGGCCGATTTCCAGACGGCGCGCACTCATGGAGCGCGACGGTTATCCAGTGCTTCATCGTCCGAAAAGTGAGTTCGGTTTAGGCGCGGGAGGCAGATGGGGTAAGGGGGACCGGCGCTTCGGGATACCGCCGGGAGGCAGCGCAGAAAAAAACCCCAGGCAGTGTCGGGGGGCCCGCCTGGGGCGAGTCCTCGGGTTGAGTCGGGGGAGGTCAACCCGAGAAAGGAGGCCTGGATTTGTGTCGAATCGCATGCCGCCCACGCGGCTTGGACTGCCGCAGGCAATACACATGCAACCCGCGCTATCGTTGGCTTCATGCGTCCGAGAATCAAGTGAAAATGTCGCTATTTCTCGCCGTGGCCCCAAATCGAGGCGAGGCAAGCGAGAACCGCTTCCCCGTTGATGCGAAAGGTCCTGCAGTGCTGTCGGCGGTATGCGCGCAAACCAAAGCAGGCGCTCCCCCGCTGGGCGAGACTCCTGCAAACGCATGACAGAGTGAGGATGTCTGTTCAACCGGCGATCGCCGGCTCGGGCTTCTCGATGTGCGCTTCGACGACCTTTGCCTTTTGTGCTGCTGGCGATTCAACCGTGCTTGCGACGGTCTCGATGGTCGACTCCGCCACGGCAGGTTCGTCGCGCTCCGGATGCAGGTGAATGTTTCCGCCCAAGAGGAAAAGAGAGCCCAGCAGAGCGTAGAAAATCTGATAGAAGCGGATCACCAGCAGCATGCCGACGATCTGGTTCTCCGTCGCGCCGGCGCCGGCGATCAGCACCATCGCCAGCCCTTCCATGACGCCCAGGCCCTGGAACGTCAGCGGCACCGCCGCCGCCAGGAACAGCACGGGAATGACCGTCAGCAGCAGGCCCAGAGATGTCTCCATCCCCAGCGCGTAGCCGGCGATCGCCGTCGCTCCCGACAGCGCCAGATGCACCGGCAGGCTCAGCAGGACGGCGGCGGCAACCACTCCGATGTGCTTTTTGTACGCCAGGGCGGCGTCATCCACTTTCACCATCAGCTTGTGCCCCGGCAGCTTCTGCACGAGGTTCCAGTTGATGCCCAGTTTGCGTCGGATGCGGCGCGAGAAATAGAACATCGCGCCCAGGCCAGCCGCGCCCAGCCCCAGCCAGATCCACAGTGTCAGGCTGCCGACGACTTTCGATTGTTCCGCCGAGAGTTCGAGCCAGCCGTTCTTCGTCGCCAGCACCATGAACAGCCCCGCCAGGGCCGCCATAATGAAAAGTCCAAGCAGGCCGGTCACCCGATCCACCACGACGGTCATGACCGAGTCGGCGCGGCGATCGCTGTTTTTCGAGGCGTACCAGGCTTTCACCAGGTCGCCGCCGGTCGTGCCAGGCATGCAGAAATTAAAGAACGTGCCCACCATCGTCAGGCGAAACGCGTTGCCCATCGAGCAGGTCAGCCCGCGCGCCTTCATCAAAAGCCACCAGCGATACGACTGGACGAAGTAAATCGGGCAGATGATGAGCAACCCGATCAGGAGCAGGCCGAACTTCGCATGCTCCAGCGTGGTGGTGACGCCGGGCTTGGCCCGGAATTGAGTGATCTGTCCGCCCATCTGGTCGCGGGTGACGATCATCGTTCCGCTGGCATCGGGAGTGCGCAGAGTCAGGTTGCCTTCATCGCCCAGCACATCGCCTTCGATCACGCGCCAGTTCTGCGGCTTCTCAACGGTGACGGTCTTTGTGGAAGCCGGGTCGGCGGCCAACTGCACTTTGTGCTCGCCCTTGGGCACCGCCACGCTGTCGGTCCACGTCAAAGAGATCGCGATGTAGCCGATGCCGGCGGCGGCAAACAACAACCGCAGGATGACGGAGATGTAACGTTTCATGCGTCCTTTCCAACCTCCGCGCAGGACGAGCCTCGAATCAAACCGACGGTGACAAATCCTACATCGGCGGAAAAACCGGCCGAATCCAATCGCTCCCGCCAGCAGCCGCGCGGTTTCGAACGGGGCGCGCGGAATATCGGCCCTTCCGATTCCAACATACGAACCGACCACTCGATAGGTTCGGACCGAGGAACAAACCGAACGCTTCCGCCATTAGCCCCGGGCTCCGCCCGGGGACGAAGATCGAGGGACCAAACATTCCTGACTCATACCCAACCTCGTCACCTGTTACTCGCGGCCAGAAAACCCGAATCAGCACTGGCGCGCGGGCAAAGTGAATCTCCCCCGGGCAGAGCCCGGGGCTAATGGCCGCTATGGAAGGCGCTCCTCGAATCGCGCGTCACCCCTCAATCCCACCTCCCCGCTACACTACCGCCATGCTGAAACGAAGCGACATCCGACGCCTGGCGATGCAGGCGCTTTACCAGTTCGACATGCGCGGCGAAGGCGACCGCGACGCCATCCTCGATTCCCTCCGCAATGACTCCGATGACCGAGAAAGCGCCGAGCAGGCGTTCCAGCTTGCTGAAGGCGCCTGGCTCTTGCGCGGCGAGGCCGACGCGCTGTCCACCGAACTGGCGCCCGACTGGCCGACCTACCGCCAGCCGCCGATCGACCGCGCCATCCTGCGCCTGGCGTTCCACGAAATCAAGATCGGCCACGCCCCCGCCAAAGTCGCCATCAACGAGGCCGTCGACCTCGCCAAAACCTTCTGCACCGAGAACAGCCCGTCGTTCATCAACGGCGTGCTCGACAAAATGGCCAAACGCATCAAGTCCGAGCCGGGCAGCGAAACGGACGGTCCCGAGATTGCCCCGCCGCGCTCGGTCGCTCCGGACGCCTGGCTGGCCGATGCGATGAAGACGGACGATTGAGCGGCAACTTTCCTTTCTGTCACAACCCCGTCACATTTCACTCTCGCACCGGGTCAATCGCGGCCGATATGGCTTATGATGTTTCCACATGAGGCGTGACTACAATGCCTCGACGGGAACACACTCGCCGTCTTGTCGCCAGCAAAATCCATCAGCATTCAATTTCGCTCTCAAGGAAGGTGTGCATGAACTCATTGCTCCGCAATCGTCGGTGCCTCACCGTGTCCGCATTGATGTTCGTAGTCCTGGCCGCGGCTGCTCCGACGCAATGGCTCTACGCCGATGACAACGCCGCCGTCGCTCCGACGATGCGTCGCCTGGCGAATGCCGGCTCCTTCGACAAGCTTGCCGATCTGGTGAAGACCGAGCAGACGAAGCGCAACGACGACAAACTCGCATCGCTGCTGAAGGACATCGAAGGCTACCGCAAGCACGCCGCCGACCACACCACGACGCGGCGCGAGGCTTATGAGAAAGCCTTCAAGAAGATGTCGGACCAGATGGAGTCCGGCAATCTCAATGACGCCGTCTTCAGCGCCATCGAGGCGAACACGCTGGCCGACGACGGCGAGGCGATGCTGAAGGACGCGAAGATCGTCGAACTGGTCAAGCGCATCGAAGCCCCTGCTTCAGCCGCTGAAAAAGACCAGGATCTGCTCGAAGCGCTCAGCTTCTACCGCGGCCTGGAACTGCTCTTTGACGACAACTCGCTGCACGGCAAAGCCGTCAAGGCCATCGAGCGCCGGCTCCGCCTGACGCGCTTCTATGCTCCCGAAGAGCTCGAAAAGATGTACGAGATACGCGCCAAGAAACTGAAGGCCCAGAAGAAGGTCGATGACGAGAAAAAAGACGACAAGGACAAGACCAAGAAGGAAGACGACGACGAGCCGATCAAGGTCACCCGCGAGCCCTGGGAACAGCGGCTTAAGGGCGTGCAGATGTCCATGTTCCGCCAGACCATCAGCCGGGCTGCTCATCAGCACATCTACAACCCCGGCTATAAGCCGCTGCTGGAAGGAGCGCTGGATGCGCTGGCGGTGATGGCGGACCTGCCCGCGCTGGGCAGCGCGTTCCCAAAGTTCAAGGAAGAGTCAAAGGTCAAAGCGTTTAAGGAAGGCCTCTCCGCGGAGAAGGCCGCGCTGCTCGCCGCCGAGGGCCAGCTCAATTTCCTGCAGGCGTCGGAAATCGTCGACAAGATCGTCACGCTCAACGAAAAAACCGTCGCTCTGCCCGAGCCGGTGCTCGTCTATGAAATGGCCGACGGAGCCACGTCGCAGCTCGACGACTTCACCTCGCTCATCTGGCCGCACGATCTGGAGCAGTTCGCCCGCAACGTGGACGGCAAGTTCTACGGCGTGGGCATCCAGATCAGCAAACGCGACGGCCGGCTCACCGTCGTCAGCCCGCTGGAAGGCACTCCCGCCCACCGCGCCGGCATCCGCGCCAACGACGTCATCGCCAAGGTCAACGGCGATTCCACCGCCGACTGGTCGCTGGATCGCGCCGTCCGTGAGATCACGGGCCCTGAAGGCACCACCGTCAAAGTCGGCATCGAGCGACCCGGCGAAAAGAACATCATCGATTTCGACCTCAAACGCGCTGAGATCGTGATCGAGTCCGTCAAGGGCTGGGATCACAAGGCCGGCGGCGGATGGGACTATTACATCGACCGCTCCAGCAAGATCGGCTACGTCCGCCTGACGCAGTTCATCCCACAGACCAAGGAAGGCCTCGACGAAGCCGTCGAGCAGATGGAAAAAGCCGACGGCCTCAGCGGCCTGATCCTCGACCTGCGCGGCAATCCCGGCGGCTTGCTGTCCTCGGCCATCGACATCTCCAACCGCTTCGTCGGCGAAGGCACCATCGTCTCCACCGTCAACTCCGCCAACCGTGAAACCCGCCGCTACGAAGCCCGCGCGGAGAACCAGTACAAGCGGTTCCCCGTCGTCGTGCTCGTGAATCAAGGTTCGGCCAGCGCGTCGGAAATCGTCTCCGGCGCCCTGCAGGATTACCAGCGCGGCCTGATCATCGGCAACCGCTCCTTCGGCAAGGGCTCGGTGCAGGATCTGTTCCCCATCGACGGCAAGAACGCCGCGCTGAAACTCACCACGCAGTACTACCGCCTGCCCGCAGGCCGCATCATTCACCGCAAGCCCGGGGACAAAATCTGGGGCATCAACCCGGACCTCGAAGTGAAGATGACCACCACGCAGGTGGCGGACATGATCAAATACAGGCAGGAAGTGGACATCATCCGCGCCGACAACGAAGCCCCCGCCGATCCGAAAGCGGAGAAGGCGACGGCTGCGAAGATGCTGGAGAAGGGCATCGACCCGCAGCTTGAAGCCGCGCTGCTCGTGCTGAAGACGGGCCTGGTGGCCGAGCACGTCGCCCTGGCGCAGAAGGGCCAGCCGGCGGGCGCGGGGAATTGAAAGCAGTTCGATTTGCAGAAATGTGAAGGGCTGGCGTCATGCCAGCCCTTTTTCGTTGGTCGCCGTTTAGCGACGGGGCTTGCCCCGCCTCCGCTTCACGCCAAAATATCCTTCACCACATGCCCATACACATCGGTGAGGCGGAAGTCGCGCCCGCCGTAGCGGTAGGTGAGTTTCTCGTGATCGAGTCCCATGATGTGCAGCAGCGTGGCGTGCAGGTCGTGGGTGTGGACTTTGTTCACCGCGGCGAAAGAGCCGTAATCATCCGTCGCGCCGTAGCGCGTGCCGCCTTTGACGCCGGCGCCGGCCATCCACATCGTGAAGCCCGCGGCGTTGTGGTTGCGGCCATCGTCGCTCTGGCCCTGCGAGGTCCGCCCGAACTCGCCGCCCCAGACCACCAGCGTGTCGTCGAGCATGCCGCGCTGCTTCAGATCGGTGAGCAGCGCCGCGATGGGCTGATCGATGCCCAGGCAATTGCGGGTCAGCGACTGCTTGAGATTGTTGTGCTGGTCCCAGCCGCCGTAGTGCAGTTCGATGTAGCGCACACCCGCCTCGGCGAGCCTTCGCGCCATCAGGCACTGTGTGCCGAAGTTGCTCGTGGGGCCGGCGCTGATGCCGTACATCGCTTTCGTCGCTTCGGTTTCCTTCGACAGATCGAGCACATCGGGCACCGCGCTCTGCATGCGGAAGGCGAGTTCATAGCTTTCGATCACGCCTTCCAGTTCCGGGTTGACCACGGATCGGTCGAGTAGTTCGCGATTCATCTCCTGCAGGAGGTCGAGCTGCCTGCGCTGGGCAGCGGACTCGACGCGCGGGCGAATGATCGAGCCGAGGCCTTCGCCGCCCCCGGGGGCTGGAGCCTGTCCCGGTTTTCCGTTGCTCTTGCCGATGGAGCCGGGCGCGATGCGGGTGCCCTGATAGGACGCGGGCAGGAAGGCGGAGCCGAAGTTCTGCGCCCCGCCGAGGCGATCGGGGGCGTTGATGGTGATGAAGCCCGGCAGGTTCTGATTCACCGTGCCCAGGCCATAAAGCATCCACGCGCCGACGCTGGGCCGGACGAAGAGCGAGGTGCCGGTGTGCATCTCGATGGTGGCCTGCGGGTGGGCCGGGCTGGTGGTGAACATCGAGTTGATCAGGCACAGGTCGTCGGCGTGCCGCGACAGATGCGGGAAGAGTTCGCTGATTTCCAGGCCGCTCTGGCCGGACTTCTTGAACTTGAAGGGCGAGGCGAGGAGTTTGCCGGTGTTCTTGTCGTTCTGCGTGCGTGCGGTGAGGGTGACGCTCTTGCCGCCGTCGCGCTGCAGCATGGGCTTGTAATCGAAAAGATCCTGCGTCGCCGGGCCGCCCTGCATGAAGAGGAAAATGACGCGCTTGGCGCGCGGAGCGAAGTGCGTGGGCTTGGGTTGCAGCGGATTCTCGTAGTCCGACGCGGCGGCAGCGGCGCCGGGGGCAGCGAGCCGGGGCGTATCCGCCCCGCTGTCGGCGCGGGCAGCGCGGGCGGCCATATCCGCCAGCGCGAGATAGCCGAAGCCGCAGGAGGCGGTTTGGAGGAGGTGGCGACGGGAAAAAAGGTTCGTCATGGAAGCGATCCTTTCGCGGGATTTCAAAACGTGGAGATCAGCTTGTCGTAGTCCGCGTGCGATCCGATCCAAAACCACACGATCTTGTTCGGCTTCATCACACCCACTGCCCGGTACCCGATGCCAACGCGTGCGGAGTAGATCGGCGGCCTGTCGAACAACTTCTTGAACTGCAATCCCGGATGGCCAGAGTTCTGGGCAAACAGGCGATACGCTTCCCTCGCCTGTTTTCGCACCGTCTCTGGCAGCGCGTCCAGCATCTCCCGGAATTGGCGAGTCGTTGTCGAGTTCATAGACGATCCGGGTCAAGCCTCGTCGTAAGGCCGGCATCATCTTCACGCAGCGCAGCGTCGGCCAGACCGGCAAGCTTGGGCGCGGTGGCTTCCAACGCGCGGTCAAACGCCCGTTCCGATTCCAACTCGGTGAGCAACCACGACGCGATCAAATCCTGCTCTGCTTCAGGCAGGGTCGCCATCTTGGACAACGCCTTTTCCAGTAGTTTGGTCATGATTCGATTTTATGTCGTCGAGTCATCAATGGTTAGCGGTCACTTTAGAAAAGGCCGCGGTTCGATTCCCCTCCCTCTTAGGGAGGGGTTA
>CAYRPN010000134.1:0-15616 GCA_964426135.1 uncultured Phycisphaeraceae bacterium | reverse complement strand
TTAGCCGTTAGCCGTTAGCCATTAGCCGTTAGCCGTTAGCCATTAGCCGTTAGCCATTAGCCGTTAGCCGTTGGGCTCCGGCCGCGAAGATTCTTTACCGGGAGATGAACACCTCATCGCCAGCGGCCTAATGTGTGTGACATTCGTCGATCCCAATTGCCAATAGCGCGTGGCTATCGGCTATCGGCTATCGGCTAACGGCTCTTGCCTGAGGCTTTCCCATGAAACTCTACACCCGCATCGGCGATGACGGCACCACCCGCCTCTACGGCAACCAGAAGGTCAGCAAGGACGATCCGCGCGTCGCGGCCTACGGCGGTGTCGATGAAACCAACTGCGCCATCGGCGTCGCGCTGGCGGCGAGCGGGCATGAGCGCATCAGCACAATCCTCACTATTCTGCAGAATCGCTTGTTCGACGTCGGCGCGGACCTGGCGACGCCGTGGGAACCGGCGGAGTCCGGCGGCTCCGCCAAGGTGCGGCGCATCGATGCCTCCGACGCCACTGAACTGGAACGACTCATCGACGAAGCATGGAACCCCTTGCCGGCCATGCGCAACTTCATCCTGCCCGGCGGCACCGAACTCGCCGCCCGACTTCACCTGGCCCGCGCCATCTGTCGGCGGGCGGAGCGCGACTGTGTCACGTTCTCCCGACAGGTCGAGGGAATCAACCACGTCATCATCTTTCTCAACCGGCTCAGCGACCTGCTCTTCGCCCTGGCGCGTCTGGCGAATCACCTGGAAAATGTCGCGGACGTTCCGTGGAAGAAGAAGTGATCCGGATTCGGTTTGATTGTTGCGCGGGTGCCATGGGCAAGCGCAGTCTTCCGAGCTTGCGCGGGTGCCATGGGCAAGCGCAGTCTTCGGAGCTTGCCCGTGCGCCTTGCGTCGGCCGCGCACGGGCAAGCTGCGCCAAGCCTCCACTTGCCCATGGCACCCGCGCAGGGACTTTTTGCGATGCGGATGACGAAGCGCGGCGTGCTGGACGATCGATACCTCGCTCAACTTCTGCTTGCAGAGCGGCACATCAAGCCAGCCCGCTTACTTCGTGCGCGGCTCTTTGCGTGAGCCGTGCGTCTTCTTTTTCGCAGCGATCCTGACGGCTCCCTTCGCCACCTTCTTCACTCGCTTTGCGCTCGCCGACTTTCCATTCGCGCTCTTTTTCTCCACCGGCACCGCCTGCTTCAGATCGATCAGCCAGCCGTCCTTCGCCACCGGGCCGACGGCGGGGCGTTTGCGCAGCTCGCGCAGAATCGTGAGGAACGGCTCGTGCAACGGCGCGGTGAAAAGCACGCGCTGACGCGTGATCGGATGCGTGAAACTGAGCAGGCCCGCATGCAGAGCCGGCGTCGTCAGCAGGATGTCGGCGCGCTCCAGAGCACGCTCCTCCAATCGCACGCCTTCCTCCCGGGCCCGGGCGTAAGTCAGGTGCCGCCTCGCACCGGCGGGGATCGGCGGCTTCACCAGTTCCGCATGGCCGATCGGCTCGCCGCCGTACACGATGTCGCCGGCGATCGGATAGCCCAGATGCGTCATGTGCACGCGAATCTGATGCGTGCGACCCGTCTTCAATTCGAGTTCCACCAGCGAGTAACCCTGATACTGCTCACGCACGCGGTACACCGTGACCGAATTGCGCCCCTGCGGCTCCGGCCTGACGGCGAAGGCTTCGCGAATGGTCGGATGCTTGCCGATGGGCTGATCGATCACGCCCACAGGCTCGGTGAAGTTGCCATGCACCAGCGCGAGGTATGCCTTGGTCGTGGTGCGGTCGGCAAACTGGCTGGCGATGGCCCAGTGGGCTTCATCGCTCTTGCCGACGACCATGACGCCGGTGGTGTATTTGTCGAGGCGATGGATCACGCCCGGCCGGCACTCGCCGGAGCCGACCTGACTGAGGCCGTCGATGGTGACGGGCGGGCCTTCGTATTCCTTGGAGCCCGCGGAGCCGCCGGCGAGCGCGTCGAAACGGGCGACGAGGTCGGGGTCGGCGGAGGCGTTCTGAGTTCTGGGTTCTGGGTTCTGGATTCTGGGTTCTAGGTTCTGTGTCGTTGAAACCGGAGCGTGTGGCGCGCCCTTGCGCTGCCAGTTCATCGCCAGACCCGAAGAGGCGCCTGCGGCGCTTCCGCTAACCGGGTTGACGCGCGCGTCGCTCGTCGCCTGTCCCTTGTCCCCTGTCCCCTGTCCCCTGTCTCCTGTCCCCTGTCCCCTTCCCTTTTTCCCCTTGCGAAACCCGCGCGTGGTGTAGGCCTGGAACTGCCCGCCCGCCGCCTCGCGCGCTTGCTTGAAGTGAAACGCCAGCGCGTTGAGCAGCGTGCCGTGCAGGTGGCTGCGAGCGGGATGCACAATCAGGCCCGCCTGCTTGTTGACGACGATGAAGTGTTCATCCTCATAAAGCACGTGCAGCGGAATCTCCTCCGGCTCGATCGTGCGGATCGCCGGCGCCGGCAGAATCACATCGATCACATCGCCGCCGAGCACCTGCGTACTGGGCTTCGGTTGCTTGCCGTTGACCTTGACGCCGCCCAGTTCGATTAGTTTCTGGATGCGGTTGCGGCTGATGCCCTTGAGGCGATCGAGCAGGTACACGTCGATCCGTCGGCGGACATCGCGCTTGATGACGAAGCGGCGCTCGTCGGCCCCTTCGCCGAAGAGCTCGCTGTTCTCGTCTTCGTTCACCGCTTCTTCCTCGGCCTGGCGCGCGGCCTCGGCTTCGAGTTCGCCGGCGGTCAGCGCGTCTTCTGCTTCCTGCGGGACGGGCGCAGCGGGCAGCCCTTCAAAACGGCGAGCCTGGCGACGGGATGAATAGTGCGGCTTGGCCACGGGGGAGGAAAAGGAGTGAGGAGGAAGGAGTGAGGAGGGAGGAGTGAGGAGTGAGGAGGGAGTATGTGGAAATGGTACGCCATTCGCCCTCTGTTCCAAGCCTGAGAGCTTCTGCGGGTGGCCGGGGCTGAAGTCCGCGGAAGCCCCGATCGGGCGCGCTGGTAGCCGCAGTCCGGACGGAAATCGTAAAACGCTGGCGCAAGGTGAACCGTTCCGGGGCACCCGCGGAGCCTTTTGCCCCGGCCACCCCGCAAGTGAGCTTTCAGGCTCGCGCGGCCAGCCACATCACTTGCCATCTTTCGGCTTGGCCGGATCAACCTTCGCAGGATCGGGCTTGGCAGGATCGGGCTTGGCATCCTTCGCCGGCTCAATCTTCGCGTCCTTGGCGGGATCGATCTTGCCATCCTTCGCAGGATCGAACTTGGGCGGATCGATGAATGACGGAATGGTCTTCGTCGGATCTGTTTTCTCCGGATCGGTCTTGCCCGGATCCGGCGTGAACTTCAGCGGGTCGAACTTGAAGGGATCGTTCTTCAGCGGATCGGGCTTCACTTCCTCCTTCGCGAAGACGGGAGACACCGCCAGCCGGGGCAGCATTTTTTCATAAGCCGCGGCCAGCTTCTGGTAGTACTCGCTGCCCGCGCCGGCGGCGTCCTTCTGAACCGCCTGATATTCCACCTTGGCCTGCTCCCAGTTGCCGCGCGCCTCGGCGATCGACGCCAGCCGCATGCGGGCGTTGATCGTCAGAAGCGGATGCCGGCTGCCGCTGAGGACGGACTTGCACATGCCCTCGGCCTTTTCAAGCTCCAGTTTCCGCTTCTCCGGCGACATCGCCGGCTGACCGGGTTCCGCCGGCCGGGCCACCTGGGAAAGGATCAGGTCCGCGCCGCGCAGATTCGCCTGAGCTTCCACCGCGTCGTTGCTCGTCAGGTTCGCCAGCTCGCGATAAGCCTCGGGCCCCGTCTCCATCGCCAGAAGCCACTGTTCCTGTTCGCGCTCGGCGGCGGCCTTGGCCCGGAAGAAGCGCACCGCCAGGATCAGCGCCGCCGCAATCACCGCCACGCCCAGCACCTTGGTGGAATGCTTGTTCCACCAGATCTTGAACTTCTCCCAAGCGTGGAAAAGATCGCTCTCAGCCAGTTCGTGACGATGTTCGGAATCCATAATCAACTCGATCGTTGGCGGCGTAGACCGGCCGCAGCTTGGGTCAGGTACAGAAACGCCATTATCCAAGAAAAGCCCGCGCGGTCAAAGGATGAAATGAAAAAAGCCTCGCGGCAGGAGCGAGACATCTCCCGAATGCGGAAGAGCGACGAGGCAGACCGACTCAAGAGAACCCGCGAATGAACCCGTTCAGCGCCCGCTCGAAGGGCGCGGCTACGCGCATTCAACTCACCGATACGCCCCCGCCGCCGCCCCGACGTTGCGTTCGCGGATGCGAACGACCACGTCGAGCACGCGCGGGTGATTCACCTCGACGGTCAATTCCTCGCGTCCCTTCACGTAAACCATGTGAGTCAGCGACGCATCGGAACGCTCGCGAATCGGCTGCCAGCCGTGGATCGGCAGGTGCTGACGATAGAACTGCACGCCATCGCGCACGCTGGACAAGCCCTGGTACGAATGGTTCACCACGCGGGCCCCGTCGGGGGTGACATAGCTGCTGCTGCGGGCGGGAATCACCACGAAACCCACCGGCGTCGGCACATCCGGAATCAGCGAGCGCGACTTGGCCACCAGCCCCGTGCCCGGCGGCTCCGTCAGGGTCTGATCATCATCCGAACGTGTGCTCAGCGGCGTCGACTCGCAACCCACCGCGCCAGCCCACGCCAGGAGACCGAGGCAGGCCAGCACGCGAAGCAGTGTCCAGCGAACGCCCTGTGCCGATACAGGCTTCAGTTTTTTTTCTTGCATAAATCACCTGGCCAAGGGGCCGCGGTTCAACCCAGCCGACCTGCATCTTCAAGGGGTCGAATGGAGGGTCAACCGCAAGTCGCCGCATTTGACTACAACCCTGCCACGCTCTAATCTTCTGCGTTCCCCAGCGGTCGTGGCTTCCACCCCATCGACCAAAGGCGAATCGGTTAAACACAAAATGACCGGCCGATAACGCGGCCACCGGCCCGTGCGGCCGACCCATGGTGAGCGTAGCTCAGTTGGTTAGAGCATCGGGTTGTGGTCCCGAGGGTCGGGGGTTCGAATCCCCTCGCTCACCCTTTCAGACATGTCTCGCATCTCGCAGGATGCCGCAGTATCTTGTTTCTCGCCGCAGAATGCGGGTTCTTGATTCTCGACTTTTCCGACTTCATCCAAACGCGGAGCGTTGCGACCATTCGCGACGACTTGCTGCGCCGCATATTGCGCCGCATTTTGCGCCGCTTCGTCCGCGTCGTCCTCGGGGCCGGCGGCACGGTCGAACAGTTCATCCGGCACGGCGTTGGCGTAGTGCTTGCCGCTCACGGCGATGCTGTGCCCGATCCACAGGCTTACCGCGTACTGCGGGAACGTCATCGCCCACGCCCCGCGGATCGCAGCTGTTGCGCTTGGCCCAAAGGACGGTGAGTTTGCGTGACATGACCTCATCGCTGAATGAACTTTCCGCCCTTCGATTCATCCAGGACGAGAGTCCTGTTCATCAGTTGATTGATCCACGACGACAAGTTGCAACGATGCAACTCACCCGCGGAGGCGACATCTTCGATTGTGACCTCGACGGGACATTTCGTGGCACATGTGGGAAGATTCACGCCGCGTGCCGGTGGCGCGGTATTCTGTCCCGATGCGAGGTTCCTGTTCCGCCCATCAACATCAGTTCTCCTTGGCACGTCCAGACGAAGAACAGCGAAAGCAACGCGTCATGGTCGTTGGAGCATCAAATATGAATCGCCTATTTCACCTGGCAGCGTTACTCGTCGCAATCATCGGGGCGGCTCTGCTAGCGAGTGCCGCCGAACCACAGGGCAAGCGCCGCCTGCTGCTCTTCGAGTACGGCAGCGGCGGCAACCGCCTGCTGGAGCTTGACGCGGCCGGCAAGGTGGTCAGCGAGCACAAGCCGCTGAGCATTGCCGTGATCTTCGAGGCGCTGCCCGATGGCCACGTGCTTTACGGCTACGGCGGCAAGCCCACCGGCGTGCGCGAGATCAACGCCAAAGGTGAAGAGGTTTGGAATTACGTCAGCAAGTGCGAGCAGGTGCTCGGATGCTCGCGGCTGTCCAACGGCAATACGCTGGTGGGCGAACAGGGGCCGTGCCAGGCGGTCGAAGTGAATCCCAAGGGCGAGGTCGTGCGCGTCACGCCGCTGACGACGAGCCAGAAGCACTATCACCTGCAGATCCGCAATCTGCACCAGCTCGAGAACGGCAACATCCTCGCCGCCCACGAAGGCGAAGGCGCGGTGCGCGAAGTGGACAAGGCCGGCAAGGTGGTCTGGGAATACACCGGCGTTGAGAACGCCGGCGACGCGCAGCGTCTGGCCAACGGCAACACGCTGATCGCCTGCGGCACGCAGAAGCGCGTGATTGAGGTCACGCCCGACAAGAAGATCGCCTGGGAGTTCGCCGCCAAGGACGCGCCGGAGCTGAACATCACCTGGGTGTTCAGCATCCAGCAGTTGAAGAACGGCAACCTGCTCATCGGCAACTTCCTGCGCGGGCAGGAAGGCAAGGGCGCGCATGCCTTTGAAGTCACGCGCGAGAAGAAGGTCGTCTGGAAATACGACGACCACAGCGTCATCAAGTCACTGACCACCGTGCGCGCTCTGGGTGAGTGATTCGACGCGGATCGCCGGTTCGTTACAGCCGCGCCTGTTTTCTTTTGCTCACCGACGAGCAGGATCGACCCCATGTCCACCGATTCCGTCGACCCGCCCATCCACATGCCCGCGTTGCGCCGCAAGGTGGCGTGGCGGGTGCTGCCGCTGGTGTTCATCATTTACATCGTGGCGTATCTCGACCGCGCGAATGTCGGGTTCGCCAAGCTGCGCATGGGCAAGGATCTGGAGTTCTCGGAGGAAGTGTTCGGCTGGGGCATCGGCATTTTCTTCATCGGCTACCTGCTTTTGGAAATTCCCGGCGCGCTGCTGGTGGAACGATGGAGCGCGCGGAAGTGGTTCGCCCGCATCCTCATCACGTGGGGAATCATTTCGTCACTGACGGCCTTCGTCACCACGCCGACGCAGTTCTACGTCGTGCGGTTTTTCCTGGGCGTCGCGGAAGCGGGCTTCTTCCCCGGCATCATCGTTTACTTCACGCACTGGTTCACCGCCCAGGACCGCACGCGGGCGCTCTCGGGCCTGGTCATGGCGGTGCCGTTCAGCCTGGCCATGGGCGCGCCGGTGTCGTCGCTGCTGTTGGACGTGAACTGGTTCGGCCTGCATGGATGGAAGTGGATGTTCATCCTCGAAGGATTTCCGGCGGTAATCCTCGGCTTCATCACGATCTGGTACATGACGGATCGGCCGCGCCATGCCAAGTGGCTCACGCAGCAGGAGCGGGACTACCTTGAGGCCGCGCTGGAGGCCGAGGCAAAAGCCAAGGAAGGCGTGAACAAGATCACCGTCTGGCAGGCGCTGCGATTGCCGAATGTCTGGCTGCTGGCCCTGGGCATCTTCGCCACGAACACCGGCGGCTACGCGCTGGCGTTCTGGGTGCCGTCGATGGTGAAAACGCTTTCCGGCGGCACCGACCACGCGGCGCTTCTCTACAGCGGACTCTTCTACGCCTGCGGACTGCTGGGCGTCTACATCTCAGGCCAATCCTGCGACCGCACCGGCGATCGCAAGTGGCACTGCGTGTTCGGACAGGCGGCCACGGCTCTCTTCCTCGCGGGCAGCGCGCTGACGGGCCAGCCGTTCGTTGCCATCATGGCCTGGCTCTGCCTGACGGGATTCACGGCCTTTTTCTGGCCTTCGCCGTTCTGGTCGCTGCCCACGCTCACGCTCACCGCCTCCGCCGCCGCCGTGTCCATCGGCTTCATCAACATGGCCGCCAACCTCGCCGGCTGGCTGGGCAACTCGTTCATGGGCTGGCTCAAATCGCATGGCTACACGGAGAGCACGTGCCTGCTTTTCCTGGCGGGGTGTTACCTCGTGGGGGCTGTGCTTGTAAGCTTCGTGAAAATCCAGCGGACCGCACCGCTGTCGGCGAAATAAGTCATGGCATCATCCCTCTTTGATCTGACCGGCAAAGTCGCGCTCGTCACCGGCGCCGCACAAGGCATGGGCCGGGCGATGGCGCTCGCGCTGGCGGAGGCCGGCGCGGATTTGCTGCTCGTGGACCTGAACACGGCGGGCGGTGAGGCGACAGCCAAGACCATCCAGACCATCGGCCGCCGCGCGGTGTTCGCAAATGGCAACGTTTCCGACCTCGACCAGATTCGCGCGCTCTTCAGCCGACTCGACCGCGAGTTTGGGCGCATCGATTTCCTGGGCAACGTGGCCGGCGAAGCGGTGTTGGGCGCGCCGGAGGAGATTGAGCTTTCCGCGGTGGAGCAGACGTGGCGGAACCTC
The DNA here is from genome assembly GCA_964426135.1 of uncultured Phycisphaeraceae bacterium. Classification (GTDB taxonomy): domain Bacteria; phylum Planctomycetota; class Phycisphaerae; order Phycisphaerales; family Phycisphaeraceae; genus CAYRPN01. The sequence continues at coordinate 7,285 of CAYRPN010000134.1, read as the reverse complement.
GTGCTCGGGCGATTCTGCATGTGCCAGGAAGCCGGCCGGCGCATGCTGGCGGCGGGCGGCGGCAGCATCGTGAACATCGGATCGCTGGCCAGCATCACGGCCCTGGGCCGGGGCCACATCGCCTACAGCATGGCGATGGGCGCGGTGGCGCAGATGACGCGCGAGCTGAGCACGGAGTGGAGCGGCCGGGGCGTGCGCGTCAACGCCATCCTGCCCGCGCAGGTGCTCAACCCCGGCCTGGAAAAACGCATCGCGGCGGATCCTTCGCTCAAGGACAAATTCCTCAGCGGCATCCCGGCGGGACGCCTCGGCCACCCCGATGACATCAAGGGACTTTCTGTTTTTCTCGCATCGGATTCATCAAGCTGGATCACCGGCGCGCTGATTCCAATGGACGGCGGCAACCTGGCCCTCAACGGCGGCGGCTCCGTCGGCAAGCGAAGGATGAAGTAACCGTGGCGAAGTCTCCAACCAAACTCGACATGCTCGCGTGGTACCGCTCGATGCAGCTCATCCGTCAGTGCGAAGAGCAACTGGCGCGGTGTCACCAGCGCGGGCTGATTCACGGAGCGTGCCACACCTATGTCGGCGAGGAAGCGATCGCGTCGGGCATCTGTGCGCATCTTCGGCAGGATGATGTCGTGTTCAGCACGCATCGCGGCCACGGCCACGCGCTGGCGAAAGGGTTGCCGCCGGTGCAGCTCATCGCCGAGCTTTTCGGCCGGGCGACGGGCTGCTCGCGCGGGCGCGGCGGCAGCATGCACCTGTTCGCGCCGCAGATCGGGCTGATGGGCACCAGCGGCATCGTCGGCCCGTGCATCCTGCAGGCCGCCGGCGCGGGGTACAGCTTCAAGCTGCGCAGGACGGACAACGTGGCGGTGGCGTTCTTCGGCGACGGTGCGGTGAACAACGGCGCGTTCCACGAGGGCCTGAACATGGCCAGCATCTGGAAGCTGCCGGCCCTGTTCATCTGCGAGAACAATCAGTTCGCCACCGAGGTGCCGTTCAGTTACTCGGCGGGAAATCCCAGTGTGGCGCAGCGGGCCGCGTCGTATTGCATGCCCGGCGTGGAGGTGGACGGCAACGATGTGATGGCCGTCGCTCAAGCGGCTGGTGAGGCAGTCGATCGCGCCAGAGCCGGCGGCGGGCCCACGCTGATCGAGTGCAAGACCTACCGCACGCGGCCGCATGCCGAGGGCATGGGCGATTACACGTACCGCACGAAAGAGGAAGTGGCACAGTGGCGCGAGCGCTGCCCGATCAAGCGGCTGCGCGCGAAGCTGATCACTGACAGAATCGCCACCGATGCGGATTTCGATGCGATCGACGCGGAGATTGCCGCGCAGATTGCCGCGGCCACGACGGAAGCGGAGCAAGCGCCGCTGCCAGATGGCGCCACCGCGACACAGCACGTGTACTGCGAAGAATCGGCGCGTCCCGCGATCGTCGAGCCGGACCCGGGCACGCGGCAGGTCGGATTCGCGGCGGCCACGGTGGAAGTGCTCGATGCGGAGATGACGCTGCAGCCGGGCACCTTCGTGATGGGCGAAGGCATCGGCATCCGCGGCGGCAACTTCGCCACGACCACCGGACTCTTCGCCAAGTACGGCGCCCAGCGACTGTGCGATACGCCGATCTGCGAGCGCGGATTCGTCGGTCTCGCCTGCGGCGCGGCGATGACCGGCGCCCGGCCCATCGTCGATTTCATGTTCATCGATTTCATCAACGACGCCTTCGGCGAGATCGTCAACCAGATCGCCAAGATGCAGTACATGAGCAGCGGTCGGCTGCGAATGCCGGTGCTGATGCGCGGCTGCGTCGGCATCGGGCACTCGGCGGCGACGCATCACTCGGGCAGTTACCACTCGATTTTCAGCCACATCCCGGGCCTGCGCGTCGTCATGCCCTCGACACCGTTCGACGCCAAGGGCCTGATGACCCGCGCCTTGCGCTGCCACGATCCCGTGCTGTTCCTGGAACATCGCGAACTGATGGGCCTCAAAGGCGCGGTCCCGGTGGAGTCCTACGAAATCGACTTCGGCAAAGCCCGCATTGCCCGCGCGGGCAGCCACGTGACCGTCGTCGCCTTCGCGCTGATGGTTCACCGCGCGCTGGCAGCGGCGGAAAAGCTTGCACAGGAAGGCATCAGCGTCGAAGTGATCGATCCGCGAACGGTGTCGCCACTGGATACACCGGCGATTCTTGCATCGGTGGCGAAAACGGGCAGGCTGCTGATCGTGGATGAAGCATTTTCGCCGTGCAGCCTCGGCGCGGAGATCGCGGCGCAAGTGGCCGACGCCGGCTTCAACGATCTGGACGCGCCCATTCGCCGGTTGAATGGCGCCTTCGCGCCGGTGCCGTACAGCCCGCCGCTGGAGAAGGCGCTCGTGCCTGATGTGGACGATATGGTCGGGGCTGTGCGGGAACTGATTGCGGAGTGACGCCATGGCCACACCGATCACTGTTCCGCGCCTCGGCTGGTCCATGGAGGAGGCTGTCTTTTCCTCGTGGCTCAAGGGCGAAGGCGAGATGGTGCGCGCCGGCGAGATGCTTTTCGCCATTGAAAATGACAAAGCTGTGCAGGAAGTCGAATCCTTCGATGCGGGCGTGCTGCATTTGCCTGCCATCGCGCCGAAGCATGGCGATACGGTCGTTGTGGGGCAACTGATCGGCTACCTGCTTGCCGACGGCGAGCGAGCGCCGGCATCGACCGCCGCTTCCAACGCATCAACTCCCCCAACGCCTGCGACCAGGATCGCGCACGCTTCTCCTGCATCCGCCACGACGAAAACGCCCGTTACCCCTGCAAGCACCACGGCAGTGATCAGCACGCCCCGTGCCCGCCGCGCGGCTCGCGAATTGGGCGTGGACTGGCGACAAGTGGCCGGCAGCGGGCGAGGTGGGCGCATCCGTGAAGCGGATATTCGCAGCGCCGCCGCATCGCACGCCGCAAGCGCATCGCCAGCGAAGCGCGGGGTGATCGCGCCTTCCACAATCGCCGACCAACACCAGGCCGCGCCGCTTACGTTGCACGCGACCGCGGATGCGACCTTGCTCATTCGTTTTTGCAGCGACCTGGCGATGGCTCAGCACATCACGGGCATTGTCGTCCCCACTTGCGACGAATTGCTCGTGAAGTTCGCCGCCATCGCCTTGCGGAAACATCCCGCGCTCAACTCCCGCTGGGAAAACGGCAAGCCGGCGATATCGCCGGACATCCACATCAGCGTGGCCGTCGAATCGGCTGACGGCTTTCGCTGCCCGGTGATTCGCGAGGTTGACAGGCTGCTGCCGCGCGATGTGGCGATTCAATGCCGCGAACTTGCTGAGCGTGTTCGTTCCCGGAAAGTCCGTGCCGATGAGATGGAAGACGGCACGTTCACCATCTTCAACCTTGGCGCGTTTGGCATCGACGCGTTCACCCCTCGGATCAACCACCCGCAATGCGCGGCGCTCGGCATCGGTCGCGTCCTCCGCCAGTCAAGCGCTGTGGGAGATTCGGCGATGCCGCGCGACGTGGTGACGCTCAGCCTCGCGTTCGATCCCCGGGTCATCGACACCGCGCTGGCGGCACGATTCATCCAGACGCTCGGCAGTCTCATCGAGTCGCCTCTGGCGGCGATCCTGAGCTGATCGAAATCGAAGCGAGCCGCGAGCTTCAGGCACCATCTCACGCCAGCACGCCTTTGACCAGATTCCCATGCACATCGGTGAGCCGGTAATCCCGGCCGGCGACGCGATAGGTGAGTTTGGTGTGGTCCATGCCCAGGAGGTGCAGAATCGTGGCGTGGAAATCGTGGACGTGGACCGGGTTGCTGGCGACGTTGATGCCGTACTCATCCAACTCCCTGAGAGTGAGACGGGGCCGAAATGCAGACCCCGGAAAAATGGGCAGAACCTTCAGCAATCACAAGCAGAAAGTTCTGGCAACCTTCGCAGATTTAGGTTATCATGCTCTTTTGTCAGGTTGCTTGGGGCACATTCTTCTTAGGATTTGAAGCCGCATCAACAATCCCTCATCAGGACCTGGAGAACACCATGCAGATTGAATCAGGCAGGAATGTCGCTGTGTCCGCTTGTGGTTCGATCTTTTGCAGAGGCGCCGGCCTCCTGCTGGGCGTTTGCATGCTGTTCGCCACGATGGTCGCGACGGATGCGCAGGGGGCGCTCGTGAACACGGACGGCGACTTCGGCGCTCAGACGCTGGGCAACCCCGTGGGCGCTCCGTGGGGGCCGGTGAGCGGCGCTGGCCAGACGGTGACGGCTGCGTCGCAAAGTCCGTTCACCAACGTTTTTGCCAACAACGGCAAAGGCACGGACACGCCCGCCAGCGCCGGCAATCCGTTTTACGTCAACTCGTTCGCGGCGATTCCAGCGGCTTCGGCAGCGCCGCTGTTCTTCAACGTTGATTTCCGCAACAACACGCTGGATGCCGGCGACTACTCGATCACCATCGGCAAGAACGCCGACGGCAATCTGCTGACGGCCGCGCTGCATGTGGCCGGCGGTTCGGTGTTCGCCCGCAGCGGCGCCGGGGCTGGCACCTCGGTCCTGAACCCCGAACCGGGCGTCTGGTACAACGCGCAACTGACCCTGGACATGGCCAGCAACACCTACTCGGGTGTGATCACCCGCGAAGGAACGCTCGCCAAGACCATCATCTCCCCGCGCTCGTTCATCACTGAGAACGACATCAATCACCTCTACACCGATGGCGGCACCAGCGTGGTCGCCGGCACGGCGCCGTCGCATTTCCTGGACAACTGGGCGCTTTCGACGACGCCTCTGACCTCTGCCTCCCCGAGCGGCCCGACGGTGACGTTCGTCAATGTCGACTTCAACGGACAGCGCAATAACCCCGGCCCCGACCCGCTGGGCGCCACCTTCCAGGGCGCAGGCCCCGGCGGCGGCGGCACGTTCTTCAACGGCATCACCGCGGACTCACGCTCCGGCGGCGGCGACAACGACAACCTCACCGTCACCGCTGCGAATCTCCTCGATTCCAACGGTGTGGCGACGGGCGTTGGTTTTGTCTTCACGCCGGTCGGCGGCGATCTGACCAATGCGCCGGCACAACCGCCGAGCACCTCCACCAGCCCCGATGCCCTGTTCGGCGATTACGTCTTCAATAATTCCGCCGGCAACAACGGCGGCGGCGACGGCATCTCCGATTTCACGATCACGGGCCTGCCCGCTTCATCGCTGGTCGATCTCTACTTCTACGTGGGCTTCGGCAACGTCACTGTCAACGGCGAAACCGCTGACGCCTTCGTCGGCACCGGCATCTACAACGCCGGCAATACGCGGTTCTTCCGCAACGTGCTGGTCTCGGCCACCGGCACGGTCGCGGGAACACTGCCCGGCGGCACCAACGTGATCCCCGGCTTCAGCGTGGTGTTCAACACGCCCGTCCCGGAGCCGGCGTCGTTGTCGCTGCTGGCGCTGAGCGCCATCGCATTGGGCGGTCGCCGCAAGCGAACCTGCTGATCCGCGCCTTGGTTCACAACCATTGAAGAAGCTGAACTGATCCTACATTTTTAGGAGCCGTGCAAGATTAACTCCGAAGATTCGAATCGCTTCGCGCCCAGCCGGACGACTTGGAAAGTCGTCCCACATGCGATGTTGATCCTGCACGGCTCCTTAGGAAACTGGAGACTATACATGAGCCTGCGAACACTGCCCCGAATCGCTCAGGTCGGAAACAAGGTCCACGCCGTTGCGGGCGCTCTTTTCCTGCGAGGCATCGCAGCGATGACCGCGGCGGCGACATGCCTGTGTGCCGTCGCGCCCGCCTCGGCCACGACGGTCTTCGACGCCAACGCGGCCTTCGTCGCCAACGAAGTCCCCGATGGCTCGCCCACCAATCCTTTCGGACCGTTCAGCGTCGGACACAGCCCGACGCTGGGCGGATTCACCGCCTTCACCGCCGGCCAGCACACCGACAACTTCGTCGGCGCCAACCCCTCCATCCAAGGCTATTTCATTCCCAACAACGTGTCGGTGCCGGCCGTGCTGGGCAATGTCAGCGGCGCAGCGGTTGGACTGAGCTTCGGCGGCGGCCCCGTGGATGCGGGCCAGATCCTGCTGCACCCGGGCAATCCCGGCCCTGACGGCTTCCCGGCCCCGGTCAGCAATGCCATCGTGCGCTTCACCGTGCCGACCTCCGGCAGTTACACCGTCGCCGGCGACTGGGAGTCCCTGCACTTTGGCACCACCAACAACCGCGTGCTGCACAACGGCGTTCCGCTGGTCAGTTCCACGGCGGACACTTCCACCTTCAACGTCACGCACACGCTGATCGCCGGTGAAACGGTCGACTTCATTGTCAACGACCTGGACGGCATCGGCGGCGACTCCACCGGCCTGCGGGCGACGCTCACGCTGCAGAACGCGCCGGCCGCGATCTACCGCGCGGGCGCGGACCTGCGGGCGTTCGAACTGGTCAACAGCGGCAATGCCGTCGCTCCGATCAACGGCGCGTGGCGCTACGGCACCAGCGATTCGCTGGGCAGCGCGTTCAATCCGTTCAGCCCCGCGGAACATGCGGACGACTTCCCCGCCGGCACCGCGCCCGGATCGTTCCAAGGCTGGTTCGAGCCGGGCGGCGACATCGTCCCCGTCGTGGCCGTCAACGTCACCGGCGCCGTGCAGGGTTCCTGCTGCGGCACGTTCGATCCGGATCAAATCTGGATGCACCCGGACCCCGCCGGCTCGCCGCGCACCTTTGACATCGTCCGCTGGGTCGCTCCGGCAGATGGCTCGATCAACCTGTCGGCGACCTGGACGCAGGAACACGACGGCGTTGCCACCGTGCATGTGCTGGTCAACGGCGTGCCTGGATTGTTCAACGGAAGCGCCTCCATCGCGGGCACCACGTTCAGCACTTCCCTGAATGTCACCGCCGGCATGACGATCGACTTTGCCGTCGGCCCCAACGCCTCGACCGGTCACGGCGGCACCTCCACCGGATTCAATGCGACGATCTCGTTCGTCCCCGTCCCCGAGCCGGCGACGCTGTCGCTGCTCGGTCTGGTGGCCGCGGCACTGACCGGTCGGCGCCGGCGCGCCGACGCCTGATCGTCCTGGCGACCCGCAACCCGCTATCATGATTCAAATGGGAGCCATAAGCCGTTAGCGAGCACACCCATGACAGGCATCCCTTGGCTTGAGCTAACGGCTAACGGCTAACGGCTAACGGCTAATGGCTAATGGCTAATGGCTAATGGCTAATGGGAATCCTGAAAAACCCCATCCTTCCCGCGCCCCATTTTTCAAAATCTGCGGA
>CAYRPN010000133.1:0-15679 GCA_964426135.1 uncultured Phycisphaeraceae bacterium | reverse complement strand
CCCTGGGAGGGAGAGGGGGCCGGAGTGCCGCCCCCGGAAGTATTGGCAGACCCCACAGGAAGCAGGCCGTGACCCGATTTGCCATTTCCCACGACTTCGCTAAACTGCTTGGCTCGAATGTTCCCGGCTGGCTCGGCTGGCTGGGGCAATCTTCATAGAAGCTTTGTCCGCGGCGAAATCGCCAGGAGTCGTGTTATGGCCAAGAAAACGATTACAGCCCAGTTCAAGATCATGGCGCCAGGCGGCAAGGCCACCCCCGCGCCGCCGCTGGGACCGGCCCTGGGCGCCAACGGCGTCAACCCCGGCCAGTTTATTCAGAAGTTCAACGCCGCCACCGCCAAGCTCAACGGCAAAGTCGTCGGCTGCGTCATCACCGTTTTCAGCGACAAGAGCTTCGACTTCGAGATCAAGTCTCCGCCCGCCTCCGTGCTGCTGCTGGAACAGGCCGGCAAGGAAAAGGGCTCGGGCGTGCCCAACAAGGACAAGGTCGGCAAGGTCACGGTTGAACAGCTCAAGAAGATCGTGGCGGAAAAGGGCAAGGAAATGACCGGCAACAGCGAACGCGCCAAGATGCGCACCATCGCCGGCACGGCGCGGTCGATGGGCATCGATGTGGTTGGTGAGATTTGAGCGGAGAGCCGCAAGCCATTAGCCGACAGCCGTTAGCTGATGACTTCGTCTCGCAGGTCGAGTTGTTCAACGTAAAAGAAGAGCTAACGGCTAACGGCTATTGGCTCATAGCTTGCTCCCCGGCCTACCACGAGCCATTGAATCGTGGGAGATCGGCCTGTATCGCGAATGTCGGCTTGTGCCGGCGTGTGCGAGACGGCCTCATCGTAAGGATCGCAGCACATGGCAAACAAATTTCTCTGCAAGCGCATCAAGGCGGACGTCGAAGGATGGGACCGCGAGAAGATGCTTGCTCTGCCCGATGCCGTCGGCCGGCTCAAGGCGTTCAAGAAGACCAAGTTCGACCAGTCGGTGGACATCTGCCTGCACCTGGGCATCGATCCCAAACAGGCGGACCAGAACCTGCGCGGAGCCGTGTCGCTGCCTCACGGCATCGGCGTGGCGAAGAAGGTTGTCGCGTTCTGCACGGCTGACAAGGTCGCGGCGTGCAAGGAAGCCGGCGCCATCGAGGCGGGCGGCGAGGAACTGGTCGCCAAGATCGAGGCCGGCTGGATGGAGTTCGATGTGGCCGTCGCCAGCCCCGACATGATGCGCGTGGTGTCGAAGCTCGGTAAGGTGCTGGGCCCCAAGGGCCTGATGCCCTCGCCCAAGGCCGGCACCGTGACGCCGCTGATCGCCCAGGCGGTCAAGGAATACGGCGCGGGCAAGGTGGAGTTCCGCAGCGACGCGGGCGGCAACGTGCACGCGGTCGTCGGCAAGATGAGCTTCGATCCCAAGAAGATCGAGGAAAACGCTCACGCATTCATTGAGCACCTGATCAAGATGAAGCCCGCCAGCTCCAAGGGCGTGTACCTGAAGAAGATCAGCATCAAGGGCACGATGACGCCCGGCGTCCTGGTGGATGTGGCGCATCACGCTCCCAAAGAAGAATAGGGCCTAGGGAGTAGGGCCTAGGGCCTAGGGGCCGGAGCCTGAAACTGAAGCCGAGAGTTGAAGCCGTTAGCCGTGAGCCGTTAGCAACACAAACTGAATCGGAATCCGAACCCTTGGCCCGTGGCCCTTGGCCCTTGGCCCTTCCGCTCCCTTGGCCCGTGGCCCTTGGCCCTTGGCCCTTTCCGAGTACCCGCCATGAGCAAACCGATCAAGAATCTGATCGTCGACTCCTACAAGAAGAAGTTTGAAGGCCAGACCGGCGCGATGGTCATCGACATCCGCGGCATGCCCTCAGGCGTCGCCACCACCTTCCGCGATGGCCTCTACAAAGAGGGCATCAAGATCACCGTCGTGAAGAACAGCCTGGCCAAGGCCGCCATTGCCAAGACCCTGCTCGAAGGCGTCGGCAAGATGCTCGACGGCTCCTCCGCGGTCGTCTACGGCGGCAGCAGCGTCGTGCACATCGCTCGCCTGCTGGTCGACAAGATCAAGGACATGCCCACCCTCACCGTCAAGGGCGCCATCATGGATGGCGAACTTTTCGAGGGCGCCGACCGCATCAAGGCCCTTTCCAAGTTCCCCACCAAGGAAGAGGCGCAGGCCCAGGTCATCCAGATCTTCCTCGGCGCGGCAGGTCAGCTCATCGGAGCGATCACGGGCGTCGGCAACCAGATCGCCGGCATCGTGGACCAGGTCGCCAAGAAGCTCGAAAAGGGCGAAGCGATCGCGGCGAAGTAAGGCAAGGGTTTAGGGTGTAGGGTTTAGGGTGTAGGGTGTAGGGTGTAGGGTCGAGACCGAAGATGTCTGACGTTTCGCTCCGAACCCCGAACCCCGAACCCCGAACCCCGAACTCTAAACCCTAAACCCTAAACCCTAAACCCTTTCCCGTTCCCCGACTGGCCCCACACCGGGGTTAAATGAGCGACGTTCGCTCACCTCTTGGAGACGCAAAGTCACACGGAGTATTGCACCATGGCAACGATTCAAGAAATTGGCGATTCCATCGCCGGCCTGAAGCTCAGCGAAGCGGTTGAGCTGAAGAACTATCTCAAGGACAAGTACGGCCTCGAGCCGGCTGCCGGCGGCGTTGCCGTCGCTGCCGCCGCGGGCCCCGCCGCCGCCAAGGCCGAGGAGCAGACGAACTTCGACGTCGTCCTCAAGGCTGCCGGCGACAAGAAGATTCAGGTCATCAAGGTCGTCCGCGAAGCGACCGGCCTGGGCCTCAAGGAAGCCAAGGACCTGGTCGACGGCGCCCCCAAGCCCGTCAAGACCGCCCTGCCCAAGGCCGAGGCCGAGGCTCTGGCGGAGAAGCTCAAGAAGGAAGGCGCCGAGGTCGAGCTCAAGTAATTTCGCTCGCTTCGACACGATTGAAAAATCAAAAACCGCGCGTCGAGAGACGCGCGGTTTTTTGTTTTCGGCTCGCTCAGTCGTACGCGACACTTCGATGTCGAACGCCGATGATATCGATCCTGTGCCGCGTGTCGTCGATCGTGTAAATGATCCGCCAATCGCCCACTCTAATGCGCCATTCGTTCGTTGAATCAACGAGTTTGACGCACCCGGACGGACGAGGGTTCGACGCAAGCGCATCGATGCGTTTCTCAATGCGACGAAAGATCACCCCGTCGAGGCGGTCGATTTCTCGCATCGCCGAAGCCGTGAGGAAAACAAGATAGGGATCGTGAGGCATTCTGGATGACCCTCAACAAGAGTGCCCAGCAGAGCGGCGCTCATTTTGTTGGTCTGGGTTTGGAGGGGTCATCCCTTCGGAGTGCCGAATCCTTCGGTCTTTCAAGACATTGGAGAAGAATATCGACTTTATCGCCGCCCATTCATGACATGCCGCGGCGGCGTCGCAATTTGGATTTTGCCTTTGACCAGGCGATACGCGGCTCGTTCCGACGTGACTCGATCAGCATTCGATCAAAAATATCCGACCATAATTTCCCGTGGCGCTTCAAGTCGATCAGCACCCCCGTGGCATCACCTCGGTCATCGATCACAAACTGGATTCCTTTGACTGCCATGCAATTCCTCTGTCGTGAGGTCCGTGGTGTGTTCGTCAATGATAGCATCTTCGGCCAGCCAACGAGTCTAGCTTCGCATCGCCATCGGCTTCTCAAACCGCTTCTCGCGCTGATCCAACAGCGTGGCCATGAGCGTTTCGCGGCGATACGGCACCATGCGTTCGAGCACGGTGGAGAACAGCGACCAGCACTCGGCGGAGAATCGGCGGCGAGGGCAGCCGATCGCCGCGAGCAGGGCGCGATGATGACGAGCAACGCCGGCGACTAGGGCGGCGAACATGCCGCGCAACCGCAGGCGGCGCAGATTGCGGCGGATGAAGTTGAAGTCGGCGAACTCCGCGGTCAGCCGCTCGGAGTGGAAGGACAGATGCACATGGTGCTCGGTGATGAGTTGATCGAGCACGCCGGCGAGGGCTGCGTCAGATCGCGCCGCCGCCGCCATGACTGTTTCCGTGCCGAGCGGGGCACCTGCGGCCCCTTCTCCCGCACCGGAGGACGGGAGAGGGCTGGGGTGAGGGCCGGTCGAGCCTGCGATCTCCGATGCCGGAACAACCCCGCGGGCCGAGCACGGCCCGGCTCGCCGCACCGCATCCCGCACCAGCCGGTTCATCGTCACCGTCACGATCTCGCCCAATAGCAGCACGGACAGTTCAAAGCGCAGGCCCAGGGGCCGAATCGCGCGGCGCATCACCGCTCGCAGCGCCCCGCACGGTGCTCCGGCGAGTTTTCGCGCCGTGAGCCAGCGGTTGATGATCGTCGTGTGATGCTGCTCTTCCTTGACGAACAGCCGCAGCGACTGCACATACGCGGGATCATCCGCGCAATCGGTCAACGCCCAGTCCAGCATCCGCTGCCGGCTAGGCTCGTTCACCTGCGCCACCCACGCGAGCCAATCCGCGACCGGCTGCGCCAGCGGCGCGGGCAGTTGCCCCGGCGCGGACCAGTCGATCTTCGCCCGCATGTGGCGGAAATTCAGAAAGTGTGCCAGCCAGTACCGGCTGCGAGGCCATTCGCGTTCATACATCGTGCTTCCCTCCTGACGACCTTCCCCAGCTACGTTATCATCGGCGGTGCGCTGCGGGTGCCGTTAGCGCTTTCCCGTTTAGCGACGGGGCTTGCCCCGTTCCAAACGTGGCACTGCAGTATTCGCCGGAACGGAGCAAGCCCCGTCGCTAAACGGATTCGACCGCCTCGAGTTGACCGTTCGTGACTCATCCCAACATGCTTTCTCACCCCACAGGAGTTCCCATGCCCGCTTCCGATTACCGCTTCACCTTTGGCCCCTGGAACATCTCCGAGGGCGCTGATCCATTCGGTCCAACGGTTCGCCCCACCCTCCAGTTCGCCAAAAAACTCAAAGCTTACAAAACACTCGGTTTTGACGGCGTGCAGTTCCACGATGACGACGCGGTGCCGAACATCGAGAGCAAGTCGCCCGCCCAGATTTCCAAGGAAGCGAAAAAGATGCGCAAGATGATCGAAGGCGAAGGCCTGGTCGTCGAACTCTTCGCGCCGCGCCTCTGGGAAGACGCCAAGGGCGTCGACGGCGGCTTCACGTGCAACGATCCGAAGGGCCGCAAGTGGGCCATCGAGCGCAGCAAGATGAGCATCGACGTGGGCCGCGACCTGGGCTGCAAGCTGATGGTGCTATGGCTGGCGCGCGAAGGCACGTACATCCGCGAGAGCAAGAACGCCATCGAAGCGAACAAGCGGCTGCTCGACGCGGTCAACACGCTGCTCGAGTACGACGCCAACGTGCAGATCGCCATCGAGCCCAAGCCCAATGAGCCGATGGATCACGCCTACATCCCGACCATCGGCCACGCCCTGGCCCTTGCATCGCAATCCGCCGATCCCTCGCGCGTTGGCGGCCTGATCGAAACCGCCCACGCCATTCTTGCCGGACTCGATCCCTCGGATGAAATGGCCTTCGCCCTGGCCGCCGGCAAGCTCTGGAGCGTGCACCTGAACGACCAGAACGGCCTGAAGTACGACCAGGACAAATCCTTCGGCGCCGCCAACCTCCGCGCCGCGTTCAACCAGGTCCGCATTCTCGAACTGGGCGGCTACGCCAAGACCGGCCGCATGATCGGGCTGGACGTCAAAGCCATGCGCACCCAGAAGGCCGACGTCGCCACGAAACACCTGGCCAACAGCAAAGCGATCTTCCTCGCGCTGGTGGACAAGGTGCGCACCTGGGACACGAAGTTCGAAGCCCAGTGCGTGGCGGCCCGCGACTACGAGGCGCTGGAAATGGGCGTGATGAGGCACCTGATGGGGCTATGATGGTGGGGAATGAAATGTCGAATGTCGAATGAATGACCTAATGTCGAATGACCAAATGCCAAATGACGGAGCATCAAATGAACATCCATGACAAACCGGATGCCTCGCGTGCGTCCGGTTGCAGTCCGTCATTTGTCATTCGTCATCGGTGCTTCGTCATTCATTAGACATTGGTCATTGGACATTCGACATTCGACATTCCACACTCGCCGCGTTCGAAAACCCGCGGAGCCTCACAATGGCCATCCGAATGGAACTAGCCCGCATCCTGATCCGCGAAAACGTGGACGCCCACGTGGTGGAACTGCGCGAAGCCGAGGGCGAGCGCATCTTCCCCATCGTCATCGGCCTCAATGAAGCCGCCGCGATCAATCGCCGGCTCATGGGCGAAAAGCCCCCCCGCCCGCAGACCCACGAACTGCTCGCCAACATCCTCGAAGAGCTCGGCTGGAAGCTCGATCACATCGTCATCAACGACTTGAAGGAACACACCTTTTTCGCCCGCCTGATTCTGAAAAGGAATGGCGAAACCAAAAACATCGACTCCCGCCCCAGCGACGCCATCGCCCTGGGCATCGCCAGCAACGTGCCGATCTTCGTCGAGGAGAAAGTGCTGGAGGAGGTTTGCAAGGCGGAGTGATCGCGATTCGATGGCCCCTGCATGTCTGAGCGGCGAAAATCTTCATACGCATTTGCGTTAGTATGATGTTTGGATATCATGCGCATCCGTGTCAGGGCGTCATGCCTCCGGAGATTCACCTCCAGGCTACGGATGCCCCGCTCAAAGTCACGGAGCAACCATGAAACTCCTGCCCGTCGTGTTCGAGGAACGCGAAATCCGTCGCGTTTACGATGAGAAGACCGAAACGTGGCTATTTTCGGTTGTGGACATCATTCAAGCGCTGACTCAACAGCCGGATTTCCAAACTGCCAGAAAGTATTGGAACAAGCTTAAAGAACGGCTGAGCAAGGAGGGCAGTCAACTGGTGACAAACTGTCACCGGTTGAAACTGCCCGCCGAGGACGGAAAAATGCGGCTCACCGACGTCGCCAGCGCCGAAACGCTGCTCCGTCTCGTCCAGAGCGTCCCCAGCCCCAAGGCTGAGCCGATCAAGCTCTGGCTCGCCAAGGTCGGCTACGAGCGAATGCAGGAACTGGCAGACCCCGCTCGCGCCTTGGACCGTGCCCGCGAAATCTGGCAGCAGCATGGCCGCAGTGAAAAGTGGATCCAGCAGCGCATGACCGGGCAGGAGACCCGCAACAAGCTCATCGACTACTGGGCGGGCCACGACATCAAAGAGGGTGAAGAATACGCCATCCTCACCAACATCATTCATCAGGAATGGTCCGGCGTCACGGTTCAGGGCCACAAGGCGATCAAGGGCCTCAAGACGTAGAACCTGCGCGACCACATGAGCGAGGCCGAGTTGATCTTCACCGCCCTGGCTGAACTATCGACGCGACAGATCGCCGAAACCGCCAACGCCACCAGCATGGATGAGAACAAGGACGCTGCGCGGACCGGGGGAAACATCGCCAAGAAAGCCCGCCTGGAACTCGAGCAAAAGACCGGCCAAAGCGTCGTCACCGGGCAGAACTACCTGCCTCCGGCCGAAGGGAAGAGAGACAAGGGTTCGCCGAAGGCGTGACGCGCCATCCACGGTGTCCGCCCCCACTTTTCTAAACTTTGCGCACATTTTCCTTGCAGTTCCGGTGGGCCGCATGTTAGACTTTCCCCGTCCGATAAATCCCGCCCGGGTTGTCCGAAGCATTTGCAGAACCACAGCTTAGCGAAAGGGTTTCCTATGTGGCGACGGGCGTTGGTTGTGTCCACGTTGTGCTTGGGAATGGGAACGAGTCAGGCCGCTGCTCAGGAGAAAGCCGACCCGGTCGGTGAGCTGAAGGCTCAACTGAACGAGTTGCGCACGACGGTCCAGACGCTGCAGGCGGAGAATCAGCGCCTGCAGGCGACCTTGGCGCATCAGCAGCGCGTCACGTCGGCCGCGCAGCAAGGCGGCACCCCTTACGAGCACCTGAATCTGTTCGACCCGAATCAGGGCGTGCAGCTTTATCCACGCGCCGGCTCCGCCCCGCCGAGCTGGCTGGATGTGCTCATCGAGCAGAACCGCCAGCGCACGCTGGAGGCGATGATGAGGCAGCGGGCCAACGAACGCCTCGTGGATGAACGCCTCGCCCGCATCGGCGCTGAGTCCCGCGCCATCGGCGCCGCTTACGCGCCGCGCCCCCTGCGCGAGGGCGTGCTGGCCGGTGGCGATCCGAAAGTGCTGCGGGATCAGCTCACCAGTGCCCGCTCGGCGGATTTTGATGGCCTGTTCAATCAACCCGTTGTCAAAGACTATCTGCAAACCAAGATGGGCAGGATCGAGGCGGAAGGCGCGGCGGCGGCAGCCGCACGTCGCGGCCTGACCCGTGTCCTCGCCAGCGCGGATGTGCAGGTTCTCGCCCAGCAGTTGCGGCAGGATATCGACGACACCACCGCCCTCTTCGGCAGCGGCGGCATGCCGCCGGCGGGCTTCGAGATGGGCATGGGGCGAACCCGCGAGCTTCGCAATTCTCCCAACCCGCAGATCAGCGGCCCGACGCGCGACACGCTGGCGATGACCCGCCGCGCCGCCGCCGTCGATGCCGCCGTCGCCGCGGACGTGGACATCGACACGGTGCTGCGTGCCCAGGCCGTGCAGGAAGCCAACCGCCGCATTCTTACGGGCGGCTACGCGCCTTCGCCCGAGCAGGTCGCCAGCGACCTGGCGCAGGTGAACAACGTGCTCAACGGCAAGATCGTCCGCACCAAAGTGCCGGAGGTTCACGCCCTGCAGACGCCTCGCCCCCCGAGCAATTGACCGAAGCCGATCGCGAGCCCCATCCAGCGGAACGAAAGCAAAAGCCCGCGCGCAAGCGCGGGCTTTTTGTTGGATGACGCCGAAGGTCGACGCCAGTTCCTCTCCAGCCTTTTTTCCCTTACTCCGCCGGCGCCGGTGTTGTTGGCCCGCTCTCGGGCAGTTTTGGCGGCTTGATGTAGTCCGTCGGAATCTCGCCCGTCAGCGCGCCGAGGAAAGTCACGATCGACTTCACCTCGTCATCAGTCAACTCCTTGGCAAGCTGATGCCGAGCCATCAGGCGCACCTGCTCATCAAGTTTCTCGATGGAGCCGTCGTGCAGGTAAGGCCCGGTCTTGGCGATATTGCGAAGGCTTGGCACCTTGAACACGTGCTTGTCGCCTTCGCCCTTGGTGACTTCGTACCGGCCCAGGTCTTTCACACCGGGCCAAGGCTTCGCCAGGCCGACCTTCTGGAACATCTTGCCGCCGACGTACGGGCCGCTGTGACACGCAATGCAGCCTGTGCTGACGAACGTCTGCAGGCCCTTGATTTCCTCAACACTGAGTGCGGTCTTGTCGCCGTGAATGAACTTGTCGAACCGCGACGGCGTGACGAGTTTGCGTTCAAACGCGCCCACGGCCTTGCCGAAGTTGTCGTAGGTGAGCGGATCCTTCTCGCCGGGGAACGCCTTCTTGAAAGCCTCGACATACCCGGGCATCGAGCCGAGCACCGCGATCACTTCCTCCTTCGAACCCATCGCCATCTCAATCGGGTTAAGCACCGGTCCCTTGGCCTGCTCCTCCACGGTGGGCGCGCGGCCATCCCAGAACTGCGCCGCATGGCCCGCGGCGTTGTACACGGTCGGCGCGTTGCGGCCGCCCTTCTGGTTCTTGTGCCCCGTGCTGGTGGGCGTCCCGTCGACGCCGTACTTGTCGAGCAGGTGGCAGGTGTTGCACGAAATCTTCTGGCTGCGGGAAAGGCGGTTCTCGTAATAGAGCATCCGGCCCAGATCGATCTTCTCCTTCGTCAATGCGTTGTCCTCGGCTTGCATCACCTCGGGCAGGCCGGGCTTGAACGCGCCGATCACCGCATCGTCAATCTGCGGCACGGCCCCCTTGATGACATCCACGGGCTTGTTCACCGCCAGCGGCGCGGTTTCAGCGAATGCGATGGACGCCAGCAGACACGCCGCCATGGCCCCGCCGGTCAGGATGTGAGTTAAACGTTTCATTGAGCCTCCTTGTTTCCGATCATGAGTTTGCAGCGCCGTAGCGCTTGGCGTTGCCGATGACGCGAAGGCGGCATGGCGCTTCACGACACACCGTCGCCTATCAGGTTAGAGCGAAGGATAGGCCGCGGGTTTCACGGCCAGGTGGAGTCAGATTGTCGCAGGGGCGCGTTAGGTGACGATTTGCCGATTCGCCGGGCGCTTGCGAAGCGACTCGGATATCGCCCGGGTTCACCGCTGGGCCGGTCTAACGGGATGTGGCGGCGGCGACCGCGTCCAGGACCTGGCGGTGAAACGCGACGTTGCTGGCGACGATGCCGCGATTGTTCGCCAGGGTTCGGCCGCGCGAAAAATCCAGCGGCTTGCCCGCAATGTCCGTGACGATGCCGCCGGCCTCCTGCACCACGATCGAACCGGCGGCGTGGTCCCACACTTTCTCTTCGTAGCCCTGCTGTGCCGGCAGGCGCAGGTAAATCTGCGCGTCGCCGCGCGCCACCGCTGCGTACTTCACCTGGCTGTCCATCCGCAGCGCGGGCTGCGCGATGCCCAGGCGACGGGCGATCGCTTCGGCGGCGGCCTGGTCGCTGTGGCCGGAATCGACGGACTCACAGAACCGCGCCGCGGCTGGATCGGCGACCGCACTGACGCGAAGGCGCGCTGCGGATGCAAAGTCTAAGTGCGAATCCGGTGAAATCAGCCCATCGATCAGCAGCCGCGCGCCTTGCCCTCGCACCGCCGCCGCGATGACCCCGACGCCCGTTTCCGTGGCAAGATTCGGGCACGCCAGCACACCCAGCTTCACCTCGTGGTCTTCGATGAGCGCCAGCGCCACCGCGTACTGCTGGCGGCGGAGGAATCCCTTGGTGCCATCGACCGGGTCGAGCGTCCAGTATCGCCGCGTGGAGCCATCGCCCGCGCCGCGATCGATCCAATCGAAAACCTGTGCCGCGCTGACATCGCGATCCAGCGCGCGGCGGACCTGGTCCACGACCGCGCGGGGGATGGCCGCATTTTCCGTCGGCTGGCGCAGCTCGGCCGCGCCTTCTTCGCCGACCACCGCATCAGTGGGAAAGTGCTCGGCCAGCAGCGAACACACGACCGCCTGCGCGGCGAAATCCGCGACGGTGACAGGGCTGCGATCCTTTTTCTCCAGCGCGTCGGCCGTCACCAGCGTGGCCTGCACCCGCGCGCAGACCTGGGCGGCCAGCCGCGCCGCCCGCAGCGCGATCAGAAGTTCCTGGGCGTAGTCGGTATTCATGGGAGGAACGTCAGCCGGCACTTCGCCGCGGCTGCGCCTTGTTCGTCGAAGATCATCAGTTCATTCTCGGCGTCGCGCCGCAGCCACGATGCCGGCAACAGAACGCGCGGCGCGGAAGCAGCGCGGGATGGCGATGCCTCATAGTCGCCGGCGTGGTGACCATTGAGAAACACTCGCCCGCGCGAAAGCCCCGCCAGTTCCAGCGCGAGGAGGCCCGACGAATCAGGCAATGAAAACGTGGTGCGATACCACGTGGGCTCGGTTGTCCCGCCGCCGCGATGGAGCTTGAAGCTTTCGCCGGCGGGCATCGTCCACGGCGCCAGCGACCACTCCGCCTTCTCCGTCAGGTTCGCGGTGATGGCGTGTACGCGAATGAACTTGCGCGGATCGAACGCCTTGTCGAGTTTCTCAAACAGCGCCAGGCGAATCTCATTGCTGCCGGCGCGCACGGACTGGCCCATCGGCAACGTGAACACGGCGCGTCCGTTCGAATGCACAGGATCGTAAAGCCCCACGGGTTTGCCCCGCGCAAGCAGCATGGCGCGCACGGGCAGCCCGTTCAGTTCCACGATCAGCCCGCCGCGACCGGCGCGCACCTGCCAGAGCATCGCATCGCAGGTCTGGCGATCCGCGAATGAATAGTCCGTCAGGAACTTCGTCAGTTCGGTCGGGTCCGGCGCGGGCTGGTCGCGCAGCACGCGCGCCGGGTTGAGCGGGCAACGCTTCACGGAATAGAGCGGGCCTGCCAGCCCCATGACGTCGTTGCCGCTCCAGCCATTGCAGGCGCGCCGGCTGCCGCTTGCGAACGCCACCAGTTCGCGCGACGCTCGCAGCGTGAAGGGCGCGTCGCCGCCGCCATCGAGTACGGCTGCCCGGCGACCGCCGCTGAAGAGCTGAATCCTTCCGCGCCAGGCGGGCGCCATCAGCAGGCCCGCCGGCTTGGATTTCAAGCGCAGTCGGCACCACCCGCACGGCTCCGGTGAGAACGATTCGAGGCTCGCCGGTCCGGCGCTGGGCTCGAACGCGGCGCTGGTGCCGTCGATCAGCGTGCGCTGGGGCGCCATCTGCCATCGCCCCAGTCGCGGCGGAGGCTGACGCTTCACGGGTGCCGCGAACTTCAGCGTGGTCGCTTCGCCGTTGCCGCGAATCAGCGTGGCTTGTTTGAATTTCGGATGCGCCATCGGCTGGTCGTTCGCGTCGAGTCCGCTCGCGCCTACGACGAGTCCGGCCGCGCTCAGCCACGACGCGTCGGCCTGCTCCGTGCTGAGCACGACGACTGTCACATCGTCCACGTCCACCACCAGCGGCAACGGTCCGGTGGGCACCGTGACGTTCACCTCGGCATGGTCGAGGCAGACCACGCCCGCGGCGCCGGCGGGACCATCGAGCACGAGCAGGCGGCCGAGCGCGGCCCACGGCCGCAGGTTCGTGTAATCCAGTTGCGCGCTGCCCGCGAGGTTCACATTCATCAGCAGCCAGGTGACCGGCTCATCGCCAAGAGGCACGGTCACCGTGCGGCCGTCGGGCAGAACGATATCGGTCTGCCGGGCGGTTTCGTGCGTGCCGCGGAAGAGGAAGACGACATCGCCCTGGCTGCCGCGATGATGCACGACGCCGACACCGCGCGGACTGTCGAGAGCGGCCACGGCCCGCGCGGCGGCGGGATCGAGGCCCGCCAGGACGTGGCCGAAGTGCGACGCAAACGTCGCGATCCGTCGGATGCCCGCGTAGCCCGCATGGCGCTGACCGGTCGCGCTCAGCGGCGCCGCGCCGGCGAGCGCGCCGGGCGTCGCGCTATCGACGAACGGCTCGATGCTGATCTGCGCTCCAGCCGCCATCGCCTGCGCCAGGCGGACAAGGTGAGCGCGATCGACGTTCGTCTCGCCTCGGTCGGCATCCGGGGCGACGGTCACGTCGTACGCGCTGACGAGAAGTGGAAACCGCTGCGCCGGCGGCTCCTGCTGCACCGCGCGGAACTGCCGCATGTGCGTCGCCAGATCCCGCGCCCCGGTCCACGTGGAGAACAAGCCATCCACCTGCTGCCAGCACTCGTTGGTTTCGATCAGCGGGACCTGGCATTCCTCCTCGCGCAGGTAGCGCATCAGTTCGCCGAGATAAGCCTGCGCCTCGGAAGGGTGGTGACAGCGCCACGCATGCTCGACCTGCATTAGCACGATGGGATGCACGTTAGTCGGCGAGGGCGGCGCGGCGTCGGTGACCTGCAAGTCCGCCACCTGTTCCATCATGGCCTTGAACCAGCGGGCGCAGGCTTCGAGAAAGCGCGGGTGGCTCTGCCGCAGCCGGATGCCGGGGACATTGTGCAGCCACGCGGGCAGCCCGCCGAGGTCGGCTGCATCGCCCACGTAAGGGCCGACGCGCAGCATGCAGTAAAGCCCCTCGCGGCCGGCGAGTTCAACAAAATGGCGCAGGTCCAGGTTGTCGTCGAAGCGGTATCGCCCCGGCGCCGGCTCATGGGCGTTCCAGAACACACGGGTGGCGACGCAGTTGAGCCCGGCGTGCTTCGCGTCGCGCAGGCGGGCCCGCCAGAGATCGCGAGGAAGCGAGGCGTAGTCGATGCCGCCGCAGACCAGCCACGTTCGCCGCCCGTCGATCACAAGGCTCTGGGCGTCAAACGACAAGCTCGACATGCGGCCTCCGCAGCAGGGTTCCCCGAAGAGATGGAACCAACATAAACGCCGTGGCGACGGAACGCAAAGACGCAGGCCTCACGCCGCGCTGCCCGACAGCACGGGCAGCGCGACCTCGCGCTTGCCGCTCTTGGCTTCTTCCATCGCCTCGAGGCGTGAAGCCGCGCCGGGGTTGGCGTATTTGTTGAAGAGGATCGCCTTGATGTTGCCCCAGATGCCACCGAAGCTGGAGAAGGTGTGGTTCACCGCGCTGGCTTCGTAGCCCGAGTGCACCATGCACTGCTGGCAGCCGGGGTTGCCGCTGGCGCGGCCGTAGTTCTCCCACTTCGTCTCGGTCATCAGTTCCTCGAACGAATCCGCGTAGCCGTCCTGCATCAGGTAGCACGGTTTCTGCCAGCCGAAGAGGTTGTACGTCGGCATGCCCCAGGGCGTGCATTCGTACTCGCGCTTGCCCATGAGGTATTCGAGAAACAGCGGCGACTGGTTGAAGTGCCACTTGCCCTTGCGGTTGGACAGGATCGTCTCGAAAAAGTCCTGCGTGCCTTTGCGTTCGCGCATGAAGGATTTCTGGTCGGGCGCTTTGGGGTAGGCGTAGCCGGGGCTGACCATCATGCCTTCGACGCCCAGGGCCATCATTTCATCGAAGAACTGCCGGACAGCGACAGGGTCGGCCCCGTGGAAGAGCGTGGTGTTGGTGGTGACGCGGAAGCCGCGCGTGACCGCTTCACGGATCGCCGTGGCGGCGACCTTGTACGTGCCCTCACGGCACACGGCGAAGTCGTGGTGCTCCTCCGTGCCATCCATGTGTACGCTGAAGGTGAGATATTTCGAAGGCGTGAAGAGATCGATCTTCTCGCTGAGCAGCAGAGCGTTGGTGCAGAGGTAGATGTATTTTTTCCGCTTGACCAGCTCGCGCACGAGTTCGTCGATGTGCGGGTACATCAACGGCTCACCGCCGGGGATGGAGACCATCGGTGCGCCGCACTCGTCAACGGCTTTGAGGCATTGCTCGACCGTCAGGTGCCGCTTGAGCACGTGGGCGGGATACTGGATCTTGCCGCAGCCGGCACAGGCGAGGTTGCAGCGGAAGAGCGGCTCGAGCATGAGCACGAGGGGATAGCGCTTGCGCCTTCGCAGCTTCTGCGAAATCACGTAGCTGGCAACAGTCCACATCTGCGAGATCGGTACGCCCATAGGGAAGTATCGTAGTCGAAGGTCAGGGTGGGGCAAGCGCGAGGCAAAGGGAACGGGATTCGGGATCTGGGATTCGGTTTGCGCGTCGAGGTGCGGAACGTTTTGCGGCGGGCCAAAGGCTCGGCGGCGGCCGGCTCGTCAACTCCATCGCTGTGCCGCGCTGTAGCCGGCCCACACGGCCAGCAGACCCAGCACATTGCTCAGCGCCACGTTGGCGATCGCCTTGGCGTAGTGCTGATCGAGCCAGAGCTTGAGCGTGTCGTACCCGAAGCTGGAGAACGTGGTGAACCCGCCCAGCACGCCGACGATCAGGGCGAGCCGCCAGGTCTCGCGCACCTGTGCCGCGGCGGCGTCCGGCGCGGGACTGGTGAAGAGATACCCCAGCGCGCCGATGAGCAGGCAGCCCAGCACATTCACGAACAGGATGCCATACGGAAATCCGCCGCCGCACCAGCGTGCGAAAGCGGTTTGCGTGAGATATCGCAGCCCGCTGCCCAGCGCCCCGCCGAGCATGATGAAGAGAAGGTTGACCATGCGGAGACTGCAAATCTCAAATCTGACATCTGAAATTTCAAATCTGAAATCAGTAGTGTCCGGTTAACGATTGACCAAAGAGCGATTCCGCTCTTGTTTTT
>CAYRPN010000132.1:0-15936 GCA_964426135.1 uncultured Phycisphaeraceae bacterium | reverse complement strand
GCTTGCCCGCCGAGGGCGTCTCGGCGGGCAAGCCCGCCGGCTAAATGGGGAACTTGTTTCGCTCCGATTCCTTAATGATTGCCGTGGTGCGTCCGCGCCGAGCCTTGACGCACCCTACGCGATCGCCCGCTCCACGCCTCGTCTGCTCCACAACTTGCCCGCTCCACACCTCGTCTGCTCCACTCATTTCACGCCGGGGCGATTTCGGCGGGCTTGCGTTTGCCGCCGGGGTACACCGCCAGCAGGAACACGAGGCAGCCGACGGCGGTCCACATGGGCACGCCGAAGAGTTTCGCGTAGTTCATCTTGCCGTCCTCGGTGGCCCAGGTAGCGACCGCGCCGGCGATCTTGCTGCCGACGATGATGCCGATGCCGACGATGACGAGGTTGAACAGCGACTGGGCGCTGGCGCGGACATCGCCGGTGGTTTCCTCGTCGACGACCATGAACGCCACGAAAATGAAGCAGCCGAAGCAGAAGCCGTGCAGCGCGACGCCGAGCATGATGACCGGCAGCGAATCAACATAGGCGAAGATCGCCATGCGCAGGAGGTAGGCGAGGATGCCTGCCGCCAGCAGGGACTTGCGCGACACGCGCTTGGCCACCAGCGGGATGAACGCGAGGACGGCGATCTCCGACATCTGCCCGATCGTCATCAGGCCGCCGCCGCCGACGCCCACGACGGAGTTCACCGCTTTGACGAAGCCTTCGGCCTTTGTCTGGTGCAGGCCCAGGAACGTGCTGGCGTGAACGAAATAGAACTGGTGGATGCAACTGATGGGCACCGCGAGCAGGAACAGCGTGAGCAGAGGCTGCTTCTTGATTTCGCCCAGCGCTTCCGTGGTCGCGTTGGTCTGCTTACCCTTGGCGGGCGGCGTGTGCGGAAGGAAGAAGCAGAACACGCCCATGACGATGCCCAGCGCGCCGGAGAGTTTGAACGCATCGGCCATGCCCGCGACCTGTGCGGCGCGGATCACCTCGGCGGGGCCGGAGTCCGGCGTGTGACGATGCAGCAGGAGCTGGCCCATGCCGATGCCCACGACAATCCAGCCGATCGTGCCCCAGACGCGCACCCGACCGAAGTCGCGATCGCGATCGGGCATGTGATGGAACGCCAGCGAATTCGTCAGCGGCATCGTCGGCGAATACACCAGGGAATACGCCAGCGAGAACCAGAGAAATCCTTGGAACGTCTCGATCGCCGAAAGCTGCCAGATCAGCAGGCCGCCGACAATGTGACTGATGCCCAGAAACCGCTCGGTGGAGAAGTAGCGGTCGGCGATCTGCCCGGCGACGAACGGAGCGACAATCGCGCCGACGGCGCCCACGGCGAACATCCAGCCGATGTCGTCCGGCGAAAACTTGCGGTGCTCCGACAGGAACGGCCACAGCAGCGGCAGCCACGCGCCCCAGATCGCGTACTGCAGAAACATCATGATCGAAAGTTGCGACCCAAGCTTGGCGCCCAGCGGCGGCGCGGTGCTGAGCGTGACGGAACCGGCGGGAGACTGGCTCATGTGGCAAACCCTTTAGCTGGATAGATGAAGGGGCGTGGATGTGCGGGCATATTAACCGCCGCGTCAGGATTTTTCACGAGGCTGTTCTTTGGCTCCCGCTCCCACGGGGAGAGGCTCAGAGTGAGGGCTGGACGGACGATGCGCGCAGGCGGCCACAGATGGCCGCAGGTGGTCGCAGGGGCAACGATTCATTTTGCACTTTTCACTTTTTACTTTGCACTTTTCACTATTGACTCAGCAATGCGATAGGGGCGAAGTCGTTAGTGCAAAGTAAAAAGTGAAAAGTGCGGAATGAAGCACAGAAGTGTGGCGGATTTGATCGCGCTATGAACACAAGGACGCTCGGCCCTCACCCCAGCCCTCTCCCGAAGGGAGAGGGGGCCGGAGCGGAGCCGCGCGGCATCGCGTCATTTCCCCGGCGCCGCATCCGGGATCACCAGCGTGCGTGAACCCATGCCCAGCACGACGCGATGCTGCAGCAGCACGCTGTTCGCGGCATCGATGCGGGCGGCGACGACGGGCAGCGAGTACTCGGCGACGATCGCGCCGCTCTTGCGATTCACGAGAAAAAGATTGTACGACACGGCCAGATCATCATCGAGGCGGGGATTGGGCAGACGCTGGAACTCCTGCAGCCTCAGACGCAGCGCCGCGTTGATGCTGCCTTGCTCGGGGAACGTGGCGACGACAGCCAGTTCCGCCGCGAGCAACTGCATGACGCGGTCGCCCGCGCCTTCGTCGATGCCGTCGCGCCAGGCCGGCGCTGCCTGGGGGCTCAGCAGCGCGGTGGCCCGCGCGGTCATCAGGTGCCACTGTTCGCCGACCTGCGTGACGTCGATGATCTCATCGCGCTCGAACACAAGGGTCGAGGAGGCCCGCGTCAGTCTCTTGTTGACCGGATCGATCAGCAGCAACTGCGCCGAGTCGGCGAGCATCGCGATGGAATCGCCCACCTGCGCCACGTCTTCAAGACGCGCCACGGGAAGGTCGGTTTTCCAGGACAGCGCACCATCGGGCAACTGATGCACATGCAGCGTGGCTTTGCCGCGGCGGTCGTCCTCCTGCGTGATGTACGACAGGCCGACGCCGTCACTGAGTCCGACCCACGCGGGCCGCGACTGCGGATCGAGCTGGCACAGCACGTCGCCGGTCAGCGCATCGAGTGCGACGACGAGGTGAGACTCCTGCTCGGTGTTGGGCTTGCCGGTGCCGACCATGGCGACGGCTTCGGCGCTCATGATGATGGAGTCGAGGCGATCGAACGGGCAGATGAAGCGCCAGGCGATCTGGCCCGTGTCGATGTCCACGCCCAGGACGCGGCCGCGCGCATCCGCCAGGCAGGCCACAGCATCGTTGACAGCCACGCGCATCGGCCGCTGCTCCGCCACGATCTCGCCGATGGGCCACTGTCCGTTGACGCGAAGGCCCACGGTGCGTCCGCGCATGGCCTCGGGCTGGGCGAGCAGTTGCAGATCCGGCACCGGCGGCCGGGCGTCGCCCTGGCCACGGGGCAGGCGATCTTCCGTCAGCGGCGATTCCTTGAACAGCGCCTCGGCGCGGACATCCTCCCACAGCCGCTTGCCCGTGCGAGCATCCAGCGCGGCCAGCCGACCCGTGGCGTCCAGCCAGAACAGCACGAGCGTCTCGTTCATCCACAGAAGCTCCGCGCCGGCTTCGAGGCGGGCTTCCCACACTTTTTCGAGCGACGGCCCGCCGCGAAGTTCCACGCTCTCACCCGTGCGCAGCACGATGCGATCCGTCGGCCACTGATCGCGCGGCTGGGTTTGCGGCGTGAGCAGGCGCCCGCTGAGGAGAGTGGGCTTGCCCAGGGCCGGATGCAGTGCGGGCCTGGCGCCGCCGGTTTCCGCGATGCTGCCCATTTCGCTCAGCCACGCTTTGGCGGCCACGGGATTGCCCGCGCGAATGGGCTTGATGTTCTCGCGGTCGGCGCGCTGCAGCCACTGCATGGCGCGACGGGACTTGCCGACCTGGCTGTAGGACTCGACGAGCCGGCCGATGATGCGGGCCGCCATCGCCGCGTCGGGGCGCTCGCGAAAAGCTCGGCGAAGCTGCGTGACGGCATCGGTGTGCTTGCCGCCCTTGGCCAGCGATTCGCCTGCCGCCAGCAGCGCCGCCGGCGTCGATCGCGCCAGCGGGTACTTGCGGGCCAGTTCGATCAGGGCGGCCGGGTCGGCGTCGCCGCCGCTGAGCAGCCGATCCAGGTGCGCGGCGGCACGCTGATCGAACTCGTCGTACACCGCGCGGCCGTGCTTCTCCGTCAGCGCGGAGAGCTTCATGCGGGCTTCGATGCCGGCCTGTTGCCAGCCTCCGCCGCGGGGCACCAATTGCGCCGCAAGAAGAGACGATTCGAGCACGGTCTGGAACTGGCGCACCGCTTCGCGCCGGCGATCGAGCGCCGCCTCGGCGGGCCAGGCGCCGTCCGCCAAGTGCGCGCCGAACGCCAGGTGATACTGCACCTGGTCCCGCGGCGTGACAGCCGCCTTGGCCAGGCGATCGAACAGATCGCCGCGCAGGCCGACATCTTCGGTCGCGCCGGGATCCACCAGTCGCAGCATCTGCTGAAACAGGTCGGCGTGCAGATCGTCGGCCTCGGGGCGCAGTTCCGCCGGGCGGGTCAGGGCGCGATGGCGAAGCACCGCGACGACGTGGTCGGCGCCTTCGAGGGCTTCCCTGCTGCGATCGAACGCGGCGCCTTCCTTCGGCCGATGCGATGCCAGCGCGGCATGCGCCAGCGCCAGTCCCGCCTGCGCATCGGTGGGCTCCTTGCGGATGCGCGAAGTCAGGTTCGCATACACGACGGGCCACGCGACGTGGCTGCGCAGCAGAGTGCCCGACGCCACCAGAATCTGGCCTTCCATCGCGGTCACGTTGCCTTCGCCGTCCACGGGAGACTCGCTGATTTTTTTTCCATCGGCGAGACTGACGGCCACCAGTTTGCCGGGCACGGGCACGAGGATTTGGTCGCCGGTGATCGCGGCGCGGCCGGTGGGGGGAAACGCTTCACCGAGTTCGAACTTCCACTTCAGCTTCAGCGTCGCGCCATCGAACAGATGCATGGTCGAGCCGACGCTCAGGACATCTTCGCCGGCCGCGGCGAGGTAGCCCGTCTGCGAGAACGCGGGATCATCGAGGTCGCGCAGCTTCTTTCCCGTTTTCGGGTCCAGCAGCGTGGCCACGCCGCCGGAGACGAACGGCGACACGATCAGGCCCGCCTTGACCAGCACAGGCGTGCTGACCTGCCACGGCGCCTCGGCGATGCCGCTGCCGCCGACGGGCGTGACCTTGAGATCGCTCATTTTGACGAGCCAGTGCATGGCGCCGGTGCGGCCATCGATGCAGGTGACGGAGCCGAGGTTGTCGGCGATGTACAGGCGGCCGCCCTCGGTGAGTAGTTGTGAGAAGCTGCGATTGCTGTAGCGGGTCGTGCAACTGGAAAGATGACGGCGCCACAGGAGCTTGCCGGTGCGTTCTTCAAAGGCGGCCACAAACGCATCGCGGAACCCCAGGTTCTGTGCGCGGCGGACGGCGGCGTAGATGCGGCCGCCATCGCTGACGGGCGTGCCGTGAAAAAAGCCGGCGGACAGGCTTTCTTCGATGTCGGCGGGCGATCGCCGCCACAGCAGCCTGCCGTCGGCGCGGTTCAGGCCCACCAGCAGCGTGTCCGGCCCGGAGTTGTACCACTGCCCGCGCGAGAAGATCGGTCCGCGGCCCATGATGGTCGCCACGGTTTCGCTGGTGACGCAGACGCCGCGCTGATCCGACATGGCGCGCGACTCGCGCGTGAACGCACCGAAGCGGTCCACCTGCGAACCGTCCGTCAACGTGACCGCGAAGGGCTTGCTCCAGATGTCCGAAAGCGAGCTGCGATCCAGGGCCCTGACCAGCAGGCCGGTGTTGATGTAGACGATTTCGCCGCGCACGGCGGGGATGATGTAGTGGTCGATCTCGCCGCCGCGTCTGGGCGGATCGCCGGCGTTGCGTCCGCCGTCGCTTTCGCTCTGCATGTCGCGCTGGTAGAGCGGCTTGCCGAGCGGCTGCGGCACGGCGACTTTCGGCATGGTTCGCAGGGCGTCGAACGTGACCGTCGCGGCAGGCGGTGCGAATTGCTCGCGAAGTTGCCCGATCTGAGCAAGCGCATCGGCATCCTCTAATTGGCGCAGAGCCGCTTCGTGCGCCGCCAGCCGATCGCGGTCGATGCTGTAGATCGCGCTGGCCGCCTGAAGCAGATGCCAGCGGGTCAGGTGCCGCTTGATGTCGGTATGAGTCGCCACTTCGTCGAGGAGATTGGCGGCATCGATCGGGTTGGCGCGTTCCAGTCGAAGAGCCGCCGCCCGCAGTGTCGCCTCCAGCCCCGACTCGCAGAGCAGGTAGCGCGACGCGATGCTCTCCAATTGCGCGAGATTCGGCACGGGCCTGCTGGCCTGATCCACGAGTCTCGCGGCGGCTGGTTCCTGCAGCGCGCGATAGGCCTTGAGCAGATCCGCGTCCGCGGCCAGCGTCGCCCGCACCCAGCGGAAGGCATCCACGTAAACGGGGCCATCGAGCTTCATCAGCTTGTGGCCGAAGTCCGTGGCGATCTTCTGATACATCGCCGCCGCCTCGGTCAGACGGTTCTGATCGCGCAGGTGCTGCGCCTGCTTGACGAGTTCGTCGGCGTCGGGCGAGTCCTCGATGTAGACGGGCGTGGATTCGACGGACTGTGCGCGGACGGGCGACGGCCCAGCCAGAACCGCCAGCGCCCAAGCCGCGACGAGAAGCAGAAATCGCCTCATGGCCAGATTGTAGCTGGCGAGCGGCGAATCAGCGCGGAATCAGGCCCGCTCTTTCTTGCGCCGCGGCTCGCGCTTGACCGGCACCTCGTAGGTGCGCTCCTTCTTTCGCCGCGCCTCTCGTTTCTCCACTTCGTCCTCGCTCCGCTCTTCCTTGCCGCGCACCAGCAGCTTGATCGGCACTTCGCTGAAGGGCAGCAGTTCGCGCATGCGGTTCATCATGTAGCGCTGGTAACCCGCGTCGAACAGGAACGGCGCGTTGACGAACAGGGCGATCGTCGGCGGGCGCACGTCCAGTTGGGTGACGTAGTAAATCTTGAACCGCTTGCCGCCGATGGCCGCGGGCTGCTTCGCGTCGGTGATTTTCTTGAACGCCTCGTTCAGTTCGCTGGTCGGCACGCGATGGCCCGCCTGTTCGTGCAGGCTCAGCACCGCCGAGAGCACCTCGCGGATGCCGTCGTTGTTCTTGGCGCTGATGAACGCCACCGGCGCGTAGCTGAACCCGCGCAGGTGCTTCTCCAGGTACTTGGCGTATTCCTCCTGCGTGTGTTCGTGCTCGACCAGGTCCCACTTGCTCACCACGATGCAGCAGGGCTTGAATTCCCGCTGAATCTCCATGCTCAACTGCTCATCTACCTGGCTCACCGGCACCGTCGCATCGATCAAGAGCAGCGTCACATCGGCGCGCCGGATGGAGCGCATGGCGCGGTGCGTGCTGTAGAACTCGATGTCACCGGCAATGCTCTTGCGCTTGCGAACACCGGCCGTGTCGATGGCGGTGAAGACATGCTCGCCCAACTCGAAGCGCACATCCACGCTGTCCCGCGTCGTGCCTTCCACTTCGCTGACGATCACGCGATCCGCTCCGGCAAAGGCGTTCACCAGCGTGCTCTTGCCCGCGTTGCGCTTGCCGACGATCGCCACCTTGATGCCCGCGTCCGGTGCGGCATCGAACTGCGGGCGCGGCTCGCCCATCGCGCTGGAGCGCTGCGCCGCCGCCGTGAGCACCGAGCGGCGAAGCACATCCACGAACTCCTCGCGATTGTGCCGGCTGGTCGTGGAGATCATCACCGGCGAGCCGTAGCCCAGCCGGGCCGCGTCCTGGGCGGCGCCTTCGAATTTGCGATCGTCCACTTTGTTGGCGACCAGCAGCACCGGCCTGCCCTTTCCGCCTCTGGCCTGCTTCATCGTGGCCTTGTCCGCCTTCTTCTGCGCGGTCTTCCCTTTCTTGCGCTTCGATCCCTTCTCCTCTTCTTCCTCCGGCGGCGCCGGCAGGTCGATCTGCACCGGCGAGCAGCCCTGCTCGCGCAGCAGTTTCGCCACATCGATGTCCAGGGGCAGCACGCCTGTCTGTGCATCGATCAGGAACAGGATCAGATCAGCCTCCGCGATGCCAAGCGCGATCTGCCGCTCCACGTCGTCGGTGAGGTTCTGCGAATCCACGATGCCGTGACCGCCCGTGTCGATGATCTCGATGCACAGCGTGTCGCCGCCCTCCGGCGGAATGAGGTGGGCATAGGTGCTGATGCGATCGCGCGTGACGCCCGGCGTGGGGTCCACGATGCTGACCATGCGGCCGGCGAGCATGTTGAGCAGGCTCGACTTGCCGACGTTGGGGCGACCGACGATGACGACCTTGGGGATCATTGGGCTCGATTCAGGCGTTGAAGGCGGGGGCGTGGGTTCGCCGCAAGACGGACGCAGCGTGGTTCGGCGAAACAGCCATTAGCCCCGGATTCCGCCCGGGGTCGGCAAACGCGTGTCGTTCATTGTTTCGCGCATCACGCCGAGCATGGCTCGGCGGCTAAACGGAGACTTCCAAAACAGCAGAACGAAACATTGTATCGAAATTCTCAGGAAATTGCTTTGGCGGGACCGTGAATCTTGTCCCAAAGCTCAATGGCTTCCGGCGGGCGAGCATAAATGGGGATGAGCTGCCAAGGGTCGATGTACTCGCCGGCAAGCGCCGATTCGCGTCCGAGCTTCCATACGGCGGCGGCCCTGGCCGTGGCCAATGCGGCGGGCAGGATCGCGACCTGATCGCACAAATCCGCGGGAAGCGCGGGCAGGGGATCGCCCAGGATCGCGATGGGACGCGGGGCGGCGGCAAGCAGTTCCCGCATCGTCCGCAGTTGAGGTTGATCGCGCGGCAGCCAGCGGTCGCAGCATCGTTCGAACACGCCGCTGTACACGGTTTCCTTCTTCATGTTCAGGCAGGTGGCGACGTGCTTCAGATCGGTGGGGGCGTTCTGAGCCAGCACATTGAGTGTGGGCACTGCAATGACTTTCACGCCCAGCACCTGTGCCAGCATCTTCGTCACCGTGACGCCGATGCGCAGACCGGTGAACGAACCGGGGCCGATGGAAAGATACACCTCGCCGAGTTGCGCGGGCTTCACGTCATGAGCGCGGCACAGCGCATCGAGGTGCGTCATCAGATCGGACGAAGCGCCGCCGTTCGCCTGTGGCGGAATCTGCGCTTCGCCGAGAATCGCATCGCCATGACCGAGGCAGAGCGAACCCGCACGGCCGGAGGTTTCGATGGCGAGATTGAAAGGATGGTCGGGCATGGGGAAAGGGTTCAGGGTTTAGGGGGTAGGGTTTAGGGTGCGGAGGGGAAGAATATTGCAAATTGCAAATTGAAAATTGCCAATTGCAAATTGGCCGGAGTCGGGCATTGGCGCTGGCACGCGGCTCCGACAATTGTCAATTTGCAATTTTCAATTTTCATTTTGCAATCTGCTCGCTCCGAACCCTACACCCTACACCCTACACCCTACACCCTACACCCTTCTGGTCACGCATCCGCCGCGAGCAACTGCGTCGTCGGCCTGCGGATCAACTGCCACATCGCCGGCGCCGCGGCCGCCAGCGCCATGGCGATGACGATGCCGCTGCCCCAGGCGATGACGTCGTAGGGAATGTGCCAGGAATATTCGATGCCCACGAGGCGAACGTGAAAGATCTTTCCCTGCAGAGCAAGCTGCAGGCCCAGCGCGGTGCCGGTGATGCAGGCGATGATGGCGACGAACAGCGTCTGCCCCGCAACGAGCCTGCCCAGCAGGGCGCGCTGCCCGCCGATGGCGCGGAGCACGCCGTACTCGAATCGCCGGGCGTGGATTTCCGCCACGATCAGATTCGCCACGCCGAAGCTGGCGATGAGCAGGGCGGATAGCGCCAGCGAACTGGCGACGGTCATCAGCTTCGTGGAGACAGCGTGGATCTTCTTGCGCATGGTCCGGCTGGAATCGGCGCGCAGTTCGCCGCGCGAAAGCGCACCCAGCTTGTTCTTCAGCGAAGCGAGCACCGCCTGGTCGTCCGCCTCCTTGGTCATCGCGATGAGCACGAGGTCGGGTTCTTCCATCAGGAAATACTTGCGGCCATCCTCGCGCGAGCCGAAGACGGTGCTGACGGATGCCTCGGCGTACTGCGTGGCGATGCCGAAGTGCTGCACCGCGACATCCAGGCCCGTGGCGCCGACGACGCCGACGATGTCGAACTCCACGACGCTCTCGCCTTTGCGCCCTGACTTCAGCGCGACCTTGCTGCCCACGCCCAGCCCGCGGGCCACGAGATATTCGCGCCCCACCAGCACCGCGTTGCCTTCCTTGATGCGCTTCAGCGCGGCGGCTTTGTCGCCCTGAATCCAGTCCATGTCGGTCATGTCCACAAACTCGGCGACGTCGGATGCGGCAAAGAGCGTGTACGGCGGGCTGATCGATTTCACGCCGAAACTGATGCTGTGCGTCTGGACGGGTTTGGCTCGCACCGCGCTGACGCCGCGCACGCCGGGCTCATCGCGGACGATTTTCAGCATGTCTTCATCGAAACCTGAACTGGTCTTGATGAACGCGTCGGGCATCTTGATGGTGTCGAACCAGCCGTAGAGCAGATTGCCGCCTTCGGTCCAGATCGCCAGCAGCATGGCGAGGCCCATCATGAGGGCGCCGGCGGTCAGGCCGTGCCGGAAGGGCGTGGACATCACGGTTTCCTGCAGCAGCACGCCGGGCAGTTTGAGCGTGCGCGTGATGAGATTGCAGAGCGGCCGCGCCAGGGCGACGGTGACGGGGACGCAGATCAAGCAGTAACCGGCGAAGGTCATCGCCAGCCCCCACGGCAGGTAGATCCAGAACGCGGACTCATCGTCGAAGGGCAATGCGAAGATGCTGGGCTGAAAGGAAACGCCGACGAGCCCCGCGACGGCACTGACGATCACCATCTTCATGCGCGGCTTGTGCGCCCGCGCGGCCAGCGCTTCCAGGGGCTGCACCCGCGCAGCCAGGATTGCCGGATAAAGCGCGCCGACCATGCCCGCGAGAATCGTCGCGAGGATGGCGCGGCCGATGGTGTACGGATCGGCGATGAACCCGCTGCGGAGAATCTCCTCGTTGTACTTGTAAATCAGATAACCCAGCGCGATGCCCAGCGGTGTGCCCAATAGCGCGCCCATCGAAGCGATCGTGCCGCCGGCGATGACCTGCGCCACGGCGATCTGCATGCGACCGGTGCCGATGCAGCGCATGATGGCGAGTTCGCGCGTGCGCTCCGTCACAGCCGTGGTCAGGCCCGTCACCACGATGAACATCGTTGAGAGGCACACCAGCACGGTGACGATCTGGCTGATGAGGTTGGTCCACTTGACGCCGCGGTTGATGCCGGCTCTCACCGAGGCGGGCGGATTCATCACGACGTTGTCGGGCAGTTCGTTCCTGTGCCGGGCGACCAAGGTGTCGCCGGCGGTGGGGTCCTTGCCTTCGTCAACGGGCAGCGCCAGATCGATCGGCGCGTCCTTCTTCAGTTGAATGTCGATGCGGTGGATCATGCCCGGATAGCCGGCGATTTTCTGCGCGGTGGACAGCGTGACGTACACCGCGGGCAACTGCATGACGGTGAGCGGCGGCTGCTCGATGATGCCGACGACTTTCAGCTTCGTCGGCTGCCACTCGATGGCGATGTCGTCGCCGACCTGCGCGTCAAGCTGCTGCCGGACGCGGCCATCAATGACGGCTTCGCCTTCGGCTTCGACGAATCGGCCTTCCTGCAGCCGCGCGGGGAAGAAAAGGCGGTCATGCTCAGGTTCGATGCCGTGAATCTCCACCGGCTCTCGCTTGTCGGTGCGCTCCAGAACGATGGTGGGGCCTTTGTGGTCGTAACGGGCCGTGGCGCGGTGCACCTCGGGCCAGCTTCGCACGCGCTCAAGGATTTTTCCGTCGAAGCGACCATACGCGCGATGGAGAATCTGCACATCGCTGAGGCCCGCGACGGCGGCCATCGATTGCGAGTAGGACTCCTGCAACGTACCGATCGCGCAGGCGACAAGCACGGAGAGTGCCGTCGCCAGCGTGACAGCGGCGACGAGCAGGCTGGTCCTACCGCGCCTGCCCGCCAAGCTGTTGATAGCGAGTTGCCACACCGCTCGCGTCAAGACCATTCACCTCAAAGTTGCCTGTGTTCAAGCCGTCGGCGATGACGTACACGCGCTTGCAGTGCGCCGCCGCGGCCGGTTCGTGGGTCACCATGATCACCGTCATCTGCTGCTGCTGAGCGATTCGGCCCAGGAGCTTCCAGAGTTTCTCACTGGTGGTCGAGTCGAGATTGCCCGTCGGCTCATCCGCCAGAATCATGCTGGGAGAAAAGAGCATGGCGCGGGCGATCGCCACGCGCTGCTGCTCGCCGCCGCTCATGGCGTCGGGGCGATGATTGGCGCGCTCGCCGATTTCCAGTTCATCGAATAGCTCTTTCACCCGCTTGTTGACCCAATCGGCAGGTCGGCCGTCGAGCACGCCGGGCAGGGCGGCGTTCTGGAACGCGGTCATCGTGGAGATGAGGTTGAACTTCTGAAACACGATGCCGATGCGATTGCGGCGGAAGAGCGTGAGCTTCGTCTCATTCATGGCGGCGAGGTCTTCGCCATTGACGACGATCCTGCCGCTGTCGGGCCGATCGAGACCGGCGGCCAGATGCAGGAGCGTGCTCTTGCCGCTGCCGCTGCGTCCCATGATGGCGAAGAAGCCCGGTTCGTCGATGGACAGGCTCAGGCCGCGCAGTGCGTGGACGTGCTGGGAGCCGAGGGTGAACGACTTATGAATCTGGTCGAGGAGGAGCATGAGGAAAAAGCCAGCCTGTCCACTCTTGTGGCACTTGGGCACGAATCATACCGCCGCGCAGAGATGAAGGATGCAGTGGAGATGGGAGTTGAGAGTCAAAAACGATCCGGCGAAAACAACGCCGTTTGGCACGTTTACTTTCCAGCGACCTCCGCCAAGCTCTCGAGCTTGACGTTGCGAATCCATTCCATGGGAAACATCGAGTTCTCTTCTTGAAGTTGTTCAGGCGTGACTTCGCCCCGGCGGAGCCGCATCGCATCGCGTTTTCGGGATGCTGCTTTTTGCCTGCTGCGCCGTGCCAGGAGTGAGTTAGCCTTTGGCTTTCCGGGACGTTTTGCTTTCGAACGTTTCATGGAGGAAGGATAGTCGAGTCGATTCGGGGAGGCCATTAAATTCGTCGCGGCAACGGAACTCAAGGAACTCCTTCATTCGTCAGCGCCGCCAGCTTCGTCAGCGCATCGCCGGCCGCGCCGCTGTCGAGCGCTTCCCGCGCTTGCTCCAATCCCGTCGCAAAATCTCCCGCCACGCCGCCCACGATCAGCGCCGCAGCGGCGTTGAGGCAGACGATGTCGCGGTGCGGGCCTTTTTCGCCGGCGAAGATCCGACGCAGCACGTCCGCGCTGGCTTGCGGTGAGTCGACGCGCAGGGCGGCCGGTTCGCACAGCGGCACGCCGAAATTGCGGGCGTCGAACGGCCGCGTGGTCAGTCGGCCGTCGCGCACTTCGCTGATCCAACTCGGGCCGGCCGTGGAAAGTTCGTCGAGCCCTCCCTTCCCGAACTCGCCATGCACGACCATCGCATGCACGGAGCCGAGGCGTTGCAGCACCGTGGCGAGCGGTTCCGTCAGGCCGGCGTCGAAAACGCCCAGCACCTGCCGCGTTGCGCCGGCTGGATTGGTCAGCGGGCCCAGGATGTTGAAGATCGTGCGGAATCCAAGCTCCGCTCGCACGGGTGCTGCGTGCTTCATCGCGGGGTGATGCAGCGGTGCGAAGCAGAAGCAGATGCCCGCTTCTTCGAGGCAGCGCGTCAACGTCTGCGGCGCGACGGCGAGTTTGACGCCCAGAGCTTCGAGCACGGTGCTGGAGCCGCTCTTGCTCGTCGCGGAGCGGTTGCCGTGCTTGGCGACGGCGACGCCGCGCGGTCGGCCGACGGCGGCCGCGACGATGGCGGCGGCGGTGGAGATGTTGAAGGTCTCCGCGTAGTCGCCGCCGGTGCCGCACGTGTCGATCAAGGTTAGGCCCGGCGGGGCCTCGACCTTCACCGAGTACTTGCGCATGACCGTTGCGGCGCCGGTGATCTCATCGATGGTGGGGCCGCGCATCTGGATCAGGGCAAGCGCGGCGCCGAGCTGCGCGGTCGTGACCTGTCCGGTCATGATCTGTTCGAAAGCATCGATCGCCTGCGTGATGGAAAGCGAACGACCCTGAGCGAGTTGCGCGAGGAGATCTTTCATAGAAGCGGCGTTCTGTGTTCTGCCTTTTGAGTGGAGGGTTGTGAGTTTGAGTGCCGGAACCTCTCGAATGCAGAGCTTGGAACCCTGAACACAGAACTTCCTCTCAAACGAGCACGTTCAACAGCCACAGCGCCGCCGCCGCCAGGACCATGAACACGAGAATCTGCCCGGCAAGATTGAAGGTCTGTTTCCAGAGATGCGTCAGGTCGTCGAGCTTGATTGCCTTGTAAACCAGGGCGACGGCGAACACGAGGGGCAGCAGCAGGAACAGCCAGATGTCGTGGACCGGAAGCGGATCCAGGAACGGGCGATAGCCCAACGTCAGGCCAGCGCCGAGCTGGTGTGCGGCGAAGCAGGAAACGGGCAGATTCATGCGCCGGCCCTCCGAACAGTGTTGTTGTCGACGGCCGCTGC
The DNA here is from genome assembly GCA_964426135.1 of uncultured Phycisphaeraceae bacterium. GTDB lineage: Bacteria > Planctomycetota > Phycisphaerae > Phycisphaerales > Phycisphaeraceae > CAYRPN01. The sequence continues at coordinate 1,655 of CAYRPN010000132.1, read as the reverse complement.
CGGCGTCGCGGTGGCATGCGGCGCGGCTTTCCGCCGGCGCGGATCGCAGTAAAGCACATCGATCATCGCCAGCAGGTTCAGCATGCCCGCCAGCGCGGTGTAAAGCGTGCCCTGCTCGGCAACCTTGCCGAAGCTCGGTTCATACGGCGGCGGGAGATCGGCGGGATTGTCCTGTGGAACGAGGGTGCGGCGCGGGTTGCCGCGGTAGGGGTGGCGACTGCCGTACTGCACTTCGCCATAGCCCATTTCGCCGACGTGATTTCGAAGCATTTTCTCGCGGAGGTAATCCACGGCAAGCGACGGTGCGATCATCGCCTGGCCCCAAAACCACCAGGATCGGGACGGAGCCTCCGGGTAATTGTCATCGGCCGGCTCGACCCGGTCGTACCGATCGACGACGCTGATGCCGCCGATCAGGATTCCGCCCATCCACAGGGATAGGATAGCGGCGCCCAGAACGATGCCGCGCTTCTTCTGGCCCAGAATGAAGTGGCCCAGCCCCGGCAGCACCCAGCCCGCGACGGCGGCGTGCGGGTTCCATTGAGGTTGAGGTGGATCGTGTTCGGGCAAGATTCGAGACTCCGATGAAGTTGAACGACGCGGTGGCGCTGCAACTGTACCGAGGCACTATCGGTCAGGTTCGTGAGGCGCGTCAAATCGGGACAGGCGTTCAAGGTCCTGGACCTTTGGTGCCTCCGTCCCGCCGCCTCTCGCGTTTTGAAATGTTTCCCGCCGCGTCGTCAAAAAAAAGTGATTGACAAACCGTCGCGCGACGATAGTTTACTCGCTCGGATTCGGGCGAACTGGCGTTGGATCGCCCGGTCGCCGCGAAAACCAACGAACCCCCGTGCTGGAGACGAACATGTTTGATGCGAATCCCCATTCCGCTTTCGATGCGGAGAAGCCGCTTCCGTGGAGCGATCAGGAGCCCGTCTGGGAACTGGCGAAGCGCGGCTTTGAGGAAGAGGAGAGCGACGAGGACGAGGACGACGACGATTTCGATGACGACATGGAGGACGACGACTTTTTTGACGATGAAGAGGAAGACGAGGACGCCGTCGACGACGACGACGATCTGCTCGACGATGACGACGACGACGACGGATTCGAAGAGGAAGATCGCTGAAGGCTCCGGATCGCGGCGACCGCTGCGCGATGCCGGCGGCTGCGGCGACCCGATCCGAAGGAGCCAGCAATGTCTGATAATGCGATGCCCAACATGGACCGCCGAACGCAGGTGGAACGCCGCACTCCCGGTGCCACCTTCATCGATCCGGACACCGGCCTGGAGCGCCGCCGCGGACCCGGTCGCCGACGCACCGACTTCATGAAGAGCGCCGAAGAAGGCGAGATGTCCAGCGAGCAGTTCCTGTTCGTCACCGCCATCGACGCTTTCAAGCGGGTCAACGGTCGGCCGTTCCCGACATGGACCGAAGTGCTGGAGGTGATCCGCAAGCTGGGTTATCGCAAGACCTGCAAGTCCGAGTTGAATCTGAGCAACGCGGAAGACTGGACCGAGCCCTTTGACGCCCCGGCTTTCAAGGCGCCGCCGGTCGAGGATTCCGCTCGTTAGGAGCCGTGCAGGATTATCTCCGCAGAGTCGAATCGCTTCGCTCCCAGCCGGACGACTTGGAAAGTCGTCCCACATGCGATGT
>CAYRPN010000131.1:8038-16105 GCA_964426135.1 uncultured Phycisphaeraceae bacterium | reverse complement strand
GAAGGGGGAAGGGGTTAGGGGTTAGGGTGTAGGGTTTAGGGTGTAGGGTGTAGGGGGTAGGGTGTAGGGTGTAGGGTGTGGGGGTGTGGGTGTGGGGGTGGGTGTGTATGTTCGTGTGTATGCAATTGTGTATATGTGGCCAATCCGCTGTTTAGCCGTCGGGCTTTGCCCGACGCGGGTCCGACCTTGGGCGACCCTACTCAAATCCGCCGAACATACGCCGTGCATATTCGATGATCAGCGATCCGATCCACGGCGTGACCAGGATCGTGACGCCGGCCATCACCACGATCTTGGGCACGAAGCTGAGCGTCTGATCCTGAATCTGTGTGACCGCCTGAAAAATGCTGATGACCAATCCGATGGCGAGGCCCGCCGCCAGGATCGGCGCGCTGAGCATCAACATCACGGTGAGTGATTCGCGGATGATCTCGATGGCTTGGTCGATGGTCATGGAGGAAGCCGTTAGCTGTGAGCCGTTAGCCGTTAGCAGGACAAGGCAGCGGAGGCCGTTAGCCGCTAGCCGATAGCCGTTAGCAGGACAAGACAACTGGAGCCGAGTGCCATCGCCATCGATGCTTTGAGCTAATGGCTAACGGCTCTCGGCTCTCGGCTCTCGGCTCCGCCCTACGTCACTCCCGACACCGCGAAACTATTCAGCAGGTTGCCGACGACGAGTCGCCAACCGTCCACCAGCACGAACAGCAAGAGCTTGAACGGCAGACTGATCAGCACCGGCGGCAGCATCAGCATGCCCATGCTGATCAGCACGCTGCTGATCACCATGTCGATGATCAGGAACGGCAGATACAGCCGGAATCCCATGAGAAACGCGACCTTCAATTCGCTGAGGATGAAAGCCGGCACGAGGGTGATCATGTCCACGTCGCCGTCGGTGAGTTTGCTCGGGTCGCTGGTGTCGATGCCGCGATAGCTGAGAATCATGTACACGTCGTCCCAGTTCCCGGCGTGATCGATCTGGGCGAACATGAAATCGCGCAGCGGCTGCTTGGCGCGCGACCAGGCTTCCATCTGATCGATCGTGTTGTTCGACAGCGGCTGAATCGCGTCCTCGTTGATCTTCTGAAACGTCGGCCCCATCACCAGAAATGTCATAAACACGGCGAGCCCCACCACCACCTGACTGGGCGGCAGGTTCTGCGTGCCGATCGCCTGACGCAGCAGCGCGAGCACCACGATGATGCGCGTGAAGCTCGTGCACATCACGAGGATCGCCGGCGCCAGTGTGAGCACGGTGAGCAGGATGAGCACGGAGATGGCGGAGCTGACGTTGTTTTTCGGCGCGGCTTCGTCGCCGTTCTTCGACTTGTCGCCTGGTCCTGCGAAATCGGGCACGAGGCGGGCGGCGTCATCGATCAGTTTGACGGGATTGATCTCGCCGCCTTTGGTCGGCGCCGCCGACTGCGCCGACGCCGAAGCGGCAGTCGAGGCGAGCATGGCGATGGCGAAAAGGATGCGGGCGATGAGCTTCATGCCCCACCTCCCTTGCCGGCGATGCTGCGAATCTTGCCCACGAGGCCGCCGACCTTGTCGCGTGCGCGGTCGACGCGCATTTCCTGTTCATCGCCGCCGACGGCGGCGCGCTCGTCCCGCGTGTATTCGCCGGTGAACCCGGTGAGCATCTGGCGGAAGCCGGCGCTGATGCTGGAAGGCTTGGCACTGGAGACAGCCGCGAGCAGATCGGCGATTTCCTCGGCGTCGTCGATCTGCGCCAGCGTGCGCATGCCGGTGGCGGAATCGCCGACGACCAGCACGCGGCTGCCCACGCGCAGCAGCAGCACATGATTGCGCGGCGCGACCGCCACGCGACTGAGCACCTGCACGACGGCGCTGCGGTTGGTGGCGCTGACGCCGCCCATCCATCGCGAGAGGCCCGCGCGGAGCACGAAGATCAGGCCGATGATGCCGGTGAGCGCGCCGATGGTCACTGCCCAGCCGCCGGCGCCGGCGGATGTCGGCGGCGCGACGGCTTCCGCTTCGCCGCCCTCCGCGCGACGGCGGGCGCTGAGTGGACGACTATCCGCCGGAGCCTGTGGCGCCGCCACGTCGCCAGCAGCGACGTCTTTTTCTCGCCTGCCTGGCAACGACTTTTCTCCGGCCGGCGCGACTGCGGATGCAGCACTGTGGGCAGCAGGCCCGGCCGGTGCGACATCGGTTGGCGACGCGGGGATCGCAGGCGTGGACGTGGAAAGCTGCCGGGCGAGATTGAGGAGCTTCTGATCGTCGGGAGCGACGGGGGCGACGGGCGTTTTCGGGCTGACCGGCGCGGCAACTGACGCGTCGCGCGGGGTGACCACCGGCTGGTTGGCGAGCGTGGTCGCAGCGGCGGGAACTTTCGGCGCGGGCGGCGTCGCGGGCGGCGGCGCGGACGGCGACGAGGACGGCGACGAAGGATCACCCATCACGAGCGCGGCCGACATGGCGGCAAGCACACACGAAAGCCATAGCGCCCGCTGCGCCGTCAGGATGATTGCTGAACGCGACATTGGCCTTCCTTGGCCTCACGAGAACCGGCATCCATGCCGGTGAAAATGGAGCGATGCGCGCCCCTTCGATTCGATGCTCCGAGCGATCAGGCCGCCGCTTCGGCTGCCGCTTCGCCCGCTTCTTCCGCCAGGTTGTCCACGATCTCGCTGATGCGGATGCAGAAATTGTCGTTGAGCACGAGCACCTCGCCCCGCGCCACCAGCCTCTGGTTCACGAACACATCCACCGGATCGCCCGCCAGCTTGTCCAGTTCCACCACGCTGCCTTCGCTCAAGCGCAGAATGTCCTCCACCAGCATCTCCGTGCGGCCCAGTTCGACGGAGACATGCAGGTCGACATCGCCGAGCATGTCGAGCCCGCCCGAATCGCCGCCGGCTTCCTTCGCGAGCTGATTCACCGCGGCCTGGGCGCCGGCGAGCGCGGCCACCACGTTGTCGGTCGCCGACTTGGCGCTGGGAGGATTGGAATTTTGGATTGTCTTGGCCATACGTGTCCGTGAGTCTGGTTTGATACTCATCGGCGCGTGACACGCGCAAACTTGACACGTTCTCGGACATCGTCATCGCGCAAGAACTGCGCGACGGTTATCGGGCGTGAGGGAAATCGAAGCGATCAACTTTTAGCCGTTAGCGGAGAGCCGAAAGCCGTTAGCCGTTAGCCGTTAGCCATCGGCCTGAAGCCAAGCGTCATCAGCGTTCCGTCTTCATTTTTTTCGTCCGGTCGCGTGTTCAACCGTCGTTCCTGCTAAAGGCTAACGGCTGTCGGCTGTCGGCTGTCGGCTGTCGGCTGTCGGCTGTCGGCTGTCGGCTATCGGCTAACGGCTAACGGCTAACGGCTAACGGCTAACGGCTATCGGCTATCGGCTATCGGCCATCGGCTATCGGTTCCCCTCAACGCTCAGAACTCGATGCGATACTCGGTGCACTTGGTGATGACGATGCGCTCGAGGATCTGATGGCCCTCCGGATCGCGTCCGAACCGTTCGTCGAGCACCGCCTTGATCTGGCGGGTGAGCGTCTGCAGTTCGTCCTCATGCATGAAGGAGGGATCGGCGCGGCGGAACACCGTGCCCAGGTCCGCATGAATCTGCGCGGACATCGCTTTGACCTGTTCCTTCACCTTTTCCTGATGCTTCTTGCGGACGACCGCGTAAATCTGAGTGTCGTAGAGATACACATCGCCGCGCCGGGAGTTGGGAAACTTGTCCTCCAGGACGAGTTCCTCCACTTCTCTGTTGCTGTCGTCGACGAGTGCCGCCACACCGCGATCAGCGCGGGCCGTGGCGGGGCCGCCGGTCATCGAGAACGTGATGACGACGGTCACCGCCTCCAGGAGCAGGACGGCGATGACGAAAAGAACAGCCTTCGGTTTCTTCTTCTTCGCCGCGGACTGATTCTCCCCAGGCGCACCGGCGTCCGATTTGGATTTCTCTTCTGCCATGAATTTCTCCATCTCCCGTTCAGGCCCGCCCGCTCATTCCGGCTGCGGTCTGGCCAGATCATCGACCAACTGGTCGCTGATCTCAATTTCCACACGACGATTCGGCTCGAGCAGCGCAGCGCTGTACTCGCGCTTCTTCATAGGTTCGTTGTCGGCGTTTGAAATGATGCGGATTCGCTCGGGAGCGACACCTTGGTCATGAACGAGATAATCCATAACGACTTTGCCGCGTGCGTAACTTAACGCCCACAGGTCCGGATAATTCGTCAGCGTTCCCTTCTCACTCGAGGAGGCGTGGCACTGGAGCAGAATCTTGTTGTTGTAGCCATGAACCAGAGAAACAATCGGACGCAGACGCTGCCGCGACGATTCCGTCAGTTCAGCTGATCCGGGCTCGAACGTGACGCTGCCCACGCCCCGCTGGACGTCCTTGCGGCTCTGCGATACGCGGACTTCTTTCCCGGTGATGGCCAGGTCGCTCACCTCGCCGCTTTTTCGGAACCGCTGCTGCTGTTGAAATATTCGCTCCAATTTGATGTAGACGTTGAGCGTGTTCTGGTCGCTGGTGGGAACGTGTCCGCCGCCGCCGTGCATGCCGAAACTGCGCTGCACTTCCTCGGCGGTGGCTTTCCAGACGCTGTCGCTCTTCAGTTCGCTCAGCGAGGCGAGCAGAATGAAAAAGCACAGCAGCAGCGACATGAGGTCGCCATAGGTCAGCACCCATTCCGGTGCGCCAGCGGGAGGACACTTGCATTTGCCCATGGCGTTTGAGGAGGACAGAGGACAGAGGACAGAGGTCAGAGGTCAGAGATCAGAAGGCTGAAAGCTGACGGCTCGAGGCTCGAAACACAAAGGAATGGGGCCAAAATAACTTCGCGAACTGGCGGTCCCCCATTTAGCCGGCGGGCTTGCCCGCCGAGAGCGTCCCGGCGGGCAAGCCCGCCGGCTAAATCGGGAACTCATTTCGCTCCGATTCCAAAGCTCCGCCTTTCCTCACGCCGCCTTTTCCTCTGCTTTGCGAGCGCTGGGCGGGAGGAACGTGCGAAGCTTCTGCTCAACGATGCGCGGATTGTCGCCGCTCTGGATGGACATCACGCCCTTGATCACAATGGTCTTGTACATCGTTTCCTCGCTGGATCGACGCGCCAGTCGATCGCCCAGCGGACCGGTGATGGCGTTGGCGATCAGCGCGCCGTACAGCGTGGTGAGCAAAGCGACCGCCATGCCGGGGCCGATCTTCGAGGGGTCTTCCATGTTGCCGAGCATGGCAACCAGGCCGACGAGCGTGCCGATCATGCCCATAGCCGGCGCGTATTTGCCGAGGTTGTCTAGCACGGCCTTGAAAGTCTCATGTCGCGTACTCATGTTCTCGATTTCCGCCGAGAGGATGGACTCGATCATCTCCGGGTCGGTGCCGTCGACCGCCATCTGAATGCCGCGCACGAGAAAGGGATCCTTGATTTCCTTGATGGCGTTCTCGAGGCTCAGAATGCCGTCGCGGCGCGCGGTCTCCGCGTACTGGACCAAATCGGTGACCAGTTTCTCCACCGGCGTCTTGGTCGTAAAAATCGCCTTCAGCGCGGCCTTGGGCAACTTGAGCACATAGCCCACGGGAAAGCAGAAGAAAATGATGGTGAACGTGCCGCCAATGACGAGCACCACGCTGGGCATATCGATGAACGCGCTGATTTCGCCGCCCAGCAGGACGGACCAGAGGATCAACAGCCAGGTGCCGATGATGCCGAAAAGAATTCCGATGTCCATGGCGTCCTCGCGTGAATCAATGAACGTTCAGGGCTTATCGGCGGTTCGCGCGCTTCCGCATCATCGCCGGCGCGTTATCGGTCAGTGGCCGTCGTTGCGCCGATCTCGGCGGTTCGCGAGCATCCGGAACGGCTGGCCCGCAGACGGCGAGGCAGGAAAAAACCAGCGTTCCAAGCGCGTCACGTCGGCGGCAACAACTTTCGCAACGACCGCCCGTACTCCACCGCCAGTCGCACGATTTCCGCCATCGGTTCCTTCACGATGTAATGATCGCCGTTGATCAGCTTGATCGTCGTGTCCGGATTCGATTCGACGGTGCGAATCAGTTCCGCATTGATGACAAATCGCTGTCCGTTGAGTCGGGTGACTGTAATCATGACGATTTCAGAGTGAGCCGGAGATCGGGAATCGGGAACCGGGATTCCGGACGGGGCGATCCAAACCCGATTCCCCAATCCCGAATCCCGAACTCCGCTTCCCTTCCTTACCGAATGACCGACAGCAGTTCCTGGATCAACTGATCGCTGGTGGTGAGCACGCGGGAGCTGGCGCTGAAGCCGGTGCTGAACGCAACGAGGTTGATGAACTCCTGGGAGATTTCGACATTGCTCAGTTCCAGCGCGCCGCCGATGACCCGGCCGGAGCCGGCCTGCCCGGGCGTCACGATCGCCGCCTCGCCGCTGTTGGGCGTGGGGGAGAACAGGTTGCCGCCTTCGGAGCTGAGGCCCGTGTCGTTGGCGAAAGTGGCCAGCGCGATGCGACCCTGGTTGCGCTGCAGCCCGTTCGAGTAGATTCCGATGATCGTGCCGTCGGCGGCGATGTTGAAATCTTCGAGCGAGCCCGTGGCCGACCCGTCCTGCGCCACCGCGGCGAGCGAACTGGCTTCGTCGCTCAGGCCGGTGATCGGGCTCGACGAATTGTCGAACTCCAGTGTGATCTGCTGCGGCGTCTGAGCGCCGGTGCCGGCCAGGTCGATCTGAAACGTATTGCCCGTGACGTTCTGCACCTGGCCGCTGACCCCGAACGACATCGTGCCGGTGGCCAGCACGCGGGACAGATCGCTGTCATCCTCGCTCTGGGCATAAAAGCGCCAGGTCGTTCCGGCGTTGGACTTCTGCTCCAGCACCGCCGTCAGATCGAATCGCAGTTCGTTGCCCAGGCTGTCGAAGCCGAAGAAGGACGTGCGCACCGATTCGCCATCGGCGCTCTGCACATTGGTGAACGTGAAGGGCGTGGTTGGATTGACGCCGCCCTGATTCACAATGATGTTGCCCGCGGCCAGCGTCAGTTCGTTCTCCGTGCCGCTGTTTCCCGTGATCACGACCTGCCCCGCCGCGTCGATGGTCAGACCGCCTGACACGGAGGTGTCGATGCCCAGGATGTCCTCCATGAAGGTGAGGAAATCCTGCATGGTGGTGCCGTTGGCGTCGGACCCGGTGGTGTTGGCGGCGCCGACCTGGAAAGTGTGATCGGGCAGCGTGCTGGAGCCGCGCAGCGCGCCGGACACGGTGATGACATCGCCGTTGGCGAACAACTGCGTACCCGCGCCGTCGAAGATCGAGGTCAGCGCGGTGCCCGCGACGGCAGGCGTGGTGCCGGCCGCGTCGGAGAAGACCGCGCCGCTGTTGATGATGGTGCCCTGCGTGGCGACATCGCCGCCGGCGTTCAGGTTGCCGGCGAAACGCACGCTCTCCGTCGCCTCGGCCAGCGTCGATGAGCCGACGGGGATGTTCAGGTCCGTCAACGTGCCTTCGATGATGTTGAAGTCTTCATCGATGCCGAAGCCCTGAACGATGCCGCCGTTGCCGGGATTGCTCAGATTGTTGTCGCGGTCAAGCTGAAAAGTGCCGGCCCGCGTGAATCGCTGCAGCCCGTTGAAATCGAGCACGAAGAAACCGCCGCCATCGATCGCCAGTTCCGTGTTCACGCCGGTGGTCTGCAGCGAGCCATCGCTGAAATCGCGCGAGATCGTGCCGATGCGCGTGCCCAGTCCGATTTCCGTCGGATTCGTGCCGCCCAGTCCGTCGGCCGGCCCCGTCGCCGCGCGAAGCTTCTGCACGATCTGATTCTCAAACGACACCCGGCTGGATTTGAATCCCGTGGTGTTGATGTTGGCGATGTTGTCGCCCGCCACGGTGATCGCCTGTGAGTTGCTGATCAGCCCGCTGAGGCTCGTGTACATGGCAGTCGTCAAACCCATATCAATGCTCCCTGTGATGTTCGCAATGAATCGATGAACTAATGCTTTCAGCAGTCAGATTTCAGACTTCAGATTTCAGATCTCAAATCTCAGATCTCAAATCTCAGATCTCAGATCTCAGATCTCAGATCTCAGATCTCAGATCTCAGATCTCA
>CAYRPN010000131.1:0-7938 GCA_964426135.1 uncultured Phycisphaeraceae bacterium | reverse complement strand
ATCTCAGATCTCAGATCTCAGATCTCAGATCTCAGATCTCAGATCTCAGATCTCAGATCTCAAATCTCAGATCTCAGATCTCAAATCTCAAATCTGAAATCTCAAATCGCAAATCTCAAATCTCCGATTTCAGATCTCAGTCCCGGACACGCCAGCGTTGCGTCGCTTCACGCCCCGCCGCTGGTCGACGCCTTTCCCGCGATCGCTTCCAAAACTCCCGCATTCTCGATTCGATCAACGCCCGAAAGACTCGCCAGGTGGCTGGCGGCGCTGGCGGCGTGCGGCTTCGTCTCGTTGTCGGCCAAGCCGTCCGGCCCATTCGTCCCGGAGGACGCGCCGCCATCCTTCGCCGCCTCGGCCAAAAGCGAATCGAAGCTCCGCGATTCCAACGGAGCTACAGGCGTCCGCGACGGACCCTGCAAACCGCCGGGTCGCACCGCCGGCTCCAGCAATCGCAATAATTCCGCACCGCCTGCCATCACATCAACCTTTCACATCCATGACCCGGGTCACGCGATCGACCGCAAGCGTCTTTCCACTGGAAAGCTCCAGCATCGCCTTGCCGCTCTCGACGCGAACACTGGTCACCACGCCTGAAACCGCATCGTTGCCCGCATCGATCCCTTCGATTTCCTTGCCGATGAAGACCGCCGCCGAAGCAATGCCGTTCTGCAACACCAGCGCCTCCAGCTTCTCCTGAAGTTGAACCTGGCTCTCGATGTTGCGCAGGCTGCTCAGTTGCTCCAGCAGCGCGCCTGAATCCTGCGGCTTGAACGGATCCTGGTTCGTCAATTCCGACAGCAACACCTTCACGAACTCACCGCTGCTCAGTTCGGCGAAACCCTTGCCGCCGCTCACAGCAGAGCCAACACTCGAACCGGCGCCACCCACGATGCCTGCTGACATGGGAACCTCCCTGACTGAAGCGCGGCACGTTCACCGCTTGAAGCGACGGCCTTCTGAGTCGTCGCATGATCCGTCACGATTCACGTCAAACACCCTTCGTCCAACGAACGTCATCACCTGGCGGCGGGTACCGAGCGAGCGACCGAACCATTCCCGCTACCTGCGCAGCGATGCGAGCGCCTCACCCAGGCTCACCGCATCGGCGAAGGAGTGATCCGAACCATCGCGCCGTCGCCGCGTCTGCTGCCTTTGCGAGGCGTCCTCGTATCCGGCGCTGCGGCCATCGTGGCTCGCGTCGTCGCCGCTGCCGCCGCCGCGCTGCTGCATCCATGCCGCGGAACTGTCGGGCGACTTCACTTCGAGGCGATCCACCACCAGTCCCTGCCGATCCAGGCCTTGGCGCAGGTGGCTCATCTGATCTCTGAGCAAGTTGCGTACCGACTCGTGCTCCGCCGTGAACTGCGCGGTGACCACGCCATCGCGAACAACCATGTCGATGCGCAGCGCCCCTAGTTCCGGCGGGCTCAGGCGAAGGGTGACCGCCCCGCCGCGATGATTCACCGCCGATTGCAGACCGCGTGCGATTCGTCCTGCATTCTCATCGTCGCGCAAGGAAGCGCCCGGCTGCGGCAGAAACTGCGCGAATCCGGCAGCGTTCGCTTTCCCCTCGGGACCGCCCTGCGACGCCGGCGCGGCAAACGCAGCCGAGGAATCGCCGCCCGTCGGCGTCGGCAGATTCGACGGATGCGCTGTCGTCGATGAAGTCGCTGGGAGTCGAGGCTCCCCCTCCCCGTTCGCCTCCGTCGCATCGCCGGGCGCAACCGAGATGGCGACATCTGCCCCGATGGAGGCGCCGGCCGACTTGCCGGTCTGCACTTCGATGCCGTCGACTGGATCCCCGACGATCGAGCCATTGCTTTCATCTTCGCTGTTTCGCTGCTCGGTCGAGCTGATGCGGGAGGCCGCGACCGACCGCGGCGGCAATGCCGCTGAGACCTGGCCGGTCTGAGAAATCGCCTCAGTCGATGCGTGCGCGGACAACGGCGGCGCGATCTCCTGTGCATTCACTTGATTCGCCGCCGGCGCCGAGTCAGCCATGGCGGCGAGCTTGATTTCAAGCTCGATGTTCGCTTCAGCGGACAGCGGCGCAGACGCCGCGTCAACCTCAGGTGATGCGATTTCCGCAGTCGTCGTCACCTCGCCCGCAACCACCGTCGGCAATTCCGTCGCGATGACCGGCGCAGACTCCGTCGCCGAATCCACCGCTTCGAGGCCGGCCTCGATCAAGCGGGCCTCCTCGGGGACAACCTCATGATCGTTCGACTTCTGCCGCGGGGTGATCCCACCATCCGCGGAAGCCGGCACCTGATCCTCGTCAGCACCGTCATCGGCGAGCCCGTCGGCGCGACGCTTTGCAGTCGGCCGAACAGTTTCGAGAGGCGCATTCTCGGCGAGGGTTTCGATCTTCGAACGGCTTCGCGCTTGGGCGTCGCTGGCGCGCGACAGGTCGTCGCCGAAGCGCAACGATTGCGCGGCATCGCGGCGAGAACCGAATGCCTGCGCAGATCTTGCTGAACTTTGGAGATGGCCCGCGGCGGGGACGGGCAAGGGCGTGGAACCGGGGAGCTTCACATTCATGAATCGCCGCCTGTGGGATTGGCGCTGGTCGCCTCCACTGGGAGATCGACGCCGCGCTGGCGCAGGCGCTGGACGATGTCCGTCGCCTGGGCGACTTCCGCCGGTGTCTTGAACTCCTTCAAGACAGCCGCCGCTTTGCGTAACTGCATGGCCGCCAGGTAATCCAGAACCTGGTCCGATTTGTTCGTCGCGAGCAGTTGCAGGAACATCTCCTTGGCCTGCTTGGCCTTGAGCTGTTCGTACATCTTCACCGCCTGCTTGAAATCCTCGTCATTGCGTTTCTTCTTCTCGGCATCCAGCACCATCTGGAACGCCTTCCGCTCCGCGTCGAGCTTGGAACGCTCATCAGCGAGCAACCGCCGTGCCAGTTCGTTCGTGCGCTGCAGGTCGGCGATGTCGCGCTTGAGCCGCTCGTACCGCTGCATCGCGATCTCGTCCTTCTCCTGATCCTCGGCGATCTTGGCGCTCAGCTCGTTGGGACCCTCCGCCACGCGCTGCAGGCGCGCGGCTTCGCGAGCCTCGGCTTCGTCCTTCTTCTTTTTCTCTTCCTCATCCTGCTTGGCCTTTTCTTCCTCGGCGATGGTGTGGGTGAAAAGCTCGGCCAGACGCGACACGCGGTCTTGATTCAGCCGGCCCGAGCTGTAAAGCCACACCGCGCCGCCGCCCAGCGCCAGAAAGTTGACCAGCAGCACAACCGCCACAGCAGTCCAGAGCGATTTCATGACTACGACTCCTTGTCACTGGCAAGGTTGAACGCAAAGCGTCCCACGCCGATCTCATCGAGGATCGCGCTCTCGCGGCGCAACTGCTCCTGCCTCCACTTGCGGAATTGCCGCTCGCGCAGGCGCTCCAGCGCCTTGCGCGCCTTGGTGGCGACGATGAGCCTGCCGCGCGATGCCTCGGCCTGCCGCTCCATCCCCGCCAGCCTCGTGACCAGCGCCCGCGCGCGGACGGTGGTCTGCGCGCTGAATCGGGCGAACTGCGCCACGGCGTTCACATCCACATCGCCGACCAGGCCGCTGCGCAGGTCCGATTTGGACTGCGTGATGGTCGTCTGCATCTGTCGAAGCTGGTCGAGCAGGATCATTCGCTCACGCAGAATCTTGGCCAGCTCGCGCTGACACTGATCCTCCTGCATGCGCCGCTGCTGGAGCACGACTTCAAGTGAAAAAGTGAACTGTGGCATGGTGTGGCTTCAGTGGATTTTCAAACCCCAAGCTTTTCCGTTCCGATCCCCTCTCCCTCCGGGAGAGGGTTAGGGTGAGGGCCGATCCACCCCAGTTCGCCGGTCGCGCAGACCACGTGCAGGTCGCGCGGGTCGTGTGCGTCAAGGCTCGGCGCGGACGCACCGTGAATCAACGCACATACTTCACTCGCCCTCACCCCGGCCCTCGCCCGGAGGGAGAGGGGGGGGGCGGAATCACGCCGGCCCCGGCGTCGGCCGCTGACCCGGTCGGCCGAGCTTCTTGCGGGCTTCCTGCACGGAGTTCGCCAAGGCCACAAGCAACTTGCGCGCCTGTTCGCTGGAAGCCTTGCCCTTCACTTCGCTTCGCCCCTGCTGCAGCAACTGATCGATGGCGGGTTTGCAGGCGATCGCGATGTCGAAGTCCGGGTTGCTGCCCGCCGGATACGCGCCGATATTCAGCAGATCCTCCACCTGCCTGTATGAACTGAGCAGCTTGATCACCTCGCGTCGCGCAGCCTGGTGCTCCGGCGACGTGACGGCATCGGCGACTCGGCTGATCGAGCCGAGCACGTCGATCGCCGGGTAATGCCCGCGGTTGACCAGCTCCTGGCTCAGTTGCACGTGGCCATCGAGGATGCCGCGGGTGGCGTCGGCGATCGGATCGGTCAGTTCGTCGCCCTCGACGAGCACCGCGAAGAATCCGGTGATCGATCCGCGCGAAGTCCGCCCGCAGCGCTCCAGCACCGTGGGCAGAAGCGAGAACACGCTGGGCGGGAATCCGCGCGTGGTGGGCGGTTCGCCGGCGGAAAGTCCGACCTGCCGCTGCGCCTGGCACAGGCGGGTGACCGAGTCCATCAGCAGCAGCACGTTGCAGCCCTGATCGCGGAAATACTCGGCGACGGTGGTGGCGACAATCGCGGCGCGGATGCGCAGCAGCGCCGACTCATCGCTGGTGGCGCAGCACACCACGCTGCGGGCCATGCCTTCAGCGCCCATCTGATGTTCGATGAAATCGCGCACCTCGCGCCCGCGCTCGCCGACCATGCCGACGACCGTGACATCGGCCGCCGTGTGCCGCGCCATCGTGGAAAGCAGCGTGCTCTTGCCCAGTCCCGGATTGGCGAAGATGCCCAGGCGCTGGCCCTGGCCGACGGTGAGCAGCGTGTCGATCGCGCGGACGCCGGTGGCCAGCGGCCTGTCGATGGGCGGACGATCCATCGGATCCACCGGGCGGGGCGTCAGCGATCGCGGCACCGTGTCGAAGATCGGCCCCTTGCTGTCGATCGGCTTGCCCATCGCATCGATCACCCGGCCCAGCATGCGCTTGCCCACGCGCACCACCTGCCGGTGCTGGCCGGCGACCACACGGTCGCCGCGGCGCACGCCTTCCATCGATCCCAGCGGCATGACGATCGAATGTTCTCGATCAAAGCCGACGATCTCACCCTCGAGCGCCCGACCGCTTGCCGACGGATCGAAAATGCGAACCGACGCCCCGACGGGCGCAGGCAGGTCAGCCACGCGGATGGTCAGACCGCGCGCTTCGACCACCGTGCCGGCCAATTCAAGCGTGGCGGCGCCGGCGAGTGCGTCGATCTGTTCGTCGAGAATGGTCATGGGAAAATGATGCTGCCGTCGATGCCGTTGTGGAATGAGACTGAAATCACATTCCGACTTGCAAAGTTCGAACTCCCCTCCCTCTTAGGGAGGGGCAGGGGGAGGGTCAGGCAAACAGGCTGAGTTCGCGCACAATCACGCCGTGCGCCCGACCCTCCCCTAACCCCTCCCTAGGAGGGAGGGGAATCGGAATCCGTCGGTGCGCCAGGCGCCTCGGCAACGAGCGGTTCCTGTTGCGCCGCCGCGCCGGCCGGCAACATCATTTCCACCAAGCGCCTTAGCTGCGTGTCGACGGTGGCATCGATGCGACCCTGTCCATACGCGACCACGCAACCGCCGCGGGCGATCGACGCGTCGTCCACCAGATGCACATGCTTCAGATGCGTCAAGCCCGCAAGAAGTTGCGGCATCGCCTGCTCCAGCGCGGGGCGATCCTCCGGATGAACGGCAACCTTCACCTCGCAGGGCCGAAGCACATAGGTGAGCGCATCGGCCAACTGCCTGACAACCACCTGCGGATCGACGGCCACGGTGCGGCGAACGACCTTCTCCGCGAAAACCAGCGCCAGTCGCAGCAACGAGTCGGCTGCCTCGCGCTCCATCGCGTCGCGCTGGGCGTCCCATGAGCCGGCGGCGTCCACCCAGCTCTTTTGAATCTGAGTCAACTGCGCGCCGGCACGCGACAAGGCCTCGGCATGTCCCGCCTTGCGACCTTCCTCCAAGCCCTGTTGCAGGCCCTGTTCGTGCCCCTTCTGCCGCGATGCCGCCTCCGCGCTGGCGGCCAGGTCGGCGGCGGTCACCCGCGCCTCGGCAAGAATGCGCTGCGCCTCCGCCTCGGCCGCCGACTTGATGCGATCCGCCTGAGCGCGCAGATCGCTCATGTCCAGCACGATCGCGTCGCGGACATACGAGGAAGCGGATTGTTGCTTGATGACGGGCATGGGGCAGGTTCAGAGTTTCAGAATCTGGATTTCGGATTTGCGATTTCGGATTTCGGATTTCGGATTTTCAGGAATTCATCACTCCGACGACTTGAAAAGTCGTCCCACAAGCAGCCTCAACCTTCGTCTCTAACTCTGCGACTCTGAAACTCTGAAACTCTGAAACTTTGAAACTCTGAAACTTTGAAACTCTGAAATTTCCTATCCGACCATCTCGCTGCCGCCGCGACCGCCGATGATGATTTCGCCGGCATCCTCCAATCGCCGGACGATGTCGACGATGCGCTGCTGGGCGCCTTCCACGTCGGCAACGCGCACGGGCCCCATGTACTGCATGTCTTCGTTGATCATCTGGGCGGCGCGGGCGGACATGTTGGTGAAAATCTTCTTCTTCAATTCTTCGGTCGCCATCTTCAGCGCCAGAGCCAGTTCGTCGTTGTCCACTTCCTTCAGCACAGCCTGGATGCCCTTGTCGTCGACCTGCTTGATGTCTTCAAAGACGAACATGAGCCGGCGAATCTGCTCGGCAAGCTCGGGGGCTTCGCTCTCCAGGCCTTCCATGATGCCCTTCTCCGTGGTGCGATCGACGAGGTTGAGCACTTCGGCGACCGTCTCGACGCCGCCGATTTTCTCGAAGGACTGGCTGAGCAGATTGGACAGCCGCGCTTCGAGGCCGCGCTCGACCTCGGCGATGACCTCCGGGTTGGTCTGCTCCATGTTGGCGACGCGTTTGACGACTTCGATCTGCTTGGGGCCGGGCAGGCCGCCGAGAATTTCCGATGCCTTGTGAAACGGCAGATGGCTGACGATCAGGGCGATCGTCTGCGGGTGCTCGTCCTGGATGAAGGTGAGCAGATTCTCCGACTCGGCCTTCTGCAGGAATGAGAACGGCGTCTTGCGCACCTGCTGGCTGATCTGCTGAATGATGCGCTCAGCCTCCTTGGGGTCGAGGCTGTTCACCAGCAGACTCCGCGCGTACTCCAGGCCGCCTTCATTCACCCACGCCTGCGCCGCCGCCTGCTCGTAGAATTCCTGCAGCACATGGTTTCGCACTTCCAGCGGGACATCGCCCAACCCCGCTAACTCGCGGGTGACTTCCTCGATGATTTTCGGGTCCAACTCGCGCAGCATCGCCGCCGCCGACTTCTGGTCGATCGACAGGAGAAGCACGGCGGCCTTGGTCAGGCCTTTCAGCTCGTTGCCAGGCGCGAATTTGGAGTTGGGTGCGGGCATGGGTAGTAGCCGTTAGCCGTTAGCCGTTAGCCGTTAGCGAAGAGCGGAGCCGAGCGCCGAAAGCGGTGAAGCCGTGAGTCGAGAGCCGCGAGCCGAGAGCCGAGAGCCACTAGCGGTAGCGATTAGCCACAATTCATCAGCAGTTCCCTAAAGCGACAGCGCTAGATTCGGTTCCGTACTCCCCTCCCTCTTAGGGAGGGGCAGGGGGAGGGTCGGGCATACGGCCTGAATCGAAGCACAATCATGCTGTGCGCCCGACCCTCCCCTAACCCCTCCCTAAGAGGGAGGGGAATTGGAAAAGAGGGAATTCGACGGGCTTCTCGCGCGTCTAGCGCTGTCGCTCTAAGGAGCCGTGCAAGATTAAAGCCGCATCTGAGTAGGGTGCGTCAAGTCCGCGCGGACGCACCGGTTGGGCTT
>CAYRPN010000130.1:0-16190 GCA_964426135.1 uncultured Phycisphaeraceae bacterium | reverse complement strand
ACCCTGAAATTTCAGCAATTCGACAACGTGTCGTTGTTGGCCGCGTGAGGTATAATCAGCGACGCCCCCTCCATCGCCTCCGGCTTGGGCAACCCCATCAGCGTGAGCCCGAGGAACGCTTTGGTTTGAGCGCGGGCTTGCCCTTAGCCTGACGAGCTACACCATTTTCAAACTTGAGTCCACTCGCCTTCTCGCGTTCTTTGATGTCCCGGAAAATAGCGTCCAGGTCGTGGTTAAACCGGGCCGAGTGCGCGTCGCGCACTTTGCGGACTTCAGCGACAATGGGGTCGTTCATGGCTCGGACTCCAGCAGTTCGTCGGGTGTGCAGATGATAGGTGGTTCAAATCCATTCTTCTTGCAGACATCTTCAATGACTGGGCGCATCGATGCATTGGCTATATGGCGGCAGTTCCACGTCAAGAGGTATGGAACGGAATACGTCGCCGCCACGGCGATATGTAGCGCGTCGTCGGTGGCCTTTGCCGGCAATGCTCCGGCACGCAGCAGTTCTTTCGCGAGTTCCAACGCGACGCTCTTCGTTTCGAGCACAAGCATCGCCTCCAAGACTTCGAGCCGGTCCTGAGCCGCCTGCACATCGCCAGCGCCGGCCTCGTCCAGCACTAGCTGCGATACGCAAAGCTCGTAGTTCGCGCCTCGCGTGTCCCACCACTCGCGCGTGACCTGCTGGTGCCCCGCTATCACCACGTCGCGGCTTGGCCACGCAGTCAGGTAACTGATGATCGTGGTTTCGATGTATACACGTTCAATCATGGCAGCATCGGCTCGGCAGGTGCCTCGCGCTCCCGGTCTTTCACTTAATCAACGACGCCCCCTCCATCGCCTCC
Organism: uncultured Phycisphaeraceae bacterium; assembly: GCA_964426135.1. Classification (GTDB taxonomy): domain Bacteria; phylum Planctomycetota; class Phycisphaerae; order Phycisphaerales; family Phycisphaeraceae; genus CAYRPN01. The sequence continues at coordinate 15,345 of CAYRPN010000130.1, read as the reverse complement.
GGCTTGGGCAGTCCCATCAGCGCGAAGATCGTCGGCATCACGTCCGCCAGCTTGCCGTCGTCGCGCAGCGCCGGCGAAGGCTTGGCGGCGCTGCCGGTGCCGTCGCTGGTGCGGCGGGGGTCGACGAGGATGCACTCCACGGGATAAGTCGTGTGAGCGGTGTGCGGAGCGTTGGTCGTGGGGTCGAACATCTGCTCGGCGTTGCCGTGGTCGGCGGTGACGACGAGGCAGCCGCCTTTCTTGAGCGTGGCTTCGACGATCTTGCCGACGCATTCGTCCACGGTTTCCACCGCTTTGATCGCCGCGGGCAGCGAGCCGGTGTGGCCGACCATGTCGCCGTTGGCGAAGTTGACGAGGATGAAGTCTTCGCAGTCCGGGGCCGCGAGTCGCTTGAGCACGATGTCGCACACTTCGTGGGCGCTCATCTCGGGCTTGAGGTCATACGTGGCGACCTTGGCGGATTGCGCCATTTGCCGGGATTCGCCGGGGAACGGCTCCTCGCGGTAGTCGTTGAAGAAGAAGGTGACGTGCGGGAATTTTTCCGTCTCCGCGGTGCGGAACTGCCGCAGGCCGAGTTTGCTCAGGTATTCGCCGGCGACGTCGGTCATCTTCGGCGCCTTGGGATACGCGACCTGCACGTAGGGGCCGAGCTCTTCCTCGTAGGCGGTCATGGTGACATACGCGGCGAGGTTGAGTTTTTTGCCGCGCTCGAAGCCGCTTTTGCCCGAGTCAGGCGAGGGCTTGACCTTGGCCCACTTGTCATCGGGGAAGATGAAGGCGCGGGTGATTTCGCGCGGGCGGTCGCCGCGGTAGTTGAAGAAGATGACGCTGTCGCCGTCGCCGATGCGGGTTTTGGCGGCGTCTTTGCCGATGGTGCGCGGGGTGACGAACTCGTCGCCCTTCTGCGAATCGTTGGTGGGGTTGTCGTAGGAGTTTTGGAGAGCCTCGGCGACGGTGGGGAAGTTCGGAGCGGGGGCACCACCGGGGGATTCGGTGCTTCCGCTAACCAGCAGATCGTATGCCTTCTTCACGCGCTCCCAGCGGTTGTCGCGATCCATCGCGTAGTAGCGCCCGACGACGCTGACGATGCGGCCCATGCCGATCTCTTTGCATTTCGCTTCCACGCCGGCGAGGAAATCCTTGCCGGTGTACGGGCCCGAATCGCGGCCGTCGGTGAAGAGGTGAATCAGCACACGCGTCTTGGGCATCTTCAGTTTCTTGCACAGTTCCAGGCAACCGTAGAGATGCTGCAGCATGCCGTGTACGCCCACGTCGCTGCCGATGCCCAGCAGATGCACGTTCCTGCCGCTGTCCTTCGCTTTGTTCACGGCATCGACGAGGACGGGATTCTCAAAGAAATCGCCCTTCTTGATCGCCACGGTGATGCGGACGGATTCCTGATACACGATGCGGCCGGCGCCCAGGTTCTGGTGGCCCACTTCGCTGTTGCCCATGGTGTCGTCGGGCAGGCCGACGTCTTCGCCGCTGGTCTTGATCAGCGTCCAGGGGTACTTCTTGAGCAGGGCGGCGCACTTGGGCGTCTTGGCGAGCTTGATCGCGTTGAATTTGTCGTGTTCCGGGTTCGGATTGCGCCCCCAGCCATCGCGGACAATCAGCACGGCAGGGGCTTTGCTCGGTTCCAGTCGAAACGACGTAGGCATGGAAACTCCAGTCCGCCGCGAGGCGAGAGAATGCACGAGGCACTGCGGCGGGGTGGCGATTGTAGCAGGTGGCGCACAGGCCGTGGCTCTTCAGGCCGCGCAGCGGACTCCATGTGCGGCGCGTGCAACATGGGGCCGCTCGATGGCGATCGCGCGAACGGTAAACTGCTCCAACCATGACGCCGCTGTGCGCAAAATGCGGATACGAGCTGTCAGGCCTGCCGATGCGGGGGCGGTGCCCCGAATGCGGGCAGTTGTACGATCAGGTCCGGCACATCGGCACGCGATTCCCCGACACGCCCGAGGAGCGCGGCAGCCGGTTCATGCGCCGGCTTGGACAATGGGCGCTCATCATCGCCGGCGGCCTGCTGCTGGCGATATCGATGTTGGTGGCGGTGCTCCGGAACCACATGGCGCCGATGTACGTGGGTGGATTCATCGGCGCGATGATGCTGCTGGGCGGCGTGGTCGCCATGTGGACCGATCCGGATCGCCGGCGCGGATGAGCAGGCGAGAGCCGAGCACGAGGAGACAGAGACCTTGACCGGGTGGCCCGGGCAGAAGGCTCGGCGGATGCCCCGGAACCGGACACCTAAATGGAGTGAATCACCGTTTTCCGCAAATGGGTTAAACTGAGTGCGCTCGTTCCGGGGCTTGCGCGGACTCCAGCCCCGGCCACCCGGAATAAGTTCAAGCGCTTGTCGCGCGCGGCTCCCGCGCGATCTCCTGAATGATCCGGGTTAGAATTGTGGAACTTTCCGATTCTCTGAGGTGCGAACATGTCGATTCGCGTGACCTGCGGCGGCTGCGGCAAGAGCCTGACCGCCAGTGACAAGCTTGCGGGCAACACGGTGCCTTGCCCTTCGTGCAAGCGGCCGCTGGTGTTGCCGCGCGGCGGGAGCGGGTCCGGCGCAGCCTCTGCCGGTGCGTCTCAAACGTCCAAAGCGCGATTGAAAGCGGAACCATCGCTGGACGCGCCGATCGATTTCGATTTGATGCTTGAGGCCAGCGCACCGGAAGTGGTTGAAGACGCGCATTCGCGCCGCGTCGATGGCGTGGACTGGGATGCCATCGCCGGGAAATCGCCGGCGGGTGATTCAAACGACTCCGGAATGCGGGCGTTGCCCGATGAGGATGTCGGCGAATCCGTTGCCGCGCGGCTGCCGTACAACCCCAACGATCCTTCTTTCGCCAGAACGCACAACTTGCAGATGCAGAAGTTCCTCCGCGCCGGTGCCCTGTCATTCTTCACCGCGCTGCAGCATGTGCCGGCCATCTTCATCATGGTCCTTGTGTACGTCGCGTCGATCGCGGCCCTGGCGGGCGTGGCCTGGCTGTGCAGCAAGGCGTACAAGGCGGACGCTTTCGGTTATCGCGTGCCCTTCTGGATCAACGCCACTCTGTACTGCGTCTGGCTGTCGATTCACGTCCTGTACGCCGCCTATGTCAACGGCTACCTCCTGGACATCGTCGTGTCGGTGAAGAATGCCGAGGAATACACCCGGGCGCCGGCATTCCAAGTGACACGCTTGCTGTGGCAACTCATTCTGTCAGCGCTGTTCGTCGCCGTGTACATCGTTCCCATCGTGACGCTGCCCCTGGCGCCCGTGGCGTTCCTCGTGCTTGCGGTGCATCGGGATCTTCGCGCCTTCGATTTGATCTGGGTGGCGCGCACCACGTTTCGCCATCCGATGCATGCGCTCTTCACGATCGTCATGGCAGTCGTGTTTGTCGTGTTGATGCAGGTGGTCCTGGTGATGATCTCCCAGTCCCTGGTCGATTTCGCCGTGCATTTCGTGATCAAAATGCGGGGCCATTACAGCCCTGCATTGACCCTGTTCATCCTGTCCAATCTTATTCTTCTGGCGCTCCTGCCGCTGACGATTCTCGCCTGGGCGGCGACCAGTCGAGTCGTCGGCTTGATCGGCCGGTTCAACACGGACGTCCTGCTTTTTCTGCCGCGGACGCTGCGCCCCACTGCCCTTTCGGCGCTGGTCGCGCTGGCGTTGGCGGTATTTGCGGCGAACTCGTGGTGGCCCGAAATTCGCCGCTGGCAGATGGAAAGAACCCAGCGCTACGTCGACGAATCGTCAGCTCGGCAATCGCCGGAACCGCCTTCGCCGTGACGAGCAATCGCACGTCTGTGCCTTCCCTTCATTCAAACGCATATCCCACCCAGAATGTCACCCGTCCATCGGGCAACTGCCGGATGTTCGTGAGGTGTACCGCGTAGCCGCCGCCCAGTTGCGATCGGCTCGATGGCGTGGTGTAGGGCGTGAACGCCGTGTTGCTCTTGCTGGGAAACGGCACCGCATCGCGGAAGCTGCCGGGGCCCAGCGGGCCTTCGATGCCGTGCGATTCCTCCAGGATCGGCCGCCCGCCCACGACGCGCCAGATCAGCAGACCCTCGCCGGGCAGGCTCGCGTCGAAGCCGTTGCGGCGCCGATTCTCCAGCAGGAAATATTCGCTGCCATCCGCACGTGCCAGGACCTTGACGCATTCGCTCGTCGAGCCATTCACCGGCGAAAGAATCAGCTTCTGCTTCACCGTCGGATCGATCGTCACCGGCTCCAGCCAACCCAGCTTCTCCTTGCTCCATGCGCTGAAATGCTGCGGCTGCCCGGTGCCCACCTGGTTCGACATGGCGCACCACAGGCTCAGGCCCTCGGAGCCGGGATTCTCCGGCCGAGCGTAGAGATCGGGCAGGCCCAGCATGTGGCCGAACTCGTGGCAGATCACGCTGATGTTCGTCTGCCGCGCGCCTTCCATTTCCGACACGATGAAATAGCTGACCCGCTTGCCCTTGTTCGTGTACATCGCGCGGTGCGGCCAGAACAGCCCGCCCCGGCTGGTGCGCACGCGGTCGCCGGCATAGATGAAGGCGATGCCGTCGTAGCCGTCCAGAGCGTCCTTGCCGTCGCGCTCAAGCAGTTTGTCCGTCGCTTCGATGAGCATGGGCGATTTGTTGTTCACATCCTTGCCGTACTCGGCGCGGGGCTTGCTCACCTCGATCCAGTTGAACACCTTGCCTTCGATGCGCAGCTTGCCGCAGGAGAGTTCGTCGTAGTAGTCGGCCATGCTGCCGAAGACCTTCTGGCCGTTGACGCTCTTGTCGTTGTACCAGCCCCGGCTGAAGAGCGAATCGTCCCACGCCTCGCGCCAGATTTTCTCGCTCCGCTTCTGATCGGGAAACTCCACGCACACCACCGCCAGGCGATAAACGGGCTTGCGCCAATACGTAGGCGTCTGCACCATCGGGTTCCGCGACGATCCGCCGGAAGTGTCGGCGGCGAGCGTGACTTCCTTCTCAAACTCTTCCTTGGCGCGGCGAATGAAAAGCTTGATCGCATCGCCGGGGTTCCGCGTTGCGAGCAATTCCCGCAGGGCGTTGGCGTCGGCGACTTCGGCGTTATCGACTTTCAGGATCACGTCGCCCGCCTTCAGGCCGGCCTTCTCCGCGGGGCTGTCCTTGGTCGTCTCGTCAATGGCGGCGCCGGGCAGTTCCTTGGCGTCGCTGTGGCGCACGCCCAGCACCGCGCGCTGGCCGGGAGCGACCAAGGGCCTACTCACCGCGCCGATCGTGGCGGTCACCTCCATCGCCTTGTCGCCGCGCTTCACCTTCAGCACGAACTTGCCGCCGGGCGTCTGCGAGAGCAGCCACTCGCGAAAAGCCGCGGCCGATAAGAGCTTCTGCCCCGCCACTTCCTCGATCCGGTCGCCGCGCTGCAGGCCCGCCTCGGCTGCCGGTGACCCCGGCGCGATTTCGCTGACGACCAGTTCGCCGGGCTTCTCGTCGCTCAGATGTACGCCCAGGTACCCGATGCGCGGCTTCGTGGTGGTCGCGCCCTGCGGCACCGCGCGGATCGCGTCCTTCACCGTGCGATAGTCCGTCAGTTCGTTGGCGGGTTCGGCGCCGGCTTTCGTCGGCGGCTTCGCATCGATCCTGGTTTCAGTCCTGGGCTTCTCCTCCGCAGCGATCGCGCTGGCGCTGAGCGCGGTCACGCACAAAGATGCAAACCAGAAGCAGATTGATCGAGCAGCCGATGGGGGCATGATGAACCTCCGAGGGAGACTCATCATTATGACGTGTGCAAGGAGAAAGGCAGACGCAAATTGTCGCCCGAGGATCTGCTCGTCCATTAGCCCCGGGCTCCGCCCGGGGAGGGACTCACATGCCGCGTGTTCCAGGAGGAATCAAGACACTCTGCCGGCTGCTTCGGGTTCTGGAGGCTTTGTGATGGCGGTGGCACTTCCCCCGGGCGGAGCCCGGGGCTAATGGTTGAGACTCACCGAGCATCTACTTGGCCGCTTCCACGATCTCGCGATAATTCTGCCGGAACATCTCCGTCCAGCGTTGCCGATCGCGGATGAGTTGATCGGGGCCGAACTCCGGCTTCTTCGGATCGGCCTTCCATCGCGCGGTCAGTCCCGAAACAAAATCCTTCATCAGTTTCGCCACCTCGGCGTGCCGCGCGTCGCTGGGATTGTTCAGCACGCTCAGCCAATCCTCGGGCAATCGCGCGATCGTCAGCTCGTGCGGCATCGCATCGAACTTTCTCAGCAGGTCCGCCCGCTTGCTCTCATCTTCCACGCGGTGAATCGCTTTCCACGCCTCGACGAGTTCATCATGCACGTCGATCGCCAGGGCGTGCGAGATGGTGGCGATGGAGCCGTAGAAATCGGGCATGCCCTTGGGAAAGGGGCGGGCGATCTCGAAAGGCCTGACGTCATCGGTCCAAGACTTCCTCTCCTCCGCATCCGAGTACAGATCGCGGCGAATCGGCTGCCGGCGAAGTTCGTAGCGCATCGGGCCACCTTGTACACCCAGCTTGCGCTGCCACAGCACCTGCGCATCCTTGCTCAGCAGCCAGAGCACGAACTCGTTCGCCAGCGCCTGGTTCGGCGCGCCGCGCAGGATGCTCACAGGATCGCTGTTCAGTTTCGTCATGCCCGGCGGATCGATGTATCCCACCCGTCCCCCGGTGCCCGCGCCCGTCCGCACCGCCACCGCGCCCGGCGGCAGCAATTCCACCGCGCCGGCCTGGAAGCGGCCATAGAAATCGATGCACATGCCCGCCGCGGTTTCGCCGACGGACACGTCGATGGGCACCTTCGTGCTGACGTTGGCGAAATAGCGCGAGTTGGCGAAGCACCGCCGAAGCACGCGCCAGCCCTCGTCCCAGCCCAGCCGCATGAGGATCGCGTTGTACGCCTCGGTGATCGAGCCGGAGTTGGCGGGATCGGCCAGCGCGATCTGGCCTCGGTAGCGCGGATCGGTCAGGTCGGTCCAGGTCGTCGGCTCGGGCAGATGCAGATGCTCGAGCACGACGCGGTTGTAGACGATGCCGAAGCTGGAGAGCACGACGCCGACCCAGCGCTTCTCCGGGTGATAGAGGCGGGCGCCGGCGATGTCGGGCGTGGGAAAAATCTCCTCGAGCGCGCCGGGCGGAAACTCGATGGGAATGGAGATCGTGAACTTGATGCTGCGCTCGCCGGTCTTGTCAGCTGGATCCTTGCCGGGAACTTTCACCGTCCGTTCGCCGGCGATGAGATTGTGCTCGAAGTCGCCGCCGCCGAAGAACAGGTCGTAACCGACGTGGCTGACCGGGCGGTTTTCCTCGATGGCGGATTTCGCCTCGGCTTCATAAGCGGCGATGAGTTGCTTGCGCAGGTCGCTGGTGCCGCCGCTGGAGCGCCAGTCAAAGTGAACCGCCGGCTTGCCTTGCCTGGCCCGCCAGCGGTTGAACGCTGCGCCCATCTCGAAGCGAATCTGCTCGTTGTGCGGCGAAAGCACGACCAGGTGCGGGCGATCCTTCGAGTCTTCGTTGTCCTTCACCGCTTGCGGCTTGGCATCTTTCTCCTGCACCGCGCCCGAATCATCGCTCTCCGCCGGCCGCAGCGCAAAAGGCACGCCGACGATCAGCGCCAAGAGTGCGAGAATCAAGATGCGTCCGGTCCAGTCGTTCATGAAACTTCCACATTTAGCCGGCGGGCTTGCCCGCCGCGAGTCTACGGTTTCCCTCGACGCCGCGAATGAAGTTTGATCGGTCGTTGCCTCGGCCGTGGCTGATCGGCGGGTGGCACGGTCGGTGCCGCACGGCACCCGGCGGTTCGCGGCGGGCAAGCCCGCCGGCTAAATGGTCCAGACGAATCCGTCGTCCACGATCATCCCCGCCGCCGCCGTTCCACGCAAACCTTTTTCGCCGCCGCCCGCAACAGTTCGCCGGCGCGGGTCATCGATTCCTGCGGCGGCACCCCGCGGCCGATCACCACGTAGTCGGCGAACCAACCTTGCGTCACCGCCTGATCGATCGCCGGCTCGGCCGCGCCGACCAGGGCGATCGTCGGCACGCCGTGCTTCTTCGCCGCCTTCGCCACGCCGACGCACACTTTGCCCGCCAGCGACTGATCGTCGAACCTGCCTTCGCCGGTGAGGCACAGGTCGCAGCCCTGCACGCGCTCGTCGAAGCGCACCGCGTCGAGGACGAGATCGATGCCGGGGCGCAGCGTCGCGCCGAAGAACGCGAGCAGTCCGAAGCCCATGCCGCCGGCCGCGCCGGCGCCGGGCGTTTGCTCGTGATCGACGCCGAGTTGTTCGCGCACGAGGCTCGCCAGGTGTCGCAGGCCGTCGTCGAGGATTTTCACCTGTTTCGGCGTGGCGCCTTTTTGCGGGCCGTAAACGAATGAGGCGCCGCGCGGACCGGTGAGCGGATTGGTGACATCGCAGGCGGCGGTGATTTCGATGCCCTTGAGCTGCTCTCGCAGGGGAGCGAGATCGATGCGGGCGATGGAGGCGAGCATGCCGCCGGTGATCGGCTCTTCAATGAGTTCGTCTTCCTGATCGAAGAACAGCGCGCCCATCGCCTGGGCCGCGCCGCAGCCGCCGTCGTTGGTGGCGCTGCCGCCGATGCCCAAAAGGAGGTGTTTGCACTCACTTCGCGCGGCGGCGCCGATGAGGTCGCCGGTGCCGTGCGAGGTGGTGCGCATCGGGTTGCGCTGGTCTTTAGGAACCAGCGCGAGTCCCGAAGCGGAGGCCATTTCGAGAACGGCGGTGGTGTGGCCGAGGATGGTTTTCGAAGGCAGCACACCCCAGTTGGCCCGCGCACGCTGGCCCAGGGGATTCAGCACGGTGCTGCGCATTGACCGGCCGAGCGACGCGGCGATCATGGCTTCGGCGAATCCTTCGCCGCCGTCGGACAGCGGCGACAGCACCGTCGTCACCGCGTCGCCGGCTTGCATCGCGCCCTGTGCCATGGCGTCAGCCGCTTCGTTGGCCGTGAGCGATCCCTTGAACTTGTCGGGCGCACAGATGACTTTCATGTGGGAAGAGTTTACAACAGGGCGCCGCGAGAATGGCGCGAAGCGCGCGGAGCCGCCGGTCCACCCGTTTAGCGGAAACGCCGAAGGCGTCTGACCGGCCGCCGCGCGGACCGAGACGCGAGATTGCCGTCCAGACGCCTTCGGCGTTTCCGCTAAACGATGCGCATGAACATCACCGCCCCCCAACCCGATCCCACGCCCACCGACTTGGGCATGATGTTGCGCGCTATGGAACTGGCGCGGCAGGCGGCGGCGATGGGCGAGGTGCCGGTCGGCGCGGTGGTCTATCACGGCGAGGAAATCCTGGGCGAGGGGTTCAACCTGCGCGAATCGCAGGCCGATCCCACCGCCCATGCGGAGATCATCGCGCTCAAGGCCGCCGCCAAAAAGCTGGGCACCTGGCGGCTCGACGCTTGCTCGATCGCGGTCACGCTCGAGCCCTGCCCGATGTGCGCCGGGGCGATGATCAACGGCCGCATCGCCCGCCTCGTCTACGGCGCCGCCGATCCCAAAATGGGTTGCGTGCACACCCTTTATCAGCTCTGCACCGACGCGCGGTTCAATCATCGGCTCGAAGTGATCGCGGGCATCGAGGCGGCCGCGTGCGGGCAGGTGCTTCAGGATTTTTTCAAAGCGCGGCGCGGCAAGGACAAGCCGGCGAAACCGAAGGCGACATGAGCATCGCCGGGTGGCTGGCGACAAAACATGGGGGTGTGATTTGGGGCTGCTCTTCCCCTCTTCCTCCGGAAGAGGGTGGCGGAGTCCGCGAGGCCGGGTGAGGGCGGCGGACGCGCGTTTGACATCTCGGCGTCGGTCGTCATTCGGCCCTCACCCCGGCCCTCTCCCGGAGGGAGAGGGGGTCGGACCACTGACACTCATCGCGCGGCGGCGGTTGCGTTGAGTTTGTCTTCCTTCTTCTTCTCCTCGCTCTTCTTGATGGACTTGATTTCCAGCGGCGTGCCCCACTGGGCGGTGGTGATCACATCCGCTCGCGGCAGGCCGGTCACCTCGACGCGCAGTCCGTCTTTCTGAAAATCCTTGGCGAGGTTCAGGGGCAGATAGTTTTTCTTGTCATCTCCGATCAGGCCGAAGAACCCGCCTTCCAGGTCGATGTGCTTGATGGTGCCGATGATCTTGATCGGCTCGGGCACCGGGGGAGCCGGGGGAGCCGGGGGTTTCTTGTCCTTGATTCCGATGGCGATCCTGCCTTCGGTCGTGGCGACGAACAAGGCCATCAGGGCGAGGGCGACGACGAACAGGTTGCGGTGCATGGCGGACTCCGGTGAGGTTTCAAAGCGGATGCGATGCCTTGGGGTAGACGCTTCAATGCCGTGAAAGGTTCCGTCACTGTTTCGTATCGTGCCGCATTTGTAAGAGACGTCACTCCTTCCACGGTGTGGCGAGCAGGCCCGCGTTGTATTCGATCACGCCGATGAGCGTGTCCGTCGGCGTGCCCGGCTCATCGAGCCAGCGGCCTTTCAGACCGGTGACGATCTTGATCTTGTGCTTGTCGGCCAGCTCCGTCAGCATCTCGTGCAGCGTGGGGTTGCGAGCCGTGTCAAACGCGAGAAGCGTCGGCTTTTCCTTCGCAAGCCGCGCATCCAGGGCGTCGCGGTCTGCTTCGGTGGGGATTTTTTCCGGATCGACGTCGATCAACTTCGCGTCGAAGCCGACCTGATGAAGGAAGTACTGTGCCGCGGGATCATTGGTCAGCGCGGGGAGCCGCGTCGCGGCGGAGTCGGCGGGCTGCACCTTCAATTGAGCCGCCCGCCATGCAGCGCTGTGTTTCGCCAGGTGCTCGCGCATGGCCGAGTCTTGCGCCTGGCGGTCGAGTTTCGCTCGCTCGCCGAGATGAAGCAGCATGTCGTTGGCGAGGTCGCGATAGTTGGTTTCGCACATCCAAAGGTGCCAGTTGCCGGCAGAGGCATCGTCGAGCAGTCGAACCTTGTCCCGGCTGCCCTGCTGGTGGCTGAGAACGACAAGCTTGCCACGCTGGCGGACGGCTTCGTACACGTTGCGTTCGAGCTTTTCGCTGACGATGAAGATGACCGCCGCCTCCTCGATCAGCGCCAGATCGGTCGGCCGAAGCGCGAACGTGGCGGGATCGTCGCCGGGCAGCGCGAGGCTGCGCACTTCAACGTGACTGCCGGCGATCGCCTGCGCCAGTTCGCCGAGCACGGGCAGACTGCAGACAACGAGCGGCTTCTCGCGCTTCGGTTTGACGGGACCGTTCTTCGCGGGATCGCCGGTCTTGTCAGGCTCGCCGCCGCAGCCGAGCAGCACGAGCATCAGGGTCAACAGCCAAGGGATGACGCGGCGCGATTCCATGCGGAGCAATCTTATCGTTTGCGGCCTCGTGGTAACATGCCGCGCAGGTATGGGCCTGCGATTTCAAAAATCCGTCAACCTCGGCGCGTTCCGCGTCAACGTAAGCAAGTCGGGCGTCGGCTTTTCGGTGGGCCGGCGCGGCGTGCGCGCCGGAGTGAGCGCGACCGGCCGCAAGTACACAACCGTCTCGCTGCCGGGCACGGGGCTTTCGTACGACCAGACGATCGGCGGCAAGGGGAAGAAGGGCTGCCTCGTTGCGGTCATCGCATGGATCGGCGGGCTGGTCGCGGCGGCGGCGGTGGTGAGCCGGTCATGCTGACGCGCGAACTCGAGTATGAACTGCCGCCTGAATCGATCGCCACGACTCCGGCGGAGCCGCGCGACGCGGCGCGGCTGTTGGTCGTTCGCCGGTCCACGCAGACCATCGAGCATCGCCACGTGCGCGATCTGGCGGATGAGCGGGCGGATCTGGTGGGCGCCGGCGATCTGCTCGTCTTCAACGAATCACGCGTGCTGCCCGCCCATTTCGAAGCGACGCGGGCCTCCACCGGCGGCAAAGTCACCGGCCTCTACACGCGCAGCGAACCGGGCGACGACCGCCTCTGGCACGTCATGCTCGAGTCCGGCGGAAAGCTGCGCGAAGGCGAAACCGTCCGCTTCATCACCGGCTCGCAACTGGAATTGCTGACCAAACTCGACGGCGGTCTCTGGCGGGCGCGGCTGCATGACGAACTGGGGACGCTCGACCTGCTGCAGCGCGCCGGCTCCGTGCCGCTGCCGCCTTACATCGTCGCTCAGCGCCGCAAGCAGCACGAAGCCGAGACGAAACCGAACGACCTGCAGCGCTACAACACGGTTTACGCCCAGACGCCCGGCTCCGTCGCCGCGCCCACGGCAGGACTGCATTTCACGCAGGATCTGCTCGACCGACTGCGCCAGCGCGGCGTCCGGTTCGCCTTCGTCACGCTGCATGTGGGGCTGGGCACGTTTGCCCCGATCCGCAGCGAGCGCGTCGAGGATCACGCGATGCATCACGAATGGATCAGCGTGCCGGCGGCAACGATCGCAGCGCTGGACGCGGCGCGCGGATCCGGGGTCCGGATCGTTCCCGTGGGCACGACCAGCGTACGAGCGCTGGAGAGCCTGCCGCTGATGATCGACGACGAAACCCGTGTGCGGGGTTTCGCGGGTGAGACCAATTTGCTGATCGCGCCGGGCGATGTCGGCGCGGCGGCACAGGGCTCGCCGCCACAGACGCCTGCGGCGTTTCCGCTAACCAGCGGAGAAGATGGATTGCCCTGGCCGTTCCGTTTCACCGATGCGCTGATGACGAACTTTCACCTGCCGCACTCGACGCTTCTGGCGCTGGTGGCGGCGCTGCCGGGCGTGGGCATCGGTCGGTTGAAATCGTGGTACCGGACTGCGATCGAGAAGGGGTATCGTTTCTATTCGTATGGCGATGCGATGCTGATCGTGTGACTCGACCTCGCATCGCGTGGACATGCCCCGCACACAGACCTACACTTTCGCCCCATGAGCACGACCATCACAGGCAAGGCCTTCGTCCTCGGCGATGACGTCGACACCGACCAGATCATCCCCGCGGAATATCTTTCCTTTAATCCGTCCGACCCGGCGGAGCGGAAATACTTCGGCATGTACGCGATGGCGGGGCTGCCGCCGGCACAGGCGGGATTGCCCAACGGCAACGTGCGGTTCGTGCCGGAGGGGCAGTTCACGACGGAGTACCGCATCGTGATCGGCGGGAAGAATTTCGGCTGCGGGTCGTCGCGCGAGCATGCGCCGCTCGCCATCGCCGAGGCCGGCGCCAAGGTCGTCGTCGCCGAGTTTTACGCCCGCATCTTCTATCGCAACTGTGTCAACGGCGGCTACCTGCTGCCTTGCGAAAGCGAAGGTCGGCTGGTGGAGGAAATCCGCACCGGCGACCTGTGCGAGGTGACGATCGAGGACGGATTGCTGACCAACAAGACCACCGGCCGCACCTACCGCTTGAAACCATTGGGCGACGCCAAGCCGATCATCGACGCCGGCGGCGTGTTCGAGTACGCCAGGCAGGCGGGGATGATGAAGGTGTGAATGGGGATTTCGGATTTGAGATTTGAGATTTGAAATTTCGGATGGGATGGCCAATCCCATCCCCCAATCCCCAACCCCCAACCCCGAATCCCCACCCCCCAATCTGAAATCCCAATCCAATGCCCCCTCGCCATGAACGCCGATGACCTGAAACAAAAGCACGCCGCGGGCCTGGCGTATGACGCCTACGTCCGCAGCGGCACGGAGCAGCAGCGCGTCAACTGGCAGGCGGTGTACGATCGCGCGGCGGTCACCGAGTCGCAGCGCAAACTGATCGCCGGCTTCACCCGTCGCATGCATGTGCTGGTGCTCACCGGCATCTGGTGCGGCGACTGCGTGCAGCAGATTCCACTGCTGCAGCGCATCGCCGAGGCGAATCCCCAGGCCGTCGACATTCGTTACCTCGACCGTGACGCGCATGCCGACCTGCAAGCGTTATTGCGGATCAACGGCGGCAACCGAGTGCCGGTCGTCGTGTTCTGCTCCGAGGAGTTTGAGCTTGTGAGCTGGTTCGGTGACCGCACGCTGTCGCGCTACCGGGCGATTGCCGCGCGGCAACTGGGCCCCAGTTGCCCGCTGCCGGGCGCGCCGGTTGACGCGGACGAACTGGCCGCCACGCTGGCGGACTGGCTCGACGAGTTCGAGCGCGTCCAGCTCGTACTGCGACTGAGCCCGAAGCTGCGGCAGAAGCATGGCGATTGAAGAAGGGCGAGGAGCCGTTAGCCGTGAGCCGTGAGCCGTGAGCCGTGAGCCGTGAGCCGTGAGCCGTTAGCCGTTAGCCATTAGCCGAAAGCCAGAAATCGGATCGCGGTTGAGAGCCGCGGCGCGGATGCGGACAGTTCTCCGCTTCCTGCTTCCTGCTTCCGGATCCCGGCTAACGGCTAACGGCTAACGGCTAATGGCTAATGGCTCCCGCCTCTGCTCTTCCCCATTTCGCCAACTTGAGGCTTGAGCCGCTGACGGTATAATCCTCCACCCCGGTTTTTGGGGGGTGGGGTTGCCCCTCCCGGTAGGCTGGTCCCTCAGACTGATTGGAGCTTCGCCAGTGGAAAAACAGCGCAAGCCGCAAAAGGCAGGAGCCGCCGGAAAAATCACTTCTTCCAAGGCGTCAGGAGGGCGAGTGGTGAAAAAGGTGGCCGCCAGTCGACCACCCGCGAAGCCCAAGTCGGCCGCTAAGGCGTCCGTCGCGCTCAAGGCCGCCAGCCCGTCGAAAGCACCCGCCATCAAAAGCCCCGCCAAAGCTCCTGTCAAAATTCCCCTCAAATCCAAGCCTGTCTCAGCATCCCAGCGAGCCTCCATGGCCAAAGTCAAAATTTCCAAGCCTCCCGCAACCGCGATCGCCATGGTCCCCATCGAGCCGCCTGAGCCTCCCACGGCCGATGAACTGCGCAAACTGGACAGTGGTCTGTCGAAAAAGGAACGGGATGCGTACCGAGTCCTGCTGCTGGAGAAGCGCGCCGATATTCTCGGCGACGTCGCCAGTCTGAAGGACCAGGCGCTCACGGACGGCGGCAATCTCTCGAACATGCCGCTGCACATGGCCGATGTCGGTTCCGACCAGTACGAGCAGGAGGCGATGCTCGGGCTCGTTGAGTCGGAGCGTAAACTTCTCCACGAGATCAACGAGGCGCTGCACCGCCTGGAGCAGGGCACCTTCGGCCTGTGCGTCGAAACGGGCAAGCCCATCGGCAAGGCCCGTCTCGACATCACGCCGTGGGCCAAGTACTGCATCGAGGTCGTCCGCGAACGAGAGAAGCAGGGCCGGCGGTGAGGAGTGAGTCGTTCGCGGTGGGCTCGGCTCCGGCCCCCTCTGCCTCACCGGGGGACGGGAGAGGGCTGGGGTGAGGGCCGGTGAACCCCGCGTTCGCGAACTAAGGAATGGGACCGAAATAACTTCGCGAATTGCCGGTCCCCCATTTAGCCGGCGGGCTTGCCCGCC
>CAYRPN010000129.1:0-16228 GCA_964426135.1 uncultured Phycisphaeraceae bacterium | reverse complement strand
GGTAATGGGGTCGAGCTAACCACCAGATACCAACTTGGAGGCTTGTTTCATAGTGCCATGGGTAAGCGCAGTCCGCGGAGCTTACCCGTGGGAAATTGACGTAAGGCGCACGGGTACGCTGCGCCAAGCCTGCGCTTACCCAGGGCACCTCTGCCCCTGCGAAGCGCCGATCGTCCGCTCTGCGAGCGGGCGCTAAACAGGATTGCATCAACCTGGCGGGGTTTCCGCCACCGCTTCCGTCTGCTTGCGGCGGAAATCGATCAGGCGCTTTTCAATCTCCTTGTCGCCCGTCGCCAGGATCGCCGCGGCGAACAGCGCGGCATTCACCGCGCCGTGGCTGCCCAGGCTCATCGTGGCGACCGGGATGCCTTTGGGCATGTTGCACGTGGAGAGCAGCGCGTCGAGTCCGCCGGCGAGTTTGCCTTCCATCGGCACGCCCAGCACCGGCAGATGGGTCAGCGCCGCCATCACACCCGCAAGATGCGCGCTCATGCCGGCGGCGGCGATGACCACCTTCAGGCCGCGAGCGGCGGCTGTCGTGGCGAAATCGTGGGCCCGCTGCGGCGTACGGTGGGCGGAGCAGACTTTCCACTCCCATGCGATGCCCAGTTCATCGAGCGTCTTGGTCGCGGCTTTCATTGTCTCGGCATCGCTGGCGCTGCCCATCACGATGCCGACCAGTGGTTTGGTGCTGTTGGACATGGCGGGAATTATGAGGAACCGCCAACGGCAACGCAAGGACGCCGTATTGCCGGCATGATCCATTGCATCGACATGAGACAAACCAGGCCGTCGGCGCGCCATTTCGCGGCTTCAGTTCCGGTAGCGCGCGTGGCAGGACTTGCAACTCTTGCCCACCATGTCCGCGACTGCTTCGGCACGCTTGACCAGATCAACGCTACTGCCGGCCTTGATCGCCTTGAGGAGTTCGTGAAGCTGCGTCACTTCCTCGTCGGCCTTCTTCAGCCGGGCGAGAAAACCCCCGCCCTTCTCGATCGCTTCCTTCGTCCGCACCATCTCGCGATAGGCCTGCGCCAGCAGCAACGCCTCGTGCGGCGGATCGACATCCGGGTGCACCGGCGGCGCCGCAAAAGCGACTTTGCGACTGGCGGTCAGATGCTCCCATCGCTCATCGACATCCACCATCGCCTTGGCCAGCGCGGGAACCGCCGCCCGCTGCGGGAAATCCACGGGCTTTGATAGCGCCGCAGCATCGGGCACCTTGAATGCCTCCACTGAGCGATACAGCCCCGGATAATCCGCGCTCGTGCCTGCCTGCTTCATCCAGGCGATCGCCTTGTCATTCGCCCAGCCTTCATCCGTCATCACGCACACGGCCGCGGCGGCGGGCCCTCGATGCCTGCCGTGATGGCAATGGACAAACACCTTGCCTTGCGTCTGCTTCATCGCCTGTGCGAGCAGCACGGCTTTGTCGGCGGGCACCTGGTCGTACCCGATGGGCAGATGAATGTAGCGCATGCCCAGTGCCTTCGCCTTCTCCGTTTCGGGCGCGGCGCCGTCGACGCTGATGATCGTCGTGATGCCCATCGCCTTCAGTTCCGCATAGCCGTTGTCGTTGTCGGGCGAGGAGCCGGAGTAGATGCGATCGCTCAGTTGATGCAGGTTGTGAATGCCATGCGATGGCGATTCGACGGCTGTGGCAGGCGTCGCGGCCGAAGCAGCGGGCTTGGGCGCGGGCGAAGGCTGACACGCGGCCAGAGTCAGGACAGCGATCGCAGGAAACAGCGAAATGAACTGCTTGAGCATTTCCTGGCCCTCTGACGGACGGACGATCGTGCCATGACCGCGATGTTAAGGAACGGGGCCGAGATAACTTCGCGACTTGGCCGTTTCCGATTCCCCTCCCTCTTAGGGAGGGGTAAGGGGAGGGTCGGGCGCACTGCATGATTGTGCATGAAATCAGGCTGTTTGCCCGACCCTCCCCCGGCCCCTCCCTAAAAGGGAGGGGAGTTCGAGCCCTGCAAATCGGGAAGCTATCTCGGTCACAATCCTAAGTTCACAGCGAACGCCCTGCATGATGTGCAGTCATGACGAGGCAGCCCGTTCACGCCGGCGGCCCCAGGATCGGGCGCAGCTTCTGATCAGCCTTGCGCAAGAGTTCACGCGCCTCCTCCGCGCCGACGCCGCGCTTCGCCATCACCAGCGCGAGCTTCACGCTGCCGCCCGCCTCATCGAGCAGGCCCAGCGCTCGCGCGCGCGGCAGGCTGGTTTGGCCGACGATGAAGCGCACCGCGCGATCGCGCAGCTTGTCGTTGCTTGCTTTCATGTCCACCATCAGGTTGCCCCACACCTTGCCAAGCTGCACCATCGCAGCGGTCGTGATCATGTTGAGCGCGAGCTTGGTGGCGGTGCCGGCCTTCATGCGCGTGGAGCCGGTGACCACTTCCGCGCCGACGGGCAGTGAGATCAAATGCTGAATCGCGGCGACGGCGTGCCGCTGCTGCGGCGTGAGCGCGGCCGCCGCCGATGGCGCCGCGGACGCGGATGGCGCACCACCCAATTGCTCCTTCGCCACGCAGCAGATCAGCGCGGTGGTCGCGCCGCGCTGCCGCGCCAGAACGAGCCCGCCAAGCACGTACGGCGTCGTTCCGCCGGCGGCGATGCCGATGACGGTGTCGTGGCCGCCGACATGGAGGCGGTCGAACTCCCCGCGCGTGCCGTCCCACTCGTCTTCCCGGCCTTCGCTGCTGGTGCGCAGCGCCGCGTCGCCGCCGGCAATGATGCCGACGATCTGCTCCGGCCTCGCGTGGAAGGTCGGCGGAACTTCACTGGCGTCCAGCACACCGAGCCGCCCGCTGGTGCCGGCCCCGATGTAAATCAGACGCCCCCCCTGGCGAAGGGATTCCACGACGCACTCCACCACCCGCGCGATCTGCGGAATCGCGCCGCCCACAATCGCGGGGATCAGCGCATCCTGCTCATTGATGACGCGCAGCGCCTCCACGATGGAAAGGGCGTCCAGGTCGGTTGAGCGCCCCAGTCGCTGCTCCGTGAGCAGGTGCCCGCGATCGGGAAGCGGTGACGGAGATTGGGGATTTCGAATTTCGGATTGCGGATTGGGAGAAGAGTCAGGCATGAGGTATGGCGGGTTACGAATCGCGACTCGCGATTCGTGGTTTGTTCGGCCACCTATTGTCAATCCGCAATCCGAAGTCCGCAATCCGAAACCTGCCTTACGGATATACCCACGCGCCCGCCCTGCCCGGCGAAGTCGCCCCGGTGACCTGCGGCAACGTGATGGGCAGGCCGTCCTGCGAAAGTGCGCCGAGCACCGCGAATGCCAGCGCCTCGCGTGCCTCGCAGGGGATGCCCACTTCGTCGGAAATCAAAACGCGTCGCGGCACGCGCAGTTGCCGGCGGATCGCGTCGACCAGCGCCGGATTCCGCGCTCCGCCGCCCGCCAGGACCACGTCGCCGCCCGCGCCCGCGGCGGCCGCGCGCTCGATGGCGACGGCGATGAGGTCCGCCACCGCCGCCACATAACTGGCCACGATGTCCTCGCGCTTCTCATATTTCATCGCTGTGGCAAGCCAGCCATCGATCACGCTCAGCGGAAACTGCTCCCGCCCCAGCGAGCGCTGCTTCGAGATGATCTCCATCATGTCGACGAAGACCGCCTGATGCAGTATTTCCACGACCTTGCCGCTGCGGGCGATCAGGCCATCGCGATCGAACCGCCGGTCAGGGAAGAGCCGTTGCACGACGGCATCGATGAGAATATTGCACGGCCCCACATCCCGGCCAGTCGTGGCCCGAGGGTCGGCCGCAAGGGCGGTGATGTTGCAGACGCCGCCGAGATTCACAATCCCGCGCACGCCGCAGCGGCGATACATGACCCAGTCCGCCAGTGGAGTGATCGGCGCCCCCTGTCCGCCGGCGACGAGATCCGCCTGCCTCAGGTCGAAGCACACCGGCGCCCTCAATCGCCGCACGACAGGCCAGGGATCCAAGAGCTGCCACGAAAGTCCGCCGCCAGTTCCGGGCGTTGACCGGGGCTGCCCCTCAGCCAATGGCGGCGCGTGCCAGATGGTCTGCCCATGGGCGACGACAAAATCGAGCCTCACCCCATGGGCGTATTGTTCGATCAACTCGACGACCGCGTCGGCGTGCAGTTCACCGAGGGCGCGGGCAGCTCGGAGAAACTCGATCGGCGGGGCCGGCTTGCCCTCGGCAAAATGACGAAGCTGATCCGCGAGTTCGCCAAGCGATCGGGAGACGAGGCCGCGGAAAGTCACGGACATGCCGAAGCCTTCGCCGCGGATTTCCGCCAGCGCGACATCGAGACCATCGAGGCTGGTGCCGGTCATGCAGCCGGCGATATAGCGAGTGCGGTCACTGGACATGGCGACAGCATAATCGCCGGAGAGCAGCTTGCGGCGTGACTTCCAGTTTCGCTTTCCTCAGGTCGAGGATGGATACTGAATCGGCACCTTCAGCGCACCGTGCAAAAAAGCGACGGCGTCGGAGTCCAAACCCCGCCTCCTTCTCTAACCGTCTCCCTCCTCTGCGAGTCTCTTCATGTGCGCCAGCCGCAGCGCGAGGATGTGTTCGCAGGGGCCCTTGGTCAACTTGGTGTCCAGCATCCAGCGGCAGGTGCAGGACGCGGTGATGATCTGGCCGCCGGTGTCCACGTGGACCATCGGCCGGACCCGCGCCGCATCGGCGCCTTGCGCGCTGCCGCTGACCTTGAACCCGCCTGCGACAGGCCGGCGGGCGATGATGCGGACGTTGTCCTGCTCGAAGATCGCGCGGGCCAGTTTGGCGCGCGGGTCGGCTTCCTCGATCGATTTCGTCGCCATCTCCGCCGCTTTGACCGCGTTGAACGGCTCGAAAAACAGATCGCGGTGGCGGAACAGCAGCGAATCGCCGCTTGCGGTCATCCCGCCGCCCGTCGCCGCGCCCAGGTCCGCCATCGCCCGGCCCACCTGACACAGATACGACGCCGCGCTCCTGCACTGCTCGACGCCCAGCCCCGTGCGCATCGCCAGCTCCTTGTCCGTGGCGTGCCGCGACTGCCGCAGCGATTCGTAGACGCGCGTCAGGTCGCCGGAGCTGACATCGAGCCGACGCGAAAGCAGGCTGAAGCGGGCCTCGCCCGTCCAGTCGTTGTCTGTCCAGCCGGAGAGCGCGAGCGTGAACACCGCGGCGCCAAGGTCGGCGACGAAAATCGAAGGCATCCCTCGCCCCGCGAGATACACATCGATGCTCCGGCACACCGGCAGCAGCCGGCCGATGGTCTGCAGGCGATCCCGGCCCCACGTGCGAATCTCCTGCTTCACGCCTTCGTACCTGCCCGGGCCGGTGAGTTCGATCACGTGGTTCCATGGTTCCACGATCACCCGCACCGGCTGGCCCGGCGTCATGTCCCAGCGCAGCGAGCGCGGCGAGGTCTTCGCCTTGCGCCGTCGCAGATACCGGCAGATGTTGTAGAGATCGACCGGCGCCAGCTTCAGCTTCGTCAGCGACATCGCCATCGTGCTGTGCACCTGCAGGAATCCCATCAGCCAACTGTCGGGCAGATCGATCTTCTTTTCCTTCACCGCCAGTTGAGCGTCGTGCGTCACGCTGAAGCCGGAAGGATCGACCGCGAACCGCGTCTGGCGATACGACCGCATGCGCTCCAGTTCGCCGTGCAGCGTGTGGCTGAAATCGATGTTGGTGGTGCCGCACTCGTAGCTGTTCACCTTGCCGAAGAGTTCGTGCTTGGCGGCGACGCGGGCATAGGTGCTCTCATCGCGCGAGAACGCCTCGAAGGAAATCTCATCCGGGTGAACGGTGATGACCGGATCGAGCAGGAAGCTCACGTCGTACTCGTGCTCGTAGAGATATTCGAAGAAGCGATCGCGGGCGCGGTGGAACGGAATCAGCCGAAGCTTGCGCTTGGCGTCGAGTTCCGACATGCGCGCTTCGTGGAGTTGAATCTGGTCGCGCACCTTCTGGCTGGAATAGCCCAGGGAGTCGAGGAACTTGCGGTCCTGCTCCGCGAGCCAGGCCATGAACGCCGCCCGGTCGCGCGGACGGTACTTGTAGTCGCTGACCACGACGTGATAGAGCGCCGCCAGCGCTTCGCGCAACAGGATCGGATCGGCGAGCGAGCCTTCGAAGAACGTGGCCTCGCGCAGCGTGTTGGTCGCGAAGGCGACATTGGCGCTGCCGATGGCGTTGACGATGCCGCTGCGGCCGGTGTATCGCGTCTCCAGTTTCACGCGCCACCTCCCGCCGCGATCACGGGTGCTTCCTGGGAAGCGGCGACGGACACCGGCGACGACAGATGAGGCCAGGCGAGCTTGAGGCGAACGAGGCCCTCCAGCGCGTTCTCAAAATCGCGCCGGCCCTGCGTGCGCACAACGTCCCCGAGCAGTCGCGCGGCGATCGCGGCCTGATCCGCGTCATCAATGCCGCGCTTCACCAGCAGCTCCACCACCCGCGCCTTCTCCTGCCGGCTGGGCCAGAGATCGAAGAGCGCCGCACGACACATCGGCGCCGCCTGCGTCAGCGCCCCGGCGCCGACTGGCAGATGATCCAGCGCCAGTTGCACCGCGAAGCGACGCATGTTCGGATGCGGATGTTGCACGAGCCGCTCCAGCAGACGCTTGATGTCCAGCCGGGCGAACTGCGCAGTGACGATCTCGCGACCGGCGTTCTGCACATCGATCCGGTTGGAATCGAGCAGGCCCACCAGAGCCTCGAAGCCCATCGGCCCGCTGTAGTCGAACTGCGAACGCAGAAGTTCCAGCGCGGCGAAGCGCGTGTCGGCCCACTCGCTCTCCGTCATGGTGAAGAGCACGGACGGATCGCCGCGCCAGTACTGCGGGCTATTGCGAAGCAAAGCGCCGCCGGCCTGGCGAACCGTCGCCATCGAATGCTGCGTCAGGAGCACGAGCCGCTGCAGGCCCAGGGCTTCGGCTGCGCCGGGCTTGGCGCCGAGCAGTTCGCCGGCCACCGCCTGCGCGGAGATCGAACCTTGGTCGATCATCGCGAAGAGTTCCTCGACCGTGGCCAGCGGCAGCAGTTCCGCCTTGAGCGCGGCGCACACCTGAGCCACACCTTCGAGTCCGTCGCCGCGCAGCGCGTCCTGCTCCGCCTGTTCTGGCGTTTGGGGCGCTTGCGAAGCGCCGTTTAGGGGTGAATCGCCGGACGCCGAACGCCTGGCCGCGCGCAGGAGCGAGAGCAGCATCGGCGCAAGCGCCGCCCTTGCAGCGGGATCGCCCGCCAGCACGCCGGCGGCCAGTTCCGCGGCGATCGCGCGGGTCGCCGGCTGCGGCGAGGTGAGCAGCGTCACCGTCCGATTCGCTTCGCGGGCCCAGCGGTCGGCGGTCGTGCGCAGCAGCCGATGCCCCAGCGCTTGCACTTGCGTCGCGTCACTATTGGCCAGCCCCGTGATTAGATCCCAGTCCGGATTCGCCGGATCGAAGCGCCGCTCGAACTCATTCGAGGCGAGTTGCACTGTGCCGGCATACGGCGCCCGCATCATGCCCAGCAGCGTCGCCGCGTCGCACGATTCCACGACGCTCATATGCCTGGCCTTGACCTGCGGCAGCGCCCATTCGTGCACGTCGGTGAGCCTGGCTGCGCTCAAGAGTCGCAGCAGCGCGCGCGGCTGCGCATCCCACAGGTCGGCAAACGCCGCCTCCGATTTTCCGTCAGCGCGCTTCCACGGCCCGGCCTGCTTGAGGCGGAAGCGCAGCGAATGGGGCGAGAGCTTGAAGCGTTCGCTCGAAAAAAGAACGCGATGCAGCAGGTAGCAATGGGCGAACGGCGGATACAGGCCGCCGGCGATCAGCGCGTCCTTGTCGTTGTAATGCACGATCGCCTCGGCGGCGGCGTGCGGGTAATCCTCCGGGCGGTGCTTCGCCAGCTTGCGGAAATGCCGCCACGTGGCGCGGCGCATGAACGCCTGTGTCTTGCGGCTGAAAATGCGGGTGGTGCGCGATTCACCGTCGAGGCCTGATTTCACGGCTGCGCTCGTGCCGACGGTCTGCTCGCCCTGCCGTTCGATCACGTAGGTGAGCCAGCCGAGCATGCGGAAATCGTGGCGCAGCATCGCCCGCTTGTGAATGCTCTTGACGTAGCGCCAGACAAACGCCTGATCGAACTTCATCGTCGCGAGTTTGCGCTCGACGACGGCGACGGCGGCGGGCGTGGCCCACTCGTAAAGCGTGTCGAGAATCAGCCCGTGCAGCTTCGCTTCGCAGCCGTTCACGGCAGCGAGCAGCCTGCTGATGTCGCCGGCATCGCGCGAATCATCGGCGACGGCGATCAGCGCCTCGCGCACGGTCGGCGGCAACTGCTCAACGGCGCGAGCCCTGGCCTGCAGCAGGCCTTCGTTGTCGTCGAGTTTCCGCAGCGCTTCGACGGCGGAACGGCGGCGCGAGAGCAGCTTGCGGGCGGCGTACTCGCGCAGAGCGGGGATCGCGCGGGCGTCGCCGATTTCACCCAGGCCATCGATGATCGAACACGCCTCGGTCGTGCAACTGCTCAGCGCGTGCAGCAACAGGTCCACCGCGCTCGTGGCACGCTGCCAACCGAGGCGAAGCGCGGCACGGGCACGCCTGGCGGGATCCTGCGACACCAGCGCTTCGAGCGAACCATGTTCGCCGGCGGGACGGAACCCTTCGCTGCGCAATTGCGCCACAGCCTCGTGGATCGCCGCGGCCACATCCGCCTCGGCATAAGGCCCAAACGACTGCCCGCCCGACAGCGATCCAAACTTCGCTCCGCGGCCGACCCGCACGAGGAACGCGCCGGCCTGCTGAAACGCGGGCTCCACGCTCACCATCGCGACGCGGTGCGGGCCTTTCGGGTTGAAATAGCGCTGGGGTTGCATGTGCCGCGGGTGTTCGTGAGGTCGCGCGGCCCAAAGGGCCGCGGCTAAACGGGGAGTTCCGCAAAGGGCGGATTTCGTAGGGTGGGCATTGCCCACCACGATCAGCCCTCGCCGCCATTCGTGGTGGGCGGTGCCCACCCTACGCGGACGACGCCAGCCACGCATCACTCAAAATCGTTGAAGTCCTTGTCTTTTTTCTTATCACCGTCGTCATCGCCTTCGTCTTCGTCCATGTCGATGTCGTCGTCATCCTCGTCTTCATCGTCGTCCGTGGCAACTGGGGCCGACTTGGGCGCGGTGACTTTGCCGGACATCGGATTGAGGTCGCCGAGTTGCTCTTCCAGCGCGATGCGAAGCTGCTCGAAGGTTCGATACTGGCGGTCCTGGAAAATGTTGTAGCCGGTCCACATCAGGTCCGCGCAGATTTCCACGGGCACGCGGCCGGTGTTGGCGCCCAGGCCCGGAATCGCGAAGGAACGGATGGAGCCTGGCTCGCGGTGGTTCTGGTTGTTGATCGCCTGAAATGCGGCGGCACAGGCGAGCGCCACGTTCATCGTCGCGCTGACGTTGTCGGAAGAGCCGACCATCGTGGGCGTGGAAATCACAAAGCGCGGCTGCACGCGATCGGTGGGCGTGCAGATGGCGTGGCCGACGGGCAGCGTGCCGCCGTACTCGTCCTTGATTTTCTGCTGCAGGCGCTTTTCGATCATGCCGCCCAGGTGATTCTTGATGACGAGATCGAGCCCGCCGTCCATGCTGCCGCGGGCGTTGGTCGGCGTGACCCAGGCGCTCACCTGCTGCTGCAGCATGGAGCCCTGCACGATCTCGACCTCCGGGTTCCCCTCGAAGGTGTCCCGCCAGGCCTTGATCATCTTCGGGTTGATGTCGATGAGGATGACTTTGATGTCCATGGGGCAAATCCATGATGTTTAGCGACGGGGCTTGCCCCGTTCCGACGAACGGCAACCGATGCCCGGCAAGAACGGGGCAAGCCCCGTCGCTAAACGTGGGAAGCAGATCTATACAGTGAACTCCACCAGGTAATCCATGCGCTGCTGGTTCTGGCGGTAGATGACGTACTCGTCATCATCGAACTGCGAGGACTTGAGCAGCTTGCGTCGGACGCCATGGCAACTGTCGTAGCCGGCGGGCGGTTCGGTCAGGCCGTAGGTGATCTTGGTGTACTCCGCCATCTTGCCAAGCGCGACGTTGCACACCGCGAGGAATCGCGTGCCTCGTTTTCCGGGCGTGGTGTAGAACGCGCTGGTGCAGGCGGCGTCGCCGAAATAAATGCCGTTGCCCAGCCAGCCGGCGTCGGTGCGGTGCACGCCCATGGCCACGACGACCTTGGGCATGAGAATGCCGCGCGACAGCAGGCCAACCCAGTTCTGAACGCGCGAGCCGTGAAACAGCTTGCGCTGGTTATCGATGTGATGAGTGAACCCATCATGCTCGCCGGGGCGCTTGACCTTGAAGACCTGGCGCACGTTGAAGGTCTTGGTCTTGATCTGGCTTTTTTCGATGTAGGTTTTCAGCGCGCGGAACTCGTCGGCGCTGGAATCCACCGGCACCATCTCGCACTTGAGCGAACGGAACTGCGCATCCACCTGGTTCTCAAAGAGCACCGCGCTGTCGTCGCCGCTGACTTCGAGCATGTCCTTCATGAGTTGGAGCGTTTCCTGCTTCTGGCTGAAATGCTCGACGGAGTTGAGCACCGCCGCGGCGATGTCGTCGCGCGTTCGACCGAGGCGGTGCGGGATCAACGTGTAAAACTCGCCGGAGAGCGATTCGAGCTGATCCGTCTTCCTTTTCGCGGCGATCTTCTCGTCCTTGAAAACGTCGTACGCGCTCTTGAGAATCGCCTCGCCCTTTTCGATCTGGCCGACGGTGAGAATGCCCAGCGGCGTCTCGATGCCGTTGGCGGTGATCTTCGCCTGCACGGTGGTGGTGAGGGCGTGCGTGGCGGCTTCGAACAGGTGCTGCACGAGGTCGCGCACGCTCGGATGAATGTCCAGCGCGGGCTGAGCCGGCGTCCTGGGCTGCTTGCCTTCCTTTTCCGCCTTGGCCTTGGCGAGCTTCTCCAGCGTCTTGGCATCGACGTCGCCGGCGCTGGTGCCGCGGGCCTTTTCCGAACCGATCCTGCTCGACGCCAGCGACAGTTCCTTGTAGCCCTTGCTCGGGCCGGTCTTCTCGCGGTAGATCGATTCGTACGTCGCCTGGGCCGCGCCTAAGTCGTCGAGGTACCGGCATTCCTTCTGCCCCGACTCGGGGTTGCGCTCCAGATCGTCCGTGCGGCCGTAGTGCGTGTACACGCGGAAAAACTGCTTGCCGCCTTCGGTCGCGGTGTGCAGTTCGATGGCGTAGTACTTGTTGTTGTTGGCCTTGAAGTCCGTGCGCTGCAGCACCGCCTTGCGCGCGATCTCGAACTGCGCAGGAAAATGCGGCGATCCCGGCTGCCCCACCTTCCAACTCTTGACGCTTGCCATCGGAACCCCACGTCGTGAGTGAATGCGAATCGACTGGTCGAATCCATGCACAGCATAATCAGTGGTGCTGGGAGTGCAAAGATGGAGAGTGCCCGTTCTGCCGCGTTCCGGCATGCAGGCTTGAAGTCCGCATGCCCTCTGCTCGTGTGCGCGGAATCACCGTTCGATCTTCTTCATCCCAAGCTTTTTGGCCTCAATCTCCGGATCCTCGTAAGGCAGCGCTTTTAGAAACGCAACGAGGTCGGCGATCTGCGATTTCGTGAGATGACTGGTCCTGCCGTGCTTGTCGCCGACGTTCTTCGTGGTGAGCACATCTTCCAGCGTGGCGGCTTTGCCGTGGTGCAGGTACGGCGCTGTCTTGTACACCCCCAGCAACGTCGGCGTGTCGTAGGCGGGCGACATCTTCTCCGAGGGATCGTCGACGGTGATGCCGGCGGCATCTGTCGGTTTCCCGGTGCCTACGTCGTGGCGCACGATCTTCGCCGCGCTGACGGCTGGGACGGAGTCGGTGAAATAGGGCCCGCTGTGACACGTAGCGCAGCGCGTTTCCTTGGCGAAGAAAATCTCGCGCCCGCGCTTCGCTTCTTCGCTCAAGCCATTTTTCGCGTGCGGGCTCAGTGCGACCTTGTGCGACGCGCTGTACGCCGCCAGCGCGTCAAGCTGAGGCGACAGGCCTTTGTTGGGCGCGCCCAGGTCGGGCTGCGCCTTGCCGCGGATCAGGCCGCCGCCCTGCATGAGGTTGCCGCGGATGGTGTGCTCGAAATCCTGCGTCTCGTCGCGGTCGGCCGACCAGTGCAACGGATGCGTCCACGCCATGCCCGCCAGCGACGGCGTGTCGCGCAGGCCCTCGGGGTTCTGCCAGGTGCGCCCGTCGCTTTCCCCGTCGATGTGGCAACTGGAACAGGAAATCCACCGGCGTCCGCTCATCGGCTGGACTGCCGCGTAGAACAATTTTTTGCCCAGCAACAATTCATCGCCCAGTGGATTCTCCGTCACCGGAATTTCCACCACCTTGCGCAAACTCTTGACGTCGTAGGCCACGACGTTGAAATCCAGCGCGTTGTAAACGAAGAACGTCTGCGAGTCCGGCGCCACCCGCACTGCCCGCGGATTGTTGCCAAGCTGAATCGTCGAGCGATACGCAATCTCGCGGTAATCGTCGTCGACCACGTCGCAGGCATACATGTCGTTGGTGCCGCTGAAGACGACGAAGAACCTTCTCGCGTCCGGTGAAATCGCGGCTTCCCACGGATTGGCGGTGACGTGGATGCCCACGAAGCTGTCCATGACAATGCGGGAGCGGCGCGGGTCGGGCGCCTTGGCGCCGGGGGCCTTGCCGGCTGGCGCGCCCGGGGGATCGCCCTCCCGGCTCGTGTCGATCACCGTGACATAGGGGAAGATCGAGCCTTCGCCGTGAGCACGTTCGACCGCCGACCGAATGTGCGGCATGTACGCCTTGGGCCGGTTCGGATGCAGAACAATCTGGCGAGCGAGATTGTCGGAAGCAAGGCCCGCAAGCTGCGACACGATCTTGCCGTTCGAAAGATTCACGACCTGCACCCGCGTGGAGTAGTAGTCGACGACATGAAGGCGGGTGTCGTCGGCGGTGATCGCCAGGCCGCGCGGCTGGCCGCCGACGTCCAGCGTGCGGGTGATCTTTCGCGTCGCGGTGTCGATCTCGACAACCTTGCCCGGATAGCTGAGCGAAACGTAGATTTTGTCGCCGCCGCGGCCGCTGACGACGCCATAAGGCTCATCTTCGACTTCCGTTTCGCCGAGAATGTTGCCGCTGTCGCCGTCGATGAAGACGACCTTGTCATCGAAGTAGACCGCAACGGCAAGCTTGTGCGTATCGCCGAGGAACGCGACGCCTTCCGGCTTGCCGCTGGCCAGGCCGGTTTTGTTCTGCGTGCTGGTGTCGCAGATTTTGATCTCGCGGAGCTTCTTGAGCGTTCTCAGGTCAACGATGGTGACGGTGCCGCTGTCGCGGTTGGAGCATGCGAGCAGGGCGCCGTCGGTGGAAATATCCATCAGGCCGGCGGAATCGGGGAGAGGCGCGGCGGCGCGGGCATGCGCTGCGATGACGCAAGCGGTGATCGTGAGCGTGATCGTGAGCAGAGCGCGAAGGTGGATCATGCGAAACATCCGCGTTGAGTTTCATGTGTGTGAAGCTGTGACGGCTGCCGATACGAAAAAAGCCCGCCCTCTTTCAAGGACGGGCTTTTTGATCATCGATCAACGAACGACTCGAACTCAGCCGCCGACCAGCTTGTTCGTGTCGGCGACGACGGCCTTCTGGGCTTCGTCGGAGAGCTTGGCTTCGGCGAAGCCGTGGTTCGCGGCGACCTTGCTCTTGTTCCAGAGCAGGACGGTGACGGCGGCGTCCTTGGAAATCTTGTACGCGCCGGGGCCGGTCTTGCCGTCGAACACGGTCAGAGGGACGTTCTTGATGCCCTTGGCCTTGGCGACTTCGGCGAGCTGCTTGGCGCCGGCGTCGGCGTCGTCGGTGAGCAGGACGACGAAGCCCTTCATGTTCTTGCTCTTGTTGGCGCCGACGGTCTCATCGATCGAGGCGATGAGGCTGGCGACTTCCGGGGTTATTTCGCGGGTGAACACGCAGGCGACGGGGTTGCCGCCGTACTGGCAGCGGTAGCACAGGCTCTTCCCGGCGCTGGGGCCGGTGATGTCCTTGACGTTGAACGGCGCCACGCCGTCACCGACCGTGAGGCCGGACTTGGGGCTGTCGGCGGCGATGGCGACGCCGGCGAACAGGACGAGAGCGACGAGAGTGAGCAGACGATTCATGCGAAACCTCCATGAGGAAATTGGTTGGCAGGACACCAGACGACACACGTCGCGCTGGGGCAACTGCGATCATGTTACCTTGAAAGAACCACGGGCAGGCACACTTTATTGCGTGAGTTTCCTGTGGGTTACTGGCAATCGGCAATCGGGGTTCGGAAAAGGCGTGATGAAGCTGTTAGCCAATAGCCGTTAGCCGTTAGCCGTTAGCCGTTAGCCGTTAGCCGTCAGCCGTTCGCGGCCAGACCTGACCGTTTAGCGACGGGGCTTGCCCCGCTGCGAAAAACCCCCATTCCGCGAGCCCTCATCCCCTCACCCTCCCCCCACCAGCGTCACAATTTCCACCACATCCCCTTCCCGCAGCGTCGTTGCCTCGTGTTGCCGTTTCGGCACAAGCTGCTTGTTCACCTCGACCGCCACCGCGCGGCCGGTGAGTTGCAGCAGCCCGATCACCGACGAGACCGTGCTGCCGGCAGGAATGTCGCGCGATTCGCCATTGATTTCGACTTGCATGACACGCATCGTAACGCCCGGCGAGAACGACGCCGTCTCTGTGCAGCGCCTACTGCACAGTGATCACCGCATTCGCCCGGGTCATTGCCCGGCCTTCGATGCGCAGCACCGAGATCACCACGCGCTCTCCGGTCTTCAGCGGTTCGAGCAGTTCGCCCACATCGTCGAGGCTGGTGGGTGTGTGCCTGCCAAGTTGAATGATGATGTCGCCGCGAATCAGGCCTGTCTTCTCCGCCGCGCCGCCCTTCTCGACCTTGTTGACCTGCAGGCCGACAGGCTTGGAAAAGCCGAGCGACTTGGCGAGTCGCGCATCCAGCAATTCCGCTTCGATGCCGAACTTCGCACCGAGCAGCTTGGCGCCATCGGGTCGCGGACGTTCCCCCAGCACGAGATCAGCCGCATAGCTGACTTTCGTTCGCTCGCCGCGTTCCAGGAGCAACGGCAGCTTTTCGCCGGGCTTGCGCCCGACCAGGCCGATGTGAAAATCGATTTCGCCGGCAATTTTGCGTCCGTTGAGGCCGATGACGACATCCCCCACCTGCACGCTCGCCCTGGCTGCCGGCGAATTGGGTTTCACCGCCGTCACTTTGCACACCGTGTCGCCGCCGACGGTCATGCCGGTGACGATGCGGTAGCGGCGCTCGACGTCGAGCAGTTCCGGGAGCAATTCGCGCAGCTGATCGACGGGAATGGCAAACCCGATGTTTTGCGCATCGCCGCGGATGGCGGTGTTGATGCCCACGAGTTCACCAAGCACGTTGAGAAGAGGGCCGCCGGAGTTGCCGGGGTTGATCGAGGCATCGGTCTGGACCAGTCCGTTGAAAGTCTGACCGTTGCCGACATCGAGCGTGCGATCGGTCGCGCTGACCACGCCGGCGGTCACCGTGTGCTGATAGCCCAGCGGGTTGCCGATGGCGATGACGGTCTCGCCCTGCATCAGATCTTTGCTCGTGCCCAGGGGCAGCGGTTTGAGCGGCTTGTCCGTCTCGATCTTCAGCACCGCCAGATCGCGCTGCGTGTCGATGGCGATGATCTGGGCGTCGTACTCTTTCTTGTCCGCGAAGATCGCCTTGCGTTCCGCGGTGCGGCCCACGACGTGGGCATTGGTCACGATGTAGCCATCCGCATGCAGCACGAAGCCGCTGCCCACACTGGTCTGTTTGAACTCCTGCACGCGCGGCCGGGCGGGATAGTCAAAAAAATCATCGAAGAACGGATTGAACCCGCGAGCCACCTGGATGATCTGCGTGGAGGAGATGTTCACCACGGCATCCTTCGATTTCTCGAAGACTTCGACGACCGGCGTGCGCCGCTGAGCGCGGGCATCGGAGCTGTTCTGGGCGTGGACCGCATGGACGACGATCTGCGGACACAACAAGGCGAGGCTCGTCAAAAAGCCGAGGGAGAAGGTTGATTTCATGGTCGAATCCTTGTCTTTGAACATCGGAAGTTTAGGCCACAGGCCATGATCGACGTCAACCAGCCAGACGGAGATTGTGGCGCTCGCACGGCATTGAAACCGGGAATCAGTAGTGTCCGGTTAACGATTGACCAAAGAGCGATTCCGCTCTTGTTTTTC
>CAYRPN010000128.1:0-16486 GCA_964426135.1 uncultured Phycisphaeraceae bacterium | reverse complement strand
CCGGTCGATACGTCTTCTCTCGGAGCTCTTTCGCCAGTTCGTCCAGCCACCGATCCACGCCGTGCGCTTCGATGTTGTCGAACGTCTGGCCGTCCACGCCCGCTGTGCCATCGTTGGCCTTGCAGCGCTCGTAGGCGAATGACAGAACGTCCTTGCGGTACACCTTGTCGTACAACGCGTGAAACCGGCCCCGGGGGCAGCCGGGCGATCCCTTCGCTTTCGCGTGCACCCCCGGGGGCCGCCATCCGCAGCTTTTGAACCTTGTCGGGAGGTCTTAGACTCATCGTCACTCTCCATTCGGTCCCGCGCCGCTTGCTGCGCCGACCTTGAACTGAGGCCCCTTCGCTCCACGGGAGTTACCCCGCTTCGTCGCTACTACGAGCCTCTCCGCCGCCCCGTGCGACCGAGTCTTGATCCGAAGCGGATCGCTCGTTGACAGTCACCCTCCGGGGGCGCCGTCATCGCCGGGGCTTCCCGTGTTGCGCGGTGTCTCCTCTTACAGGCATGCCGTCGCCACTACCTCGGCGGGACCGCTGAGACTTGTCGCTCGTTGTTTGGAGTCTCAGCGGCGGCGGCCTTCCGCGTTATTCAGGCGCGTCGGCTCCCGCGTCACCCTTTTCGAGGCCTGCTCGGCGTTCACATCACATTACGACCTGCCTGTTCGCTGAATCGCTGATACGATCCTGATTCATCAGAGGCTTCGACGATTTCGTTACCTCCATCGCCGCTCCGACTGCTACCGGCTGGAGCGACCCTTTGCCGGGCGGGATTCGCGCCCGCTGAAGACACACGCATTCGCACGGCGCACTGAATAATCCGGGCTAAAACAATTCCTCGCCGGGCAGTGCCGAAGCCTGCTTGATCCAGCTTGCGACAAGTTGCTCATCGAGCGGGTCGCCTTCGTGGATGTGGAAGTAGCGCACGTCCTTCTGCTTGGACTCGTCGGGCGGGACTGGCCGCAGCGATGCGCCGCGGAAGAACGCTACCTTGACGTACTTCGTGATGCAGTGGAATCCGAGGAACCAGCCCCCGCCGCCCCCGCCCCCGCCCCCGCCGCCGCTCTCCGCAGCCTCGATGCCATAGAACGGCGTGTTCCATCGCACCGCCTTGCGCACCTTGGGCACGGTGCGCACGATCAGCGCATCGAGCCAGCGTCCGATGTCGCGCTTCCAGCCGGGCATCGCCGCGATGAACGCCTGTACCGGCGCGTCGCCATCGGCCTTGGCGATCTGCGGATTGCCGCCGGAAAGCAGGACGACGCCGTTCTCGCCGGCTGGTATCAGCTTCGGCCTGCGCTTCGCGCTTTTCTTCGGCAAGGCCTTGGAATCGCCGGCTGACTTGCGCGGCTTGCGGGCGGGCGATTTGCCCGTGGACTTTGGTTTTGATTGGTCAGGCATGCTCAAGTTGCACCTTCATCGCTAGTACGCCGGGCGTCAATCACTTGGCCAAGTTGCATGATCGGCTGAATCTCGCGCCAAGGCGCAAAGCACGCAAAGGAGGCATGGTTCTCTGCGAGCTTTGCGCCTTGGCGCGATGCAGGCGTTTCGATTATTCATGCCCAGGCCCTAAGCCGGCCAAGCCGGAAGGGCCAAGAGTAGAGGGCCAAGGGTAGAGGGATAAGAAGTTCTGTGCGCCGCGCGTAGAAGTTGCAGGGTCAGAATCTAAACCGTTGACTGTTTCCTGGACCTCCTGAAAAACTCACCGCCAGGTTCGCAACGGTCGCGGCGAGAGTGAAACCCGCGCAGACGCTGCCGCCCCTCGTTGCTTCAGACGTTCGACGCCTTCCACACGGCGCTGACAAAAGCGCCGCCGATGAGCAGGCCGATCAGTCCAAGAAAAAACGTGAACGCAATGGGGATGGCTGCGGCCATGAGAGCCGCCGCCCAGTGCCAGTCGGCATTCTTGCCGATACGGAAGACGATGAGTCCCATGACGACGGAAACGCCTAGAAGTACGTATCCCACGGTGACCTCCGATTCGGCTGGCGCTGGTTTAGCCGATCGACTGAACGACACCCTTCACTTGCCGGGCCGCCTGCAAGGACGTGGTGTCTCGAAAAACCGTAATGGCGGTCCGGTCAAGTGCAAGGGCTGGTTAGTCGGCAGTCGCGGCGCCACGGAGAGCCGATCGGTAATTCTCCGCCGCAAAGCGGAATGGCCCAACGGCAGGCCAAGGCTGCGTCATTTCTGGATCGTAGTTGTTCTCATATTGAAAATCGGACCAGACGTAGTCGCCGCCGATGTTCGTCACGCGAGCAGTGAAAGCCCCACAACCTAGGTCCGCACATTCCGGACAAACGTAAATCATCACGCGGTCGGGTGGAATATCGGGAGGCCCCTTGAGCAACAGAGCGTTCGCCGCGTGCGCGTTCCATTTGTTGTTCATCACGTCGAGGCAGCCAACGAGATCGAGCTTACACACGTCCATAGCGTCAGCCAATGACACATCGTCCACGACAAAGTCGTACGTAAACCGCTCGTGCCGTCCCGCACCGCCCAAGCGATGCATTGATCGGAGTTGGAGTCTTGATGTGTCCACGTGTTTCTGCCGACCAACTCTTGTTCATTCAATCTACAGATTGAATAAGACATCCAACCATTCGCGCCCATGTTATCCGTAAGTCACTGACTCCACAACGCTTTTCATGCAGTTGCCATGGGTTCATTCGCCGTGCAGATTCAATCCGCGTCAGCTTCCGGAAGTGGAACGCTGCATCTTCGTGCCGCTTCCGCCTCCCTTTCCCGTCCCCGCGATTTCGGCTAATCTGCTGCACCACGGAAGTGACAGGTTGCAACCCTGTCCTACGTCCGACGACAGGTTGCAAACCTGTCCTACGTCCGACGACAGGTTGCAAACCTGTCCTACGTCCGACGACAGGTTGCAAACCTGTCCTACGTCTTGCCGCAGGAAATCCCATGGCTCTTCAATACGCATTCAGCACGGTGGCTTGCCCGCAGTGGACGCTCGACCAAGTCGCCGAGCAGGCCAAGGCGTTTGGTTACGACAGCGTCGAGCTGCGCACGCTGGGCGAAGGCAGCACGAAGCTGGCGTGCGATCCGGCGCTGTCCACGCCTGACAAGGTGCGGTCGATCTTCGAGAAGGCGGGTGTGAAGATCGCGTGCCTGAGCACATCGTCCACGCTGCACCAGAAGACCGCCGGCGAAGGCCAGCGGGCGTACTTTGAAATTCTCAAGCACCTGGAAACCGCGGCCGCCATCGGCGCGCCGTTTGTGCGCGTCTTCGGCCTGAAGATCATGCCCAACGAGAATCGCCAGAGCGTGATCCAGCGCATCGCCCAGCGCGTGCCGGCCCTCGCTGAAAAAGCGGGCGAGCTTGGCGTGGAGCTGCTCTTCGAAAACGCCGGCAGCTTCAGCGCCGCCAAGGAATGGTGGTGGCTCTTGAACCTGGTCAACCATCCGATGGCGGGCCTGCTGTGGAATGTCGCCAACGCGGCCAGCGTCGATCCCCACGAACGCGGCGGCGGCATGGCGGTCACCATGCTCAACTCCCGCATCCGCATGGCCAAGGTGAAGGACACGCAACTGGGCAAGGGCGTCGGCTTCGTTCAACTGGGCGACGGCGATGTCAATATCGAGCAGTTCCTCAAGAAGCTCCGCGGCATCGGCTTCGACGGCACCGTCACCGTCGAATGGGACCGCGCCTGGATTCCCACCCTGGCGCCGGCGGAAGAAGCGCTGCCCGAAGCGCTCAAGCGGCTCAAGGCGTGGAACAAGAGCATCGACGACCTGATGGCCGAGGGCCGCACCGAGGCGGAGAAGAGCGCGACGAAGCGCATGCCCAAGTCGAGAGCCGAGTTGCTGGCGGGGCCGGTGAAGGCTTGAGGTTGAAAGATCTGAAAGCAAGACAGAACCACAAAGGACACAAAAGGCACAAAGGACACGAAGAAATCAGAGATGGAGGCAATCGAGAATTTCAGATTTGAAATTTCAGACTTCACCTTCCACATTCTCTCACGCTTCTGCTTCGTGTTCTTCGTGCCTTCGTGCCTTCGTGTCCTTTGTGATTCCGCGGTTTCCTCTTCTCACGCTCGCCCCGCAAACCGCAATCCTCCCGTCACCTCCATCACCGGCACTTCGATCGGCTGTCCCGCCGCCATTTGTTCGTACACCGCGCGGATCGCGTCGCAGTAGCGCGCTCTGGAGAAAAAGCTGTAGCACTCGTGGCGGGCCGTGTCGCGCAGGGACCAGGCGAGTTGTTTGTCGGTGATGACCTGTCGGATGCGGTGCGCCAGGGCGCGGAAAAGGCCGGGCTTGGTGAGGAGCGCGGAGTGGCGGTCCTCGACGATTTCGCTGATGCCGTAGGTCGCTTCGCCGACGATGGGGACGTTGCTTGCCATGGCCCAGAGCAGGCTCAGGCCGCCGCCGCCCGATTCGGCGCTGCCGCCGGCGCCGAGGTAACCGTGGCCGATGTCCTGGGTGACAGGCCGCTGCGAACTGGTGACGATCGCGTCCTGATTCGCGACGCGCACGGGGCCTTGCGTGCCCAGCGCCAGCACGATGTCGCAGCCGGGCAGGATGTTCCAAGGCTCAGCCGTTTCCGGCTCATCAATGAGCAACCGCAGCCCGTCCAGCGCCCGCAGCGCGTCCTTCGCCTGCAACCGCCGGCGCTGCATCGGGTGCATGACCGCGCGGACATCGACGCCTTCCACCAGCAGCGTCTCCATCGCATAGCGCGAGACGATCGTCGTCGCCACGGCATCGGCGGCGGTGGGCGGATCGCTGGCGATCCCGACGATCACGGCCGCGGGATCGTCGACTCTCCATCGCTCGCGAAGTTCCTTGCGGGCACGGCCGCCGGGGGCAACGCGGCTCATGTCGATCCCCGGGCGCACCACGTAGACGTTCTGCGGATTCACGCCGCCCATCAGCAGCGTGCGGCGGATGGCGTTGCTGATGGCGAGGATCGCGCAGCGGCCGGCGCCCCCGGCGCCCCCGGCGCCCCCGGCGCCCCCGGCGAAGTCGCTGGTGAGCACGCGCAGCCAGCGCGTCCCGCGCGAGGTGGGCGGCACGGTGAGCGTGAGCAGGCGCGGCGTGGAGCGGAACAGCATCGTCGCCAAGGTGAGCGCGCCGATGGACCAGCAATGGATGAGATCGAACTCGCCTTCATTCTGCCTGCGCAGTTCGCGCTGCAAGCCGCGCCAGCCGAGCACGGCGCGGCCCATCGGCACGCCGACGCGGACGAAGTCGCTGACGCCGGCCGCGCGTGCGGCGCGCTCCAGCGGCGCGCCGCCGAGTATATAGACGCGCTGCTCGATCGCCCCGAGCCTGCCCAGCGCATCGCCAAGCATCGCCAGCGTGGTGGGCGTCGCCTGCGGTGAGTCGGCATCGATGAGGTGGAGGATGCGCATGGCGGTGACGACGATCGAAAGCATCGTCGCGGGATCGGCATCATAGAGCGGCCAGTGGCGCGGCGAAACCGCAAGGAACGCGCGGCGGCACTGGGTCTGCCAAATTTTCCGGGGGCTTGATTCCCTCTCCCTTCGAGGGAGAGGGTGGCCGAGTCCCCGGGGGACGAGGCCGGGTGAGGGTCGGGACGAACAGATGGTTGCGGCATCCGTCGCGCGATCGTGACGATTGCAAACTTGCGCGCCCCGACCCTCACCCCAGCCCTCTCCCTGCGAGGGAGAGGGGGCCGGAATGCAAGCCCCGGAGATATTGGCAGACCCGTGGCACTGCCAGACCTGCGGTGCGAGGCGCATTCGCCTGCCATTCGCAGGCACCTGCCGCACGCCGCACGCACGACAACTGCATAATTCTCACGTCCGCGTGCCCTGCCGCCGCGAGAAACCTATAGTCTCCAGCCGATGTGAGATGTGACGTCGGCACGCGGTTTGCAACGGGTCAGGCATCGCTTTTTCGGAGGTTCACCATGACGAAGTTCGCCAACAATCTGAAGACCGCCGCCCTGCTCGGACTTTTGTTCGGGCTGATTCTGCTGATCGGTCTGCCCTTCGGCAAACAGGGGCTGACGATCGCGTTTCTCGCCGGCGGGCTGATGAACGTGATCGTGTTCTTCTTCAGTGACAAGATCGCCCTGGCGTCGATGGGGGCGCAGGAAGTGAACGAGCAGACCGCCCCGGACCTGATCACGATGGTTCGCCGGCTGAGCCAGAACGCGGGCATTCCGATGCCGCGCGTCTACATCTGCCCGCAGGAAGCGCCCAACGCATTCGCCACCGGACGCAGCCCCAGCAAAGCGGCTGTGGCGGTGACGCGCGGCGCGCTGTCGCTGCTTTCGTACGACGAACTGGAAGGCGTGATGGCGCACGAACTGGCGCATGTGAAGAACCGCGACACGCTGATCAGTTGCCTCGCCGCCACGATCGCCGGGGCCATCAGCTACCTGGGCCACATGGTGTTCTTTTTCGGCGCCGGCCGCAGCAACAGCAGCGAAGGCGGCAACCCGCTGGGCGCGATCGGTTCGATTCTGCTTCTGATTCTGGCCCCGATCGCGGCCGCGCTGATTCAGTTCGCGATCAGCCGCAGCCGCGAGTACGTCGCCGACGCGGACGGCGCGGCCATCGCCGGCACCCCGCACGGCCTGGCGAACGCGCTTCGCAAACTGCACGCCGTCAGCCGCCGCGTGCCGATGGCACACGAGATGCCCGCTTTCAATCACCTGTTCATTGTGCAGCCGCTGAACGGCGAAACGCTGTCGAGCCTTTTCTCCACGCACCCGCCGGTGGAAAAGCGGATCGCGAAGCTGATGGAGCAGGCGTGAGACTTGCGGTATTCGCTGATTCGCTCGCAGATTCTCGCGGCTGCGACATTCACTTCGTTTCGTCAGGCCGTTGTGGACCTTTCAGAAATGCGACGAGTGTCTCCACGTGCTGCCTGGGAAACGCGACAACTTCGCGTTCCACCTTCATGTCGCCGTTGCGGGCGATTTCGACATTCTTCGCAACGAACGTGGTGTGGCGAGCGAGGTTGCGGAGCTGATAGATGAGGTTCGCCCGCACTTTCTCGGGAATGCTGGCATCGTCCTTCGTGCGGCGCGCTTCGTCGAAAAACGCCTGCGCAGCGTCTTTGTAGGTCGGATCGCCGGCTTCGATGCGGTCCTTCATGTCCACGAACATCGCTTCCAGTTTCACGCCCTCGGCCACCGGCAGAAGCCCGATCAGGCCTTCGCGATAGAGCGTGGCCGGCACGTTGAGCTTGACGATCACATCGGTGGACTGCACGAGGTCGTAGGCGGCGGAGCGGTTCTCCTCGATGATTTCGTCGGCGTTCTTGGTGGCGATGCCGGAGCCGGAGTTAAGCACGCTCAGTTGCGGCGCCATCAGGCGCGTGCCCGGAACGGGTCGCAGGTCGCTGATGAAAGCCCGCTGCACGCCGGAGAAGAAATAGCCGCCGCCCTGGTCGTCGCCGCGCAGGACATTGCGCGCCGGCGGCGGAACAGGCAGGCGGGTCAGGTCGGGCATCGTGTCGATGAGCCTGCGGAACTCGCTCGGTTTCAGGTCTGCGAAATTTGGCGCGAACGAGAGCATCTGCCAGCGCACGTAGGCGTCCACCGACGGATGATTGTCCTGCCGCGCCATCAGCGCGTTGACCAACTGGCGGTTGGCGATGGCGATTTCGTTGCGGGTGGAGTAATTCGCCTCGGTCTGCGGCCAGTCCTTGTCCGCCAGCCAGGCCTTGCGGGCTTCACGCGCGATGTCATCCGCCAGCCTGCTGATGAGCACCGGCTTGGCGGCGTTGGGTTCGCGGGCGACGGCGATCACCCGGCCGGGCACGCGGCGCGGATCGGCTTCGCCTGGCGCCGGCGGTTGTGCAGCCACGGGCGGAGCGGGCGCGGGTTGGGCGAGCGCTGGTTGGGCGAGCGCGGGTTTTTGCGCCGGCGCGGGTTGCTCTACGACAGGCTTCTGACCGGGCGGAACTTGAGGCGCGGCAGCCGGCGGTTTCGCATCATTGGCCGTTGGAACTGCGGGCCGGGACGCCGGCAGCGCTGGGTCGACTTCCTCTTCGACGATCTCATCATTCAAAAGAAAGTCATTCATCTGCCGCCACTGATCGTGGGCTGCGCGAACCCACAGCGCGTCGGCAGCCCCGGCTGAAATAGCACAACCGAGCAAGGCCACGAACACCAGAGCGCGAATCGTTTGCATGAACATGGCCCAGCCTCCCAAGTGACCGGCAGGTCCGCGTGGAAACCACGCGATGCATTCTAGCCTCGTACTCGGCGTTTCAATGCAAGGGGATAGGGGATAGGGTTTAGGGTGTAGGGTGTAGGGTGTAGGGTGTAGGGTGTAGGGTGTAGGCGCTTGCGACTGTAAAGGTTGGTTTGAACCGTCGACTGCCACCTGTCCCCTGTCTCCTGTCCCCTGTCTCCTGTCTCCTGTCTCCTGTCTCCTGTCTCCTGTCCCCTGTCTCCTGTCTCCTGTCCCCTGTCCTCCGTCCTCTGATTTCGTATCATTTCGCCATGCCTTCAAACGCACTGACACGCGAGCAGGAAATCGACCGCTTCATCGCTCTCTATGGCGAGGATCAGCCGGGCAAGATCATGGAGGCCATGGAGCGGCAGTTCGCCATTCTGCACAACCGCTCACAGGTTTCGCTCGGCCTGGCGGGCATCGTGGTGACCACGACCGGTTTCTCCGGTCGGCTCATCGCCGGCACCAATATCCTCGGCCAGATGCTCATCATCGCCGGCGTGACGCTGTCGCTGCTTTCCGCTGTCGTGCTGGTGCTGGGCGTGTTGCACCTGCACTGGCTGACGCAGCAGCCGGGCGAACTGGTCCGCCCGTGGATCAATTCCTGTCTCGATTATCGCGACAAGAAGACGAACTTCTACCGTGCCGGCGCGGTGCTGCTGACCGTGGGCATCGCGTGTTATGTGGCGGCGATCGCGGTGATGCTGCTCAACCCCGGCGCCGATGCCCTGCCGCCCAGGTGATCAGGAGATTCGCATGCCATTGATTCCACGCCTGGTGAAGCCCGGCGAAGGCCGCAAACTCATCGTCGTCGGCGACACGTACACCGTGCTGGCCAGCGGCGATGACACCGGCGGCGCCTTCGCGCTGTTTCATGCGATCGTGCCGCCGGGGCACGGATCCCCGCCGCATATCCACACGCGCGAAGATGAGATGTTCTATATCCTCGATGGCGAGATGACCTTCATCGTCGATGGCAAAGATTTGGTCGCGACCGCCGGCGCCTATGTCTTCGGCCCGCGGAACATCAAGCACAACTTCGTGAACCGGTCAGACAAGCCCGTCTCGATGCTCTTCCAGACCACGCCCGCCGGCATCGAGCATTTCTTCGCGCAGGTGTCGCAAAGCGCCCAGGACGCGGCCCGCCCGCCGACGCCGCAGTACCTGAAAATGCTCGTCGAGAAGGCTCGCGATTTCGGCATCATCATCGACGTGCCGCCGGCGCATTGACGGCCGCGCGGTTTCGCTGAATCACATCGATCTGAGAATCTCCAGCACCTCGCCCAGCCGCGTCACCACGTGATTGGCGCAACGGGGCGCCGGCTCCTGCGGCGTGAACTGCGACATGTAAATCGTGCGCAGCCCCGCGGCATGCGCGCCTTCGATGTCGCCCGTGGTGTGATCGCCGATCATCACCGCTTCGCTCGCCTTGGCGCCGAGTCGCCCCAGCGTCAGTTCGAAGATGCGGCGGTCGGGCTTTTCGATGCCTGTCTCTTCGCTGGTGACGATGGTCTGAAAATACGGCTCAAAGCCGAGCCGCGCGACCTTGTCCAACTGAATGTCGGTCAGGTGATTCGACAGCATCGCCAGCTTGTGCGTGCGGCTGAGCTGGCTGAGCACGCGATGCGCATCGGGGTGCGGCTTCATCTCGTGAAAAAACGCCTTCCAGTAACGCTGAAACATGGTGACCACGAGTTGCGGCATCGGACGATCGATCAGGGCTTCGGCAATGTGCTTGAAAAACAAGGCGCGGTTGTGGCTCGAAGCCTGGTTGTGCAGCGCGTGCTTGAAATGGTTGCGGGCCGCCTTGTGCAGTTCCATGAAGCGATCGAAGGACACGTCCACGCTCTGCCGCAGCACGGCGTGCGCGGCCTCGCGGCCGCGATGATCGCACGGGTCCCAGTGGAAAAGCGTGTTGTCGAGGTCGAACAGAATGGCGGTGATGGATGGCATGCGAGTATCGATTTGAATCGTCGGTGGTTCGCAGTTTAGCGA
This sequence comes from uncultured Phycisphaeraceae bacterium, assembly GCA_964426135.1. Classification (GTDB taxonomy): domain Bacteria; phylum Planctomycetota; class Phycisphaerae; order Phycisphaerales; family Phycisphaeraceae; genus CAYRPN01. Next base: position 6,321 of record CAYRPN010000128.1, on the reverse strand, counting down.
CGGGGCTTGCCCCGCCTCTTCAAGTGAACCGGCGTGGCAGGAATGTTAACAATCCAACGATCCATCGACAGCCGCGCGCGTTGGCATGCGCAGCAGCGCCGCCTCCACCGCCAATCCCGGTCCGAAACCCAGCGCGACGATGGGGCCGGCGATCTCGCTTCGCCACAACCGCTCGAGGATGAACAGAATCGTCGGCGAGGACATGTTGCCGAACTGCGCCAGCACTTCTTCCGAGACATTCACCGCCTCGCGCGGCAATCCCATCGCATCGCAGAACGCCGAGAGAATGCGCGGCCCGCCCGGATGCACCGCCCACGCGGCGACATCAGCCTTCACCAATCCATGTCGCCCCAGCCAGCCGTTGAGCCACGCGGGCAGATGGGCACAGATGTAGTCCGGCACCCGCGGCGACAACGTCATCTCAAAACCGCGATCGCCGATGCGCCAGGTCATCGCATCCGCCGAGTCGGGAATCACACACGCCCCGGTCGCGGCAAGCACCAGTCCCGTTGCCCCGTTTAGCGTCCGCTCGCAAAGCGGAAGATCTTCCTCCCCATCACGACAAGCGGAGTCACCTGCTCCGGCGCTGACCATGCCGGCATCGATCCCCCGCGCGGGGCTGCGCTCCCCCGCCGTTCGTTTCTGACTCGTTCCGCCTTGCGATCGCACGACGAGCGCCGCCGCCCCATCGGCAAAGAGCGCATTCGACACCGCGCGCTGCATCGTGAAACCGCCTTGTAAATGCAGGGTGCAAAGCTCGACCGCGCACAGCAGCACGCATGCGGAAGCGTCGGCCTCGACCAACGCCCTGGCGACGCGCAGGCCGTTGAGCGCGCCGTGGCACCCCATGAAGCCGACGTGCGTGCGCTCCACCGTGACGCTCAGTCCCAGCGACGCGATCAATTCGAAATCCACCCCCGGCGCGGAAAAGCCGCTGCATGAAATCGTGACCAGATGCGTGATCTCGCCCGCCAGCGCTTTCGCATCCGCCAAGGCCGCGCGACATGCCATCAGTGCCAGCGGCGCAGCGCCGGCCTCGTAAGCGCGCATGCGCGCGTCGGTGGTCGGGCCATGGTTGGCGCCGCATTGCTCGCCGACCTTGCCGCCGGTCGATGCGCCGCCGTTCGGCACATAGAACGACTGCCGCGCAGGCGCGCCGTTCGTCGGTGATTCAAGCACGACGCTGTGCCTCGACTGAACGCCCGCGTGCAGATAAACCCGGCTCATCGCCCGCCGCTGATCCGCGTCGGCGGCGCAGAAGTCCGCCATCTGCGCCAGCGCGTCGGGCTGGGCGATCGCATGCGGCGGAACCGCGGTGCCGATGCCGGTGATGTAAGCCTTGGGCATGGTGCGCTCAGGTCGAGGTTGACCGTGCAGTGTACGGGGCTTTGGAACTGTATGAGCGACGGGATGGAGTGGAACCACAAAGACTCAAAGAAGAACGGACGATTCGGAGGGGATTCCAACTGTTAGACGTAGGGTGGGCCAAGGCTCGGCGCCGGCCCACCACTCTGCGGACCGTTATCATTCACGCTCGCTTCGCGCAACCACCGCGACCTGGTGGGCCGCGCGGACTTGGCCCACCCTACGTCGAACCTCTCTTTGCGTCTCTGTGTCTTTGTGGTTGACTCGGTTCGCAAAATGCGAAGCCACAAGCGTACACGGTGGCGCTTTGCCGTGTCACCTCACCGTTCGCTACCCTATCGCACCTGCACGAGGGAACCACGATGAGCGACATCCTCCGCGAGTTGATCGACACCGGCGTCGAACTGGTCAAGCAAAACCTCGTCGCCGGCGCCGGCGGCAATATCAGCGCCCGCGACGGCGATGGCATGTGGATTTCCCCAAGCGGGTTCTCCTTCCTCGACGCCACGCCCGACGATTATCCGCTGGTCGACATCGCCAGCGGCGAGATCGTGCGCGGCACCCGCCGCCCCTCCAGCGAAGTGCTCATGCACCTGTGGATCTACCGCGTCCGCCCCGATGTGCAGGCGATCATCCACACCCATCCGAAAATGACCATCGCACTCACCAGCGCGGGCCACACGCTGCGGCCCATGTACGCCGACTATTACGTTTACCTGGGCGGCAAAGTCCCGCACCTGCCGTACATCACGGTCACCACGCCGGAACTCGCCAAAGCGGTCGAGGCCGAGTACCGCGACCCGAAAGTCGTCGGCGTGGTCCTGCGCAACCACGGTGTCATCACCGTCGGCCGCTCCATCAAGGAAGGTTTCTTCCGCACGCAGGCGGTGGAGGAGCAGGCGTTCATCCAATTCCACGCCCTCGCTGTCGGAGAGCCGACGTTTCTCAGTGACGAGGAACTGAAGAAGCTCGACGACCTGGGCAGCGAAGTTTATCGAAGGGCGCTCTTGGCGAAGATGAAGGCGTGACCGAGGATCAACGCCGCGCGACGGGCGAACATCCACGCACCCTGGCGGTCGTCACTCCGTGGGGAACGCCGCGATCCACATGACGAGCACCTGGGAATACGCGACCCGCCCGGCGCTGCCCCCGCCGGCCTCTACCGTTGAACGCAACGAGATCGCCGCCACGCTGCGGGCACTGCCCGGACCTCGATGCCAAATGCGATTATCCAGAGGGTCGTTCGTTAAGGCTGGATTCTCACCACGAAGTGTGCTATCTTCCCCCGGCTTCGCCGCGACCTGGAGAGGTGGCCGAGCGGCTGAAGGCGACGGTTTGCTAAACCGTTCTACGAGGTATTACCTTGTAGCGAGGGTTCGAATCCCTCCCTCTCCGTTGAACCCCCGAAAACTGCGAAAACACCGCAGATTTCAGGGGTTTTTTCGTCTAATGTCCCGCCGCTTCCCGTCGCCGATCAAGCCGCCGGCGATGCGCCAGAGTCCACCGTTGTCCGCCCCGTGTCCGCCGAAAACCGGACAAAAGGGCGGACAAAATCGGACACGATTTCGCCTGCCGACGCCGACGCTACCGCGTGCGCCGTTCCCAATGCCGACGTGCTGGGCTTAGCTGACGCCCTGGCGGCGCTTCCTGCCGATGACCGGGCTGGCGTTGTGGCTCACGTCAAGGCCCTGGCGAAGCTGTCACCGGGCCGCCGGGCGGCGATCCTGATGCTCACCAGCGGAGAGTAGCCAACCTGTCCGATTCGGTCTGTAAAGCGACTTGCTTCCCGCCGGCACGTTTGTAAAATACCTTAGTCAATCACGACTAGGGGTTTCGACCATGCCTGACAAGGATGACAGGCGCATCGGTGAGAAGCTGCTACAGGCTAGGAAGGCCACGGGCATGTCAACCCGGCGGGTGGCCGAAGTCCTGCCGCCGTCTGTGCCGCTCTCCCACGCCACCATCGCCAACTACGAATCCGGGCGAAGTCAGCCGACGATGGAAGCCCTTTCCGCGCTGGCGTCCATCTATCAGCGCCCGCTGACCTGGTTCCTGCAATCGACCGCCGCGCTCACCGGCATCCGCTATCGCAATCGCAAGTCCAAAGTCGGCGTGCGCGAGCTGGCCCAATTCGAGGCCACCGCGCAGAAGTGGGTGGACGCCTACCGGGCGCTGGAGGAAACGCTCAATACGCCCTTCAAGCCCGACCTGGCCGATGTCAGGTTCGCGGAGACTGTCAGGCCGGCGACGGCTGCCCGAAAGCTGCGCGAGAAGCTGGGATTGCATGACGACGACCCCGTGCCCAGCGTCGTGGAAGTCCTGGAGCGCGTCGGCGTTCGCACCTTGGAACTTTCGACCGCGTTGGCGATCGACGCGATGGCGGCGACGGCGGGGACGGAGCCTGTCGTGGTGCTCAACCCGGTTGTGTCGAACGAACGATCGCGCCTCAACGCGACTCACGAGCTGGGCCACGTTGTATTCGGCGACTGCAAGGCCACGAGCATCGACAACCACGGGCCGACGGAAGATCGCGCCTTCGACTTCGCGTCGTCCTTCCTCCTGACCGACACGATGCTGGCGGAAGCCTTCGCCGATCGTTCGATGGTGCGGCTGGTGAAATACAAAGAGCGCTTCGGCATCTCGATCGCGGCGATGGTCTACCGCGCCGAGCGCCAGCGGATCATCCCGAAGGTGCTGGCGAAGCATCTGTGGATCGAGTTTAACCGTCGGGGTTGGCGGACGAGGGAACCCGGCAATGTGAAGGAAGATCGCGCTACGCGGTTCGAGCAACTGCTGGATGGCGCGATCCTGCAACAGAAGTTGACATGGCAAACAGCGGCTCAACTGACTGGCGTTCGGGAAGATGAGCTGCGACAGCGAGTCGAGTTGGCATTGGGCATTGACGAGCCGCCCGCGCCGCCGGCCAAAGGAGGGGAAGACAAACCGTTCATGCGGCTCGTCAAATGAAGAAGGGCACGCAGCGTGCGTGCCCTTGCGACATCACAATTCGCGGGAGGACTCCTGGCAGAGCATCACTCCCAACGAAAGGCATTGTAGCTATGAAACGTAAACGTGCAATCGCACTGAACCCCGCCGAGCGCCAAACGCTCGTGCGGCTGTACCTGGAACGTCGGATTGCGAGTGACCGCTATCAGCATCGGCCGCGCGACCTGACGAGCTTGACAAACGCCTTCTGTGGGCTGACCGGGCGCGCGGACAGTCCGCAAGAAATCCTCCACTACATGCGGACGCAGCGGAAGAACGGCACCTGGCCGACTTTCGACGGCGCGCACCTGCGCCTGCCGACCCTCCTGGGCGAACTCATTGACGATGAGCTGATCCCGGCTTTGATCGAGGTGTACGTGGCGATCGGCGTGGCCGTGGATAACTACGGCCACGACCGCGACCTGGCCTTGAAGCTGGAGCGCCGCTTCACGGAAGCGACCGGCGTTCGCAAGTCGGGCGTCATGCTGGCGACGGTGCTGATGGAACTCCGCAAGGATTCCAAGCTGCCGAAGATCGGCCCGCGCCCCGACGACAAGGGCTTCACCGACCTGGACGCGGCGGAAGGCATGTAACCGCGCCAACCGGCGAATCGAATCCAGCCGCCAGCGCCGCCCGCGCTGGCGGCTTTTCTTTGCGCTGACAATGCGCAACGGTGTAGCCAACCGATCGGCGCGGATCGTAACGCTTCCACGATGCGGCGGTTGCGTTCGGTGCGGCCCGGCGTGTCCGCCCCTTTGTCCGCCGGCGACGCGCACGCGGCGCAACGTTGCGGAATCGCACCGTTCCACGATAATCGCCGAGCGAATCGAATTGAACCCCAATCCCTGATCCAGAATTGTGAACGCGCATGCCCAAGCTGACGTGGATAGGCAAGGAAGCTGTCGAGAATCACCATCGGCGCGTGCCGTATCGGTTGCTGCATTGCGACCGCCGGCACTCCGCCGGCGATGCGGACGCGGGCAATCTGCTGGTGCAGGGCGACAATCTCGAAGCGCTCAAGGCGCTGCTGCCCTACTACGCCGGGCAAGTGAAGTGCATCTACATCGACCCGCCGTACAACACGGGCAACGAAGGCTGGGCGTACAACGACAACGTGAACAGCCCGGAGATTCGGCGGTGGTTGAAGCAGGTTGTCGGCAAGGAAGGCGAAGACCTGTCGCGCCACGACAAGTGGCTCTGCATGATGTACCCGCGCTTGGCGCTGCTGCGCGACTTCATGCGCGACGATGGTGCAATCTTCATCAGCATCGACGATAACGAAGTGCAGAACCTTCGGGCTGTGATGGATGAAATCTTCGGGCGGCGGAACTTCGTGGCCACTGTCATTTGGCAGAAGATGGACAGCCCGAAGAACACCGCAATTCACTTGAGCGAGGATCACGACTACATCGTGGTCTACGCGAAGAACGCAGAGAATTGGCGTCCCAATCGCCTGCCGCGCACCGATGAGATGATCGCGCGGTACAAGAACCCGGACAACGATCCGCGCGGCTTGTGGCTTCTAAGCGACCTGGCGGCGAGAAACTTCTATGCGCAAGGACGCTACCCGATCACAACACCATCGGGAAAAGTAATCGACGGCCCACCGGCAGGAAGCTATTGGAGAGTGAATCGGGAGAGGTTCGACGAACTGGCGCGCGACAACCGCATTTGGTGGGGCAAGTCGGGCAGTAATCGCCCTGGCATCAAGAGATTCCTGTCGGAAGTGCGGGAGGGAGTTGTCCCCCAAACCTTGTGGCTTTGGAAGGACGTAGGAAGCACTCGAAACGCGAAACAAGAGTTGAGTCAGATCATGGCACTCGGCGCAGCGCAAGACTTGTTCATCACGCCAAAGCCAACGCGGTTGATCGAGCGAATCTTGCAGATTGGAAGTGATAAAGACTCCCTGATATTGGAGGGCGTCCTGAATATCCCTTCACTTCTTCACGCCCTAGTGCGTGACAGTCTCCA
>CAYRPN010000127.1:0-16664 GCA_964426135.1 uncultured Phycisphaeraceae bacterium | reverse complement strand
GGACGACTTGGAAAGTCGTCCCACATGCGATGTTGATCCTGCACGGCTCCTTAGGCTATCGGCCTCCTTGTTTGCAAGGAGTGTCCGATGCCATGGAGGGAAGAGGAATTGGATCGTCCATGATGAGCCTACCATGCCAGAACGGGAGCGCGAGGAAAAGTTCTCAGGCTCCCGGGGCAGGGCAATTGCATATGGGAGGGCGAGGCTCCCGCCGAGCCGCGAACAATCTCGTGCGCTCGTAGTTTTTCGCGGCTCGGCAGGAGCCTCGACCTCCCGTCAAGGTCCAAATGCAATTGCCTTGGCTCCCGGGGGGAGAGGAGCAAATGCGGCCCCCGGAAAACTGGGCAGACCCACGGGGCTTTCCCCGCTGCGAAGGGGCACACGACCACACCCCCGCCGGGGCAAGCCCCGTCGCTATGCGTGGGATGACTTCCATGCGGAATGTTCGGCATGATCCGCGAACTGTGACGCGGTTGTAACAACCCGGGAATTCGGCGGCGACCCGTGCCCGGTTTCGAACGATTTGCGGTAGGATGCGTCTACCCTGTAGGCGGTTTTCGTGCGCAACCCTGCCCCACCACCACGCATTCCATCCGCGAGGAGCAAATAATGCGAATGTCAGCCTTGATCGTCGCCCTGCTGCTGGCCGCCATCCCCGTGCTTGCCGACGAGGGCGATGTCGTGATCGAAGCCCCTGCCGTCCAGGCGGTGCCCGCGGTGCAGTTGAAGCTGTTCGGCCGCAAGGACAAAGCGCCCGAGGCCAAGACCGCCGACGAAAAGGAAAAGAAAAAGGAAGACGACAAAGAAGAAGAATCTCCCGCCGCCCCGCCGCCGCCGCCGGCCGATCCGGAAATCATCCGCATCCACCTGATGGACGGCACCACCGTGATGGGCAAGCTCTCGATCAAGGATCTGGAAGTGGAGACGTCCTTCGGCAAGCTCACCATCCCCGTGACCAGCATCATCAGCGTGCGTCCGGGTCTCGACAGCCTGCCTGAACTGGGCAAGAAGATCACCGACCTGATCGAAGCACTGGGCTCGGCGGAGTTCAACGAGCGCGAGGCAGCGCAGAAGGAACTGGCCAAGATCGGGCCTTCGATCCGCAAACTGCTGGACGCCCGGAGCAAGGGCGACGACAACGCCGAGCGCGTTCGCCGGATCAAGACCCTGATGGAGGGCTTTGAGGAAGCCGGCGACGATGAGGAAGACGCCGCCGCGAATGCGGACATGATCAAGCTCGACACGATCGTGACCACGGATTTCACCGTGGTGGGCAAGGTGGTTCAGAAGCAGTTCGCCATCGCCAGCAAGTTCGGACAGCTCACCGTCGCCCTCGGTGACATCAAGCGGGCGGACCGCACGGTGTTGGCGAAGGAAGAACTTCGCCGCACCATCGCGGTGGAGGGATCGAACATGGCGGGCCGCAACTGGAAGAACACGAAGATTCGCGTGGAGGTCGGCGATCGCCTGAAGATTTCCGCCGAGGGCTCGATCACCATGACGCCCTGGGGCAGCGGCGCGATGTCCGGCCCCGACGGCAGCCCCAACTACGGTCTCTACCGCGGACAGGACATGCCCGCCGGCGTGCTCGTCGGTCGCATCGGCGACAGCGGGCCGGAGTTCAAAGTCGGCTCCAAGCTCACCATCGTCGCCAAGAAAGCCGGCACGCTGTACCTGGGCATCGGCATGAACCCCAGCTACGCCAATCAATCCTTCCCCGGCAAGTACGACACGAAGGTGCAGATCACGCCGAAGTGATCCGCTTCAATCGGCGTTGACGGCATGCCGGTCAGGCGCGCTAAGAAACGAGGCCGAAATAACTTGGCGAATTGGCGGTCCCCCATTTAGCCGGCGGGCTTGCCCGCCGAGGGCGTACCGGCGGGCAAGCCCGCCGGCTAAATGGGGAACCTATCTCAGTCCCGCTCCTAAGAACCAGGCACATCCTGTTTCCCTTTGGCGGGCCAGAGCGTTAACAGCGCGATCAGTCCGATCACTGGCGCCAGGCCAACGATCACCAGCCCATCCTGGTAGCTCTTCGTGGCTTCGATGTGTTTGCCGAGGAAGATTTGCGACAGGCTCGACACGATCCACGCGGTGGCGGCAAGGCCACCCGACAGCACGCCCATGCGCTTGACGGAAAGCTCCTGCGCCAGCGCGTAGTAGTACGGATGCAGCCCCAGGATTCCCGCCCCCGCGCAGAAGAGCAACACAACCATCAGCCAGCCGTCGCCCACGAAAGGCACCATCGCCCCGCACGCGGTGAGCAGCGTGAAAACAAAGAAGCCCAACTGCCGCGCCGAGTGGACGCGCCAGCCTCGCGCGGTCAGCCGCGTGACGAGGAAGCCCGAGAGCAGGCAGCCCACATCGGCGGCGATGAAGTAGCCGGAGTTGAGCACGCGCGTCGCCTCCTTGGTGTAGCCGTGATGATCCTGCAGGAACAGCGCCAGCCAGGCGCGCAGGAACTGCCAACTGATCGTGAGCATGGCGATGACGATCGCCAGCACGATGACGCGGCGCGCGACCGTGCCGGATTCGCCGATGGCGGGATGCTCGATTGCAACAGGGGTGGTCGCCGCGTTCGTCGTCGAAGGCGCGGCGTTTGCGCCTGCCGCCGCGCTCCGCTCAGGTTCGGCGACCTTTGGCTGCATCAGCTCGCGCCGGCCCACCAGCAGAAACCACAGCGGCACCCACGCCAGCCCGGCGATGCCGATCGACCAGAACGGGAATTCCCACGACTGCCCCGCGCGGTCGGCCGCTTCGACATAGATGGGCACGATGATCGCGCCCAGCGACGCGCCGCTCTGCAGGATGCCGTTGCCCAGCGTGCGGTTCTTCGCATCGAGAATCGCCCGCACCGTGAGCAGCGCGCAGGGCCAGTGCCCCGCCTCGCAAAAGCCCAGGAACACACGACAGCCGAGCATCCAGCGGTACAGCCCCGTGCCGGCGGGATCCTCCGCGCCTTGCAGCGCGCTGGTGACCCACTCCTGCCCCGCCGCCGCCGTGGCGATGCCCGCCAGCGACCAACCCGTGAGCACCGCTGGATAAAGCAGGCGCGGCCCGGTGCGATCCGCCAGCCATCCGAAGAAAATCGAACCGAACGCGAAGGAGAACCCGAAGCATCCTTCGAGCATGCCGATGCGGCCTTCGGTGAGGTTGAACTGCGACTTGAGCGTGGGCAGCATGACCGCCAGCGCCTGCCGATCCATGTAATTCAGCAGCGTCGCCAGCAGCAGCGCGCCGCAGACGAACCAGGGCCAGGATTTGCCGTGCGGCTCTCCGACAGGAGCCGCGCACGAAGTAAGCGGTTGGTCGGACATGCTGGTGGTTCCCTTTGCGATCAGATGTTTAATCGGATGGCCGTCGGATGGCCGTCGGGTGGCCGGGGCTGAAGGCTTTGCGTAAGCCCCGGAACTGAGATCAGGGCACGTTCGCTCCGGGGCTTCCGCGGACTTCAGCCCCGGCCACCCGACCCCCGCTTACTGCGTGCGCGGCTCATTCAAGGCCGGCGTTCACAGTTCCCATGTCCCGCCGTTCCACGTGATCATGCGTTCGAGAAATTTCGCGACGCCGGTGGCGAAAACATCGAAGAGCGCGTGCCCCTTGGCGCTGCTGGCGGCGGCGGGCGTGCCGATGTGGCCCGGCTCGCTGCGGTCGGGCATCGTCCAGCCGCGGTAGCCGGGCGCCGCGCCGATGCCGAAGGGAACTTCGGCGATCTTCGCGATGTCACCGACGACCAGCTCCGGTCGAATCGCCAGCACCATCGATGTCTCCCACTCGCACGCATGGCCCATCTGCTTCTGCACCAGGCCGGGAATCAGCGGCGCCGGGTCGATCGAATCCCAGTACGTCAGCGAAGTGAGCAGCAGGTCCCGGCGATCGCGATGCGTCTGCCGCAGTTCGAACAGCGCCTGCTGCGAAGGCGTGGTGTTGCCGCCGTGGCCGTTGATGAAGGCGATGCGCCTGAAACCGTGATGCAGAAAATTCTCCGCCAGATCGAGCAGCAGGTTGAGGTAGTTTCGCGGCGAAGCGGACAACGTGCCGGGCATGTCCATGTGGTGGTGCGAGTTGCCCAGCCACATGAGCGGCGCGAAAAGTACCTTCGACGCCAGTGGTTTCGCCTGCACCCGGCGGATCACCTCGCCCATCAGCAGGCTGTCCGTGAAGACCGGCATGTGACGCCCGTGCTGCTCCAGCGCCGCGATGGGAAACACCACGGGCGTGTCGCGATTCAGCGCGTCGACGGCGGGCCAGGATAGTTCGTAGAGATTCATGGGTAGGTGAACCGAGTTGTCGTAGGGTGCGTCAAGGCTCGGCGCGGACGCACCACCGGCAATGAAAGACGCCGCCGACGGTGGACGCAACATGGTGCGTCCGCGCGGACTTGACGCACCCTACGCGAAGAACACGCGCTCCGCTGTCCCGCGCAGCATCTGCGTCTTGTCCGACTGCGACAGGAATCCGATGCGGTCGCGGATCAGCGCGATGGAATCCGCGTAGTTGTGCGGAGCATCCACCTGGAACGGACAATCGCTGGCCCACATCAGGCGCGACGGACTGAACGCATCGACGACGCGGCGGATCATCGGGATCAAATCTTCGTAGGGCGCCTGCTTCTTGCCCAGCGCGTAAAACGCCGACGTCTTCACGTGCACATCCTTGAACCGCGCCAGCTTGCAGAGCGCGTCGAGCCACTGCTCTTCAATCGTTCCGCTGACGCCGATGCGGGCGAAGTGATCGATGACCACGCGCGTGCCGGGGAACTTCACGCACAGCGCGTCGATGTGCGGCAGATCGCTCGGATTGATGAGCGGACACACCGCCAGCCCCTGCTGCCGCGCGGTCTTCCAGAGCGTCGCCATGCCTTCGTCATTCACCCACTTGGCTGCGTCGTCGCCGCGGGCGTGGATGCGGAAGCCGCGCACGCCTTGTTTCGCCAGCGTTTTCATGGTCGCCGCGACATCGGCCGCGTGATGATCGACGATGCCCACGCCGCTGAACACGCCCGGATGCGCGGCGATGGCGTCGAGCATGTAGCGGTTGTCGTACTGGTAGTAGCTCATCTGGATGAGCACGATGCGCGTGACGCCGGCGGGCATCGTGTACGCGAAAAGCTCCGCGGGCGTGAAGCTCTTCGGCGCCATGTCGCTGACCTTGAAGCCTACGGCCAGCGGATACCGCGCCGTGTCCGGCGTCCAGACATGCACGTGCGCGTCGATCCAGCCGCCCTTCTCTTTCGCGTCGCCGCTCGTTTTCGAAATCTGGCAACCGGTCGCCAGCGCCGCTGCGCCGGCAAGCGTGATCGATCCGAAATCCCGGCGGGTCAGCAATCGCGGCGAGGTGTGAGATGCCATGGGTCAACCTGAAAATGGAAACCGGCGATATCTACCCCCGGCGATAGCGATTGAACCGAGTCTCGCATATGGTGTGGCGCGTGTCAATGAAATGAGGCGCTGCAAGCGCGGGGAACGCGGCATGGACCTCCACTCCACCCAGTCCGTCACCGATCTGCTCTGTCAGCTCATCGCGATTCCCAGCGTCAGTCCGATGGGCCGGGATGCGACGGGGCCGATCTACCTGGAGAAACGGCTCAGCGATTTTCTCGTCGCGTTCCTGCAATCCATCGGCGCCGAGCACGAGCGCATCGAGGTCGCGCCGGATCGCGCCAATGTCATCGCCCGCTTCAACGCTCCGCTCGCCCATGCGCCGACGCTGCTGCTGGACGCGCACCAGGACACGGTGCCGGTCGACGGCATGACGGTGCCGCCGTTTGAACCGCGCATCGCCGAGGGTCGCATCACCGGGCGCGGCGCAGCCGATGTGAAAGGCGGCATGGCGGCGATGTTGTTTGCGTTCCGGCGGCTGCTGCGCGAGAAGCCCGCCGGCGCCGCCAACGTCATTCTCAGTTGCACCTGCGATGAGGAGGCGGGCACCCTGGGCGTGCACGATCTGGTGAGCTACTGGCGAAAACCAGGACGCTCGCGCTTGCTCACCGCAATGCCGGACGGCGCGATCGTCGCGGAGCCGACGCGGATGGATGTCGTCGTGGCGCACCGCGGCGTGACGCGGTTCCGCGTGCGAACCAGCGGCAAGGCGTGCCACAGTTCCGATCCGACGCAGGGCGTCAACGCGATCTACCGCATGGCCCGCGTGCTGGCATGCCTGGAGGAATATGCGGCCGCGCTGGGACGAAACATGACGCCGCATCCGCTGTGCGGCAGCGCGACGCTGAGCGTCGGCCGCATCGATGGCGGCATCAGCGTGAACATCGTGCCGGACCAGTGCGTGATCGAGGTGGACCGCCGCGTGATCCCCGGCGAGGATGGCGACGCGGTGATCGCCGACATTCGACAGTTCGTGTCGCAGCGCGTGGATTTCCATGTGGAGTTCGAACCGCCCTTCATCGCGGCGGCGCCCTTGAGCGACGCGATCAACGGCTGGCTCTCACGGCCGCTGCTCGATTGCGTCGCAAAGGTGTGCGGGCCGCATCGCGCCATCGGCGTGCCGTTCTGCACCCATGGGTCACAGATCAACTCGCTCGGCGGCGTGCCCTCCGTGGTCTTCGGCCCCGGCTCCATCGAACAGGCGCACACCCGCGACGAGTTCATCGAGATCGACCAGCTTGAGCAAGCGGCCGAGGTGTATTTCCAGTTCTGCGCAAGTCCGCCGCGACCGTCAATCAGTTGAACGAGTTCAAGGCATGAACCACAGAGACGCAAAGACACAAAGGTGGAGAGGCGGAACGAACTGAGCCCTGCATCTTGTCCCCTTCTGAATTTCATCTCGGTGTCTTTGTGTCTTTGTGGTTGAAAATGGATTGCCCCATGCACCTCACGATTCCCACCATCGCCGATGTCCGCAACGCCGAGCCTGTTCTTCGCCAGCATTTTTCGCCGGCGCCGCTGATTCGCTCCTACGCGCTGGAGATCGCGCTTGGGCTGCCGCAGGAGCGCCGCGTCTGGGTGAAGGACTACGGCTGGACGCCCGTCGGTTCATTCAAGCTCATGGGCGCGCTCAACTGGATGGCGAACCATCTCACCCGCATCGGCGACCGGCCCGTGGCGGCGCACTCCTCGGGCAACTTCGCCTCCGGCATCGCCTTCGCCGGCATGCGCTACGGCAAGCGCGTGATCATCGTCATGCCGCAGTCCGCGCCGCAGGTGAAGTTCAACCTCACGCGCTCCTTCGGCGCGCAGATTCGCACCTACGACATCGCCACCGATCACCAGACCGGTCAGCGCGACCGTCTCACCAGACAGATCGCCGAGGAAGAAGGCGGCGTGCAGGCGTCACCCTACGACGATCCGCATGTGATCGCGGGCAACGGCGTGGGCGGGTTGGAGATTGTGGAGGAACTGCGACGCCACGGGCGAAGCGTGTCGCACTTTCTCTGCGAAGTCAGCGGCGGCGGACTCATGGCGGGCCACGCGCTGGCGATCGCCGACGGTTTTCCCGAGGCCGCGATCATCGGCGTCGAACCGGAGAACGCCAGCGACTTCGCCCAGTCGCTCGCCGCCGGTCAGCGCGTTCGCGTCGACCGGCCCACCAGCATCTGCGACGGCTTGCTCTCCTACGACGTGGGCGAACACAACTGGCCCATCCTGAAACAACTCGTGCGCGCAGCCGTGAGCGTGCCGGACATCGACACCCGCCGCGCGATGAAATGGATCTATGAAAGGCACGGACTGCGCACCGAACCGTCCGGCGCCATCGCGATTGCCGCGGCGCTGACCGGCAAGGTGGATCTCCACGGCGCGGGCGATGTGGTCGTGATCCTCAGCGGTCGAAACGTCGACGAACACCGCTTCCGCGAATGGATCGATGTGACTGATTGAAGCCGCCGTCAAATGTGGCCGCGTGGTCATTCATGTGGATCCGACTCAGTCCACGACGTAGCGCCATTGATGGCACTGGCAGGCTTTGCTGCCAGTGCGTCGGCTCCCAGCATGAAATGGGCTGCGAATCGCGGCGCTGTGGCACTGGCAGCAGAGCCTGCCAGTGGCACCACACCTGATGCTCGGCGCGACAATCGGGTGGAATCCGCGTCAATCCACCACGCGGCGCGGCATCGTCGAGACGATCACGCGAATCGGCTCCGCCTCGCCGTTCTCTAGGGAAAGCGTGGTGTCTTCGCCGGGCTTGACGGTCAGGTCCATCGTGGCGCGGGTGAGGATGAGCGAGCCATCGTTCGCCTCGCGCCGCTCCAGATGGAACTTGCACGCGGACACGCCGCCGATGATCGGCTGCGACGTGGCGATGCCGCTGGGCGGCGTGACGGTGACGACGAGCTGCTGCGCGGTCGCGTCGAACTCGATGCGGGTGAGATTGCCCTGCGCGTCGAGCAGTTCGATGTAATGGCTGGTAACGGTCTTGCCACTGAGTGTGACGGGCGGGGTGCTGCCGGCGTCGGCCTCGAGCGGTCCGTGCGCGGTGCTGGTGCGGACCATGGTCATCAGGCGGTGCGCGATCATGCGCGAGGCGGCCTGGCTGGACGCCTGCTCGGCGGCGGAGCCGTAGGCCTTGAAACTCGCATCCAGCGCAGCCATCGTGGCGGTGAGCAGCATAGCGCTGATCGCCAGGGCGATGAGCATTTCGACGAGCGACAGGCCGCGGGTGCGAACCGATTTGGGATCTCGGATATCGGATTTCGGATTGTCGAGGTAGGCAACCATGCGTTGTTCCTGTCATCGATCTCGTGCGAAATAGTCGCGCGCCGCACGGGTTAGCTCCGCGGACTCCGCTTACCCGTGGCACCCGATCTCGATCTCCAATCTGAAATATGAAATCTCATATCTCAGATCTCAAATCTCAAATCTCAAATCTCAAATCCAAAATCCCAAATCCCAAATCCGAAATCCCAAATCCGAAATCCGAAATGATCTTCACTCGCCCGCCTCGAACCATGTCTCGGCGCTGGCTTCGATGGTGATCGGGCCGAGAATGCCGTCGGGCAGGGGAATGCTGGGGTCGTACTTGATCTGGACGACGCCGACGCCGTTGGGCGGCAACTCCGATTCCAGGTCGCCTTCGGTGGAGGGGAAGTAGCCGATGGTGGTGTTGTAGTTGGGGCTGGTTTCGCCGATGACGGGGCCGGTGTCGCTTTTGGGTTCGAAGGTGGTCATGAGCGTGCCGCTGATCTTGACCTGGCCGCGCATATCGATCAGGCCTGCGACGATGGTGCCGGTGAGCTTGACGGTTTCGTTCGAGTCGGCGGGGCTGACGAAGGTGCCCATTTCGATCGAATAGTGCGGCGCGAGAATCGTGCTGCGGCGATAGAGATCCTTCTGATCCTGCGTGAGGTTGGTCGAGTCGTCGATCTTGAACTGCGTCTTGCCGGTGAACGCCAGCTTGTTGCGGACGTGCGTGAATTCCTCCGGCGCGTCGGTGACGACGGAGCCCTCAAACGTGCAGCTCTGGAAGCGGATGTTGTTGCCAAGAGACTTCGTGTTGGCGACGGTGCTGCCGTTGACGACCGCGGCCTTGTCCGGGTACTTGACCGCGCCGTTCTGCTCCTGGATGCCTGCATAGTTGTAGAACACGTCCGTGTTGCTCGTTTCGCTTTCGATGAAGGTGCAACCGATGAACTTGCAGTTGTCGAAGAGCGCGTTGGTTCCTTTGGGAATCTTCACATTGGTGAAGGTCATGTTCTTGTAGACGGGGCGGTCGTAGTAGTCATACGGATGGGCCGAGCCATAGGGCACTTCCTCCGTGACCTGCGTGCCCAGCGGCTGGGGCGAGGAGGGATTCATCGGATCGTTGAGCGATGCCTGCTGCGTGGCCTGCGAGGCCAGATCGCCGCTGGCGAGGTTGCGGAAGGTGGTGACATCGAAGTCCTGCGGGCCGAACTCGTGCACGTTCGCCGCCTCAAAAGTCAGCGGGGGCTTGTTGCGGTCCGGGCGGATCGCGCCGAGGAAATAATCCTGGATCGCGCCCTGGGCCGCGCCATCGAGCCAGCCCTGCTGCTCGGCGGTGATCATGATCTGGCCCTGGATTTTCGCATAGCGGTCGAGCGAGTCGATGACGCCGTCGTTGTATCCGGGCCGGCCGGGATCGCCGAAGGTGTCGATGAGTTCGAGCAGTTGGGCGCGGTCGACGAAGTTGTTGGTGTCCAGCTCAATCGCGCTCACCTTGCCGTCGCCGTTGGTGTCGAAGCGAGCGAGGAAAAAGTCCTGATCGTCGATGTAGCCGTCGCCATTGGTGTCGAGCGCCGCCGGATCGGGGATGCCGCTCATCTCCGCGTCCTTGGCGAGGTTCAGGCGGTTGTCGCCGTCTTCGTCATTGGTGACGAGCGAGCCGACGAGCATGTCCAGGTCGTCATCCAGCGCATTGCTGATGCCGCGGAAATCGCTGACCATCTGCACCGGGTGACCGTTGGGCAGGTGCGTCTCCAGGAACCGGCTGCCGATGTTGCCGTCGATCATGACGTTGCGTCCGATCATGACGCGGCTCTTGGAGAGGATCGCGAACTCGATCTTCTTCGTCATGCGGAAATCCATCTGGATCGAGCGCGTCACCTTGGTCGTCGAAGGTCCGTCGAAAGCCGTCACCTTCACGCGAATCCACGTCGCATCCAGCGGCGCCGCGGCGGAAACCGCCGGCGTCATCGTGGAATAGGGCGGACGCTGGTAGTACGTCGAGCTGTAGTCCTCGCCGGCGATCGGGTGCGGGGTGAACGTGGCGGTGAAAGTCGGCTCGCCGGGGCCCACGGCGATGGGGCCCAAGTGCAGAATGCTGCCGGATTCGTAGGGCTCCGCCTGGTTGTGGACCTCGAGGGAAAAGGAATCGATGAGAGCCGCGCGGGTCTCGTCCCAAAGCTGCGGCGCGTTGTCGGTGGTGATCTGGCCGTCGACGGTTTTCACCTCGGCGGTGATCTGGTTGAGGCGGTGCACGACGAAGCGCATGCCGGTCTCGGCCGCGGCGAGCGAACGGTTGATCTTGCGCTGGCTGTCGGCGACGCTGAGATTGCCCTGCGCCACGATCGCCATCGCCGCCGCCAGCGACGAGAAGATCACCAGGAACAGCATCGCGAGGATCGACACCGCGCCGCGCTGACGCGGACGACGCACGAGAGAGGATTTGTGTCGAATCGTCATGTTCAAACTCCTGCGACCTCCGAAGCGAGGCCAAGGCAGATTTCGGATTTGGGATTTCGGATTTCGGATTTTGGACTTCGGATTTCGGATTTGCCGATTCAGGCTTGCAATCCGCGTTCGATGAGTCACAGGACCGACATCTGAAATCTCAAATCTGAAATCTCAAATCTGAAATCTCAAATCTCAAATCTCAAATCTCAAATCTCAAATCTCAAATCCCAAGTCTCACATCCATCACTCCACATCCGAAATCCGAAATCCCAAATCCGAAATCTCCCCGAAATCTCCCTCACTCCGTCTCCCCCACCACCCACGACAGCGTCGTGATCACGCGGGGCTCGATGTTCGCCTTCACATCCTGCGGGCTCTGGTAGTACACCGTCACCTTCACCCGCATCATTTCCGTCGTGCCCAGCGGCTGTGTGGTCGTCGCGCTGATGTTGTCCGGCAGCACGTTGGCGACTTCGATCTTCTGCGACCAGCCGGGCATGTTCTCGATCTCCTGCCGCAGGGCGTTGATCGGCGGATCGAACGTGATGCCCGCGCCGTAGCCGCTCTCGGCCACGGCGCCGGCGAAATCGTCGAGATCGTCGAAGTCGGCGACCGAGGCTTCCCCGTCCTCAGGCCCCAGGTTCGCGCTGCCGGTGATCGGGTCGTTCAACGGCAGCACCATCGTCATCTCGCGCAGCTCGTTGGCCAACTGCATCCCGGTGCCCACGCGCTGCGACCAGTCGTTCTTGCGATGAAACGCCTGCTGCGCCGCCAGGATCGCCAGCACGCCGGTGCTGATGATGACCGTGGTCAGCGCCGCCTCGATGAGGGTGAAGCCGCGGGCGCGAAGGCGATTTCGGACTTCGGATTTCGGATTGCGGGTTGGCATGGAACGCACCTTCATCCACCTCACTGAACCTGCCACAATGAAATCTACGATTGGCGCGCGGGCCATCCAAACGCCGCGATCAATCCGGTAACCTTCGTCGCTTGCCCAAGCCGGATAAGCGGACTCGGCCATCGCGTAGGGTGCGTCAAGGCTCTGCGCGGACGCACCCTCTTGAGTCTCCAGTAGACCGTGGTGCGTCCGCGCGGACTTGACGCACCCTACGCCGAAGCTGCGGCCTTTTTCGTGGGCGGCTCCTTTCGATCTCCTCACTCCTCACTTCACCATCGAAGAGAGCTTGAAGATCGGCAGGATGATCGCCATCGCGATGAAACCGACGATCGAGCCCATGAGGATGATCATGATCGGTTCGATCATGCTGGTGACGCGTTTGATGACTTCCTTCAGTTGCTTGGTGTAGTAGGTGCTGATCTGGTCGAGCACTTCGCCGAGCTTTCCGGACTCTTCGCCCGCGGAAATCATCTGCACGACGCTCTTGGGCAGCAGCGGACTTTTGGCGAGCGAGTGGACGATCTTCTTGCCCTGCTTGACGGTGTTGTAGACCGTGCGCCACAGCCGCTTGAACAGGCGGTTGCCGCTGATGTCGCCGGTGATTTTGAGGGTGTCGAGCATGGGCACGCCGGCGTTGACCAGTTCGCCCATGGTGTGCAGCGATCGGCTGATGTAGAGGGCGCGGAACATTTTCTTGAAGAGCGGCACCTTCAGCTTGATGCGGTCGAACCACCAGGCGCCCGGTTCCGTGCGGACGAGCAGGAACACGCCGGTCAGCGCCGCCAGGATTCCCAGCAGCACCGCCCACCACCACACCTCCATGAACGCCGACAGACCCATGAGAAATTTCGTAGGCCAGGGCAGCGCGGACTCTTTGCCCTCGAACACCTGCGCGAAGCGGGGCAGCACGAAGGTGAGCAGGAAGAACGTCACGCCCACCGCCAGCGCGGCGATGACCGAGGGATAAATCATCGCGCCGATGACCATCGAGCGCGTCTCGATCTGCTGCGCGAGGTAAGTGGCGATGCGGTCGAGCATGTGCGAGAACGAGCCGGACATTTCGGAGGCCCGGACCATGTTCACGTAGAGGGCGCTGAACTGCTTGGGATGCTTGGCGAGCGCTTCGGAGAACTGCTTGCCGGCTTCGACGTCCTGCTTCATCTGCACGAGCATGGCGCGGAACTTGGGGTTGTCGGTCTGCTCGGCGATGCCGTCGAGGGCGACGCGCAGGCTGATGCCGGCGCGGATCATGACGGCGAGCTGGGTGGTGAAGTTGAGGATGTCGCGCTGCGACGGGCCTGAGGAGAAGTTGAGCGCCGCCAGCTTCTGCGAAAGCGATTTCGTCTCGCCGCCCGAGGCGGTGAGCTGCAGCACCTGGTTGCCCTTGGCGCGCAGCGCCTGGGCGGCTTCCATCGCGGTGGCGGCGGTGAGCACGCCGGTGGAGAGTTGCCCGCCGGTGTTTTTCACTTGGTATCGGTAACTGGGCATGGGGATTCCTCAAAGGGCCAAGGGTGGAGGGCCAAGGGCCAAGGGACGGAGGATGACGAACCGCTGCGCATAGGGCTTCTTCACCCTTGGCCCTCGGCCCTTCTTCCCTCGGCCCTTTCCCTTCCTCACGCCGCCAGCATGCGTTCCAGCTTCTCCGGGTACGACGCCTGGCTGATCGCGTCGTCCCGGCTGATCATGCCGTTGAAGTAGAGCTCCGCGATCGAGTTGTCCAGCGTGTTCATGCCCATCGCCCGGTTCGTCTCGATGACGTTGGGAATTTCAAACACGCGGTTCTCGCGCACCAGGTTGCGCACCGCCGGCGTACACAAAAGCACCTCGGTGCCGGGCACCATGCCCTTCTTGTCCGTGCGCTTGAACAGACACTGCGACACCACCGCCTGCAGCGTGTTGGCCAGCATCGAGCGAATCTGGTTCTGCTGGTCGGCCGGGTACATGTCGATGATGCGCTCGCAGGTCTGCGAGGCGTTGCACGTGTGCAGCGTGCTGAGCACGAGGTGGCCCGTTTCAGCCGCGGTGATGGCGGCGGCGGTGGTCTCCAGGTCGCGCATTTCGCCGACCAGGATGATGTCCGGATCCTGACGCAGCACGTGACGCAGGCCGCTGGCGAAGCTCGGCACGTCGGGGCCAAGCTCGCGCTGCTCGATCAGCGACTTCTCGCTCACCAGCGCGTACTCGATCGGGTCTTCCAGCGTGATGATGTGTTTGTGATACCGCTTGTTCATTTCCTGAATCATCGCGGCCAGGGTGGTGCTCTTGCCCGAACCGGTGTCGCCCGTGACCAGGATCAGGCCCGCGGGCAGATAGGTCAGCCGACGGATCACGTCGGGCAGGTTCAGATCGTTGAGCATCGGCACCTGTTCCTTGATCGCGCGCATGGAGATGCCGACCTGCTGCTTCTGCATGTGGGCATTGACGCGGAAGCGGCCCAGGCCCGGCACTTCATACGAGAAGTCCACGTCCTTGATGCGCTCGAACACTTTCAACTGCTCTTCCGACGCCATGTGCTGCAGCATGCGCATGCCGGACTCGGGCGTGATGACCGGATAGTCCAGCGGCGTCATGGCGGTATGCACGCGCACGGTGGGCGGATGCCCGGCGACCAGGTGAATGTCGGACGCCCCCAGTTCCAGTGCGCGTTTCAGAATCGTGTCCAGGTTCATGCGTGATTCCTCGTGATTGATCGACCAGGTCGGGGAACGGTGGCTGCTGCGACAACGCCTGTCAGGAGCGCGCTCTTCACCGGCGCACGGCCGAAGCCGAGCAGGCGCAGGCATGCATCCGCAGAGTTGATCGGCAGGCGGGTGGGGTCAGATAAGGTGGGGGAACGCGCGATGGAAAGGTGCGCCGGCGAAGCGATGACGCAGGCGATACAGACGTCACAGGCGCGCCAGGCGGAGCGCAGCGAGCCGCGCCGTATCCAGCGAGCCGGGCCGTATCCGGCCCGCCGGACTAGTCTTCGCGCAGAAAAAAAAGGCGAGCCGCGTTGGCTCGCCTTGAATCGATTGAAGCTGTGCGACGGATCACGCCGCGCGGCGCCGACGCCAGAGGAGCATTGAACCCATGCTGGTGAGCAGGAGCATGGAGGCGGGTTCGGGGACAGTGACGGCGTCAAAGCTGCCGATCAGGTTGGCCAGGGCGTTGACATGGCCGGCACGATCCAGCCCATCGAGGGCGGCAATCCCGCCGAAGGTCCACTCGGACAGCGTGAACGTCGTATTAGGGCCGAAACCATCCAGGCGGAACGCGAAGCTGTCGGTGTATTCCCAGGGCTCGCCCGATCCATCCAAGCCGACGACGCCGAACGCATCCACGACAACCAGATTCCGGAGCAGTTGATACGCATCATCACCGTTGGCGTTGACCGCCGAGAGGACGATCGGCGTCTCGCCCGGGTACATGGCATTGAAATCGGTGAGGCTGCCGGAACTGATCAGGTAAAGAAACTCTCCGGCGGCCAGCGATCCTGCGGGAAACGCCGACGTGGTCGTGGCAGTGCCCGCGCCATTGGCGAAGATCCCCAGGGAGAAGATGGAGAGATCAGGGATGGCGGTCTTGGCGAACACCTCGACGATCTTGGGCACACCGCCGGTCAGGTCGCCGTCGACGATGCCGGTGATGACCAGCGTGCCCGGATCGGAGGGCGGCGGCGGCGGGGCCGCGCCTGTCACCGTAATGGAGCCGGAGGGCATGGTGAACCGCGTTGTGTCGTTGGTCGTCCAGTTGCTGGTGTTCGAAATCGCCGTGAGCCAGTCTGCTTTCGTTCCAGTAGCAAGTGTACCGACGTTGAAGATGGCATTGTCGACTTCAGGAATCGCGATATTCGGAGTCGAGGGCGGAAGCGAGGAGTTATTCGAACTGGTCGCGTCGGCTGCCCAGGTCGCGCCATCGCTGTTGAGTGCGAAGATGAATGTCGGGGTGGCATCCAGACCCTGATAAGCCAGAATCTGGTCGCCGCTAGTCGAGAACTGCATGGCGCCCACCGGCACGTTGACGATGGTTCCCGCGCTGATCCCGCCAGCGGGGACGGTGAAAGTGGCAATGCCTTCGCCGGTGCGGAATGACTGGGATGCGAACCAGCCATTGTCAGTGAACTTGATTGACTCGCCTGCGGGAAGATTCTCCAGCGCGACGATGGCAAGTTCATCGGCATCGTCGAAGTTGTAACCAACGATGGCGACATCGCCTGGCAGCAACACCGCATGCGCGGGGACGGACGCAGCGACCACGCCAAACAGCACCGCACCGCCAAGCAATAGTGAACGTTTCATTCCAATCTCTCCAGAAGAACAACACAGGTTCGGAAAAAGAACAGATACCGGGAAACATTTCCACCTTCACGGGCGAGCAAACAGTTTACAGTGCCACCGTCCCTACGCGAGGGGCGAATAGTGAAAAATGCGCGAAATGGCTCGGAGGGGCCCGGTGATAAACTGGGTAATTTCAGCCCGTTGCCGTGGCGAGCCGCATCGTTCGCCCGAGGCTGACTTTCCGTCCGTTGGGCCGGGGCAGGGCTTTTCAATTCTCGCTGGTCAGGGGTTGCTCCGTCCAACCACAAAGGACGCAAAGGACACAAAGGACACGAAGCGAAGATGAGATGACTTGATTTTCAAGTCATGTCTTTGGGCTCATCCGGCCAATGCGTACTCGTCTTGTCAGAGCCGGAGTCTGTGACTCCG
>CAYRPN010000126.1:0-16710 GCA_964426135.1 uncultured Phycisphaeraceae bacterium | reverse complement strand
TTACCAGCATCACTGCATCAACTCCGTACTTCGTTTCCCGGTCAGCGTGTACAACTCGTCCGTCTCGAATGTGACCATTGGCGTTGTGTCGAACGGATAGACCCGCAGCGGAATCACTGGCGGATTCCATTTCCTGTTTCCGAATGTGTCCTGAATTGCGTCCCGCAGTTCGTTATTTGGCGGACTGAACAGGAACGCTGGCGGAAACAGCTTTTGGAGTTCCGCGAACAGGGATCTGGCCTCATCCATCGTGATCTCGTGGACGGTTTCGCCGATCGTGATCTTTATCAGGCTCTCTACTTTCATGCTGTCACCCCCGCAGTCAACTCCGCTTCCTTCATTGCTGCCCCGGCGTTAAACGCGGATTCCAGCATCTGGCGGATGATGTGCTTGGGGTACATCGCGGAGCCACGCGGATTTCGCATCCTGCTTCCGTCGTCGGTGCTTACCCACCAATTGAACCATGCCTCGAACATCTCAAAACTCCCGAAATAGCAGACGCCGCCCGCGTTGGACGGCGATTTCTATCACTGGAAGTATGTTAGAAACTTCTCGCGAAATGTCAACAAGAAAGAAGTTTTGATGCGACCTATCGGTAGCCGTCCATCTTTTTGTCGATCGACATGCAACGTCTGCAATTGGCATGTCCGACAGTGGACTCAACGTCTGCCACGTCACTGGATGGGATGACAATCCCGCAGAGAGTTTTGTCCTCGCCATCAAACATCAAGTGAGTCTGCCCGACAGGCCCGGTGCCGCCACTGTCGAGATATCTACGCCAGTAAACGGGGACGGCCTCACGGTCAACATTGGACGACTTTCCGGGGTATGATCGCCCCCCATCTGGAGCGGACTGCTTTTTGCTTGCGTAGGCAGATTCAGCCTTAGCCTGCGATGCGGCCTCGTTGTCAATGAATCCAAACTTCTCGGGGTCATCAGACTTCAGTTTCGCGACCGCTATCATCACGGACTGGTCAGGGTCGGATGACTGCTGATTACCGTGCGCAATGGCCTCAGTCACCGCATTCGATATCTTCGGATCGAATGCACCCTTGAGGCCGTCAAGAACGCTTCTGTACGCTGCGATCAACGCTGGCTTCATTGGTTTCGCTGGCTTCACTGCTGCCGTCTCCGTTTTCGGCGCGAATTCTCCGGGTCGCTTGCCGTCGTGTGCGTCCGATTCGCGTGGGTGGGATTTCTCGAAATCAAACTGTCCTTGGCCAGCAGCCGGGGTTCTCGCAAATTCATGCGCGGCGTAGTGGTCAAGGACAGTGTTTAACGCGATGCGAAAGCCATCTTCCATTTTCTATTCCCAATCACCTCGGTATCGGTCTTCGGTGTGTGCATATTCGGCTGACTTCAGGTCTGCGGCGTGTTCTCGTTTCGCGTATGCGATCTGGCTCTCTACTTCGTCGCGAACGGCGTTGACGTTGGCCTGATCAACCTTCGATGTCGGATCGTTCCACAGCATCCATTGTACCAGTTCTGCGTGCGTGCCGCGATCCAAAAGCTGATCCATCAGGGCGATATCGCAGAACGGGTGGTGTCCGTCTGCCCATTTGGCCGTGATATCGAGTCCGTCAAAAAGGCTTGATGCTGTCGTGTTCATCGCGATCTCCGTTTCTGAGTTGCAACCGCGAAATGCGATTGGCTGACATGATTATCGCTCCCGTCGCGACAATTGCAATAGATAATTCTTGGCATTTTCTAAAAAAACGGTCATTCCATTGCAGCGGTGTAGTTTTCGTATGCCGCCTGCAATTCCGGGTGCGATGCTCCGAGATGTCGGCAGAGTTCGTGAACAGATTTGTCCATGTGGCGGTGATCGGCTGGGACGTGATCCGCGATGTCGTCTTCGCCCTCCTCTTTTTCGTAGCAGCATTTTCCATCATGGTTCATGGCTTCGTGGAGGTGATGGATTAGTTCTTCGTGTGGTGCCTTGCGGGAGAATTGCTGACCCCGAACTTGAGCGACAAGACTGTCTCCTCGCTCCCGAAGTTCGTCGCCTTTCTTGCGGTACTCCTCCGCTGCGGCTACGACTTTGTCGAGCTTCTTTTGCAGGGATCGCGTCTGTTTGTCCCTTTCCTTGCTTGGCGGCTCGTCGAACAGGGCGCGAAGTTCTTTTCGCATCGCCATTTCTTGCTGAAAGACGGGGATAGACTTCTCTTGGAATGCGGCGAATTCTTCGTTGTGCCGCTTCAGTTCGTCCTGCGGATTCGATTGCGGCGCCGTCGGCTGTTCCTGCTCGTTCGCTTTTCCGACAAGCGGCTTATTCGCTTCGGGATGGCCGTCCACCTCTCCCATCGGGCGATAGCCGGTGTGCTGGACGATGTCGCTGTGGAGATTCCTGCGAGCATCTCCTGCTGCGATGTACTTCGCGTCTTCATCGTCTGAGATCTCTTCGCCTTTGCGTACCCGATCGTCGATTCCTCGGCGGAATTCTTCTGCTCGCCCATTCAGGGCGTTGAATACTCTCGCCCCGGCAAGCGAGGCGGCTGCGTTCGGGCTGAGTTTCGGGTCAGACTTCAGGATGTCCGCTTTCTGGTTCTCCAGAACTTCAGTGATGTTGTGCTTTCCGATGTCTAGCGGGTCGATGGCGTGGTCGCTTGGCTTCGATTCGTCCTGCGGAGACGTTGACTGTCCCGTCGTTCGGTCCTCGCGGAACGATTCGTGATTCACGGACCCATCACTGTTGAATGTGTTGTCCAGCGAGCGGGCGGGAAGCATTGCGTCTGCCCGATTGTTATACCTTGCGTTGAAATCCCGGCTTTGTCTCGCCATTGCATTTTCGTATGTCGTCGACGTTATGTTCCGCTCAGATTTATTGTCCTTCCTCCTTGCTGCATCCAAGGCTGCCTGTCGTTTTTTCTGGAATTCCGGGGTTGACTCAATGCCCTTCTGGAGTTCGGTCTTCTTGTCGTTCAGGTCTTTGATGGCTTTTTGTCGCTCGCTATTTGCCTTATGGTACGCGGACTCGTCATCCTCGTTATCCCAATAGCCTTTTGATCGACCGTCCCTCAAGTGGGCAGCAATCTTCGCGTCATGAACTTTGATTGAGTCTTCAATCGCTGAAATATCCGACTTCAGTGACTCAATAGACAGAGGGTCGTCATTGCCCTGTGAATCAGGCTTGGAGTCTTGCGAATCATCGCCATGAACCTTCAATCGTGTCGCCAGTTCATCCGCCGCCATCCTAATCTGTTGAACAGAGTGCCCGCGATCAATCAGGGACTGAAGCCGGTTCGCCGATGTCGCGATGTTGCGACTGTAGTTTTCGCCGTATTCGGTGTACTCCTGGGCTTTTTCCAGCAAATCCGACGGGCTTTCGATCGACTCGGGCCGATCCACCGCGAACCCCTTCAGGCTCGGGTACTGATCTTCGATAAACCGAGACTTTAGATGCTTTCCAACGCCAGCGTCGAGAGCGCCAGCCTGAACGGCACTATCGACCATCTCGGAAAGTCGTTTTGGGGATACTCCGTTTTGCAGTGCCTTTTCCCAGTCGTGGCGAGCGATATCTCCGGATGCGTTATTCTCCTTTGGAGATCCAGTGAAGCCGCTTCTCCATTGACTCACTCGCTCTTTTCTTTTCGCTTGTTCTTTTTCATCTCTGGACTCCTGAAGAAAGTCGGAGGCCATTTTTTGAGACGCGATCTTTTCATCAGCCTCTGCGGTGTTTTTCGGCTTTGTTGCTAAACCCCTGATAGACTTCTGCCCCGGTAGCGGTGCGGATTCTTCGGACCTCGCCTTGTGCTCGTCTCTGATCTTTTCCAGTTCGGACGGCGCGGCGGCTGGTGCCTTTTTCGATTTCTTGTCGGGCTTGACAACATTGAACAGCGATTTCTGCCCGCCTGCGTCCTGATCGAATAGCCCCATTTGCTCGCCGGGAACGCCTTCGGGCTTGAATGCGGCCTTGGGTTTTAGGTCAGGATATTCAGCCAAAACTTCAGCGGGCACCGGCTTTCCTGCGGCTAGTGCATTCGTGATGTCTTGTCGATGTTCGCTCTCGCCGTTTCCGTATTGCCTTTCCTCTTCTGCTTTTGTCAGCATCCATGCTGGCTTTTCGGATACTGGCTTACCTTCTGACGCGGCCTTTTCTCGCGAGTCGTACCATTTTGCGGTCAGGTTTTTCCGTAAGCTGTCCTGCCATTGCCGAAACTTTCCGGCTGACGACATCGACTTCATGGCGGAGTATTCTGGATGCGATGGATCGTTTGCCGCTTTGTCGAGTTCACTGTCAACGAAGTCGTCGCGTCGCATTTGCCACGGTTCCTTCGCGGCGTCCTGCGAACTTGGCGACTGCTCTGCGGGCTTAGGTTCTGCCAGCGATGGGTATTTCTCCGCGATTGCGGCTTCTGGTGATTTCTTGTCAGCATCATAGATGCCAAGATGCTTCGCCTTTGCGATCAATGCCTGTGCTGTAGTGTCGGACTTATCGAGTTTCGAGAATGCCGCTGCGACCTTTTTTGACCATGCAGCCTGAACCGCGTGCCTGTGATCATCGGAATGGGGGTCTCTGATTTGCTCATCGGAAAGTCCCTGATCTAGCGGCGCGCCCATTCTTCCAAGTGCGTGTGCGTCGGCGTTGTCGAGTGCCCGTTTGGCATCTGCATTCGCAGATTGGATGGATTCCCGCTTAGATCTTGCCTCTCGCTTTTCTGGCGTATTGTTCTCCGCGATCTTTCGGACTGTCTCAAGCAATCCTTTTTTGGTCTTAGAGTTATAGACGGGCATCCCAAGATCGCCAGCAATTTTCTCTGCTTGCTTGTGCGGGAGTTTTGACAGAACGGCCATTGCGTCATCAACCCTACCGTCGTGAATCGCACTAGCGAATCGGCTGTCTGGAGATTCTTCAGGATCAGGATCGCTTGCCTTTGGTTCCTCGGCAAGCGAAGGGTATTTGGCTGCGATCTCTGGGGGAAGTGAGGGGGATTCCGGTTTGTTTCCTCCAAAGTTCGCATAGGTCGCAGCCTGTCCACCGCCGCCGCTTGCAAGGGATGGATATTTGCTCAGGATGGCGTCGTCTGGCTTTTGCGGTTCCCGACCTGATTCGTCATCAGCCGCACGAAGTTTCATCCAATCATCAAACGGGAGATCGTGATATGCGTCGATCGGCTTTCCGTGCTTTTCTGCAAGTCGCTCCTTGTCGTCCGCCTGATAAATCATTGATCGCTGTTTTTGCTTTTGCACGCCATCCGCGATAGATGACGCCTCCGATTCAATGCGGTCCGCATCGGATTCCTGTCCGAACTGTTTCCGGAACTCCGCTTTCAGTTTCTCCTTGTCAACGTGACCGAGAAGTTTGCGGATGCGTTCTAGAGACAGTTGGTTGTCGAGAAGCTGTGCGTTTTGCGGCTTGGCGTATTCGCCAGCATACTTCCCCATCGCAGCGCCAACAGACTTCGCGACAGCCGGAATATCCCCGTCCTCATGGATTGGAGTAAGCTCATAGGCGTCCTGCATCTCCTGACTGAGTGGCTCATTGTAGGAGATCTGTCCGTGCCGGAAATCAGGGTGCGGCTTGTGCTCATACTCACCTTTGGGGATCGCGCCCAATGCTGGCGGTCGATACGTCATCCCGTACCATTTGCGGCTCGGCGCTGCTGTGGTTTCACTTGCGGCGAGCGTTCCACTCTTCGGAGCAAAGGCTTCGTGCATGGTTTTTCCAGCCCCGAAACCCTTTTCAATCTCGCCGGTTTCGGTGTTGATCTGGATTCGTCGGCCTTCCTCACCGTCGCCATGTGGGTGAATCGTCACCCAACGGAGCGTCATTTGGTCTGGTGATGGCTTGTGCCGTGCGAACTCCTGCGGGGTCAACAGGGCGTCGGTCAATACTTCCACTGCGCGAAGAAATCCGGGTTCCGGCATGTTTGCGGGCCTTATGTGCGGGCGATGATGATAATGGCTACGGATGCGTCGGCATCACTACTGGCGAGATCCAGCGTTTTGTGAGTTGAATCAACTGCCGATCCAGATGGCAGATGCAAGAGAGCTTCATCCGGTCGTTCCGTGTCGTCAGATGACACGCCGAGACGGACGCCAAGCCCGAGATCGGAATATCCGTTTGTGGCTCCGGGCCTGAGGGTGACGGGCTGCGTATTCGTGCCGATCGCGACAGCCTTGACGGCGAGGATTCGCTTTCCGGTCAGATTTACAGACGACTCTCCCGCTCTGGCCAGTGCGGTCAGATCAAGCGTCAATGCCCCTGCGGTCAGCGTGACGACCTGCCCCCACGGCGTCAGCCCCGGAAACAGCGAGGCGGAATACTGCGTGGGGTAGTTCTGAATGTCAATGGGCCGATCGTAGCTCGGTGACGTGTCAGTCGCCGCGATCGTTTCCCTTACCAACAGGCAGGTATTTACTTCTGCTCGATTTGCCAATTCGGTCTCCTTTCGGGGAGATTATACGAAACTTCCCTAAATCATCAAATGCGGGAAAGAACGAATGCCAGATCTCGGCTGAACTGTTTCGTATCGTGTGGTTTGTCGATCACTACCATACGAGTGTTGACGCCGGTCTTTCGGAATGCGTCGGCCCCGTTGAATGACCCCTCTGGCATGTCTTCGACTTCTCCGCCATGCTCATCGAGCCAGTCCCGGAACTCCTGATCCTTTTTACTGCTGCCACCGAATACACCTGCCCCCATAATGGCAACCAGTCTTCCACCGGGAGCTAGATTTTTGTAGGCATGCTGAACATGAGCCGCATCTTGTCTTCCTTCAAACGGTGGATTCATCACGATTCGATCGTATTGTCCGCTGTGCTGAAGGAAGTCGGTATCGTCGTGGAGTTCGTGCCCCTTCATGCCGATGAGGTCGCGGAGATCCGAATTCGTTTCGATCCCGACAGTCTTGGCGTCGGGGTGCTGTTCCTTCACGGCATCAAGAATATCGCCCTTCCCTGCGGACGGCTCCAATACACTCATGCCGGGCTGAATGTCTGCTGCCGCCAACATTTTGTCGATTGCCGGGCGTGGCGTCGGGAAGAATCCGTCGATTTTGCGACCGATCAACGATCGTTCCTTGGCCTTTACCGGGTCTTCCTTGTCTTGGCGTTTCTTTAGCGGCATGTATTCGCGGAGCGCGGCGCGAAGCTCCATCGGCGTCGTGATGTCCATTCCTTGGAGTCGGTTGTAGTCCTCCATGTGCTGACCGAGAGACTCCGCAACACGTTTCAATCGGGGGTTCGACTTCCGTTTCAGGATCTTAATCGCCTTCTGGATGTTGGCGATGGTGTCCGGATCTTTGATTTCCACCTGTTCGTGCTGTGGCGGGTCGATGAGATCCAGTTTGCTGGTCCCGTTGATTTCACCGTGAACTGCCGCACTAACGGCGATGTCTTGCGTCGTCCCCCATGTCTTACCGCCGTCGGCTGTGTAGGCGATTGGATGTCGTCCCTTCAGTAGCGTCGGATCTTGGGAGACGTGGATTCTGACGGCCTTATCCTTAACCAACCCTCTTGCCAGTGGGATATCTGACAACTGATCCGCCGTCTTGGCTTCGCCGCCATTGATGGAAATCTTGCCGATCTTCTTTTTGTACGGGGATTTCTCTGTCGATTTCTTCAAGTCACGGGCGATGTTTTTCAGTCCGGGAATCTGCGACAACTCGTCGAGGTGCTCGGCAAGTTCGTGATCCCAAATCCTTGGATACGGATACTTCGCCTTGGCGATGTCCTGCGGGGTGGCATCACGCTCCCGCATTTCCTCGTAGGAATCCTGCGACGTTGATTTAGAGTCTCGCCACGCATTCAGCTTCGCGCTGTGCAGAAGCGAATCGAGCGTATCGACATGGGTTCGGGCACGGATTCCACCAAGATGCTTCAACGAACCAGATGCCAGCCCTTCGGAGATCCGCTGCATTGTCTCCGCTTTTGCGACTTCTGACCGGGCTTGGGCCTGTATCCCGGCAGCCATTTCGGCGCGGCGGTGCGTATTCGTCTGTCGTGGGGCGTTCAACTTCTCCTCGGCGCGTTTCCTTGTGGCTTCGGACAGTGCCGCCAGTCGTTCCGATGCGTTGTCCATCCGGGCGATATTCTTTTCGTCCAGACGATCGGATCGATCGACTTCCTCACCGCCAAGAGATTTTTGGAACTTCTCCGCATCGGCTCGGTTGAAGAATTGGAATCCGGGTGTTGCGTGATACGCCTTTGCGATGCGACCATTGACGTAACTTCCGCCAAGTTGCTTGGCACGGCTCAAAGCATCGCCCCATCCGTCACCAAGGTGCTTTTCGACGGTGACAGTGTATGTTGGAACGCCACGCTTCTGGTGATGGCCCTCGACGATCGAGGTTGCTCCAGTCGCTTCGGTTCCGCCGCTGAATCCGGTGACCTTCGCTTTCGACTTTGTTGATTCTTCTCGTCGTGCGGTAGCCTGAAGATCGTCGTATGCCGCCTGTTTGTCTTCGGGGAGCTTGTCATATCCTCCGTGGTGCCGAATCGCTTTTCGGAAATCCTCAAGCGTTTTTGGATTTTCGACTGCTTCCTTGTCTGCGTCATTCTCTTTTGCGGCCTCGGCTGCTTTTCCTGCTGCGACCTGCCGATACTTCGCAAACGAGTCCTCTGTCTGCTTTTCGACGTGCTTATCAAGTGCGGTGTCGTATGTCTGCCCGCCGGAATAGTCGATCTGAAGTCCACCGGCGAGTAAAAACGCATTGCTCATCAACTTCTGGTAGATCGACTTCGCGTTCTCACCTTTCGTGTTCCTGTTCGCACTCCAGTCACCGAAGTTCCCGGCAATGTTCTTCATCTGCGTGGCATTGAACCTCTTGTTCAGATCCGCCAAAAACGCATCGCCATGCTTGCGATAGAATGCGTGCTTTTCCTTGTACTGATCGAGGCTGAGTTTTCCAGTCTTGATGTCATCCGCCAGTTGCAGGAGCGGCTTGTATCCACCGTCTTTTTCAGGGTCGAATGTTTGTTCCTTTGGCGGCTCCGGCTCTGCTGGCTTCGGTTCTTCCGTGAATCCCTTCAGGGAAGGGAATTTCTCTGCGATTGGATCTTTTGGCTTTGTGTCTGCCGCCTTCTTTTTCGTTCGCCTGACAGCAGACTGTTCTGCCAACGGAACGCGATCGGCGTCAGTCCAACCACCTTCCGGTTCGTGCTTTTTGTTCACGGCGGCGATGACATCGCTCATCTTTGCGGGGTCACTCAAAACCCTCTCATGCTCTTCTGGCGGGAACATCTTTCGCAATTCAGCTTCACTGGCAATGTCTCGGAAGTTTCCATTCCACATCGGGTAATCACCAGTCACTCCCGCCTCGCGAGCGTTTACCGCTCGGACATTGTGCAGTGACTGCTCCACAGCTTGCCACTTCGTCGGGAATCCGACTGGGTTCGTCCCCGCCCACCATTTGCCGCCAGCCTGACGGACCTGACCGAGCGCCTGATGTAATTCATCATGCGTCGGCGTAGGATCAGTGAATCGGCCTTGCTTAATCCCGCCGTGATCTGGCCCCGCTGCCGACTTTTCCTTATGGGCAATGAACTCGTCGGCATCGTGAATTCCGGTCGCATCCATTTCGTTGATCGCCTTCCTGTAGTCCCCGCCGAAATGCTTGCCCACGAAACCTTGCCACTTGGCCTCTGTTGCCGCCTCGTCGTCAATCAGCTTTTGTGATCTCGCGTCTGCTGCGGCCTCCTCCTCTGGAGTCAACGGAACCTCGATTGCCGCCATCGTACCAGACTGCTTCGCGAGATGGTCGAGCGTTTCGCCGGTAACTGTATCCCAAGAATCCTTCCGCTGAAGCTGAATCTGGCCGTTGTGGAATCGCATCATTCCGCGATTGTCGGGGGAAATTGGAGTTGAGCGAGTTCTGGTCGTGACGGCGAGAGTCTTCCCGCCATCCCACGCCTCGTTCATCTTGTCCCAGACGTGGGAGGTGTGGTTATCTCGCGTCACTACTAGTTCTGGCTGTTGTTCTTCCTCTGGCTCTGGCTTCACGTCATCTTTCAGGGACGGATACATCTCTGCGACCTTCGCCGCCTCTGCGTGCTCCTTCGGCGCGAATTCCCCCGGTCGCTTGCCATCGTGGGCAGTCGCCTCTCTGGGGTGAGATTCCTCATCCCAATTGAAAGACATCTGCCCCTTAGCCGGTTTTCTGAGATTCCGGGCGCGAGACTTCGGGGCCACCGCTGCGGCAAGTTCTTCCTCGCCAAACAATCCGAGTTGATTCGGTGCCGACTTGCGGGCGAATTCGGATTCAGGGAGGTAGTGATTGACCAGAATATCGACTGCGGCAAGAAAACCGGATTCCATATTGATTCTTTCAGCTTGCGTTGCGGAGTGAGGATGAAAGAGCGGTCAGGCGGGAGAGTGCCGTATCGAGACTGCTGGCCCTGCTGAACTCTTTCGCCTCCCCCTTGCGGATGGCAAACAGCTTTCCGGGCTTTTTCGTCAACTGAGCGGACTTAAGCAAGTCGTCCACAGACACCCTGTTTCTTGATGCGGAATAGAATGATGCCTGTGTTCCCTTTTTGTTGACATGCACGACCCCCTCATGCTCTCCGATCGAGTTTTTCAACTTGAGAATCTGTGAAGGAGTCGCGCCCTTTGACCCCCAGTGTCCCTCCCACGTCCCGTCATCGCGGGGGATAACCCGCGCCTCCGGCTTCTTTCTTTCGACCTTTCCGGCAAGCTCATGATCTCGCATGACTCTAAAGAGATTATCGAACGCGGCATTCATCTTAACTCTCTCGTCCCCCTCTGCGTACGGCTTCACTCGCTTCAGAATGTAACTGAGGTGGTTGTTGTGTTTTTCATACGCAAGAAAGTCGTCCCTGTGCCCCGCCTCCTTAATCTTGTCGTAAACGTATGATTCGAACGCGCGAGCGGCGAGTTCGTGAGGTTCCGACCAATAGTTCCCCTTGGTGCCTAGATCCATTTTCGTGGCGTTCGCGACGAAATCCGTTTTCGCGGTTTTGCTTTTTACCTTTTGCTCCGCCGCGTCCTTGAGCTTTTGCGTTGAGTGCTTGTGAGCACTGCTGTCGCTAATGATGTCTGCGATTCTTCCGCGAACATAGCCAGAGACCTTGCTGTATCCAGAGTTTCCTCGAAGCTGCTTGTGAATATCCGCCAGCCTCGCGATGTTCGCTGGCATGTAAGTTCCGGCTGACCCAAATCGACTAGAAGATGGCCTTCCGGAGCCGTGAGCGACCGTTTCACCGACGTCACCACGCTTAATTTTGTCGATCAGGCTGTCGACCTCCTTTAGGACTTCATCGCTTGCCGGTAGTGCTCGCTTCCCCTTGTACTCTTGATATCCAGTGTCTTTCGAGTAGTCGCGAGCAAGGTGATTCCTAAACTCATCGAGAGACTCGGAAATCTTGCTGGCGTTCTTTTCGTGGACTCGCTCGTACAGACTCTTGTCTTCCGTATACTCGACGCTTTTGTTTGTTATTGCATCCATTACAGCGTTAAAAGCATCTTGAACTTCCTTTCGGAATCCATCCTTTTTTCGCCAGTGGAATCCGTGTGACGGATAATCCTTTTCAGGAGTTGTCGAGTTCAATACTCGATCACCATTCCTGTCCAGCCATTCGTCGCTAGCCTTGCCTGAGATCCTCCCTACCCAGTGATCAAAAGCGTGCCACCATTCATGAGCAAGCGAGCCAGCCCCTTTTAGCTTCGTAAGATTGATGGCCGCATATTGGCGTTCGTAGTGCGCCTTCGCACTTGAAAGCCCTCTGCCGCGAGATCCAAATCCAATTCCGAGATCCCCATCCAGCGAAACCGCCTTGTCTGGGATTCCAAGTATTTTCGCCATGTCTGTCAGTGAGTCGTATGCGTGGTTCACGATATGCTGACGCTCAGGGCTGTTGTTCCAATTTCCAAACTCTACGCCTCTGAATCCGAACTTCCTAAATTCCTTTTCCCCAATGTTCCCCGACCGATGTTTGTCTCCTTCTCGCACAATCTTCTCAAGGGATGGGTGAATTGAGTCGTCAATTCTCGTTTTTGTTTCTATGATTTCTACTGGATGAAGGGCCATGTAGGCGTCGGCCTCGCCGCGAGTCGCAAATCCATCTTTGATAACCGGCCTCTTGCGGTCTCCAACCTGACGATATATCGCCCAATTGTCCGGCTCATCCTTTTTTGCAAGATTCATTGTGGAGTGATTGCGAGACACTTCCGCAAGCGGTATTGCAGCCTCTGCGGCTTCTTTACTGCCAAACACACCCAGTTGTTTCGGCTGGCCAAACCAATCTGTGTTCCTCTTGTCGGTGAGGCTCCACTTCCCCTCCTCCGACTTGTCAGTGCTTTTCGCAATCTGACTGACATCATACCGAGCCGCCCACGCCGGTCCGTCTGTCTTTTTTGTCGTCTTCTCTCGCCCCAGATACCCGCCGCTGACAGCCAAGTCTTTTCGCGCACCGCCGATCTTTTCACCAAAATCAGTCAGTCTGTTTAGCGTGCTCTTTTGTTCAGCGTCTCCAACGCTGCCAGAATCATCAGATCCGGGCGCACCCTCGTGCCTTTGCGTAGATTCATGTTCGCTATCCGGATTCTTTATTGACTCAGTTGCAGATGCAGACTCGGACTTCGGGGCGGGCTCCGGTTTTGATTCCGGCTCCACGTATCCCGCCAGCGAAGGAAACTTCGCCTCGACAGCCTTCGCCGCTGGAGTGGAGTTCGGCTTCCCTTCCCGATTCCATCGCTCTGCGGCATCCTTGGCCTTCTCTTCGTTGCGGAATGCACCGTGGCGAACTCCGTGCTCGTCGTAGATCTCGTTTCCCTTGGCCGAATATGTCCGCTTGTCCGGATTGCCTTCAGGTTTTTCCGCTGGTTTCTCCGATTCCGGTTCTTGCTTCGTGTCCGATGTGTGTCCGGATTCCTTTGGCGCGAACTCGCCGGGACGTTTCCCGTCGTGGTGGCTATTTTCGCGAGGGTGAGCTTCTTCGTCCCAATTGAATGACTTCTGACCGGGGGCGGGCTTCCGTAACTTGCGGGCCTTCGATGTCGGCGCCGTTGCCAGTGCGATTTCGTCACCGCCGAACAGGCTCATCTGGTTCGGGTCTGATTTCCGGGCGAACTCTTGAACGATATCGTTCAGATTGGCGATTGCTACGGAAACTCGGCTGTATTCCTGCTCGTTGTAGCCGGTGTCGATGCCGATCTTTTTCAGAAGTTTACCGCCGTGTCGCTCGAACTTGTCAAAAAAGTTCCCTAAACCGCCTTCGACGTGTTCTTTCAACTTTCCCTGCCGCGCGGCGTCGAGAAGTCTGGAGAATCGACCGTGGGTTGATGGCTGTTGTTCTGATTGCTCTCCGGGGACAACTCCAGCCGGTGCGGTGTGGGTGCTGTAACCAAACTTCGGGGCGGGAAGCTGTTCGGCTGGCGTGCTTGCTGGTGCGGGGCGGCGTGGCGGTAATTTAGCTGGACTGCCAGTGGATTCGTCATTCAAGAACGATCTCTGCGGGGCAGGTGCTCCGGGACGTTTCATCCCCGCGCCGGTGATCCCGGTTGTTGCCGGAATCGTTCCCGATCCGAACTGATCGGCAGCATAGGCCGCGTCATCCTGTTTCGGGGCGATCTGATCGGCCTCGGCATGGTAGCCGTGTGCTCGCAGGTTTTTCTGAACGCGATCAAGATACTGCGGTGGGACCGG
Source organism: uncultured Phycisphaeraceae bacterium (assembly GCA_964426135.1). Lineage (GTDB taxonomy): Bacteria > Planctomycetota > Phycisphaerae > Phycisphaerales > Phycisphaeraceae > CAYRPN01. Next base: position 3,103 of record CAYRPN010000126.1, on the reverse strand, counting down.
GCGACCACTGCGGACGGCTTCGGCGTGCATCTTCGCGACGTCTGCCGGGGTTTGCTTCGCTGGCTGCTGTGGCGAAGGGGCTGCGGACTGCTGCCCGGAATGATACTGGTCGTAAAGTTGGTGAAACGCCTCGGTGTGTTGTGGTCCCATTCCGAGTTTTCCGATCCCAGATTCGTCATATGCCTTTTTCCCCTCTGGTGTCTTGAACGCCCATGCCTCCATTGTCCGCAATCGAAGGCGGTCCTTTCGATCTGGGATGTACTTCGATGGGTCGATCGTCACGGAGTTTGGCTTTGCCGCGACTGGTGACGGAGTAATCACTGGCGTTTCTGGTTTCTCCATCTTAGGAATGGGAACCTTGTCGTGCTCTGGAGTCCCAAAATTCAGCCCCATCTTGCGGGCCAGTGCGTACCGCTCGTCCTTTGTCCACGAACTAACTCGTTTAATCCCAGCGTCCTTGCTTGGCGCAATGGATGGCTCCGCCTCCGCAGTCGCCATCGGAACGCCCATGTGCGCGGCGTGGAAGGTATCGTAGGCTTTCTGTGCTCTGGCGTAGGCGTCCTTTGGTGTCAGTCCGGGAACGTGGACTTGATGGTCGGCAACATGCTTCTGAACGTCGGGGTTTGCATGATTGACGAAATCCATGACGGCTTTTTTGCGGTTTGGCGACAGAACTCCGGCGTAGGCAGGGAGATTGGGCCGAGTGGCAACGGGCGCGGCGGGTGGCTGCTTCGCGGCCTGAATCGCCTTGGCGTGGCTATCCACGATGTCTGCCGCTGAAAATTGGCCGGACTTCCGTAGCCGCATCCCGATCTTGGGAAGTTCTGATTCATGGAACTGGTGCGGACCGCCGTTTTTAACGGCGTTCGCCAACTCCGCATGGCTCAACGTGTTGTGGTCAATCGTAGCGTGCTGGACTGGCGAGTGAGGGGCCGCTGGCGTCACCGTGGAAAACTGAAGGGACTGCCGAAAAGCGTCGGAAAGCAAATACGCGGTCGATGGAAGCATATCGTCACCCCAGAAGAGAGAAGTTTCTGGGGAAATTCTACCGATTTGTCATTTCTGACGCTACATCAACGAAATCACCCCGACGTTTGCCGGTGCTCGTAGCCTGTCAGTTCAGTGGATGATCTAATGTCCACCCAGCGGCCTCAAAGTCTTTTCGCCACTCATCACACGTTTCGCTGTCTCGCCCCTCAGTTTGTCGCCTGCAACTCGCGGCCCTTCTCTGTCAGCCATCCTGAACGTAAACTGACTCCACATTCAATCAGTCCGTGGCGTTCTGCACGTTCGCAAGCGCGGTAACATACTTTTTCTGGTTGCCCCGTACGCTGTGACAAAAGCTGATATGGCCACACGCTGAAACCGGATTCGCTGCATTCAAGATAAGCGTCAACCACCTGCTTGTCGGTGATGTCTTTTATGGCCATTGCATCCCCTCAGTTTGTCGCCGTGGTCATTGACGCCCCTGTTACAGCCGAGGCGCGCGTTGTGGCCTTTATGCGTCAGGTCACGAGTTACGGCACTTATTCTCAGTGCAGAGGCTGCGAAGCGTTTCCGAATTGCAGTTCGCTTAGTGTTCGGTGTGCTGGCCCGCTATGTGTCCGCCGCGATTCGCACTCGTCCAACGTGACGACTTCCGCCACGACCGTGATGCGGGTTGCTAATGCTCATTCTGGATGTCCTCGCACGGCTTGACGCTCGACACCTTCGCGCCCTTCGACATCGGGGACACCTCAGCCTTTGCAATGGCATCTTGCGGTGACTGAGCGTTTACCCGCACTTTCCATCCATCGTCGAGCGTGACTTCGTGTCGCATCGTCGTATCCCCTTGAAAGTTGCCAGCCGTGGTTAGCGGCTGGCATTGGTTTTATTGTTTCGCAGCGGACACAACGAGCAACAGCAGACTCCGAAAGCTAACTCGCTGCCTCCGCTCCCTAACCATCGAAACGCATCCGCTGCCACTCCCGCAACATTGACGGGAGGTTGTTGCATGCAGCGATCCATAACAAAATACCCCTGTTCTACATTCAGCCCGTTCACTGGTCGTTTTTCTGGCTGCCATGCTGCCGTAAGCTGATGCTGGCAGTTTGAGCCAAACGGCACGTCGGCCATGTTACGCCACTCCGCAGAGAGAATTGAATACAGATTCAGCCTTCGACCGATCCTTGGTACGGACCTCCCATTGAAACCGAGACGTGACCACGAATCGACCGTCCGGCAGTGTGCCAAAAAAAATGGTGGTATTGCGAACTTCCGACCGAGCGGAGTTGATAACGGTGATTTCTCCAGCAGCGGTTTTGGTCATCGTCGTGTCCCTTTGTTTGGCGGTGTCGCGTCGTTTGCGGTACGTCGTCTATTATCGGCGCGGCGGCGACAATTGCAATAGATGATTGCAGAAAAATTCCAAGAATTATTCAGAAAGTTTCCAAGTGTCGCCACCATCATCGTCTCGCGACTGGTCCAGACGGTCGATTGCCGCCGCAAGCTCCGACAGGACACCGCCGACATTGCGGTCACGAATCGCGATGACGACCAAAACCCGCTGGTAAACGGACATTGTTGTCCAGCATTGCCAACATAGATCCGGGACCGCGACTGGAACGACGTTTCCGCTCGACCCCTGTGCGCGAGACTTCTCTGTCACGGGCTTCCCGCAACTCATGCACTGATGCTCGCCGTTAATCCCCATGATGAAATCGTATTACAGCGAACAACCGGAGTCAAACAAATCCCGACTTCACCAGCGATTCGTAGGCATCCCACTCCGCGCGGCTGAACTGTCTCGGGTCGTCCGGCTTCTTTCGCTTCCTCTTGAAGAAGTCCAGAACCTTGTCAATCAGCCCCTTGGTTTTGTTTGGTGGCGTGCTTGGTGGAGTCTGCGGATTCTGTGCAGACGGGGTCTGCGGTTGTGCCGGTTGCGTTGGTGTCATCGGCTTCGGCGGGTTCACGGGCGGCGGAGTCGGGCCGGATGACGTCTGTGATTGTACCGTTGTCTGTTGTTGCTCTCCGGGGAGCTTCAGTTTATTCGGATCGTAGCCGGGAATTCGTCGCGCCGGGCCTTTCTTCACTGGTGCCGGGGCCAGTTGGCTTTCAACTCCGT
>CAYRPN010000125.1:0-16959 GCA_964426135.1 uncultured Phycisphaeraceae bacterium | reverse complement strand
CCTGATGGTGCATAGGCTTAAACGAGGGTAATGCGACTTTTCATACACGTTCTGACAGCGTCTGGAGGCAGCCGGTAACCCAATGGCTGTCGATGCTCTATCCCCTGTAAAAACCGTAATTTGCGCATCTTCTCTGCTTTACCTATCTTCGTTGGATTTTCGTCTACGCTGCCGTTTTTCCACAAAGAAGAACCTGGCGTGAAATCTAATGAAATCTCTTGACATGTTTTGGAAGATTCGGTACTCTTTGAGTACTCATTTGGAAGATTCTCTCGGTCAAGGCTTTCATTTATGGCAAACGCCACCCTCGATCGCGCCGCCGTCGAGCAGATGGTTCGGCAGGTGCTCAAGCAGACCCTCACCGCTGAGGTCAGTCGGCTCGTGCGCCCGACGTCTCATAACGGCGGCCCGAACCCGCTGGTTGTCAACGTCTCAGCCCGCCACGTCCACGTCACGCAGCAGGATCTTGAAATCCTTTTCGGCGCGGGCACCAAGCTCAGCAAACTCAAAGATCTCTACCAGCCCGGCGAGTTCGCCAGCGAGCAGATCGTCAACATCATCGGCCCGCGCAACCGCATGATCCCCGGCGTGCGAATCCTCGGCCCCTGCCGGAACTTCACGCAGGTGGAACTCAGCTACACCGATGGCGTGTTCCTGGGCATCGACCTGCCGCTGCGCATCAGCGGCAACCACGAAGGCACGCCCGGCTGCGTGCTCGTCGGCCCAGCCGGCGCGATCACCATGACCAAGGGCGTCATCCGCGCCGCCCGCCACGTCCACATGGGCCCGGCGGACCTCGCCCACTTCGGCGTCAAGGACGGCGACCAGATGAAGCTGAAAATCGCCGGCCCTTGCGGTGTGACCTTCGACAACGTCCGTGTCCGCGAGCATCCCAAGGTGAAGCTCGAAATCCACATCGACACCGATGAGGGCAACGCCTGCGACCTCGATTCGGCAACGCACATGGAACTGCTGCACGCGTGAGGTCGGGGAAGGAGTGAGACGAGTGCGACGGCATCACCCGTTTAGCGACGCGGCTTGCCGCGCTTCGAACGCGACAACCAGAAACTCCGAACACAACACAATCCAGAACGCACAACCGAGAACCCAGAACTAAAAACTCAGAACCCACAAGGAGCCCCCCATGGCACAGCAAGCAATCGGCATGGTTGAAACGAAAGGTCTCGTGTCGCTGATCGAAGCGACCGACGCGATGACCAAGGCCGCCAACGTCACGATGATCGGCTGGGACAAGGTCGGCAGCGGCATGGTCACCGCCTTCGTCACCGGCGACGTCGCCGCGGTCAAGGCCGCCGTCGACGCCGGCGCCGCCGCCGCCGGCCGCATCGGCGAAGTCATCGGCGTGCATGTGATCCCGCGCCCGCACGACGAACTCGTCGGCATGCTGCCCAAGCCGAAGAAGAGCGCGGGGAAGTGAGGGGAGAAGAGGGTGTAGGGTTTAGGGTTTAGGGTGTAGGGTTTCAAACCTTCGCCACTGGCCCCGCGAACCTTGCATTCCACACGTTCCGCCTCCTCCGTGCCTTCGTCCCTTCGTCCCTTCGTGCCTTGCCCCTGCGGCACACATTGGCTTTGCCTAAACCCTACACCCTACACCCTAAACCCTAAACCCTGGATCCAACCATGAACGCACTCGGAATGATCGAAGCTCGCGGCCAGGTCGGCATCGTCGAAGCAACCGACGCCATGCTCAAAGCCGCCAACGTGGAATACGTCAAGAGCATCGCCATCGGCGGCGCTTTCATCACCGTGCTCGTGCGCGGCGATGTCGGCAGCGTCAAGGCCGCCGTCGATGCCGGCGCCGAAGCCTGTGGCCGCGTGGGCAACCTCGTCGCCGCCCACGTGATCGCGCGGCCGCATGAATCGCTTCTGGAGTCGTTCTGAGCGAGCGAGCAGAAAGCCGAGAGCCGTTAGCCAATAGCTCATGGCCGCCATCGGTGTGCCGTGAGCGCATGGAGATGGCTCCCGGTTCGATGGCTCGAAGCTAACGGCTAATGGCTCAAGGCTAACGGCTTCTTCCCATGATCGTCCTCATCGCCAACCTGGGTTCGACGAGCTTTAAGTACAAGCTCTACGAAATGCCGAGCGAGCGCGTGCTTGCCACCGGCGCGAGCGATCGCATTGGCCAGGGACGCAGCGCATCCACGGTCGATACCGGCGTCGCCAAGTCGGAAAACACGCGCGATTTGATGGACCATGCCGCCGCGATCGACATGCACCTGAGCGAACTGATCGCGCTGGGTGTGATCAAGTCCATCAGCGAAGTGCAGGCGATCGGGTTCAAGGCGGTGCATGGCGGGCCGATCAGCGGCGCGGTGGTCGTGGATGATCACGTGCTGGCGACGATGGAACAGTTCGCCGACGTCGCGCCGCAGCACAACCCGCCGTACATCGCGGCGATGCGGGCATTCGCGAAGAAACTACCCGGCGTGCCGCAGGTCGCCGCGTTCGAGACGGCGTTTCACCAGACTGTGCCGCTGGCGCGACAGGTTTACGCCATCCCGCACGAGTGGGTCGAGAAACTCGGCATCCGTCGCTACGGCTTCCACGGCGCGTCGCATCGCTACATCGCCACCCGCATGGCGCAGATCGCGCCGAATGCCAAGCGAGTGATCAGTTGCCACCTCGGCGGTTCCTGCTCCATCAGCGCGATCGACAACGGCAAGAGCGTCGCCAACAGCTTCGGCATGACCGCGCAGTCCGGCGTGTTCCATGCCTCGCGCGTCGGTGATTTCGATGCCTTCGCGATCCTGAAACTGCTCAAGGCCGGCCTGAAGCTCGACGACATCTGGGCCACGCTTGGCAAAAAGGCGGGGCTGCAAGGTTTGTCCGGCGTCAGCGCGGACATGCGTGAAGTGGAGCAAGCCGCCGCCGCCGGCAACGAGCGGGCCAGGCTGGCGCTGGATGCGTTCGTCGAAGTGTGTCGGCACTACGTTGGTGCGTACCTCGCCGTGCTCAATGGAGCCGACGCGATCGTCTTCACCGGCGGCATCGGGCAAAACGGCAAGGCGATCCGCGCCGCGATCTGCGCCAACCTCGACTTCGCCGGCATCAAGCTCGACGCCACGAAAAACCAGAACGCCAAAGGCAGCGCCGAGACGCGCATCGATGCCGACGTCCCCTCCAGCACCCCCGGTAGCAAGACGCAGATTTGGGTGTTGCCCACCAACGAAGAACTGATCGTCGCCCGGCAAACGATCGACGCGCTGCGTTCAGCGAAAACCTCCGCTGTTTAGCGGAAACGCCGCAGGCGTCTGGACGGTGAACCTGGCGTCGGCGAATGAAAAGAAACGATGCGCAAGCGCATGCGGTGAAACACAAGACTCAGAACTCAGACTCCACAACTCAGAACCCCCAACTCGGAGACCTACCATGGCTCAGCAGGCAATCGGCATGATCGAAACGAAAGGCCTCATCGGCGCGGTGGAAGCGCTCGACGTGGCGCTTAAGGCTGCGAACGTGAAATTCGTGAAACAGGCGAAGGTCGGCAGCGGCCTGGTCGCCATCACGGTCGAAGGCGACGTCGCCGCGGTCAAGGCCGCCGTTGACGCCGGCGCCGAAGCCGCGCGTCGCGTCGGCGAAGTCGTCAGCGTCCACGTGATCGCCCGGCCGCACGAAGGCGTGGAGAAGGTGTGAGAAGAACGAAGGGACTGAGGGACGTAGGGACGAAGGGACGTAGGGCAATCCCAAGCCCGCGACCACGTTCCCGTGCCTCTCCCCTTCGCTGTTTTTCCCTTTGTCCCTCCGCCCCTTAGTCCCTTAGTCCCTTCCCTCTTCCCCATGTTCCTCGCACGCGTCAAAGGCCACGTCGTCACCACGCAGAAGGACCCGTCGATGCGGGCCCAGAAGCTGTTGCTCGTCGAGCCGCTGCGCATCGATTACGACGATCCGAGCACGGCCGGCGGCGATGGCGGCGCGGGGAACCCAGGCATGGCCCCTCCAAGGGGCCATGCCGAACAAGGCGCGGGCAACGGCGGGGCAACGGGCGGCGGCAAGTTCCAGGTCACCGGCCGCGCCATTGTCGCGCTGGACAACCTGGGCGCCGGCGAAGGCCAGCTCGTCTTGATCGTGCAGGGCAGCAGCGCTCGCATGGCTGAGGGATTCAACAAGATTCCCGTCGACGCGCTGGTCATCGGCATCGTCGACGAGGCCGTGGTGATGGGCAGGAAAGTGGAGTGACGAGTGCGTGAACGATCCGCCGTTTAGCGCCCGCCCGAAGGGCGGAAGATTCGCCGGCGCATCGTCAACCTCCCACCTGTTTCGCAGTCCGCACAATGGAACGTTTAGCCGCGGGGCCTTGCCCCGCGAGGACGCGGCCAAAGAACCGCGTCGATACCAAGGATCGCCCCATGGACCAGGCAACGTTGATCGCCAGTGTCGTGCAGGAAGTGGTGAAACGTCTCGGCAGCGCAGGCGGCACTGCGGGCGGCGCCAAGACGCCGGCCGCGCCGAGCAGTTCGCCCATGTCCGCGCCCCCTTCCGCCGGCGGCACGAATGATCCCGTCACCGGCCGCTTCGCCAGCGTCGATGCGGCCGTGGAAGCCGCGACGAAAGCGCAGGACCAACTCGCCGCCGGCGGACTCAATCTCCGCCGCGGCATCATCAAGCTCATCAAGAGCATCGTGAAGCAGAACTCGAAAGAGTGGGGCAAGATCGAGTTCGATGAGACGAAAATCGGCCGGCTCGATCACAAGGTGCTCAAGCTCGAGCTGCTCGACAACATCCCCGGCGTCGAGTTCCTCACCACCCGCGCTCACAGCGGCGACAACGGCATCGGCCTCGACGAGGCCGCGCCCTGGGGCGTCATCGGCGCCATCACGCCCGTCACGCACTCCATCCCCACCCTGACCGCCAACGCGATCAGCATGATCGCCGCGGGAAACAGCATCGTTTACAACCCGCACCCCAGCGGCGCCCGCTGCGCCGCCATGGCGGTGGAGGTTTACAACAAGGCGATCAAGGCACAGTTCGGCGTCGGTCCGCTCTTGACCATCATGGATCCGCCCACGCTCCGCACCGCGGAGGAAATCTTCCAGCACCCGGGCATTCCGCTGCTGGTCGTGACCGGCGGCCCCGCCGTGGCCCGCGCCGCGATGAAGCAGACCAAGCGCGCCATCGTCGCCGGTCCCGGCAACCCGCCCGTGGTCGTCGATGAAACCGCCGACTTCGACAACGCGGCGAAATCGATCATCGCCGGCGCTGCGTTCGACAACAATCTGCTCTGCATCGGCGAGAAGGAAGTCTTCGTCGTTGAGAGCGTCTTCGACAAGATGATGGACGCCATGCGCCGCGCCGGCGCGGTGGAACTCGCCGCCGCCGCGATTCAGAAGCTCACCGATGTGGCGTTCACCTGGGCCAAGGACCACTACGCGGTGAACAAGGATTACGTCGGCAAGGATCCGTCGTTCCTCGGCAAAGCGATCGGCCTGAACATCCGCGACGGCGTCGATCTGCTCTTCGGCGAGACGGACGAGAGCAATCCGTTCGTGCCCGAGGAACAGATGATGCCGTTCGTGCCCTTCATCCGCGCCAAGAACTTCGAGCACGCACTGGAGATGGCCATCAAGCACGAGCACGGCTTCGGCCACACCGCCTGCATTCACTCGAACAACATCAAGAACATCACCCGCATGGGCCAGGTGATGAACACGACTTTGTTCGCTGTCAACGGCCCAAGCACCGGCTGCCTGGGTATCGGCGGCGAAGGTTATCCGAGCTACTCCATCGCCACGCCCACCGGCGAAGGCGTCACCACGCCGCTGACGTTCACGCGGTTCAGAAGGGTGACGGTCAGTGGTGGGTTGAGGATTGTTTGAGAGAAGCCGTTAGCCGAAAGCCGTTAGCCGTTAGCTTCGGAATGTTTCCGAGAGCGCCAATGGACGGCGATCGCAAGTGTCCGGTGTCTTGAGCTAACGGCTAATGGCTAACGGCTTTTTAGGCTTCCCATGCAACTCGCCCTCGTCCAAGGCCGCGTGACCGCCACCGTGAAGCACGCTTCGCTTGCGAAGCAGAAGTTGCTGATTGTGTTTCCGCTGGGCATCGATGGTAAGCCGCAGGGCGATCCGGTGATCGCGGTGGATCAGCTCGGAGCCGGCAAAGGCGACACCGTGATGATCAGCAGCGACGGACTCGGATTGCGCGGGATGCTCAAGAACGACCAGAGCCCGGCAAGATGGTGGACGATGGGGATTGTGGATTGAGTATCAGGTTTCAGGTTTCAGGTTTACGGTTTCATGTGGCAGAGTTCAAACTTGAAACTCTGTAACTTGAAACCTGAAACCAAACATTCATGAACGAAGCCGACCGCCAACTCGTCGACCTGATCACGAAACTCGTGATCGAAGCCCTGCGCGAGCAGGGTTTGTCGCGTGGTGGGGCTTCGTCGGCGGCGAGCGCGTCGGATATCGGGAACGTCGCGCACGCATCGCCCGTCCACGTGCAGCCGCCCATCGGCCAATGCACCGGTGATTATTCGAAGTTCCCCGAACTGGCGGGCAAGTTGCGCGGCCAAGCGCCGGCATCGTCCCGCGGCTTGAATGCCGACGGCGGCGAGGAACCGCCAGAGGATTTCGATCCGCGCACGGCTGGCGGCGGCCGGTTGAATGCTGGATCGATCGCGCTGCCGAATCGCGCCGAGCCACCCGAAGATTTCGCGGCACAGGCTGATGCTCGCCGCAGCGCCAGGATCGTACCGCTCACCGGCATCGTCACGGCGAAGCAGTTGCAGGAAGCGCTCGACGCGGCCGCCGACGGCGTTGCGTGGCTGTCGCTCGACGCAAAACTCACGCCGCTGGCCAACGACCTGGCCCGGCAGAAAAAGGATCGCGTGAAGCGAGTCGAGGCCGCCGCAGTGGGACGAGATTCCATCTCGTCCGCCGCCGCGGGCGCCGGCGCCCCCGCTGACGAAGGGCGAGCCGGTCGTTCGCTTCAAAGCGCGAGTACGGACGGACGAGTTGGAAACTCGTCCCACGGCTATCTCTGGTGGATCGACGGCAACTGCTCCGGCGTGCGCGAAGCCGTGCGTCGCCAACCTTCGGGCGTGCTCCGTCCCCTTGCCGCCGGCCCCAACAGCAGCGCGATGAGCAACGTCATCCGCGAACTAGCCCGCGCGATCAAATCGAAACAGACCGCCGGCGGCGTGCTCTTCGTCCCCAGCGCGGCCCGAGCCGTGGTGCTCGCAAACCGCTGCGCCGCGATCCGCGCCGTCGTCGCCACCTGCGGCGAGGCTGTCGAACAAGGCATCCGCGATGTCGGCGCCAACGTGCTGATCATCGAGTACCCGCATCACGGCGTCCGCGCGATGACCGCGATGCTCGAACGTTTCATGCAGCAGGCGCCCGTAGCGCCCCCGCCGGTCGAACGCGATCTGGCGGATTTGCATCGGTGTGGATGAAGCCGGGAGCCGTTAGCCGACAGCCATTAGCTCAATGCAGGCTGTCTTAGGCTAACAGCTAACAGCTAACAGCTAACGGCTTCTTATGCGACTCGCCCGCGTCATCGGCAACCTGACTTTGAGCCGCCGGCTTCCTGATCTGAAGTCGGCGACGCTGCTCATTGTCGATGCGTTCGATCATCAGGCGCTGGCGGGTCACGACAGCGGCATGAAGCGCAAGAGTCCGATGCCCGAGTCGCTCGTGGTGTACGACGACCTGGGCGCGCACGAAGGTCAGATCATCGCGGTCAGCGAAGGCCGCGAGGCAAGCATGCCGTTCTGGCCCGGCCGCGTACCGGTCGATGCGTACAACGCGGCGATCCTCGACACGATCGAGGCGTGACGTCGTAGGGTGCGTCAAGGCTCGGCGCGGACGCACCGCATTGGATCTCCGTATTGGAAGCGACATGCAGAAAATCGTTTGCACAACATGGTGCGTCCGCACTGAGCCTTGACGCACCCTACGCCGACGTTCGCAAGGAAAACAGAATATGGCAACAACCACCACCCAACCCGTCTGGCAAGTTAAAAAAGCCATCTGCGACATCGGTCGCAACATCTGGCTCCGCGGCTTCTGCGCCGGCAACGAAGGCAATCACTCCGTGCGCGTCAGCGACGATCGCGTCCTCTGCACGCCCACCGGAATCAGCAAGGGCATGCTCGATCCGGAGGACATCTGCGTCGTCGACATGGACGGCAACCAGGTGGAGTCCAACCCGCGCGGCCGCAAGCGCACCAGCGAAGTGATGGTGCACCTGGCGATCTACAAGAAGCGGCCGGACATCAAGGCGGTGATCCACTCGCACCCTCCGCACGCCGTGGCGTTCTGCATCGCGAACATTCCGCTGCCGTCGGGCATTCATCCCGAGGCCGAGGTGTTCCTCGGTCAGACGATTTACGCCGCCTACGCCACACCCGGCGGCCCGAAGCTGCCCGAGAGTTTCATCGACAAGATCACGCCCGAGTCCAACACGATCCTCATGGCGAACCACGGCTCGGTCAGCTTCGGCAAGACGCTGATGGATGCCTACTACTTGCTGGAAATCCTCGACAATTACTGCAAGCAGCTCATCCTCGCCCGCCAGCTTGGCCAGGTGAACGTGCTCAACTCCAATCAGATGACGGAACTGCTGCAACTGAAGCAGCGCTTCGGCATGCCCGACTCCCGCCTCGCTTGTGCGCCCTCGGGATGCGCGAGCAAGCAGGATCAGCCGTTCCTCACCACCTTCGAACACACCGCCAGCAAGAGCTGCGAGTGCGGCGGCAAGGGCGCTGCCGACGACGGATTCGAGGCGATGGTGCAAGCGATCACGGATCAGATTCTGGCGGGCGTGAAGTGATCAGCCCGCCGCCGGCGGCGGTGCATGGTGCGGCGGCGTAGGGTGCGTCAAGGCTCGGCGCGGACGCACCATGTTGCGCCTCCGTTTGTCAGTGGTGCGTCCGCGCAGAGCCTTGACGCACCCTACGGTAGTTCCTCGCCGGTTCGTAGACATGAAAGATGCGTTTGCCAGCCTGTTGTGTTCATGGCTCACCACGGCGCTGCTGGTGGCGCTTGGCTGTCAGCAGCAGCAACACCAGCAGCAGCAGCAGCCCGCGCCGGCTCCGATGAATCCGAAGATCAAGGCCGCGCTGGAGCTTGGGGAAGCCACGACGCCGCGCGAAGTGGTGGAGCGATTCCGCGCCGCGATGAAATACAACGATGTGCCTGCGGCGCTGAACATGGTCGACGAGATTAACTACGGCACGCCGGCGGCGACCTCCACCCGCCAGCGATTCGAGAAGATCGGCATCGACATGTCGCGCGGCGGCGAGGATTTCAAGGTGCTCGAATCGCAGCAGGAAAAAGAGTGTGCCGTCGTCCTTGTCCAGCAGAACCCCGGCCGCACCGGCCCCGCCGAGCTCGCCGCGATTTTCCTCATCCGCCGCTACGAGGAGTTCTGGCTGATTTCACCCGACCTTTTTGGCTACGCGGGCATCCGCAATCTGTCACCCGCCCAGCAGGCGTCTTTTAAGGCGCTGGACACCTGGCACCGCAAGCGCAAGGCCGATTGGAAGATGATGTTGAGCGATCCGAAGTAGGTTGGGCTCCGCCCACCGCCGATGAGGCACGAGGTTGATCGCGGTGGGCAATGCCCACCCTACACCGAGTTTCAAGATCATGGAAAAATCACTCGATCAGAAGATTGCCCGCATCCTCGCCGAGCCTTCGTGCAAGGATTTCATCCTCGCCGATGCGAAGGACGCCGACATGGCTGCCGGCATGGCCGCTCCCGGCAAATCGCCGGAGCATCATTCGCAGGAGGGCAAGTTTCGCTCGCTCGAGGAATACCGCGAACTGATCCGCCAGAACATCCGGCAGGGCCTGCTCGACATCATGCTGATGAGCGCGTCGACGAATGAAGTCGTGACGATTCACGAGCGCATGTTCGACAACTCCCCGATGACGCCGGCGGCCCGCGCCAACGACACGACGGACATCTGGCTGGCACAGGGTGGCCGCTATTCGTCGCAGCCATCGCGGCCGTTCCGCAGCGCCACGATCGATCACATCATGTGCGGCAAGGTGTTGTGTTCGCCGGCGGAACGTTGCCAAGGCGCGGACCTGGGCCTGTATTCGGTGACGTTCAACAACGATGTCGATCGCGATCACGAGTCGCTTGAGGCCTATCGCAACTTCCGCATCGAAGCGGAGCGCAAGGGTTTCCGCCACTTTCTGGAAGTGTTCAACCCCAACGCGTGCGGCGATCACTGCCCGGCTGACCTGGGCCGCTACATCAACGATCAGATCGCCCGCACCGTCGCTGGCGTCGTGGGACTGGGCCGGCCGATTTTTCTGAAGATCCCCTACGCCGGCCCGGCGGTGATGGAGCAACTGGCGTCGTATGACCGCACGCTGGTCCCCGGCATCCTCGGCGGCAGCAGCGGCACGACGTTCGATGCTTTCTTTCAACTGTGGGAAGCGCGCAAGTATGGCGCGCGAGCCGCGCTTTATGGCCGCATGATCAACAACGCCGAGCATCAGCTCACGTTCATCCAGCATTTGCGCTGGCTCGCCGATGGCGATGCGAACGACCCGGGCGAAATGGTGCGCAGCTATCACGGTGAACTGGCGAAACTGGGCATCAAGCCGTACCGCGCTCTCGAGCTGGACGCGCAGAAGACGCTGCGGCAGTTCTCTTATGGCGCGGCGCCCACGGCCACGGCGGCACGCGTCGATGGCGGGCGAGGTGATATCAGGAAATCGGGAGGACAGGAAAACAGGAAACCGGATGGGACGAGCGCGGCAAGCGCGGCGGCGAGCGGCGCTTCGATCGCAGCCTCGACGCCCGATTTCTCGAAGATGACCGCCGCCGAGAAAATCGCGTGGAACAAGGCGAAATGGGATCGCGTGTTGAAATGATGGTTCTGATGCGACGAAAGCCCAGGCATGGCAATGCCTGGGCTTTCGCCCTCTGCCCTCTACCCTCTGCCCTGTACCCTCTGCCCGCTGCCCTCTGTTCTCTGTTCTCTGTTCTCTGTTCACTGCTCTCTGACTCCTCTCCCCATGCTCATCGTCGAACGTCAACAGCGCGTGCTTGAGATCCTCCGCGAGCGGAAGGCCGCTCAGTTGGAGGATCTGGCGCGCGAGTTGGACGTGAGCGGGTCAACGATCCGCCGCGACCTGGAGGCGCTGGAGCGCCGCGGCGTGGTCGAGCGCACGCACGGCGGCGCGATTTACAAGGGCGATGCCGGCGGCGCGGAGCCCGCAGGCATGGCCCCTTCAAGGGGCCATGCCGACAGCGCGAGAGTCCCCGCCGAGAGCGCCCCGTCCAGCATGGGCCAGCACAGCCCCGTACTTGCCGAGCGCATGAACCAGGACGTGGAGCAGAAAATTGCCATCGGCCGCTACGCCGCGGCCCAGATCACGCCGCACATGACGGTGCTGCTCGACGGCGGTTCCACCGTGATTTTCGCCGCCAAGGAAATCAAAGCCCGCCCGCTGCAGATCGTCACGCACAGCCTGTCCATCGCCAACCTGTTCGCCGACGATGACCAGATCGAACTGCTGCTGCTGGGCGGCAATCTCTATCCGCGCACGGGTGTGACGGTCGGCGCGATCACCACGGGGTGCCTGGCGGATCTCTACGCCGATCTGGCGATTTTCAGCGTGGCCGGCATCTACGACGATGCTGCGTTCAACATCAACCTGCCCATGGCGCAGGTCGAGCAGCTCATGATCCGCCAGGCGACGCGCTCGCTGCTCTTGATGGATTCGAGCAAGTTCGGACGCAAGAGCCTGGTGCGAGTCTGCGGGCTCAGCGAAGTGGATCAGATTGTCACGGACGCGGGCATCGCTGACGCCTGGCGGCAGTCGGTTGGCGAGAGACTGATCGTCGCGTCGTGATTCGCCCGTGGTACGGGGGCGGACGGATGAGTTCCTGGATTGGAAAATAATCAACTCCGAAGAGCACTTTCGCCGACCAATAACCTAGCGGCCGAACTGGACTCGGCCGTCGCCTCTAGAAAAGGATTTCACGCATGTCACGAAAGATGATCACGTCTCTGGTGCTGTCGGGTTCGCTGGCGGTTTTCGCCGGCTGCAAGAGCAACAACACTCAGCCGGTGGCCGAGGTTCCTCCGCCGCAGCAGCCGATCACCGCGGCGCACGACCCGCTGCTCGCCCCCACCGGCCCCACCACCGCCAAAGGCGCCCCCGCCAAGGGCCAGCCCGCGCCCGCCGGCAGCGATTCATTCACGCTTGGCCCGGGCGCTCCGGTCTATGGCAACACGCCTGCGCTGACCCCGCCGCCCGCAGGTCCCGTGAGCAAGGGCACGGCGGGTGCCGGCACGTACACCGTCCGCCAAGGTGATACGCTCTGGTCCATCGCCAAGAACCACCTGGGCAACGGCAGCCGCTGGCGCGAAATCTCCAACGCCAACAACGGCTTGAAGCCCGAGCAGCTCAAAGTCGGCTCGGCGATTGTGCTGCCGTGAGTTGGTGAAACGCACGAAAAGAAAAGGTCCACATCCCTGGATTTGATCCGGGGTTTTTTTGTGCGCGTAACGACGCGACAAATACCTTCACGGCCGCACTGTCCGCGGCGTGCGTCTTCAACTCATGATAAAGCCACGAACACCGCGAGCGGTGCAGCTACCAAGGGGAATTGATGGTGGATCGAAGGTGGCAGGCACTGCGCATCACTAGGTTGAACGAGGCAGCCCGTAAACTGAATCTCGCGCAAAGGCGCAAAGCTCGCCAAGGTAGAACATTTCTTCGCGAGCTTTGCGCCTTTGCGCGAGATTCAATTATTCAGGTTGTTGGCGTGCGGCACCTACGCAGCACGCACCACCTGTTCAAGCCTATCGGTCGTCTCAATCCAAATTCATCGTGAGCAGGAACTCCGCGTTGGTCTTTACCTTCTCCAGCCGGCCTTTGAGCAGTTCCATCGCCTCGACCGGGTTCATATCCGCCAGCACTTTTCGCAGACGGTAGACCAATTTCAGTTCGCGCGGGTCGAGCAGCAATTCCTCGCGGCGGGTGCCGGAGGAGGAAATGTCGATGCAGGGATAAATGCGCTTGTCCATCAGACGACGGTCCAGGTGCAGTTCGCTGTTGCCGGTGCCCTTGAACTCCTCGAAGATGATGTCGTCCATCTTGGAGCCGGTGTCGATCAGGGCAGTGGCGATGATGGTGAGCGATCCGCCGTTCTCGATAGCGCGGGCGGCGCCGAAGAATTTCTTGGGGCGCTGCAGGGCATTGGAGTCGAGACCGCCGGTGAGGATCTTGCCCGAGTGCGGCATTTCCTCGTTGTAAGCGCGGGCCATGCGGGTGAGCGAGTCCATGAGGATGACCACGTCATCGCCGAACTCGACCATGCGCTTGGACTTCTCGATGACCATTTCGCAGACCTGCACGTGACGCGTGCTGGATTCGTCGAACGAACTGGCGACCACTTCGATATCCACCGGCGTGTTGCGGCGGAAGTCGGTCACTTCTTCCGGACGCTCGGCGATCAGCAGCACGATCACCTTGCAGTTTGGATTGTTCCTGATGATGGAGTTGGCCATCTTCTGCAGCAGCACCGTCTTGCCCGTGCGGGGCGGCGCGACGATCAGGGCGCGCTGGCCCTTGCCCACGGGGGTCACCATGTCCACGATGCGCATCGAAATCTCATCCGGCGTCGTCTCCATCACGAATCGCTCGAACGGATGCAGCGGCGTAAGGTTCTCAAAATCCTTGCAATCGTTGAGCGCATCGGGCGGATGCGTATTCACCGCATCGACGCGCAGCAACGCGAAATATTTTTCGCTTTCCTTGGGCGGGCGAATGGTGCCCTGCACGATGTGGCCGGGCTTGAGGCCGAAACGGCGAATCTGCGACGGGCTGACGTAGATGTCGTCGGGGCAGGCGAGGTACGAATACTCAGGCGAGCGCAGGAACCCGAAGCCGTCGGGCAGGATTTCCAGCACGCCTTCGCCGTACATCAGGCCCTGCTTCATGATCTTGCGTTCGAGAATCTTGAAGATGAGCTTGTTGCGGCTGAGGCTTTCGATCTTCTCGATCTTTTCCTCCGTAGCCATCTTGCGAAGCTCGTCCTGGTCCAACTTCTGCAGATCGCGCACGGTCAGATCGGAGCGCTTGGCCTGCTCGTAACGCTGCTGCGTTTCGGCTTCAAGTTCCTCGTCGCTCTGGGCGACCATGGGCTGGTGCTGGGGCGGGGCGGCAACCGGGGCCGCGACAGCCGTGGCGGCAGGTGCGGCTGCAGGCGCAGCGGTTTCCGTGGTGGTTTCGGTGGTCGCAGGCGTGCCGGGTTCATCCTGAACCCGGCGGGTGCGACTGGACATCCGCTTGCGAATGCGTGTCTCGGCCATGATGGCGCTCCTTGGCGAACAGGCGTGGGACGGACGCCCACGCGGGTAAAAAATATTGATTCAAAACAAGCGGAAATGCACCCGCTGTCAGAAAGCCCTGTCCGTGGGCTGGTTCCGGGTATCCGGGAGGTTCATCCTCGATCCAACGTGAATCTAAGGGGAGTACGGTCTTCGGAGGCACCGAACCCATGCGGGTTCTGCATTCAGGCGTGCCGATGAAGAATCTGGGAAAGAACGAGCCGGACGTGTGCGAGGCTATGGGCCTCATCGCCGTTGTTCTCGATCACATGATCGGCGCGTCGGGCCTTGATGTCAAGTCCTATTTGCGATTTCTCCCGTCGGGCCAGTTCCGCCGGCGACCACCCGCGCGACTGCGACACCCGCGCTTCTCGCGTCTGCTGCGACGCCTCGACGAACACCACCGCGTCGCAATCGGCGTCCCACTTTTTCTCCAGCAGCAGCGGGCAGTCTTCGATGATCGCCACAACTTGCGGATCGTCCTGCATTTGCCGGCGAAGCTGCTGGCGACGTTCATGTACCTGGGGATGCGTGACGTTTTCGAGTTTCGCAAGCTCCGCCGGACTGGAGAAGACGATCGCCGCGATTTTCGCACGGTCAGGCCGGCCATGCGCATCGAGAACGCCATCGCCCCACCACTGCACAAGTTGCACGACGGTCGCGGGAAGCTCGAGCGCCTGGCGCGCCAGTTGGTCGGCATCAATCACGCCGCAGCCCAACGACGCGAAGTGACGGGCGATCGTGCTCTTGCCCGAGCCGATGCCGCCGACGAGGCCGATGACGGGTTTGCGGTGTTCCAAGGCCATGGACACGGCGATTGTAAAGACATCGGAGGCTGGGGAATAGCCGCTGCACGACGCCCGCGTCGCTGCACCTCGCCCATGGCGCGGCACGTGCTTAGCCCGTGGTGCGGCTCTCTGAGCCGCACGGATAATCGCGCCTACACCGGCTCCGCTCCCACGTTGAACTTGTTCATCGCCGCGTCGATGCCGTCCTTGACCCAGCACTCGATCGCATCGCACGCCTTATCGATTGCCGGCGTCAACAGCGCAAACTGCGCTTCGGAAAATCGCCCCAGCACGTAATCCGCCTGCGGCACGCGGCCGGGCGCGTCGATGCCCACGCGCAGCCTCGGATACGCCTTGGTGCCAAGGGCGCGCTCAACATCGGCCAGGCCGTTGTGCCCGCCGGCGCCGCCGTCCTTGCGGATGCGGATGCGGCCGCAGGGCAGGGCGATGTCGTCCACGACGATCATGAGGTCTTCCGGCGCGAGCTTGTAGAACGTCATCGCTTCGCCGACAGACAAGCCGCTGCGATTCATGAACGTCATCGGCTGCAAGAGCATGCATCGCTGGCCGGCGACGGGGCCTTCGAGCATGCCGCCGTGAAAACGTGCCTTGACGCCGGTGAGGCTGTTGCGCACGGCAAGTCGATCGAGCACCATGAAGCCCGCGTTGTGGCGGGTCTTGGCGTATTCGCTGCCCGGGTTGCCGAGGCCGACGATGAGTTTCATGAGGAGGGTGTCAAGAGCGAGGAGCGGCGCACACACAGTAAACGGATTGCGGTTAGCGACGGGGCTTGCCCCGTTCTGATCGAGCATCCATGTTTATCCGTCGGATCGGGGCAAGCCCCATCGCTCAACGGTAAAGCATTCACTCTTCGTGCGCGGGCCGCAAACGAAAACCGCGACCCACGGTCGCGGTTTTCGGGGGTTGGATTTTCAATGGTCGAATCACTTCTTCTTCGCGTCGGCCTTGGGAGCGGCGGCGCCGGCTTTGCCGGCCGGAGCGGCAGCGGCATCGGCTTCGCCCTCTTCGCCAGGCTTGCGGCCAATGACTTCCGGCTCGGTGCCCGTGCCTTCGCCAGCCGCGGGGGCCGCGACTTCTTCTTCGAGCACAACCAGCACGCCGGCAATCGGCATGTCCGGGTCGCTCTTGAGCGCCACGCCTTCGGGCAGTTTCACAGCCTTGGCCAGGATCGTTTCATCCACCTTCAACGGCGTCACGTCCACCTTGATGTTGTCGGGAATCTGCGTCGCGAGACACTCGATTTCGAGCTCCGTCGCGAACGGCTGCAGGTACGCACCCGTCTCCTTGCAGCCCACCGGCTCACCCAGCAGCACGATCTGCACCTTGAAGCGCACCTTCTCATTCAGGTCGACGCGGGCCAGGTCGACATGCACCAGGTGCATGCCCAGGTAATCCCATTGCAAGTCCTTGATCAGGCAGGGCTCAGCCTTGCTGTCCAACTGCACTTCCAGAAGATGCACGTTGTTGTGCGCCAGTTGGGTGAACGCCTTGCGGTTGATCGTGATGTGCGCCGGCTCCTGCTTGTGACCATAGATCACCGCAGGCAACAGGCCGGCTTTGCGTTCGCGGTCAGCGACGCGGGTGCCGAGACGGGGACGGGACTGAGCGGGCAGTTGAGGAATCTGCGTGGCCATGACTGAAACCAAGGTTAGGGGGACAAAGGTTGCTCCCGCGCATCTGCCCGACCGGCAGGCGGGGAATCCAAAAGAGTAGCAGAACGGCGAAAAAGTGCAAAACGACGGCAACACTCGGTTGCGTTAGGGTCTGCCGAAATATCCGGGGCTTGGATTCCGGCCCCCTCTCCTGCCGGGAGCCTGAGAACTTTTCCTC
>CAYRPN010000124.1:0-17012 GCA_964426135.1 uncultured Phycisphaeraceae bacterium | reverse complement strand
GCCCGCCGAGGGCGTCTCGGCGGGCAAGCCCGCCGGCTAAATGGGGAACTTATTTTCGGTCCCGTTCCTAACTGAAGACGCAACGTGGTGCGTCCGCGCGGACTTGACGCACCCTACGCCGAACTGCGGAGTTGTTCTCGCACGGCTCCTAACGCATCGTGACATCGGCGTTTCACGGTTCCCTCCGGCACGTTCAACGCTGCCGCGGTATCCGCCACGCTCAGCCCCTGCTCAAAGCGCAGGATCACCACGCAACGCAGAGGTTCACTGAGCCCGGCCAAGGCCGCCCGCACGAGCTCGATGCGATCGTCGACAACGGGATCGGCCGCGCCGTGGCTCATTCGAAGTTCGTGAGCCGCCATCTCCCGACGACGCCGACGCGACAACGATCGCATGTGTTTGCGGCAGCGATTAAAAAGAATCCCCAGGAGCCAGGGCCACAGCGGCGTCTGCGTCCCCGTCCGTCCCGCGCCGTCCCACGCGGCGATCAGGGCGTCCTGCGCCGCGTCCTCGGCGGCGTGTGCATCGCTCAGATGCAGATAGGCCACGCGCGTCAGTCGATCGCCGTACATGCGGGCGATTTGTGCCAGCGCAGCCTCATCGCGCCCGCGCAGCCGGTCAAGCAGACCCGCCGGCTCAGCCGGTGCGTCCGTCACCGGCGCGGTCAGCGCGGCGTGGCGTGCGAGAGTCGTCATGCCTCTACATAGTACCCGTGGGCAGCGTCAGGTTCGAAAATCGCGGGAAGCTGAGCAGGGAGTCGGGATTGCCCATTTTTCCGGGGCCTTGCTCCCTCTCGCTCCCAGGGAGAGGGTGGCCGAGTCTTCGAGGCCGGGTGAGGGTCGGGACGAACAGATTGATGCGGCATCCGGCACGCGATGTCGGCGATTGCAAACTTGTGCGTCCCGACCTTCACCCCAGCCCTCTCCCTGAGAGGGAGAGGGTGCCGGAATCTGGCCCACTGAAAATTTGGCAGGCCTATTCCCGATGCATTCCGAGTTTTCATTCGCCCAGTCGCCGCACTTCGCTACCATAGTGCGATTACCCACCGCCCGCGGCGCCTGTCCGCGGGTTTGCCGTAACCGTTCCAGCCGCGCCCAGCAATTCACTTAGAGTACGTACTGGAAACGCCTTGGCCGACACGGTCGCACCCCAACCCGACAACGACGCCGAGCTCGCCGCCAAGGTTAAACGCGGTGACCGCAACGCATTTGCCCAGCTTTACCAGCGGCATCACGCGGTGGTTTACGGCTATTTCCGGGCCCGCGTCCTCGACCCGCATGTGGCGGAAGATCTGACGCAGGAAGCGTTCATGCGCATTTTCGGAGCCATCGCCAGGTTCAACACGGAACTGCGGTTCCAGTCCTGGCTGATGGGCATCTGCCGCAACGTCCTGCGCGAGCAGGTCCGTCACATCATGCGTCGCCGGGAGAACGGCTGGACCGAACTGTGCCTGGAACTCGAAGAAATGACGCCCGGCGACGGCCTCTACGACGATGTGCTGCACCTGGTGCCAGGCTGCATGTCCAAACTGGCCGAGCACGCGCTGCAGTCATTGCAGTGGCACTACATGGGCGGGATGAAGGTGGAGAAGATCGCGAAGAAGCTCGGCCGCACACTGGGCGCGGTGAAGGTGCTGATGGTTCGTGCCCGGCAGGCGCTGAAGCGCTGCATCGAGGCCAGCCTGCTCGCCCGCCAGCAGCAAATGGACGCCGCGCGACAGGAATCGAAGGGAGAGCCGACGGCGTGAAGACCTGGAAACACAATCATCCATGCGCGCCCCGCTCGCCCGCCGCGACACAAGACTCGCCAGTTCACACCGGCTCGGAGCCTGAGAACTTTTCCGGGTGGCCGGGGCTGGAGTCCGCGCAAGCCCCGGAAGGGCGCGCCGTGATCAGCAAGTCTGCGGACATCGCGATTCGCTGGAGCAAGGTGAACCCATCCGGGGCATCCGCAAAGCCTCCTGCCCCGGCCACCCGAAACGCTCTTGCCCCGGCCACCCGAAACGCTCTTGCCCCGGCCACCCGAAACGCTCTTAGTCTCTCGCCATGTACTCGCATCAACCACCGGAAAGGTGGAACGCCATGATCTGGCAGGGATCGAATGACAACGAGTTGATCGAACTGCTGCAGAACAATCTGCCGCAGGATCTGACCGAGGACCAGCTCGGCCGGCTGCGCCAGGCGCTTGGCGCCAGCCCGGCGGTGCGCGCTGCCTTGCTCGAGGAACTGCGCTTGGAAACGGGGCTCTCCACCCGGCTGGCGCCGGCGGCCATGAGCCCGGAGGACTTCATCCAGAAGATCGAGCAGATGAGCAACGAGCGCGGTCGGCTCCGCTGGCTTTGGCTGTCCATCATTCTGCTGGCGATCGGCGGGCTGGTGACGGGCGGAGTCGGCCTGGCGATCAAACTGAATCAGAAGGAGAAGCCCGAGGACGTTCTCGCCAACATCAACAAGCCG
The DNA here is from genome assembly GCA_964426135.1 of uncultured Phycisphaeraceae bacterium. GTDB lineage: Bacteria > Planctomycetota > Phycisphaerae > Phycisphaerales > Phycisphaeraceae > CAYRPN01. The sequence goes on along the minus strand of CAYRPN010000124.1, from coordinate 14,556 downwards.
CCGGTCATCATCGATCCGGGCAATGGCGAGGAAGACAAGAACAAGGCGGTGGTTGTCGATCCAGGCAAGGGCGACAAGACGACGCCCGGCGGCACCGAGCCTCCCGCGCCGCTGCCCGCCGGCCCGCTGGTGGAGCCTCCGCTGCAGCCCTGGGCGCCGGCGTGGCGGCTCTTTGATGATCCGTCGGCGCGCGGCGACCGCACGTGGGTCTCGCGCCTGCCGCTGATCATGCGCGCCATGGCCGGCGCCAAGTTCACCGCGCTGGACCGCGAGTGGAGCACGCCGCTGAACGGGCGCTACGAATTGATTCCGCCCAGCGACAAGGGCCGGGCGATCCGCATGCGGCTGTCGGAGCTTCGCAAGCTGCGCTGGGATTTCACGGCCGGCGATGAGTCGATCCGCATCGAGCAGTTTGAGGGTTCGCTGCGAGCCTATGCCATGCAGCGCGGCGCCGGCGCCGCCGCGATGACGCTGCCGCGCGAGTCGGACCCCGCCAAGTTCCTCCGCAAGCAGCGCGTGGAGCGCATCGACGGCGATCTCAACTTCAACTGGGGCGCCGGTTCGCCGGGCATGGGTGTGACGAATGACTACTTCGCGGTGCGCTGGGTCGGCGCGCTGAAGGTGGAAAGGGCCGGCAAGTATCGCTTTCACGCCAATGGCGACGACGGCGTGATTGTCCACGTGATGGGCAACCCCGTCATTCATCAATGGCGCGGCGGTCCCGTCGCCGCCAGTTCCAGTGAAATCGAACTGCCCGCGGGTCGACACGAGATCATCGTCGAGTATTTCGAGGACTATGGCGACGCCTCGATCAAACTGGAATGGGAAGGCCCCGGCATCAAACGGCAGGTGCTTAACGCCGCGGTGCTCCGCCAATCCGCCCAATCCGGTGCGGGCCAGGGACTCAAGGGCACGTACCACTTCGGTCCGGTGGACGAGACGGCTCTGAAGTACGCGCGCGTGCTGGGCGACGACGGCGGCCGCTGGCGCATGTTCCGCGAAGGTGCCGTCGACCTTCGCTACCAGGACGGCCACATCGTGGTGGCTCGCGGCGATGTGCCGGTTCTCGCCGTACCGCTGAGCAAGCCCCCCAGCGAAGCGACGATGGACATGGAAGGCCGGGTGTGGCTCATCGAGGATCTGCGCCTCAAGCCGCTGACGAGCAACTTCTCCGCGGCCGCGCCGGCGCCGAAGGAAGTGCTGCGGCCCGCGGAGTTGACGTGGAAGTTCCGCGACGACTCGCGCGATCTGGTGGTCGAACAGAAGAAGGGCGAGGATGGCTCAATCACCATTCGGCGCAACGCGGACAGTTCCATTGGATTCCAAATTGAGACCGCGCCCATCGACCTGGGCGGCGCGGCGGAAGTCACGCTCGACGTGAGCGACGTGTCCGACAAGACCGCCCTGGCCTTTCAGATTCCCGGCGAGAACGGGCAATGGGCCATCTACGTGGTGCAACACGGTCCGCACCGCGTGTTGTCGTACAACTTTTCCGACCGCAACGAGATCGAGAAACGCTTCCGCGAAGGCTGGGTGGTGCCGCAGCGCTTCATGCTTCGCGCGCGGTACGCCGCCGGCCACACTTCGTTCTTCTACAGCCCGGATGGCAAGTCATGGTCGCTCGTCGACTGGCGCCCCTACGAGTGGCAGCGCGTCGTCGGCACCAGCGCGTACGTCGCACTTTCGGGCCTGCATGACAAGGGCGAGCGAGGCGCGGTGATTCACGGCATTCACGTGAATCGACTGAACGCCTCGGCGAAGCTCGCCGATCCGCGACTTCTCAAGGCCGCCGGCGCGGTGAAGGTGACAGTCACCGGCGGCCCCGACCGCTTCGCCGACGCGCACGCTCAACTCGCCGCGGCAATGCCCGCCGGCGCGGACCTGAGGGATTGGCGCGTCGCCGCCAGCGCGGCGCTGCTCACGAACCCGGCCCGGTCCAATCTGCGCGAAGAGGCCGCGCTCGACCTGATCGATCATGCGATCAAGGCGGGCGCTCCGGTCGATGCGGTCGTGGCGGCGCTGGCGGAATTGCCGCAGCTCCTGCACCTGACCTACGACGACAAGCATCGCCGCTATTTCGCCGCGATGGCAACGCTCTACGACGATCTGGCGCAGCGCGTCTGGTCCGCGGGCGATCGGGATCAGGTCGGCGGCCTCCTGGATGCGTGGTATCGGCAGGACTTCGGTGGCGAACTGCGCGGCATCTACGGCCACCTCTCCGCCCCGACCATCGCCACCCGACTGCATCTGTATCACCTCTGGGAACGCGGGCAGTGGGAAGCGCTGCAAATGGCCGCGCTCCGCTACGAACATCTGGCGGCCTCGGCGTATCCGTACATCAGCAATGATGCGGAGGATTACACGGCCCGCATGCTCGGCGCCTGGATGCTCGCGCAGGCGAACGAACACCTGCCCGAAGGCCCCGCCACCGTCGAAGCCGACTCGCGTTTCCAGTATCGCCGCTTCCCAGCCCGCTGGCCCACGCATCCGCTGATCGTGGACTCCGACCGCGAGTCGCTGAACACCGTCTCCGAACTGCTCGCATCCGTGGAATCGAAAGCCTACGACCACGCTTGCCGCATCCTCGCGCGGCAATCACTGCCCGACGGCATCGCCCCGGTCGACAAGGAAAGCCGGCTTTTCAAGGCCACCTATGTGCTGCTGCGCCAGCTCATCGAGGCCAATCCGCCCGTCGCGGCGAAACTGAAGGAGCAGTACGGCCCCGTCGCCACGATCCGCCTGCGGCAGGCGCTTGACCAGGGCCGCATCGAAATGCTCGACGCGCTGGCCACGCAGTTCCACGGCACCGAGGCGGCGCAGCAGGCGTCGGCGATGCTGGCGGACCGCGATCTTTCCGTGGGCAACTTTTTCTCGGCCGCGGCGCGCTACGAGACCCTGGTCGACCAGGCGGAGGAATCCTCCAGGCCCTCACTGGCGGCCAAGCGACGCCTGGCGCTGGCGATGGCGGGCGTGCAGGCCGGCGAGCCGGTCAAGCAGCCGGTGGAACTTGGCGGCCGCACGATGTCGGTCGCCGAGTTTGAGGGCATCGTCAGCGCGATGCTGGAGGAGCGACGCAGCACGGGCATGTTCGATGCGGCGAATGTGCTGGACCACGAAGCGATCGCCGCGCGTCCGCTGAAACTGTCGTCCCTGGCGGACCTGACGCCGCCGCGCGATCTGCGCGATGGTGCGGGGCACCGCATGCGCGAGGTGAGCTTCGCTTTCGCCGGCCACGTCCTGCTGGCGCATCAGCACGGGCGGCTCTCGGCGTACGACATGAACAGCCGGCAGATGATCTGGCGCAAGGAGGAAAGCACGCGCGAGATGTCGTCCTTCCTCGGCGAGCCCGCCACGCCGCTGATCATCGGCCGCCGCGCCATCGTGCCGTTCGTGCGCGACCGCCGGTTTGAGCTGACCTGCTTCGATCTGACCAACGGCAATGTGGTGTGGCGACAGGAATACGACGACGCGCTGGCGGGCGATCCGATCGTCATCGGCGCCTGGATCTACGTGCTCAGCGTGCAGCGCCAGTCCGGCGACAACGCCGCCATCGTTCTCAACCGGGTCGCGCCGGAGTCCGGCGAATCGGTGATGGCCAAGCGCGTCGTCCGCGCCCGCTATGGCGAAGAGCTTTATCGGGTCGGCCGGCCCGTGCTGCACGGCGATACGCTGCTCTTCCGCACCGGGTCGGCGCTGGTGTGCTGCGATCTGCTCGGCTCGCCGCGCTGGGTGCGCCGGCTTTCGCTGGTGCCGGCGACCGCCGATCCGCCGCTCTTCGATTTCCAGTCCGCCGGCCCGCTGCTGGTGGATGCCGGCCGCGTGGTGGTGACGGCCCCCGGTTCGCCGCACGTGATCTGCGTGGATGCCGACTCGGGCGAGGAAATCTGGTCGTACCTGCAGCCGCGATTGCGCCGGCTTGTGGGCAAGCGCGGCGACATGGTGATCGTTGCCGGCGTCAATCGCATCGAGGCCCTGGATTTCAAGACCGGCAAGCTCGTGTGGCAGACGAATATCTCGGGCGACTACGACGCGATCCTGCCCGCGGTCGGGGATGAGATCATGACGGTGACGCTGGATCGCACGGACAAGAAGGACGATCCGGCGATCCGCACGCGCCGGGCCCAGTGGCTTTCGGCGGCCGACGGCAAGGACACGAAGAGCGTCCCGCTCGACGACGCCGCACAATTGCTGTTGTTTGACGCCGAAGGTCTTTACACCGACGGGAAGTACATCGTCGGACTGTCCAACGTCGTGACCAAGAGCAAGATCGCGGCGAAGCTGATCGTGCTGGAGGCGAAGTGAAAAACGTGCCTGAATGACCCACCCGAAATACGCGGTTCGGATTCCCCTCCCTCTTAGGGAGGGGTTAGGGGAGGGTCGGGCGCACCGCGAGTTTGCGTCTCCAATCAGGTGTTCCCCCGACCCTCCCCCTGCCCCTCCCTAAGAGGGAGGGGAGTTCGACGGAAGTAATGTCTGCCACGATCCTAAGTGAAGAATCGAACGATGCAACCGGCTGAAAAGAGTCCTGTGACAGTCGTCGCGCTATTGGCGATCGCGTTGGCCCTTTTCCTCGCGCTGATCGCTGAAGCTGCCCCGCGCGTTCGGCGCGATCGCGAGGAAGGCGGCAGCCGGAACGTGGAGGACCGCTATATCGCCGTGTTCCGCGACGGCACCAGCGTCATCGGCCGGGAGGTGCGCAACTGGCACGAGAAGACGCAGCAGCCTTCGCTCAATAACCGCAACCTGTTCGATCCGGGCAATCCGCTGCGTCTTCTGCGCGACACGACGATCACGTCGAAGCTGGAAGGCCCGTACGTCGAGTTCGCCAACGGGGACGTGCTGCCGGGACGGGTCATCGGCGGATCGCCTGCCGATGCGTTCGCGCGGCTGCCGGCACACCTTCTGGTGACGCCGCAGGGGCCGCTGGCGCCCTTTGAGTTTCGCGAGCGCCAGGAGATCGCGGTGCATCCGGAGAGCGTCAGCCGCATCGTGCTGTCGCGCGAACCGCGCGGGCCGCTGGAGCCGGGCACCGTGGTTTTTGCCGACGGTCGGCGGGTCAAGGTGAAGGCGCTCAAGTGGGTGCTCGGCGGCATTCGCGGCCTGACCGAGGAAGGCTCGGTTTCCGCGGGCTGGGTGGAACTGGCGGAAGTCCATCCGCCCGGCGGCGCGGTGATTCCCGCCCTCGTCAATGAGTTGCTGTCGCCGGCGCCCAAACCGCAGCAGGGCTCGACGGATCTGGTCGGGCGCATCGTGGTGGGTAACGGCGCGACTCTGACGTATCGCCGGTCGATGATGCAGATCGATCACGAGCGCCGCGGCAAGGTGGAATCGTTCGATCACATTGTGCAGCCGGCATGGGCGATGCATGCGCTGCGGGTGCCGTTCGATGAGATCGTGCTGCGCGGCTACCGCGAGGTGAACGACGTACCGCTCTCGCTGCTTCCGGCACATGCGGCATCGCAGAAGAGCGCGACGGGATTCATCTGGCCCTGGCGTCGCAACGCAAGCAGCCGCGGACTCGAACTGCAACTAGGCACGGCCAGCGGCGACCTGGGCGTGGGCACTCACTCCTACAGCGAGATCGAGTTCGAACTTCCGCCCCATGCCCGAAGTTTTTCCACGTGGGTAGGGATCAACCGCGCGGTCGGCAAAGGCGGCTGCGCCAAGGTGAAGATCGTGCGCGACAAGGTGGGCGGACCGGTCCTGTGGGAGAGCGGCTTCCTGCGCGGCGGCGAGGATCCGCAGCGCGTCGGGCCGCTGGATATCAAGGGCGCCGCCCGCCTCGTTCTGGTGACCGACTTCGGCCATGACGGCCGTCCCAAAGGTTCAGATCCCTTGGATATCCGCGATGAAGTGGACTGGCTCTGGCCCAGCGTGACGGTGGACGCGGCGGCGGCGGCGAAGGACCGGCCGCCGGTCGATCTCGCCGGGCTCTGGCCTCAGCTTGCGGAGTGGACCGTGGACAAGAGCCAGTTGGCGCGGCTGACGCTGCGGCCGTGGTGGAGCCGGCGCGAAGGCCGCTGGCTGACCAGCGCGGTGATCGATGCCGACAAGCCCGCCGACCAGGTCGCGCCGCTGGAACTGACCCGCCGCGTGAAGATCACCCACGCCAACGCCTGGCTGCCGGTGACCGCATCGCGCGATGACACCGCCAACAGCGGACACGAGTTCAATCTCCTGGTCGACAAGGAGCGCGCCGATTCCATGCTCAACGGCGATGTGAAGACGCTTGCGTCGCCGCCGGGGGATTTCAACGATCGCATCTATTCCCTGGGGCCGTGGATCGGCAAGGAAGTCACGCTGCGCATGCAGATCAAGCCCAACTCGCAGGGCAATGCGAAGCTGGCGGGCCTGCTGTTCGGGCAGATGACGATGCTGCCGCTGGTGACGGGATTGGATGGTCGCGAAGCGCCGATCGTGCCACAGGTGTCGATCACCTCGCTGAAAGCGAAGTCCGCGACGTTCTCCAACGATCGCAAGCTGGAGTTGAAGCCGGGCAAGACGATCGACGGCAAGCCGCTCGTCATGCACTTGTGCGCATTCCAGGACGGCTACGGCGTCACACCGTTCGGCAGCGAGATCACCTACGACCTGGATCCGTCGTGGAAGAAGTTCGTGGCGGTCGTGGGCATGTGCGACGGCTGGCAGGGCGCGGGGCCGTTTGAAGTTTCCTTCGACGGCGACGTGCGCTGGCGCAACGACAACCCGGCAGTGCTGAGCCGCACCGATCAGCTTCAGCAGGCGGTGGTGGAGATTCCCGCCGGCGCCAAGACGATCACGCTGCGCGTGGACAAGAAAAGTCCGGCGGCGGCGGCGTGGGCGAACGCGGGGTTCCTGAAGTGAGTGAAATGGTTTCTGCCAGCGGAATCATCATTTACGCGAGCTTGCGGCATCAAGCACTTGCGAGACATCCACTGAAAAACCGCTCAACAGCGCGGAGGCCGCTCGTTGCCCACGGATGAATGTTCCGTGCGGCACGTAACGCCGGCCTTTCAGTTTCATCACCAGAATCCGTTCTTCCTGCGGATCGACCACCCAGTACTCCGGCACGCCCCCCTCGGCATAATCCTTGCGCTTCTCTTCGAGGTCGCGATTGCGCCCATCCGCGCTGATGATTTCCACCACGAGGTCGGCGAATTCGCAATAGTCCAACTCACCTTCCGGATGATTGGCGGCAACGTAAACGATGTCCGGCTCCCTGAATTTGCGCGGCCCGATGCGCAGGCGGATGGGACTGAAGAACGCTTCGCCCAGGCCGTTGGATTCGACGAAGGCAGCGAGCAGATCAAAGAGGAACCTCAGCATCCTCTGATGGGGCTTCGTGGGCATCGGAAGGAACTCCAGCCGGCCGTTCGTGAACTCGATCAGACGATTCGTCGCCGCGGAAAGGCGCAGATATTCCTCCGGTGACCAGTCACCCTGACCGGGATAGAGCGTGGCTACTTCCCAGACAGGCTGGGGTGCGGCGGCAGCATGATTGCGTGGCGCGGCGGGCATGGCAGTGTCTGGTGCAAGTATATCGCGCCGCGTTGATGCAAGTCGATCCAATTGCATGTAACCTGCACGTCGATCTCTGCAAGTTTTGCAAGACCCGATTCGCTGCCTGCGTGCAGCATGAGCAGGTTCTCCATGACGCGAGCCTTTGTGACTGCCTGGATCGTTGCGGTGCTGTCGCTGGCGCCGTTGGCGCGCGGCGAGGGCGAATGGGAGATCACGCCTGAAAGCCAGACCGCCGCGGACAGGGGCCTCGACTGGCTCGCCCGCAACCAGGGAGAAACGGGCAACTGGGAAAGCAACGATCTGGGGCTGGTGGCGCTGGGCGCGCTGGCGTTTCTGTCGGCGGGCCACGCGCCCGACCGCGGCAAGTACGGCGACAATGTCCGCCGGGCGCTCGACTACGTCGTCGCCAACGCCAAGCCTTCCGGTCTTCTGAATATCTCCAATCAGGACATGTACAACCACGGACTGGCCGTGTTTGTGCTCACGCAGGCTTACGGCATCAGCAGCGACAAGCGCGTGGGCGAGGCGCTGGAGCGCGGCATCAGGCTCATCTGCGACGTGCAGTGCGAGGACGGCGGGTGGGACTACAAAGCCACGCGGCTGAAGAACGGCCACGACCTTTCGCTCGCCGTGATGCAGGCCAAGGCGCTGCGCGGGGCGATGGACATCGGCATCGAGATTCCGCCGGGCGTCGTTGACGCCGCCGTGCGCTCCGTCCGCGCGTACTACAAGCCGCTGGGCAAGCCGGACGGCAAAAAGTACGGCGACCATCCGCTGGCCGATCGGCCCGGCGCGTTCACTTACGACGGCAACCGCACGACCACCGCGATGGCGGCGTGCGGCGCGGTGTGCCTGCAGGAGTTCGGGCAGTACTCGGATTTCCGCATCCACCGCAGCATGGATGAAGTGCTCAAGGATGTGAAAAACAGCAACGAGATGAAGGTGCGCCCCGGCAATATCCCGCTCGATGCGTACACCATGTACTACGTCGCGCAGGGCCTGTACCAGGTCGGCGGCGAACGCTGGAAGGAAGGCTACCCGCTCATCCGCGACGCCATCGCCAAGAGCCAGGGCAAGGACGGCAGTTGGAACACGAATCGCGTGGGCGGCAAGCCGGGCCAGTTGTTCGGCACCTCGGTGTCCGTCTTCACGCTGTCGATTCCCAATCGCTATCTTCCCATCCTTCAGGAAGGGAACATCAAGCCCGACAACGCGGACCGCGAGAAAGGCAAGGCGAATTGAATGCGTTCGCCTTGCGACGCAATCGGAACCGCGCCCTCGTCCTTGCTCGCCACGTTCGCCCGTCGGGGGAGAACGCGGGGTTGGGACGAGGGCGCTGTGCCGAGCTTATGCGGAGGCGCAAGCGTCAACCATCCGCAAATATACTTCTGACCTCTGACCTCTGACCTCTGACTCCTGACCTCTGACTCCTGACCTCTGACTCCTGACCTCTGACTTCCGTCCTCTGTCCTCATGAGTTTCCTCACCGGCACATTCCTGTTCGCGATGATCGCCGCCGCCGGGCCGCTGATCATTCATCTGCTCAACCGTCGCCGGCACCGGGTGGTGCATTGGGCGGCCATGGATTTCCTGCGCGAAGCGGTTCGCCGGAACAAGCGCATCATCGAACTGAAGGACATCGTGCTGCTCGTGCTGCGCACGCTGGCGGTCGCGCTGTTCGTGATGGCGATGGCGCAGCCGTACGTGCAGAGCCAGTCGATCTGGTGGATCGCGATCGCCGGCTTCGCCGCCGTGCTCGTCGGCGTGGGCGTCATGATCTACGGCGCGACGGCCCAGCGCAAGGGCGGCATCATCACCGGCGCCACCCTGCTGCTCTTCGGCCTGCTCGCGTTCGCCTGGACCTTCATGCAGAAAGATGAAGAGGGAACCGCCACGTACACCGGCGGTCCCGTCCATGCCGTTATCGTCATCGACAACAGCCTGTCCATGGGTTACGTCGAACTGGACAAGTCTCTGCTCGACGTCGCCAAGGCCCGCGTCAAGACCTTCATCGAAACGCTGCCCAAGGGTTCGGACATCTCGCTCATCCCCCTGTGCAACCAGGAAGACTGGCACCTGCGCACGGTCGATGCGACACAGGAGGACGCGCTGGACACCCTGGAGTCGATCGAACTGGTGGATCGCGCCGGCCGCGCGGCTGAAGGCGCCGAGTCGGCGCGGGAAGCGCTGAAGCTCGCGAGTCATCTGCCGACGAAACGGGTGATCTTCGTCAGCGATCTGCAGCGCGACACCTGGTCGCCTGACTCCGTGCAGGAATCGTTCAAGGAACTGGGCGCGGTGCAGATCGTGCAGGTGAATCCGTCCCGCCAGCGCAGCAACTCGTGGGTGGCCGACTTCCGCCTGCGCGACGGCGTCGCCGATGCCGAGGCGCCCGCGGTCTTCACCGGCACCGTCCGCTACCTCGGCGAGGAGCCCAGGCCCCGCGCCCGCGTCACGCTCAAGATCAACGACACCGTCGTCGAGGAGCAATACACCGATCTGGTCCACGGCTCCAGCCAACTCCTCACGTTCAAGTACAAGTTCGAATCCGCCGGTTCCTCCACCGAGCCTTTGTTCCTCAGGGCCCGCATCGAGATCGACTCGAAAGAGCCGCTGATGCAGGACAATTTCCGCGAGATCGTGGTGCCGGTCGTCGCGGAAGTGCCGGTGGTGTTCATCGATCAGCTCGGCTCGCGCGAACAGCCGAAGCAAGGCAAGTATGGCGAGACATTCCTGCTTCGCCGCATGATGACGCACCGCACGCCGCAGCAGTCCGCCGCGGACAAGCCGCTGATCGACATCCGCCATCGCTCGTCCGACCTGGTGACGCGGGAGGATCTCGAAGATGCCCGCCTCGTCGTGCTGGCCGGCGTGTCGTCGCCCAGCGAAGACCTCGTGCAACTGCTGCGCGAGTATGTGGAGCAAGGCGGCCATCTGTTCCTGGCGGCGGGCGGCGAGTTTGATCCGGGCGCCTGGACCGAAGCCGCGTGGCGGCGCGGGGCGGGCATTCTGCCGGCGCCGCTGAAGAGCGAGCCGATCGGTCGCGTGCCCACGACCGGCGCGGCATCGGGCCAGGATTTCCCGACCTTCGGTCTCGACGTGAACTCGATGCGCGGCGAAGCCGGCGATCTGCAACTGGAGCCGGCGGATTTGAAGGATCTCCTGTCCAGCCCCTTCTTCTACAAAGCCGTCGCTGTGGATCAGGCCGCGCTCGCCGATTTCAGCACGGTCGAAAAGGCACGCCTCGAGGAGCGCCGCAAGCTGCTCGCCGAGTACGAGACCAACGAACGCGAATGGTCGAAGCTGCAGCAGCAGGGCCAGCTCACCTCCGAAGCCGCCGCGGCCCGCGAACGCGCCCGCGCTGCGACCGCCCTGCTCAGTCCGAGCTGGCTCACCTGGTCCAACGCCCTTTCCATCGACGATGCGAATCGCACCGTCGATGAGATGGTGGCACGCACCCGGCCGCGCGTCATGGGCAGCTATCAGAACGGCGAAATTTTCGCCATCCGCCGCGACATCGGCAAAGGCCGTGTCGTCATGCTGACCACCGGCGTGTTCCCCGCGTGGAACAACATGGCTTCGGACGACTCGGTGCTGCTGCTGGATCACCTGCTGCTTTCGCTCCTGACACGGTCGCTGCCCAGCCGGACGTTCGACGCGGTGAGCCAGATCGATGTGCCGGTGGAGGCCAGGGACCAGGCCGCGCGATTCGAGATCGCGATGCCCGGACGCAAGGACGCACTGCCGGTGCGAGTCGATCCGCTGGCTGAAAACGTCTACGGCCTGCGCCTTCGCAACCTCGCCGCCCGCGGCACCTACGAACTGCGCCGCGTCGGCCGCCCCGACGAACCCGCCGCCACGCGCGAATGGAAGATGATGCTCGCGGTCAACGGCCCCAGCGAGGAGAGCGATCTCAACTCCTTCGATCAGAAGGAGTTCATCGATCGCGTCGGCCTGACCCGTGCCCGCTGGGTTGGACTCGAGGATGAAATCACCCTTGAAGGCGACGCCACGATGGGCCACAACCTGTGGAAGCTCCTGATGTGGGGCGTGCTGATCTGCCTCGCGGTGGAAATGGCATTCCTCGCGTGGCCGCACTTGAAGGAACGCCAGGCGGCTGCAACGCCTGCGGAGGCGAGTTGAGATTGGATGCGCCGCTGATTCCCCTCCCTCTTAGGGAGGGGCTAGGGGGAGGGTCGGGCGAACGAACTGATTGATGCACGAGGCAATGCCATACGCTGACGAAGAATTGAACTGTTGATCGAATGAGGTTGCTGACGCGACCCTCCCCCTGCCCCTCCCTAAGAGGGAGGGGAGTCAGAAACAGACGCCGGAACCAACCATGATGAACTGGCTGGGCAAACTGCTGGGCATCGAGAATCTCCAGGAAGTCGAATCCTGGGACGTGAGCTTCGCCGCGCCCTGGGCTCAGGGCCGACCCGCGCTGGTGCTCTTCGCCGTGGCGGCCGCGGTGGCCATCTCGATCCTTTTCTACGTGAAGCTGCAGACCGCCGCGCCGGGCCGGGCGCGTTTCCTTCTCGCGCTGGGCCGGTCCGTCGTGCTGGCGCTGCTGGTGATCGTGCTGGCGGAGCCGACGATCGAAATGCAGGTGCGCGAGACGCCGCGCTCGCTGCTGCTGGTGCTCTTTGATGGCACGGAGAGCATGGGCTTCAAGGACAAGCTGGGCACGCAGGCTCAGTCCGATCTGGCGTCGGTGATCAAGGACGAGCAGGGCAAACCCGTCGCCAATCTCGACAACATCAGCCGGCTTCAGCTCGTGCAGCAGGTGCTTGCGAACAAGCAGAATCCCGTGCTGGCGGAACTCGCCAAGCAGTATCGCCTGCGGGCATATTCGCTGGAGCAACTGAGCGAGCTGCGCGAGCTGGATGTAGCGGACGAACCCACCGCCAGCAAACCCTTCGATCCGCAGCACCTGGTGTCGCAACTGAAATCCGATGGCCGGGTCACGGCGATCGGCGCGGCGCTGGATGACCTGGCCCGCCGGCATCGCCGCAACATCGCCGGCGCGATCGTGGTCAGCGACTTCGACCAGAACGCCGGCCGCGATGCGGTGCTGGCCGCGGAAAACCTGCGCGTACCGCTTTACACCGTGGGCGTCGGCCCGCGCGAGGTCATCGATCTCTCGGCGGAACTGCAGTCGGCGATCGTGCTCAAGAAAGATGAGGACGCCGAGGTCACCGTGGTCATCCGCCAGTCCGGCCTGCTCGGCCGCAGCGCCCGGGTGGAACTGCTGGGCCGGCGTCTGGGCACCTCCGGCGTCGGCGAAGAGCAGGCCAGCGCGGCGCCCATCGCGCCGGAGAAAATAGTCGAACTCTCCGCCGAGCAGGTCACCGTCACCATTCCCTTCACGCCCAACGTCGAAGGCCGCTACCTGCTCTCCGCCCGCGTGGAGCCGTTCGACGATGAAGTGCTGCATGAGAACAACATCGCCGAGCGCGAAGTCACCATCCACGATGAAGCGCTCAAGCTGCTCTTCGTCGAGTACGAGCCGTCGTGGGAATGGCGGTTCATCAAGGAAGTCTTCCACCGCGACAAGCTGGTGGGCCGCGAGGGTTTCCGCACGTTCCTCCGCTCGGCCGACTTCAAGGTTCGCCGGACGAATGAGCTTTTCCTGGAAACGCTCGTCCAGCCGCGCAACGCCTTTTTCGCCAACGACGTGATTTTCCTCAGCGACGTGCCTGCCGACATGCTCTCCGAGCATTTCCAGGACATGGTGCGCGAATATGTCTACGAGTTCGGCGGCGGTCTGGTCGTCATGGCCGGCCCGCGCTTCGGCCCCGGCGCCCTGGCCAGCACCCGCATCGCCGACATGCTGCCCGTGGTCGTCGATCCGTCGGGCCGGCCGCGCACCAATGAGTTCGTGATGCAACTGACGCCCAAGGCGTCGCAGTTCGGATTCATGCTGCTGGGCAAAGGCGACGAGCAGGAAAATCGCCAGGCCTGGGGCAACCTCGGGCGCCTGCCGTGGTACCAGCCGGTGCTGCGCGTCGATCCCCGCGCCGATGTGCTGGCGTCGCATCCGACGGACAAGTGCGTCGACAACGAAACGCCGCAGCCGCTGATCGCGATCCGCAAATACGGCAAGGGCGAAGTGGTGTACCTGGGCTTCAACGAAACCTGGCGCCTCCGCCGCAAGTACGGCGAGAAGTACTACCGCCAGTTCTGGGGCCAGATGATCAACCGCCTGGGCCTCGGTCGCGCCTTGGGCGCCCAGAAGCGATTCCAGGTCGCCACCGACCGCAAGCAATACGAAGCCGGCGACAAGGTGCGCATCAACGTGGAAGCGTACAACGAGCATTTCCAGAAACTGGGAGCCGAAACGCTCGCCGCCCGCCTCGTCGCGGAGACCGAAACCGGCGGAACCAGCACGACCGAGCTTTCCATTCCCTTCCGCGAAGGCAATTACTTTGAAGCCACCGTTCCGGTTTACTCGGCCGGCAAGCATCGCCTGCTGGTGCGCGATCCGGTAACCAACGAGGAGGTTGAGGTCAATTTCAAGGTAGCCCCGGTGACGCTGGAACGTCGCAGCGCCACGCGCGATTACAAGCTCCAGGTGGATCTCGCCTCCACCACGGGCGGCAAGACCTACGAACTCCATCAGGTGGGCAACCTGATCAACGACCTCAAATCCCAGCCCGTCAGCGACACCACCACACAGAAAAAGGACCTGTGGAACCAGTGGCTGACCCTCGTGCTTGTGCTCGTGCTGCTCCTGGGCGAGTGGCTGGGAAGGAAACTGGCAAACCTGAGATAGGGTTGGGTTTAGGGTTTAGGGTTTAGGGTTTAGGGTTTAGGGTGTAGGGTCAAGACAATTGACATCGAGACCCACAACCGCGATTCAGAAAATTAAAAATAGTTAGCGCAAAATGTAAGAATTAAAAGTCGAACACCCCAGCCCCCAGCCCCCAAACCCTACACCCTAAACCCTAACCCCTAAACCCTACACCCTAAACCCTACACCCTACACCCTACACCCTACCCCCTACACCCTACACCCTACACCCTACACCCTACACCCTACACCCTACACCCTAC
>CAYRPN010000123.1:0-17152 GCA_964426135.1 uncultured Phycisphaeraceae bacterium | reverse complement strand
GTCTCGGCGGGCAAGCCCGCCGGCTAAATGGGGAACTTATTTCGGGCCCGTTCCTTAGGCGCTGCGCATCGGGAAGTTGAACGGCCCGCGTTGTGACGGGTATCTCACGCGAAGGCGCAAAGGCGCGGCCAGATACCGCCGAAGCCGGCGCCGGTGCGGCACAAAAAGTCGCGGCGATGGAGGGCGGGGTCGCTCATAACGGTGATGGGTGCGGCCGCAGGTTATGTTACCTTTGTCTGCACGAACACCTAGCGCGATCGACCGCGCCGCGATCTTTCCCTCGCTCCGCTACTATTGGAGAATCATGAACACCCCCGTCATTCGCAACGCGATCGCTTCCATTCTTCAAACACTTCTGGTTGTGCTTGGCAGCGCCGCGATGGCGGCACCGGCTGCGGCGGCTGAAACGGAATGGCCGCAGTTTCGCGGGCCGACCGGGCAGGGCTTGTCCGCCGCCATCGGATTGCCGGTGGAATGGAGCGCGACGAAGAACGTCGCATGGAAAGTGGAGATTCCCGGTCGCGGCTGGTCCTCGCCCGTGCTCAGCAATGGCAAGCTGTTTCTGACAACCGCCAAAGGCGACGCGAAGGCCGGGAATCTCACGCTGCATGCGATGGCGCTGGACGCGGCGACGGGTCGAACTCTTTTTGATGTCGAAGTCTTCCGCCCCGAGAAATCCGTCGCGGCGACCATGCACCAGAAAAACTCGCCCGCCAGCGCCACGCCGATCGTCACGAACGACAGGCTCTTCGTCCACTTCGGTCACATGGGCACGGCGGCGCTGGACCTTGAAGGCAAAGTGGTCTGGCGGCAGGAGATCAAATACTCGCCGGTGCACGGCAACGGCGGCTCGCCGGTTCTGGTGGATGGCTCGCTGGTCTTCAGTTGCGATGGGGCATCCAATCCTTTTGTCGTGGCGATCGATGCGAAGACCGGCGCGGTTCGATGGAAGTCGCCGAGGAAGTCACAGGCCAAGCGATCGTTCTCTTTCTCCACGCCGCTCGTGCTTTCGGTGGGCAACTCGACGCAGATCATCAGCCCCGGCAGCGGTTATGTCGGCGGGTACGACCTGAAGGATGGCCGGGAGCTTTGGCGCGTGAACTATGGCGAGGGCTATTCCGTGGTGCCGCGGCCGGTTTACGCCCACGACATGCTCTTTGTCAGTTCCGGATTCGATACGGCTGAGGTGTTCGCCATCAAACCGCAGGGCGCTAAAGGCGATGTCAGCGATACCCACGTCGCGTGGAGGAGCCGCAAAGGCGCGCCGCACTCGTCATCGATGGTCGTGCTCGGCGACGAAATTTATTTCGTCTCCGACGGCGGCATCGCGACCTGTGCCGATGCCCGCACCGGCGCCGTCCACTGGACCGAACGGCTCGGCGGCGGGTTCTCCGCATCGCTCCTGGCGGCGGAAGGTCGCATCTATTTTCAGAACGAAGCCGGCATGGGTTTCGTCGTCAAGGCGTCGAAGACGTACGAACTGCTCGCCAAGAATGACCTGGGCGAGCCAACACTCGCTTCCTATGCGGCCACCGATCACGCGCTCTTTATCCGGGCGAAGTCCAACCTGTACAGGATCGGCCAGTGAGTGCCGGGCTTCGCGGTGACTGCTTAATTGCGAGGCAATGCGCGCAGATCTAGTGCAAAGGGGGCGTCGGGCACGCGAGGGGCGTGCCTGTGGCGTTGTGCCTTGGGCCAAAAGGGCTGCTGTCGGAGGGATGCCGCCGGGTCCAGCCGATTCAAGACGACGGGCATGTGCTTTGCATCACCTCAGGCGGTGGATTGATACACAAGGTCTTGCGGGCGACGGTTTGCCGTGAGCGAAAGGTCCAGTGGGAGCCTCCCCTCGGTGGAGCCTTCAACCGGCGCGACGTTCATCGCTTACAAGACTGTGGCGTCACCACCGGTCCTAACCTGAGGTTCGCCATGGTTGCCACGGCCCTTCCGACCCTTTCCTCTCGCCTGCGCATCGGGCCTGATGAATCCCAGACTGCCGGCGTGTTTGATGGTTATGCCCTTCACCCCCAGGCGTGGGATGAGTGGTTTGCCGCCGACGGTGAATCGCACGCCTGGTGCCGCGCCTTGGCCACGGCCCTGGGTCGACTGTCGGTCGCCGACTTTCAGCGCAAGCGGGCGATGGCGGACATGTCGTTCATCAACCAGGGCATCACCTTTTCCGTCTACGCCGATCGGCGGGGCGTGGAGAAGATTTTTCCTTTTGACTTGATTCCGCGCACGGTGTCTTCGCGCGAGTGGCAGGTGATGGAGCAGGGACTGGTGCAGCGAATCACCGCGCTGAATCTGTTCCTGCACGATGTCTACCACGATCGACGCATCCTGAAGGAAGGCGTGATCCCCGCGGAGTTGGTGCTCAAGTCCAAAGGGTATCGGCCGGAGATGATCGGCTTCACGCCGCCGGGGGGGCAGTATGTTCACGTCTGCGGCACTGATCTGGTGCGCGACGCGAAGGGGCAGTTCCTCGTCCTGGAAGACAACGGCCGCACGCCGTCGGGCGTCAGTTATGTGCTGGAGAACCGCTCCATCATGAAGCGCGTGTTCCCCGGCCTGTTCCAGCACAACCGCGTGCGTCGCGTGGAGGATTACCCTCGCCGCCTGCGCGAGGCGCTGTCGTCCGTCGCGCCGCACGAAGCAGGCGATTCGCCCTGCGTCGTCGTGCTGTCCCCAGGCTCGTTCAACTCCGCCTATTTCGAGCACAGTTTCCTGGCCCGCCACATGGGCTGCGAACTGGTCGTCGGGCAGGATCTTTTCGTCGACAACGATTTCGTTTACCTCAAGACCACGCGCGGTCCGGTGCGCGTCGATGTGATCTATCGCCGGGTCGATGATGATTTCCTCGACCCGAAGACGTTCCGCGCCGACAGCATGCTGGGCGTGCCCAACCTGATGCGGGCTTATCGCAAGGGCAACGTCACGCTGGCGAATGCCGTGGGCACCGGCGTTTGCGACGACAAGGCGATTTATCCCTTTGTCGAAGACATGGTGCGCTTCTACCTGCATGAAGAGCCGATTCTCCGCAACGTGCCGACGTACATCTGCGATCGCCCCGATGACAAGGCCTACGTGCTCGACCATCTTGAGGAACTCGTGGTGAAGGCGGTGAACGAGTCGGGCGGCTACGGCATGCTGATGGGGCCGTTCTCGACGGCGGCGCAGCGCGAGGAGTTCCACGCCAAGATCGAGGCGAATCCGCGCAACTACATCGCTCAGCCGGTCGTCACGCTCTCCGTCTGTCCGACGTGGACGGAGCAGGGCTTGTCGCCGCGCCATGTCGACTTGCGTCCTTACATCGTCAGCGGCAAATCCACGTGGGTGCTGCCCGGCGGGCTGACGCGCACGGCGTTGACCAAGGGTTCGCTGGTCGTCAATTCCAGCCAGGGCGGCGGCAGCAAGGACACGTGGGTGATCGAGGCGGGTGTCGAAGGAGGGAACGGCGCATGATCTCCCGCGTTGCCGAGCATTGTTTCTGGCTCAGCCGGTATCTGGAGCGCGCGGAGAACACAGCCCGCATTCTCGAAGTGAATCAGACGCTGGTCCTCGACTTCGCGCTGCCGTTCGAGCAGCAGTGGAAGCCGGTGCTCATCATCAGCGGCATTCACGATTTCGAGGGCTCGCCCGACTCCGAAACGGTGCAGAACCTGCTGACCTGGGATCAGGACAACCCCTGCAGCATTGCGGCATCGATGTCGTATGCGCGGGAAAATGCCCGCATCATTCGCGAGGTGATCAGCGAGGAAATGTGGGAGCGGATCAACTTTTACTACCTCTGGCTGCACAGCCCGCCGGCACGCGAGATGTACGACCAGAACCGCGGCGAGTTTTACGGCCAGATTCGCCGCATCAATCAGCTCATCCACGGCATCGGCGAGGCGACCATGTTCCACGGCGAATCGTGGGACTTTCAGGCGCTGGGCAAATTCGTCGAACGTGGCATCCAGACCGCCCGCATCCTCGATGTGAAGTATCACCTGGCCACGAAACGCACCGACGCGATCGAGATCGAAGTCGATCACGCGCACTGGTCGGCGATCCTCAAGAGCTGCTCGGCCTATGAGCCGTTTCACAAGCGTGCCCAGCAGGGCCTGGAGCGGCGCGTGGGCGTGGCGGTCGCGCATTTCCTCGTGCTGGAGGAACGCTTCCCGCGCTCGGTGACGCATTGCGTGCATCAATGCCAACTAGCCGCCGCCGCCATCGCCGCCGGTGCCGCCGCCATCGATCAGAGCGAGGTGGATCAGCAGCTTCACAGCCTGCGCGAATGGCTGCACGGCGAAGCGATCGAGTCCCAGATCGAAACCCACCTGCATGAATCCCTCACGCATGTGGTGGACCGGCTCCACGACATCGGCGAAGCGATCCGCAAGACGTACTTCGAATTCAAGCCCGAGCGATATGTTGAAATGGCGGTGAGCACTCAGTCGCAATCGTCGTCGAAATGAAACACGGAATCATTCCTTTGCAGGTCACGGCACTTAAGTGCCATGACCTGATCGTCCGGTCAGTGCGGGTCAGCTTGAATCAAGGACTTTCCCATGGCCATCCGCGTCGCCCTGCATCACAAAACCGAGTATCGCTATGACCGCTGGGTCAAGCTGATGCCGCAGATCGTCCGGCTGCGCCCCGCGCCGCACTGCCGGACCACGATTCTCGGCTATTCCATCAAGATCGAACCCGGCGGACATTTCATCAACTGGCAGCAGGATCCGTACAGCAATCACCTGGCTCGCCTCGTGTTTCCCAAGGATGTCAAGCACTTCACGGTCGAGGTCGATCTCGTCGCGGAACTGGTATCGATCAACCCGTTCGATTTTTTCATCCAGGCCGACGCCATCGAGTTCCCATTTGAGTACGACGCCCGCCTGCGCAAGGAACTGGCTCCGTTCCTGGAGCGCACGGAGAACGGCCCGCTTTTGCGCGAACTCGTCAAGCGATTCGTGCAGCCGCGCACGCGGACCATCGATTACCTCGTGGACGTGAACCAGTTCCTGCAGAAGCAGATCAAGTACCTCATCCGCCTGGAGCCTGGCATCCAGCCGTGCGAGGAAACGCTCACGAAGAACAGCGGCTCGTGCCGGGACACCGCCTGGCTGCTGGTGCAGTTGCTGCGGCAACTCGGCCTTGCCGCGCGGTTCGTCTCCGGCTACCTCGTGCAACTGAAGGCGGATGAAAAGGCGCTCGACGGCCCCAGCGGACCGGAGCAGGATTTCACCGACCTGCACGCCTGGACCGAAGTCTTCATCCCCGGCGCCGGATGGGTCGGACTCGATCCAACCTCCGGCCTGATGGCCAGCGAAGGTCACATCCCGCTCGCCTGCACCGCCGATCCACAGGATGCCGCGCCGATCACCGGTTCGATCTCGTGGGACAAAAGCGATGACGAAGCGACGGAGGAATTGGAGACGGAGTTCCGCTTCGCGATGTCGGTCACGCGTATCCACGAAGACCCGCGCGTGACGTTTCCGTACAGCGACGAGGAATGGAAGACGATCGACCAGTTCGGCCAGCGCATCGATGCCGAGCTGCGCGAGCATGATGTCCGCCTGACGATGGGCGGCGAGCCGACATTCGTTTCGATCGATGACAAGGACGGCGCGGAGTGGAACACCACCGCGCTTGGACCGACGAAGCGACGGCTGTCGGATCAGCTCATTCGCCGGCTGAAGAAGCATTTCGCCGCCGGTGGGCTGCTGCATCACGGGCAGGGAAAGTGGTATCCCGGCGAGACGTTGCCGCGATGGTCGTTCAATCTGTACTGGCGCGCCGACGGCGAGCCGATCTGGCAGGATTCCACGCTCATCGCCACCGAGGACGGCCAGTACCGCTACACCGCCAACCACGCCAATGCCTTCGGCATCGAGTTGGCACGAAGGCTGGGCGTCAACCCCGCGCACCTCGTGCCCGGCTATGAAGACACGTGGTACTACCTTTGGCGCGAGCGGTGCCTGCCCGCCAACGTCGATCCGCTCAAGAGCAATCTCGACGACGAAGAGGAACGCAAGCGACTGGCCAAGATCTTTGAACAGGGTTTGGGCAAGGTGGTCGGCTTCGCGCTGCCGCTGAAGCGGGAGCCGGCCAACGGACATTCTCGCTGGGTCAGCGGGCCCTGGGTTCTCCGCCGCGAACATCTGTTCCTGATCCCCGGCGATTCGCCGATGGGGTTCCGCCTGCCGCTGGATTCATTGCCGTGGGTTGCACCCGAGCAGCGCGACACGATCATCGAAGCCGATCCGATGCAGCGTCATCCGGCGCTGCCTCCGCACATCCTGTTTCAGAAATCGCTGGCGCCCGGCGCCGGCAACGGCGCCGGCTCGGTCTCCGCGTGGCAGCCGGGGCCGACGGATGATCCGACCGTGCGCACCGCGCTTTGCATCGAAGTCCGGCAGGGCAAGATGCACATCTTCATGCCGCCGCAGCGAACGGTCGAGGATTACCTCGACCTGATCGAAGGCATCGAGGAAACGGCGCGGAGCCTGCGCATCCCCGTGCAGATCGAAGGCTATCTCCCGCCGAACGATCCGCGATTGCAGCACCTGAAGATCACGCCTGATCCGGGCGTGATTGAAGTGAACGTGCATCCCGCGCATAGCTGGGACGAACTGGTGCATAACACTACCGTGCTGTACGAGGAAGCGAAGCAGTCGCGACTCTCCACGGACAAGTTCCAGCTCGACGGCCGCCACACCGGCACCTGCGGCGGCAACCACATCGTCATCGGCGGCCCCACGCCGGCGGACAGCCCCGTCCTGCGCCGCCCGGACCTGCTGCGCAGTCTCGTCGCCTACTGGCACAACCACCCCTCGCTTTCGTACCTGTTTTCAGGCCTCTTCGTCGGCCCCACCAGCCAGGCGCCGCGCGTCGACGAGGCCCGCAACGACAGCGTCTACGAACTGGAGCTCGCCTTCAAGGAGATTCCAGAGGGCGAGCCGTGTCCGCCCTGGACGGTCGACCGCGTGTTCCGCAATCTGCTCGTCGATGTCACCGGCAATACCCACCGCGCCGAGTTCTGCATTGACAAACTTTACTCCCCGGACGCCGCCGGCGCGAGGCTGGGGTTGGTGGAGTTCCGCGCCTTTGAGATGCCGCCGCACGCGCGGATGAGCCTGGTGCAGCAACTGCTGATGCGGGCGATGATCGCGCGGTTCTGGAAGACGCCGTATCGCGCCGGCCTGGCGCGGTGGGGCACCGAGTTGCACGACCGTTTCATGCTGCCGCATTTCACCGCGCAGGATTTCCACGACGTCATCGCCGACATGCGAAGCGTCGGTTATGTTTTCGACGAGCGATGGTTCGCCACGCACTTCGAGTTCCGATTCCCGGTCATCGGCACCTTGTCGAAGCTGGGCGTGAACATGGAACTGCGCACGGCGATCGAGCCCTGGCACGTGATGGGCGAGGAACCGGGCGGCGGCGCCACCGTCCGCTATGTCGACTCGTCGCTGGAGCGCATGCAGGTGAAGGTGCAGGGCATGACCGACGCGCGACACATCCTGACTTGCAACGGACGGCGCGTGCCGCTGTTCCCCACCGGCACGAACGGCGAGTTCGTCGCGGGCATCCGTTACCGCGCCTGGCAGCCCCCATCGTGCCTGCATCCGACGATCCCCGTGCATACGCCGCTGGTCATGGACCTTTACGACACGTGGATGAATCGGCCTGTGAGCGGCTGCACGTACTTCGTCTCGCATCCTGGCGGTCGGTCCTATGACAAGTTCCCGGTGAACGCGAACGAAGCGGAAGGCCGCCGCATCTCGCGGTTCTTCACGCAGGGCCACACGCCAGGCCCGTTCCCGGTGCCGCCGGAGCTGCGATCGCCTGAGACGCCGCTGACGCTGGACCTGCGGTATCCGCCGGAGGCGGCGCCGCGTCCTGATGTGGCGGTGCCGCCGAATCTGTCATCTCAGAAATTGATTGTGTCGAACAACAATGGAGAGACCTTGGGCGTCACAAGGCATGGGGATGCGGTCTTGACGTGATGACGGACGATGGATGTGTCCAGTTCAACGCCTCAGTAGTCGCAGGAATCCGCGGCAATGCCGTGGATCGTCTGCCGATCCCCGGCCATCGCTGCGATGAAATGCTGGACAGGGACGGCTCGCTGCGTCCACATTGGGCGAGGTTCTCCTCGTGCGTTGCCGAACTGGGTGAAGCGGAGTTCGACCGGCGCTGGGCCGATGCCCGTCGGCTTCTGACGGAGAACGGGGTCACCTGCAACCTGTACAGCGATCCGCACGGCGCGTCGCGGCTCTGGAGCCTCGACTCGATCCCGTTGCGACACCGCTGGAGCAGATGTTCCGCCAGCGCCGCGGCGTGTGTCAGGATTTCGCCCATCTTCAGATCGCCTGCCGGCGCTCGCTGGGGCTGGCGGGTCGTTACGTCAGTGGCTATCTGCACACCGAGCCGGCGGAGGGCAGGCCGAGGCTGATCGGAGCCGATGCGTCGCATGCGTGGGTGCAGGTGTACTGTCCGGACACCGGTTGGTTCGATGTCGATCCGACGAATCATCAGGCGACGAGCGAGCGACACGTGACGCTTGCCTACGGCCGCGATTTCGACGACGTCAGCCCCATCGAAGGCGTCGTTCTCGGCGGCGGCGAGCACGGCTTGTCCGTTTCCGTCGCCATGATTCAGAACGCCGACGACCGGTTTGCATAGAATGGAGCGGCTGGCTCGCGTTTCGGCTCCACGAGCCTGCATTGTTTTCCCTGCCCGATTGTCGTTTCAAGAAGAAGCCCGGTCCTTCATCCTGTAAGTCATCTCATGGTCAAACCGATCGGAAATCTCATCGCCAATTTGAAGCCCCGCGACAAGGTCAGCGCCAAGACGCAGGCTCGCTTCGCATCCAAGTCATTCGCTCCGCCCGCAGCCGATGAAGCCGCCCCGGAGCAGTCCGGCAGCAAGTCGAGGCCCGTGCGATTCAAGAAGCGAAAGAGGTGATGATCGGCCGCGATGCGGGCGGTGATGCCCGTTGTTTCCGCGCCCGGCGTGGGAAAGAAAAAAGCCCTTCGACCGGTAGGCCGAAGGGCTGGTGCTGAACGCAAATCGGGGTGACAGGACGGCTACTGAACTTTTTCAACGGGGCCTGGCTGGCTGGGAAGCCGGAATGCGGCGGTGGATGGATGACGGTAAGTCGGATTAGAAATGCTGATTTTCCTGTGCAATTGAGTTGACGATGGTTGTACTATTCAAGCAGACCGCGCTTCCGCAGCGAACTCTTCAAATGATTGAGCGTCGGGTGCTTCCTCGCCAGATTTGCCGCGTGACCGCGAGCAATCTTGTCTCCCTCGTCGCCGCCGATGGCCTCGCGTAGATCATGGAGAATGTCCGCGGCCTCCTTGTAGTGGCTTGTTCCTCCGGCATCGACGAGCCGCTCCGACTCGCGAAGCCATTTGTCCGGGTTCTTGAGCATTTCCTTCATTCGGTCGGCACGTTCGCGCTCAGCTTTTGCCGCCTCTCGTTTTTCGTGGGCCTGGGCCTTGCGAGCTCGCTTCGCGTTTTCCTCGACTCGCAGAGCCGCTGTTCGCTGCAACAGTTCGTTGAAGGTTCGCTGCTTGTCGCTTGTCGGCCAACCCTCTGGAGTCTGCGAATCGCGAATCGCGGCGAGCAAGCGGGCTTTCTCGGTTGCGGTGTCGCCGGTTAAGAACCGCAGCAGCATGTCTTTCACTGGCTGCTCGTCGAGGGCGTCGACCCATCGGGCGGCATGATCTTGAGATTCCTCCGTCGAAGCGGCACTCACGTCCTTCCCGGCAGCGACAAGCAAGAGCGGATCGAGCCCGAAGAATGTCAAGAGCTCACCTCCGCAAGCCGCCAATTCGGCAATGCCATGCGGCACGGGCGGCTCGACTATTTCCGCGGGATCGTTGTAATCGTCGTCCGCCGCACACAACCAAAGCAAGTACAGGGCCCGCAAGTCGCCGCTCATCAAACGCTCGCGAACATATATTGCTGCGTCGAGGTATTTCTGCGATTCCCACACCTCGTCAAGGTCGCCCGCCTCGTGAAAGGGATGAAGAGACAGGATTCCGCCGCTCTGTTTGGGATCACTTTTCCACTTGAGACTTTTGCCGTCAACGTATTTTGACCAGACGCTCTTGGCGAAAGGCATACCGCGCGGCAAACGCAGCTTGATTTCGCGGCTGCCGTAGTTCGTATGTTGCAGGTAAACGTCGTAGCCATTTCGGAGCAAGCCATCGACATCGCCGCGGAAGGAACTGTAATGGTACTCGACCGCGAGCGACCATCTTGATACTTCGGCGCGTGTGGACTGTCGCTGCGCGAACGCCAACTGCGCGTCGCTGAGCGGGGCGTCAACTGCCTGGAAGACCACGTATTGGTATTCGCTCACGACTCACCCCGCAGTTCTGCCAGTTGCTTGTCACAAATGTATCCAACCTGGTCGGCCGTCCGCATGTCGCCAGCCCACTTGACAGCCTCGTCACCTCCCGCGGCCTTGACGGCACGAATCACCGGCTTCAGACACTGACTGATCTCGTCGGCCATCAATCCTTCGTCGCTGCATTCGACCTGATAGCTGCCGTCGTTCATCAACTTGAGCGCAAGCGACTTCGCGTCCGCAAGATGGCCCAAATCGACAAGCAGCGAGAGCCCCTTCTGAACGTCGGCATAAGCTTGCCAATCCACATCGAAGTTGCGGTTCATCATGCGTTCATCGAAATCGGTCGCGCGATCGATGGCGGACGACACGTCGGCGACGAGTAGATCCACCGGTTTTTCGATCGCCAGCCGGTCTTCCAATTCTCGCGCGACAACGGCGTGCTCCTTGGCGATCTCCAGGATCATCGCGACCAACTCCGCCTTGGTCCGTTTGCGAAGCCCCTTTTCGATCAGCGGAAAGCGGTCGAACTTTATGAACTTGCGAGGCTTCTTCGCTCCCTTCTTCACCACGTTGGCAATCCTTTCTTCATGCGCCGAGTGGCTTTTGCCGCGTCAAATCGCGCGGGGTCGAACGGGCCGTTCCACTTCAGGAGCTCGCCGTACTCGCTGTGACTCGGATTCGTGATCGCCTCGACATAGTCGGCAAAACCGTAAACGCCGCCAACATCTTCCGGCGGACAAGCTCGCTCTCCATCGATACAGCGCGGGTATCTGGCTCCCGGCTCGGATTGCGTCACCTCTTCAAGGACGATCTCGTGTTGCCAACCGTCTCCAAAATCGTATTCGTAGCCCATCCGCAGTCTGGAACCGTGCTTGGAAACCAGGTCGCCGATTCGAATGCCGCTGTAGTCGAGCGCGCCAAAGTCATCGAATTCACCCATCATGAATCGTGGATCCGTGTACCGGGCGCCCGCGATTTCAAACTGGTGCATGTGCGAATTCGTCCAACCCATCGCGGTTTGAATCAACTCGTGCAGTTTTTCAAGTGTTACGTCCTTCGTTTCAATCCGCCGCCAGATCACCGGATCAGTGTCCTGCAAGAGTATCTTGAAACGATAGACGACCGTCTGGCCATCGCTTGCCTCTGCGAGGTGGCGCTCTACTGGACGGGCCAGGGTCCACTCCCTGACCCTGCGAGTGATGCGCTTGCCTTTCCATTTTGGAATGGCATCGCCTGCAACCAAAATCTCGATGGAACGCGGAACGCCCGGCTCTCGTCGAATGAGCCCATTCCTTTCGAGCGTCTTCATCATCTGGTTCACCGACGGCGGCGAGACGCCCATCGCCTCGGCAATTTCCGACTCCGCCGGCGGCAAGCCGAAGCCATCCGAATACGTGCGAATGTACGCGAGATATCGCCCCTGCGTGGGTGTCATTTTCGTCATGGCAAGACCCCTATCGGCTCCGCCGCCCAGCCGATTCCAATCGGCATTTCGGAACCAATCAGAGGAACGGCAACTTGGCACAAGTCATTGGCCCTCAATGAGAAAAGCCCATCGCCGAAAACGACGATGGGCTTCTTGTCTCATCAAATCGGGGTGACAGGATTTGAACCTGTGGCCTCCTCGACCCGAACGAGGCGCTCTAGCCAAGCTGAGCTACACCCCGTAGCTTCGCAGGGATGATAGGCGATTCCGTCACAGTTGCAAAGCGCGGGTTGGAAACGATTGGAAAACATGGAGATTCCAGTGAAATCCGCCCGCCCCGTTTCAGGTGCGGCCGCTTCAGCGGCCGCGAACGGCGGCACCGCGATCTCTTGAAGCGGGGCATGCTCCGTCGCTGAACGAGGAAGCGGCCGCCGGCTAACGCCTGATCGCTAATCCTTCGCCTCAATCTTCGCCGGCGCCGGCGCCACGCGCTTCCTGAAAATCTTGCAGTGCAATTCGTAGACCCGGCGAAGCTCCTCGATCGGCTTCTCGTGATCGTCCACCCGGATGTCGCGGTAGCGGTCGTTGAACCCGCTGTAGCCCCAGCCTTCGCGCACGATCAACAGCGCCGCCGACTGCTGCCCGCGCGTGTCCCCGCCGGCGGCCTGGCCGGCGGCCAGCGCAGCGATCAGGCGGGCGCCCAGTTCGCCTTCGGTCTGCTCGAAAGCGCGCGCCATGTCATCGACGACTTTCGGCCCCGCGAGAATGTTGCCTTGCACCGCGTAGTGCCTGCCGACCTTGCCGCCCGCCCAGGCGTTGCACTTGTCGCCGGTGAATGTCGCAGGCTCGCCCTTGGCGCTGATGATGCCGACCTGGCGCACCGCCGCGCCTTCGTCGGCGGCGGTGAGTTGCTTGAGCGCCTCCTCAGGCTTCACACCTTTGGCCAGCAGTTCCAGCCCGCGCGGGCCATAGGTCGTGTTGGCGTGCGATTGCGTGGCGATCGCGCCGACGCCCGCCTTGGCCCAAGGCACCACCGCGCCCACGGCGATGAACTTGCTCTGCACCGCGATGCCCAGTTCCTGCGTCACGGGATCAAACGCGACGATGGAAAACGTCGCCACGATGGGCTGCCCGGCGGCGTCGGAACCCGGGCGCGATTCCGGACAAGGACTCGCGCAGCCGCAGAGCGCAACCATTGCAAGTGCATAAAGAGCGAGTTGAAGAGTCATTGTGAACTCCTGAACGAGGCCGATGGTTAGGAATGCGACCGAAATAACCTCCCGATCCTCGTTCAACTGACCGAGTCAGAATTTCTAAGGAAACGAGGAAACGAGGAAAGCAGGAACAGAAAAAATTCAGCCGATTTACGCACTCTGTTTCTGTTCCTCATTTCCTCTTTTCCTGCTTTCCTAATGAAAAATCTGGCGTCGGAATTCGGGAAGTTATTTCGATCCCAATCCTTAGCGGTCGGGCCGAGTCTTCGAGGCCCACCTGTGTTTTGGTCTCGTAGTCGGGTGGGCCTCGCCGACTCGGCCCGACCGCTAACCGTCAGAGGCACGAACGTAGCCCGTGTGATTTTACCGCTTCGCCATCTCCATCACGCGAACCTCGGCGGTGCGCGGGCTGAGTTGGCCGGCGCGCAGGTAGGTGAACTTCAGCACTGCTTCGGGGGCGCTGTCGCGGACAAGGCGCAGAAACTCGTCGCGGTAGCGCACGGGTTTGCCGTCGACAGCGGTGACCACGTCGCCTTCGATCAGACCCGCGCGCGAGGCAGGCCCCAGCGGTTCCATCTCCCACAGCACCAGTCCTTCGGTGCGCAGCGGGAACTTGCCGCGCAGCTTGTCATCCTGCTCCCAGATTTCCTCGACGGCGGCGCCGATCGTGGTCGCGGCGATGTCCGCCTTCTTCTCGATGAGGTTTCGCAGTCGCTCGACCGGGATGAGCATGGCGATGCCCGGGTGCCTGTTGGCGAGGGTGTCGGTCATGCTCGCCGACTGCATGCCGACGACGCGGCCATCGGCGTTGAGCCAGGGTCCGCCGCTGGTGCCGCGCGGGCCGTCGCCGGCGACGTGAATCGCCTCCACATAGGTGCGGACTCCGGGCAGGTATTCGAAGGTGGGCGCATTGCGGCCGACGGTGCCGCGCAGCATGACGCCGTGGCGATAAAGCGGCGCGCCGAAGAGATAGACATCGGCGCCGGCGCGTGGCGTCGCGCCAGCCAGCGGCAGCGCGGGATACGCCGTCGCCCGCGCGGGCAGTTCGAGCAATGCGGCGTCGCTGCCCAGATCCATGGCCAGCACGGTCGCGGTGAGCCGCTGGCGATCGTGGGTGAGCACTTCGATGCGCCGGCTGCCGCGCACGACGTGGGCCGCGGTGAGCACGATGCCTTTGGCGTCGACGACGCAGCCTGCGCCGTTGAGGTGGTCGTCGGTGAGAATCTCGACGATGGCGGGCAACGCGCGGTCGTAGAGATTGCCGGCGTCGGGGTTGGCCGGGGCGGGTTTGGGCAGCGCTTCATCGGCATGGACGAAGTGCCAGACGCCGGCGATCGTCAGAGCAAGGCAGAGCGCGATGGAGAATCGCGTGGCGGCCGAACGTTGATGGAGAGGTGTGGTCATGGGCGGGTCCGCATCGGTGGGGCCGTTTGGGATCGTGAACGAAAGAACTTGCCGACTTGGCCGTTTCCGATTCCCCTCCCTCTTAGGGAGGGGTTAGGGGAGGGTCGGGCGCACGGCGTGATTGTGCGTCGAATCAGGCTGTTTGCCCGACCCTCCCCCTGCCCCTCCCTAAGAGGGAGGGGAGTACGGACTGTGCCAATCGGGAAGTTAATTCGATTCCATTCCTCAGCGTCCGCTCGCAGAGCGGAAGAAACGGATTCGGGTGATGGTAGCGGGCAAGGCGATCGACCTGGGTTGGTTGTGCGTCGCATGACTGGCTGGACGGATCGAGGAGCATGGCCCCAAGTGGCCGGCCACGTGACCCCCACCCCCTCGCCATTCGATCTAAATCCAGTTCCTGAAGGCACTTGTCGATGCGACTGCCAAAAAGGTAGGACAC
The DNA here is from genome assembly GCA_964426135.1 of uncultured Phycisphaeraceae bacterium. GTDB lineage: Bacteria > Planctomycetota > Phycisphaerae > Phycisphaerales > Phycisphaeraceae > CAYRPN01. The sequence goes on along the minus strand of CAYRPN010000123.1, from coordinate 2,321 downwards.
TTTCCGGCCACTTTCCGTGGCCGCGAAATCGGCGGCGTCAGCCGCGCAGCGACAGTGAACTCGCCCCGGATGGAGGGAGGCAACCATGTGGGCATTGTACCAAACTTTACACAAAACACCAAGGTTGTTTCACTTCAAGGGCAGGGCTTTTCAATTCTCGCGGGGCGGCTGCTATTCGCATGAACCACAAAGACGCGAAGGCACGAAGGACACAAAGGAACTTCAGAAAAGGCATGGGCATCGAATCATTGAACCTCCTCTTCGTGTCCTTTGAGTCTTTGTGTCCTTTGCGGTTCAAGCGAATTGTCGTTCGCTTACGAGAATTGAGAATCCCTGCCCTCAATGGGACTGGTCCAGTTGAATGAAGCTCAACCGTGTCAACGGTTGGACCTGTCCCGTCGCCCGATCAACCATCGCGCCGAGTGTCGCGCATGGGGTTTCGGCGAGATCGAGGGTCGCCGGGTGTCGCGTATGGGGATTCGGCGGGGCCGCTGGGCGCGGGATGATCCGGCGGGGCCGCTTCAAGCGGCCCCGCCACCCCACCCCGATCATGCACTGCGAATCACCGCGCCGGCGGCGTGGCCGCCGAAGCCGGCGGCGAAGATCGCCTGCGTCTGGATCGGGGGGCCGGCGAGGCGGGCGGCAGCGGCTGCCGGATCGATCGGCTCGCGCAGCCACGGCATCGGCGGGCGCTGCTGAGCCCGGGCGCACAGGCACGCGATCACCAGCGACACCAGCCCCGAGGCGCCCAGCGTGTGGCCCAGCGCGCCCTTGTGGGCATAGAAGTCCAGCGTGCATGGCGACGACTGCGCCTGCGTGCCCGCCAACGGCGCCTGCATGCCCGCCAACTGCGCCAGCGTGCCCGCCGCAGGCTTCGGTCGGCATCCCGTGGCGCGCCTGACGTTGGCCTGTGCGTGTCGCCGATACACCGCCATCTCCGCCGGATCGTGATCCTGCGTGCCCGGCGCGTGCGGATGAATCAGATCGATGTCGCGGCCGGCAAGCAAGTGTTCGGCGAGATGATTCACCGCCGGCATGTCGCGGCAGGGCCGGATCAGGTCGTAGGCATCGCACGCCTCGCCGGTGTCGATCAGTTCCACTGATCCGCGCGGCAGTGGCGAGCCAGGGTCGTCGATGCGCTGCAACATGACGGCGGCGCCCGCCTCGGCGAGCACGAAACCCTGGCGCTGCTGATCGAGCGGCCGGCATGCGTAGTCCGTGGGCGAGAGCGGCGCGAGTACGCCGAGTTTGCGATAGGCGTGGATCAAACTCGGCGTCAGAGCGGCGTCGGCGGTGAGCACCAGCGCGCGATCGCCTTCGACCTGGCGATTCAAGAGCGCCAGCCTGGCGCGGTGCAGGGCGACGAGGCTCGACGCGCACGCAGCCACCGCATGATGCGCGACGCGGATGTTCAGGCGCTTCTCCAGGCGCTGGGACAGGTACTCGCCGGGGCCAAGTGCGATGACTTCGCACAGGGCTTTGGCGCTGCGGTGGGAAATAGCGTCGTGGCCGCGAAGGGCGAACAGGGCGGCGGCTTCGTCGAAGCGACGGAAGGCGCCTTTGCTGGTGCCCAGGAAGCAGGGGAGGGGAGGGGCGGGTTCTGAATCTGGGCGCGACATCTCTTTCCGGCCCTCACCCCAACTGGCGTTCGATGAACTGGACCCGTCCGCTGCTTGGCGCGACAACTCTTTCCGGCCCTCACCCCAGCCCTCTCCCGGAGGGAGAGGGGGCCGGAGCGGATTCCCGACACCCGACCCCCGACACCCGACCCCCGCCTCCCGCGCCGCATGCTCCGCCAGTTCCACGGCTGGATCGTCGGCGGCGTGTTGGGCGGCGGCGACGCAGCCAATGGCACGGGCAAGGTCGATGGCGGCGATGTCGGGCGGCAGCGCGGCGGCACGGTCGCTGATGGTTCGACCGGCGAGCAGGGCGGCAAACGTCGCCCACGCCCCAAGCCCAAGCGGGGTGACGAGGCCAAAGCCGGTGATGATGATGCGAGCGGGCATGGAGTGGGAAGGGGAGTCGGGAGTCGGGATTCGGGAGTCGGGATTCGGGATTCGGGATTCGGGGAATCGGAAATCAGGAGTGGGGATTCGAGGCTTGAGGAGTGAGGACTTCACCCGTCGGGTGCCATGGGCAAGCGGAGTCCGCGGAGCTTGCCCGTGCGGTGTTGACGCAAGGGACACGGGGTACGCTCCGGCAAGTCTGCGATAAGGAGCTGTGCAAGATTAACTTCAAAGATCGGATGGATCCCGGTTAGCGGTCGGGCCGAGTCCGCGAGGCTCTGCTTTTCATCAAGTCAAGACAGACGATAATTTGCT
>CAYRPN010000122.1:0-17282 GCA_964426135.1 uncultured Phycisphaeraceae bacterium | reverse complement strand
GACGACTTGGAAAGTCGTCCCACATGCGATGTTGATCCTGCACGGCTCCTAAGCCGACAGAGCCGGGAAAAATCAAAATAGTGAAGTCACAATGCAAAAGTCACAAGTCAGAAATCGACGCTCCCGCCGCTTCTGACTTTTGCATTTTGACTTTTGCATTCGCTATTTTGACTTCTCCGCTGCAAACTTCTGCGCGCCGTGCGCCGAAGTGACGGTGTCAGAATCTCAGTACCAGCATCACCCGCGCAGCACCGACGCGCCCTGAGCAGGATGCGTGACAAAATGAGTGAGCGACTTGCCGCCGCGCGTGCCGTAGCGCTGTTCGATGGCTTTCGCCACGCGATTCGCCGCATCCTCGCGCACCAGGCAGACGCAGCACCCGCCGAAACCGCCGCCGGTCATCCGGCAACCGATCACGCCCGCGGCTTCGCCCAGTTCCCGCGCGATCTCCACCACGGCATCCAGCTCCGGGCAGCTCACCTCGTAGTCGCTTCGCAGCGATTCGTGACTGGCATACATGAGACGTCCGACCGTGGACCACTGCCCGGCCCGCAGCGCCTCGGCCGCGGCCACCGTCCGCGCGATCTCCCCGATCACATGCCGGCCCCGGCGATACGTCACGTCATCCATCCGCCGGCGAACCGCATCAAGCTGCCCCATCGTCGCATCGCGCAAACTCGCCACGCCCAGCGCCGCCGCCGCCGCTTCGCACTGCTTGCGCCGCTTCGCATATTCGCCGCCGGCCAGTTCGTGATGCACGTTCGTGTTGATGATCAGAACCGCCACCTTCGCACCGATCAGCGGCACATGCTGCACTTGCTTCGACCGGCAATCCAGCAGCAGCAGGTGATCGCGCCGCGACAGCACCGACGCGAACTGATCCATGATGCCGCAGGGAACGCCGGCGTAATCGTGCTCCGCCTTCTGGCAAAGCAGCGCCTTCTCCACCGGCGGCAGCGGGCGAGCGGTGAGCGCTTCGATTGCCGTGGCCGCGGCGACCTCGAGCGCCGCGCTGCTGGAGAGTCCGCCGCCCAAGGGAAGATCCGCATCAATGACCGCATCGAAAGCGGGAACGTTGATGCCGCGATCCAGAAATCCCTGCAGCACACCGCGGCAGTAATTGGACCAGTGCAGGTGCTGGCCGCGAGGAACGGGCGCGTTCAGCGGCACCACTGCTTCTTCGTTCTTCAGCGCGCTGTACAACGTCGCCTGTCGCCCGGCGCCGTCCGCGCCGACGCGGGCATCGCCGCGACCGCCACGAGCCTCACCATTCGCGGTGAGCACTTCGACGACTTGCGATTCAGCGGCGCTTGGGCCGGCCGCGATCACCACCCGCCGTTCAATCGCCATCGGCAGCACGAAGCCGTCGTTGTAATCGATGTGTTCGCCGATGAGATTCACCCGCCCCGGCGCCTGCACCAGGACGTTCGCGGCGCGGCCAAACCGCGCCTCGAACGCCGCCGCCGCCCGCGCCGCCAGCGATTCAGAAGATTCCGGCGATTCACCCGATGATGCAGCCGATGTTTTCACGTGCGTGACCTTGGCTCGAAAAGCAAGTTGGATAGAATGACGCGTCGCCAAGCCCAGCCAGCGTAGCTCAACGGTAGAGCACCAGTTTTGTAAACTGGCGGTTGCGGGTTCAAATCCCGCTGCTGGCTTTCAAACACGTCTTGCCGCAACCCCAAAAAAAACAAACGCTTGGGCATCGTGGCGTCAACACGACCACCAGCGTAGCGGAACGCGGACTTACCTCAAGGAGGGGCGAATTTGCCTCAGAAGTGGGGTGTTTTCCACCTTAGGAGCCGTGCAAGATCAAGTCCGCGGTATTGACGTAGGGTGCGTCAAGTCCGCGCGGACGCACCGGTTGGACTCCCGTTGACCGATGGTGCGTCCGCGCCGAGCCTTGACGCACCCTACTCAGATGCGGTCTTAATCTTGCACAGTTCCTTACTGGAAGGCCGAATTGCCTCAAGAAAGGTGGCGACTTACCCCATCGAAAACCGCCGATGCTCAAGGCTCTTACCGCTTCAACTTCAAAAAATTCGATCGAGGCTGATTGCGCCGTGCGGTTCGCCCCGTCTCTGGTTTTTCTTTGCCCCATCGAACTCCAAGAGCACCTCTGGTGTGTTCGAAGCGTAGCCGCTGCGGAACTGGATCACGTCGTACCTTCGGCCTTCCAGTCAGGCCTCCCAATAGGCCGTGCGGCTGCGATACTCGATGCGATTGATGCGCGCAGCGTTCTAACCTGAGTTTCGGATAAGCCACTAGCCCCCGGCTCCGCCGGGGGTGGGGCGATGGTGGCGGGCAATTTGCGGTTAATGATCGTCGAAGCGCGGATGCTGCCGTGCAAATCTTGCGCGATTGATCTCGACCGCGCTCCTCCCCCGGCGGAGCCGGGGGCTAACGGCGCAACGCAGCGGCCTATCCGAAACTCAGGTTTTAGGCGAAGTAAACTCGATGGGAGGGTCAGGTGCAGGATGGACAACCTCCTCGCATCCTGCATCGTGCATCATCGGTAGGTCGAGGCAGGCCATCGGATCCAACTTCGCAAGCACCACCATGACTCGCATCTCACTCATTTCGTGGACACTCGCCTTGGGGCTGCTGGCTTCCTTCGCACACGCGGAGCCGCCGAAACTTCCCGGCAAGCCTTCGCCGCCCACGCAGCCGCAGCGCGGGCCCGGCGGCGGCGACTATGCGCATGACGAACTTGTCGGCTCGATGGTCGGCAAAGGCGCTACCGCGTGTTACCTCTTCGAGCCGGGCAAGCCGCGACCGGCCAAGGCGCCGCTGATCGTGTTCAACCACGGCTATTTCGCGGTTGATCCAGTGGCCTATGGGCGATGGATCGAGCACCTGGTCCGCCGGGGCAACATCGTGCTCTATCCGGTTTATCAGGAGGGCCTGACCTTGAGCGTCGCGCTGACTCCCAATGCGATCAAGGGTGTCAAGGACGCGATCGCGGAACTGGAAAAAGGCGAGCACACCCGGCCCGACCTGACGCGCTTCGCGATCGTCGGGCACTCGGCCGGCGGCATCATCAGCGCGAACATGGCGGCGACGTGGAAGAAGGAAGGCCTGCCGCAGCCCAGGGCGGTGATGTGCGTGCAGCCGGGCGTGAGCAAACTTTTTCCCGTGGCGGACCTGAAGCAGATTCCCGCGGAGACGCTGCTCATCACGCTCTTCGGCGACAACGATCGCATCACTTCCGACACCGATGCGAAGATGATCTTCGCGCAGACGACGCAGATTCCCGCGAAGAACAAGGCGCTGATCGAACTGACCAGCGACAAGCACGGCTGGCCTGACATGAACGCCGACCATTTCGCACCCATCGCCGCCGGCGGCAAGGGCATCGACCCGCGCGGGCTCACCCGCATCCAAATCCGCGCGATGTTCGAGAGCATGAAGGACCGCAAAGGGGACAATCCCGGCGGCGTCAGCAAGAACACCAAGGAGCAGGAAAAAGAGGACCAGACCGACAAGGCACCAGCCGAAAACAAGAAGATCGAGGAACTCGTCGCGCTCTTCACGAACGGCCTGGATTACTACGGCACGTGGAAACTCTTCGACGGCTTGACCGATGCGGCGTTTTTCGGCCGCAACCGCGAGTACGCGCTGGGCAACACGCGTCAGCAGCGCTACATGGGCAAATGGAGCGATGGAGTGCCGGTGAAGGAACTGAGAGTGGTGGAGCCGAAGGATGGCAGGTGAGTTTCGCTCGCGGCGGCTCCGGATGGAAATGCTCTTTGCATCCGCATGTCCGGCACGAGGATGTGGCAAGAGCCCGGGGTCGGAGACGGAGTCGGTGAGTTCGATCAGTTTAACTCCGCCTTACGGGAGTTCTGAAAACCCAAGCAGTCTCGCGCCAAGGCGCAAAGCTCGCGAAGAAACGCCTTGATCTTTGCGTGCTTTGCGCCTTGGCGCGCGATCCGCCTGCGTTGGTCGAAGTTCCCCCACCACCATCGAACCACTCCTCGGTGCTCAGCAAACCGGAGTCACGGACACCGGCACTGACAAAACATGAACGAGCTCGCGGGATGAATGAAAACAAAAGTGGCCCGATGGTTTCCCATCGGGCCACTGAGGTTGTTCGGTCTTGCATTCAGGCGGCAACGCGGGGCGTCACCGCTGAAGCGGGATTTACTTGTAGAAGTTGGTCGCTTCGGTTTCCTCGACGGGGCGGGTCAGGCCGTCTTCCGTCATGGTCACCTTGAAGCGAACGTCGCCTTCCTTGACAGCCTTGACGACCACTTTCCAGACGGCCTTGTTGTTCGGGCCGGGGGCGGGGGCAAGAGTGGGCAGGGCTTCGAAGGTGATGACCTTGCCGGCGGCGGTGCCCTTGGTGGCGCTGCCGTCGGTGTTGACCAGTTCGGCGTTCTCTTCGAGCGTGACGACGATCTTCACGTTCTTGCCGGCCTGCGAACCCTGGTTCGTGGCGGTGATCGTGTAGATTTCGTTCTTGCCGACTTCAACGGGGTCGTTCACGTCAACCACTTCGAGCAGGATGGCGGGGATGCCCTTCACTTCGGTGACGCAGTTGCTGGTGACCGCATCGGCACAGTAGGCCTTGGCGGCGGCGTCGACCTTGTAGCTGCCCTGAGCGCCGGGGCGGTAGCAAACGGTGACCTTCTTGCTGGCGGCCGGAGCGAGGGTGCCCAGGTTCCAGGTGACCTGACCGTTGGCGAACACGCCGCCGTCGGTGGCGGAGACAAAGGTCGCGCCGGCGGGGATGCTGGCGGCGAGGGAAGCGGTCTTGGCCTCGGCATCACCCTTGTTGGTCACGGTGATGTCGTTGCAGGCTTCCTTGCCGATGAAGACCACCTTGGGGCAGTCCTGAGCGATCGCCAGTTCCGGCTTGGTGACCTTGGTCGAAGCCTTGGCTTCGGCCTTGAGGCCGCCGTCAGCCGTCGCGGTGGCGGTGTTGTCGAACGTGCCCTTCTTGGTCGCCTTGAGGGCGACGGTGTAGTCCTTGCTGGCGCCGGCGGGCAGGGTGCCCACATCGAAGGCGACGGGCTTGCCGTCAACCGTGGCCAGGCCGTCGGGCAGCGTGTCAGCGATCTTGACGTTCTTCGCGGCGCCCGAGCCGTTGTTGGTGACCTTCAGGGTCATCGTGATCGGATCGCACTGGATGGCGGCCGGGGTGAGGGTCTTGACCAGGACCAGCGAGGGCTGGACGATCTTGACCTTGTGGCACAGCTCGTTGTTGTAGGTCGCCGTGGCGCAGCCGCCCAGGTCGCCGACCGCCGAGGCCTTGCCGCAGACCTTGATGGTCTTGACTTCGGCGCCCTTCATCGAGGGGAAGCGCCAGCGGAGCTTGCCGCCTTCGTTGCTCTCGGGAGCGGGGTCGGTGCTGCTGACGGTGAAGCCGGCAGGCACGGTGTCGTTGACGACGACATCGGTGAGGGTGGCGGAGGTGAGGTTGGTGACCTTGATGAAGTAGCAGAACTCTTCACCCACGGCGGCTTCGGTGGGGAAGCCCTTCTGGACCCAGAGGCCCGACGACGCCTTGTCGCCGGTGGGGAAGTAGGCGGAGACCCAGTTCAGGCCATCGCCGGTGGGAGCGGGCGCCGGAGCGGGAGTCGCTGCCTTGGTCGGCGTCGCCGGTGCCGGAGCCGGGGCGGCGGCCTTCTTCTGGCCCGCGGACCAGTAGCTGCTGCCCTTGCTGTCGTACTCGTAGGTCGTGCCGCCGTTCGAGGCACAGCCTGCCAGCGAGAGAGCGGCCATCAGGCCGATCGTCGCCAGCGATTTCAAAGATTTGAGATTCCACATGTTCATTGATACCTCCGTTACAGTTGAAGACTCATCCAGATTGCTGGTGCCTGCACCTTGCAGGGCTTTGGGTAAATGCCTCGGATTCGCGCTTGAACCGATCCCGACGGCAAATTGGGTTCTCCCCGACGAGGGGTGAGAAGAGTAGGCTTAATTCCTCATTTGGGCAAACGACCCACCTGAATCGATGACTTGCCGATCGGATCGGCAACCCGACATCAACCTTTAGGATAGCAATTCAAGGGGGGTATGCAACCCACGCCAGCGCGGGATCAGGGCATCCGCCTATGGAAAGGCGAGGCTCCCGCCAAACCGCGATTAACCTCGTGCGCCCGCCGTTTTTCGCGGCTGCGCAGGAGCCTCGCCCTCCCGTCAAGATCCAAATGCAATTGCAATTGCCTTGAATGCGGAAGACTCCGATTGCGGATTCAGGGCTTCCCTGATCCCAACGACGAATAGAGGTCTCCGCGGGGCTCACACCTCCACCGAAAGCCCATCGAACGCTAACTGAACACCGGCTGGCAACCGAGGATCCAGGTCCGCGTGTGCGATGTCATGGGCGATGTGCGTCAGGAATGCGCGCCTGGGCCCAAGTTCCGCGATGACCTCCAGGGCTTGCTCAATGCTCAGATGGGTCGGATGCGGGCGATAGCGCAGGCCGTCGATCACCAGCACGTCCAGACCGCGAAGGTGTTCGCGCGAGTCCGGTGGAATGCTCGACACATCCGTGCAGTAAGCCAGCGAGCAGCCGCCTTGATCCAAACGAAAGCCCACAATCGGCAGCCGCCCATGCAGCAGCCGCAGCGGCGTCCACCGCGCCCCGAACAGATCGATCGCCTGCCCGGGCTCGATTCGCTGGGCCAGTAGTTCGGGCACGAACGACTGGTTCTCATTCAGATGCGGCTCAAAAATGTACCGGAACATCTCGCGGAACCGGCTCAGCACCAGTTCTTCCGCATAGATTTTCACGGGTGCGTTCATCACGACATTGAACCGCCGCAGGTCATCGAGACCGAAGATGTGATCCGCATGGGCGTGCGTGTAGAGCACCGCGTCCACGCGATTGATTCGATGCCGCGTCATCTGCAGTCGCAGTTCCGGCGCGGTGTCGATCAACACTCGCCGCTGGATCAGCCCATCGCTCGCCGGCTCGGGCCCCTCGGCCGTGACTCGCAGTTCCGGGTAGCTCACCAGCACGCTGGCCCGGCCCCGCCGGTCACGCGGATCCTGCGAACAGCAGACCGCACATTCGCAGCCGATCATCGGAATGCCCGCGCTGGTGCCGGTGCCGAGAAAGAGCAACTCAAAGGACATGACGCGATTGTAAGGAATGAAGGAATCGAACGTCAGGGAGCGGTGACCGCTACCGGCGGCCATTAGCCCCGGGCTCCGCCCGGGGGGCGATTAACCTTGTGCCCATACGAATGATCCTTCGTATTGAAAAATGAGTGGCCGCTACAAGGGGATACGTTGGCGCGAGGTGGTCCGTCCCCGGGCGGAGCCCGGGGCTAATGGCACAGCCTCGCGCTTGAATCGCCATGGCCGACAACGCGTGGAGCCGTGCAGGATCAACACCGCATGTGGGACGACTTTCCAAGTCGTCCGGCTGGACGCGAAGCGATTCGAATCTGCGGAGTTAATCTTGCACGGCTCCGTGCGCCGCCTTGCCGCCGATCGCCTAAACTGTCACCCGATGTCAACCTCGACCCCCACCGCCCCCGTCGCCCCCGTCGCCCCCGTCCCCGACACCCGCGGCCGCTTCGGCGAGTTCGGCGGCATCTACGTCCCTGAAACGCTCATGGCCGCCATCGAGCAGCTGCGCGCCGAGTACGAAAAGGCGAAGCAGGACCCCGCGTTCCATGCGGAACTTGACGGCTTGCTCAAGCACTACGTCGGCAGGCCCACGCCGCTCTACTTCGCGAAGCGCCTCACCGACATGGTCGGCGGCGCGAAGATTTATCTGAAGCGCGAGGACTGCGCCCACACCGGCGCCCACAAGATCAACAACTCACTCGGTCAGGGCCTGCTCACCAAACGCATGGGCAAGAAGCGCATCATCGCCGAGACCGGCGCCGGGCAGCACGGCGTCGCCAGCGCCACCGCCGCCGCGATGCTGGGCCTTCAATGCGATGTGTTCATGGGCAGCGAGGACATGCGCAGGCAGGCGCCCAATGTGAAGCGCATGCAACTGATGGGCACGCGGGTGGTCAAGGTCGAGAGTGGCTCGAAAACACTCAAGGACGCGACCAACGCCGCGATGCGCGACTGGATGGAGACCAGCGATCACACGCACTACATCATCGGCAGCGTGGTCGGCCCGCACCCGTTCCCGATGATCGTGCGGGATTTTCAAGCGGTGATTGGCCGCGAGTGCCGGGCGCAGTGCCTGGAGCAGATCGGTCGGCTGCCGGATGTGGTTGTGGCGTGTGTCGGCGGCGGCTCCAACGCGGCGGGGATTTTTTATCCTTTCATCGGCGACAGCGCGGTGAAGCTCGTGGGCGTCGAGGCGGGAGGACGCTCCGACAAGGCCGGCGACAACGCCGCGTCGATCACCTTCGGCCGGCCCGGCGTGCTGCACGGCTCGATGAGCTATGTCCTCCAGAACGACGACGGCCAAACCGCCGACGTCCACTCCATCTCCGCGGGCCTGGATTACCCGGGCGTCGGACCCGAGCATTCGTACTGGCACGACCTGGGCCGCGTCAGCTACACCTCGGCGACGGATGCCGCGGCTCTCGATGCGTTCAAGACGCTGGCGCGGCGTGAAGGCATCATCCCCGCGCTGGAGTCGAGCCACGCGCTGGCCCATGCTCTCACGGTGGCCAAGGCAATGCCGCGTGAAAGCGTGGTCGTCGTGAATCTCTCCGGCCGCGGCGACAAGGATCTGGATGAGGCGATGCGGCTGCTGGGAATGAGTTGAGGGAAGGAGACAGGGGACAGGGGACAGGGGACAGAAGTTGGCGCCTTGGATCGGCGGTTCGGTCCCCTCTCCCTCCGGGAGAGGGTTAGGGTGAGGGCCGGACAAGCATGTGCCGCCGGTTCAAGTTCCGAGCGATCAGTAAGTTCCGCTATCGGATTTCAGCCATCTGGCAACAGCAACAACCAATCGTTCGCGAGTCGATGGACGAGTCTAGGCAAAAGTCAAAATGAGCAACGTAACAAATGTGATCGTTTCAGTATGGGGAGGACGTTGTCAAGATGATCTCTTGAAGCCTTTCACTGTCCCGGATGATTCCCGCCGATGGCGAGGCTGTCTTTGCAACATTACCGAAGGAGACGCAGGAAAACTCTGGATTCACGATGGTAAGGGGCCGGAATGTTACGTCTGGGTCGGTGCATTCAATCACATGAACCTAGAAGCATTTCTCGCGGACATCGAAAATTTACCCTGGCGCGATCCAGTCGGCGTTCAAGTTCTCATCAGGGGCCAAGATGATGAGTGCTTTGGACTGTGGATGTTCCAACAGGGACGCTTGCGAGAAATACCGCTACCAGGTTTTCATCGCAAACGTGAAACGCCGGACGATATAGGCATTCTTGTCCGGCTTGAGGCGGAGAGCGGATAACGTTTCATTCGCGAACCAGCCCTTGCACCTGACCGGGGCCGCATTACGGTTCACGCGACACAATGTTTCACCAGCAGCCCCGGCCGGCAAATAAGAGTGCCGTTATTCGCCATTCTAGATCCGCTTCTCCTCACTTCACCCGCCCTCACCCCCGCCCTCTCCCGTCCGCCGGCGAGGGCGAGGGGGCCGGAATCAAACCCCAGAAAAATGAGCGCGTCCACCGAACGCCTGTCGCGCGTTACTTTGGAGTCGAATCGGACAATGTAAGGTAGTCGATATCCACGGCCTGCCGCTGGGGCCGCGTTGTTCTTTGACAAGTCTGGTCTTGCGATGCGGGAGAAGGATGGGCGGGACAGTGGCCGGAAAGTGTCCTACCTTTTTGGCAGTCATTTTGTAAAGGATTGCTGTGACGGTATTTGGGTGTGATTTCAGTGGCCGGGGGGTGCGTGGCCGGCCACTTTGAATGCCGGGGCACAGGGAGGCCCCCCTCACCTCGGCCCTCGGCCTCACACGCGGACCGCCCTCACCCCAGCCCTCTCCCGGAGGGAGAGGGGGCCGGAACCGGAACGGTGCGACTTCGTTTTCGGCTCCACTTCACGAGCGGCCGCTCGATCAGGCCGTAGGAAAAAAGCGACACCACCATCGCCAGCAGCAGCCCGTACATCGCCAGGGGCCAGGGGTTCTGCGTGACGCTGCCGCCGCCTTTTTCCAGCCATTTCTTGACGATCGACAGGCAAGGCAGATGGTAGACGTACATGCCGAAGGAGATCACGCCCAGCGAGCGGATCGGCGGCAGTTCGAGCAGCCCGCGGGCGATCAGCGTGCCCGGCGCGGTGATGATGATGATCGCCAAAAGCAGCGGCACGTAAGGGAAGTTGTAACGACCGATCATGCCGGCATCGTCGATGGCGGTGGATGAGACTTGCGGGATGCGGAGCGTGGCGTCGAGCCCCGGCAGCGCGAGGATGCAGAACAGGCCCGCCGTACTCAGCCAGAAGAGCGGCTCGCCGACGAGCATCTGCCCGAGAACGGCGCGGCGCGGGTCGTACATGATGGAGTACATCGCCGCCGCCGCCATGCCCAGAAGGAAATGCGGCAGATGCGCCAAGAGCGAGTGACTGATCACGTGCTGCCCCGGCGCGGGACTGGCGCTCTTCATCACGAAATGATGAACGAGAAAAGTCACCGCCGCGGCTGCGATCAGCAGGTTGAAACTCAGAAAGCGATGCGTCGCCAGCGGCGAGAGCAACAGCAGCAGCACGGGAATCACGAGATAAAACTGGGCCTGCACCGCGAGCGTCCAGAAAGGATCGTTGATGCTGTAGATGCTCGCTTCGCTGAAGTTGTGCAGGAACGCGTAGTGCAGGGCGATGTCCACCGTTCCGCCATCGCGGCCCATGATGATGAGCGCGGTGAGGCACACATAATAAGCCGGCAGAATGCGAGCCAGACGCCGCATGGCATAACCGGCGGCCCAGCGCGGCGAGACGGAGACATGCGCCAGTTCGCCGGTCCATAGCGGCAGCGCCAGGAGGAACCCCGAGAGCATGAAGAAGAGGCAGACGCCGGTGTTGCCGTTTTCCAGAAGCAGTTTGAAATCGAAGGAGCCGACCTTGGCGGAGTACTTCGTCAATTGCTGCCAGTGGACGGCGAAGACGGCGAGGCACGCGATGGCACGCAGGCCGTTGAGCGCCGGAATTTGCCTTGCGTTCGCCATCGCAAATAGGTGATGGGTGGGGTGCCGCTGAACGGAGCAAGCCCCGTCGCTCAACGTGGAGCCTCACGACGACTTCGCGCTGCCCGCCTTGTTTTCCTCAGGCTTCTCTTCATCTTCTTTGCCGATGGGCGTCTGCGGCTGCGGGACTTTCTTCTCTTTCCAGAACTGCACGTTCTCCAAGAACGTGGCCGGCTTGTCGAACGGCATCCACGTGTACTCGCGCTGGTTGGCGAAGAGTTTTCCCTGGCGATCCCTGGACCAGGCGAGCCATTTGCCGCCGTCGTTGCCAAGGTCTTCCCCGGTGAGCGTGGACAGGGAATGGCGAGCGGCGCTGATGACGCCGAAGTCGGTTTCCGTCAGCGCGCCCACCAGCGCCTCGAACACGCGCGGCTCGGCGTACTGCCCCAGCGCGATGGCGCACGCCTGGCGCACGTCGGCGTGCTCCTCGACGTTCGGCCGCATGCGCTTCATCAGCGGCGTGATCGCAACCGGGTTGTGGATCTTCTGCAGGGCCCGGGCGGACTCCCAGCGCACGTAATCGATCTTGTCATCGAGTTTGGGCGCGATGACCTCGGCATCCTTTACCTGACCGTGCAGGCCCAGGGCGCGGATGGCGGCGGCGCGGACCGTGGAATCTTCATCGCTGACCAGGGTGCGGTAAGTGCGGACGTAGACCTCTTCGCCTCCGAACGGCGAAGCCTGGATCATCGCGAGCGCCTTGCGGCGGGCGTCGGGGTCGTAAGGGTTGAACAGATCGCTGGCCGCCTGCTTGGGCGTGGGCGGCATCAGGTCCTTGAACATCGACGAGACGGGGCTGTCGCCGCTGCACCCGGTGAGCAGGATCGCGAGGGAGATTCCAAGGCCGGCGGTGAGCGATTTCATGCGGTTTCCCAGTGGATTCCAAGCTTCCGATAAGCAGTGTATCGACAGGGCGGACTGTTTGCATGCAACAAACGCGGGGACACGGCGATGCCCGGCGATGCTCCGCACTGCGAACGGACGTTGACGGGGAAGGGGCGACTGTAGGAATCATGCCGGCTGTAATCGTTCAACGTCACACGCGGAATCGTCGATAGAAACAGAAGTGCTTGTTTCCTTTCGCGAGGTGCCGCATGAAGCTTTCAGGTGAACGCCGCCACGATGTGCGCCTTTCTCTGGAACGACCGGCCAAGATCAAGTGCCTGATGACCGGGCGGTTCCTGGCGGGCCGGACGGTGAATGTCTCGGCGGGCGGCGCGATGCTGCAGGTGGATCATCCGTCGCTGCTGGTGCCGGGCCAGCGCGTGGCGATCGGCATGGCGGACACGCAGCAGGACGTCATCCTGCGCAGCGAGGACATGAGCGAAGCCACCGTCGTGCGCAGCATCGGCGTCAAGGGCGCGCAGACCGTCGCGGTGCAGTTCGATCAGCGGCAGGCGCTCCTGGCGGCGGGGTGATGCGAGCCATCGCAAGACCAGAGGAATTGCCACGGCAGGGCAACCGCATTTCATCCTGGGCACGCGCCGACCTATACTTTCCGCGACATGACCGACTTCGATCTCTACTCCGCCACGGTCGCCCACTACCTCAAGCCGGTGACCGATTTTCTCGCTGACGACGGCGTCACCGAGGTGATGATCAATAAGTTCGATGAAATCTACATCGAACGCGATGGCCAGATTCACAAAACCGAACGCCGGTTCTCCGATGTCGAAGCGTACGAGGCGGCCGTCAACAACATCCTGCAATTCACGGGCAAGAGCATCAACGACGACACGCCGCTGATCGACTCGCGCCTGCCCAACGGCTCGCGCGTGCATGTGGCCCGGCCGCCCTGCGCCAGGCTCGGCACGGTGATGACGATTCGAAAGTTCAACACGACGAACCTCGACATCGACTGGCTGATCCACCTCGGCTCGCTCACGCAGGAAGCCAACGAGTATCTGAAAGTCGCCATCTGCGCCGAGCGAAATGTGCTCGTCGCCGGCGGCACCAGCAGCGGCAAAACCTCGCTGCTCAACGCTCTTTCCGTTCACATTCCCGAAGGCGAGCGCGTGGTGGTGATCGAAGACTCGGCGGAACTTCAGCTTCAGCAGGATCACGTCGTGTCGATGGAAACGAAGCCGGCGGACCGCTTCGGCCGCGGCGCGGTGGCGATCCGCGAGTTGTTCCGGTCCTCGCTGCGGCTGCGGCCCGACCGCATCATCATCGGCGAAGTGCGCGGTGGCGAGGCGCTCGACATGATCCAGGCCATGACCAGCGGCCACGGCGGCTCCATGGGCACGCTGCACGCCAACAATCCCTACGATGCGCTGAGCCGGCTGGAGACGATGGCCCTGATGAGCAAGGTGGAACTTCCCTTGCACGCTTTGCGGTCGCAGATCAGTTCCGCGCTGGACGTCGTGGTGCACATGAGCCGGCACATGGGCGGGCAGCGGCTGGTGACGCAGATTTCCGAGGTGGAGCCGTTGGGCGATGACGGGCGTTACCGATTGCGGGACATGTTCACGTTGAAGCCGGACCCCGCCGATAAAAAAAATGTGCAATTGAAATGGACGGGACAGCGTTCGACCTTCGCGGAGAACCTGCGTCCGCACGAGCGGGACCTGGTGACGGACCGCACCGCGGCGATTTTCGCGATCTGATTCCGACTCTGACCCCCTCTCCCTCCGGGAGAGGGCTGGGGTGAGGGCGGGTGAAGAGAAGACAATCGAAACGTGAATGGTGAATATCGAATGGTGATTGCGGAACCGGCTAGTTGATTGCTGATTGCTCTGCTCGAACTGGTCGCTCTGCTCGAACTTGGTCGCACAGGGTAGTCCCGCCCTCACCCTAGCCCTCTCCCGGGGGGAGAGGGGACCGGAACGGAACGGATTGGCACCGGAGCCGAAACAGATGCCATTTTCCTGTTGACCTGAGCCGATCTGCATGCGAAGATGACATGACGGCGACCCATAACCCCAGCCGCCCCGCCTCCGCTCCCTAGGAGTTCCCCCTTGGAAAACCGCGAAGAAACGTCGAATCGTCCGGGCCTGCGCGACCTCATGCAGGACGAGTCGGGCACCACGACTTTGGAATGGGCGCTTCTTTTGGGCGCCATCGCGTTACCTTCCGTGTACTTCTTTACAATGTGTCTGGGAGTCATCGTGGATTACTACCGCATGATGACCCAGCTCAGCGGCCTTGCAATGCCTTGAAAACAGCCTTGAAACGCCTCGGTCAACCTGAAGACCACCCCCGCAGCGTGCGGGTTTGTGAGTGAGAAGGAAAAGCAAACAGCCCCTAATTCGGAGATTCCCATGCTCAAGAACATGTTCAACCAGCTTCGCCGCCTCCACAAGAGCGAGCAAGGTGCGGAAGGTCTGGAGAAAATCCTGATCATCGGCGCCATCATCCTCCCCCTCCTTGGCATCCTGATTTTCTTCAAAGAAGAAATCACCGGCTGGATGCAGGGCATCTGGGGCGATGTGAAGAACGACAACACCGACTACCAGTACGACGGCAGCTTCTAAGGAATCGGAGCGAAATAAGTTCTCCATTTAGCCGGCGGGCTTGCCCGCCGAGACGCCCGCGGCGGGCAAGCCCGCCGGCTAAATGGGAGACCGCTCATTCGCGAAGTTATTTCGGCCCCACTCCTTAGCGTCCGCTCGCAGAGCGGAACCGCGGTGGCAACGGCGGTGCCCCGAGCGACCAAGCGTCACGTGACTGTTGAGGCAACGGAATGGCTCCTCAGTGGCCCGTGTTCGTGCTTCCTCACCTGGCGCTGGCGGCTGCGGAAACTGATTCGTTGTCCGCCTCGCAGCGGGTCATCACTTTTTGCGTGTTAAGCGCCGCCGTCCTATCGGCGGCGTTTTTTGATTTGCTGACGACCAAGCCCGTCGTCAGGATCCTGCCAGCCCAGGGTGGTGCCGAGCCGGTCAAGGTTCAGGAGGACATCCCCGGCCGAATCCCCAACTGGCTGATCTACTCCTGGCTTCTGATCGCGTTTGTGCTGGCGGCGGCGCTGGGGTTCCACGCCGGCGGATGGGACGGGGCAGGCCGGGCGCTGCGAGACGCGGGCATCGGTTTTCTCGCTGGTTTTGTGCCCTTTTTCGTCATCTTCCTGATGCGAGCCTGCGGCGGCGCGGACGTGAAGCTCGCCGCCACGATCGGGGCGTTTGGCGGCGGCTGGGAGTTCGTGCTCTACGCGGTTTTCTATGGCGTGATGATCAACGCCTTGATCGCCGTGGGCATCATGATCCGTCGGCGGATCGTCAAGGAAACGATCAGCCGGATCGCCAACGCGGCCTTGATGGCGGCCTCGCGGGTGAAGCCGAACCTCGACAGCGGGCACCGCGTGCCGATGGCTGTGGGCCTGGCGCTGGGAGCGATCCTGGCGGGGGTGGAACTGCTGCTTAAGGTGGAACTGCCGTGGAGGCTGCGGTGAGCCGCAACATCGACCGGGAGGTTTGAATCCATGTCTTTCGATGCACGCGATCAACTGTGGAACAGCAGCTACCGTACCTACTACGCCAGCTTTTTTGAGGAACTTGCCGCGGACAAGATGATCAATCGATGGCAGATGATTGACGAAGCGACGAGGCTCCTGGTCGCGCTCACAGCCTCAGGATCCGCGCTTTCCGGGTGGGCTCTTTGGAGCGAACCAAAATATCGCGCGATTTGGGCGGCAATTGCAGGAATCGGAGCCATTTTGGCTATTATCCATACGACGCTGGGAGTCCCCGGTCGTTTGAAAGACTGGGGTGATGTGAAGCGAACTTTCGCGAACCTTCGAATACAGTTGGAGACATTCCACTATCGAATGGCCATCGATCCGCAGTTTGACGTGAAATCGTTCACCGACGAATTTGTCATCTATCGTAAACAGTACGCCGACAGCATTCAGATCATCAGGAGCGACGTTCTGCGGACTCAGAAATTGGTTGGCACCGCCCAAACAGAGCTGGATCGCAAACTCGCCAAGGAAAACACCGATCAAGGAGGACTCGCCCATGGGAACCAGCATTAAGAGTGGCCCGCCACGACCGATTCCGGCACCCCCGCCGCGCCCAAAATGAATTTGAATTGGATTGGAACGAAGTGTGGTACGATAACATTTTAAGGTGTTGTTCCCTCCCGTGCGGTTCCTTGAGGCGCCCCCGCTCGCGCCCATCGAATGCGAGGACCACGCATGCCTGACATTGCCCTTCCCTTTCTCGCTCAAGGCTGGCTTCAGCAGGCGCTCACCAGCAAGCTCATGCTGATGTGCGGCGGCATCGTCGTTCTGTCGCTGTTCATCTTCGTCATCCTCCTGCGCGCCAGCATCCGCATCCATCGCGCCACGCCGAGCGCGGGCACTGAAGATCCACACGCTTCGAATCTCGCGCCGGCTCCCGCCCCGCTGTCCGCCGACGCCCGCGGCACCACGACCATCGAGTTCGCCCTCGTCTTCCCGATCCTGCTCATCCTCATCCTGCTCATGGTGCAGGCGATGTTCATGATGGCGGGCAACATGTACGTCCACTACGCCGCGTTCCAGGCGGCGCGCCACGCCATCGTGGAGATTCCGCAGGACTATTCGCTCAGCGGCGACTATCCCGCCAACGAATACGCCAACAGCCGGGGCTCTTTGAAACACGACCGCATTCATCGGGCGGCCTACCTCGCGCTGCTGCCCGTCGCCGGTCGATCGCAGAGCGGCTCGGCGCGGGCGGACGGCATCGTCGACGCGCTGAGCACGCATTACACGACGTATGGCGCCGAGAAGCCGGAGTGGATCGACCGCATGCTGGCGGGCAAGGTGCAGTACGCGGCGGATCACACGGAGATCGAAGTGCTGGAAACGAACGTGATCGATGATGACGTGACCTTCGACCCCCTGCCGGAGCAGCCTTACCGCTTCGGCCTGCGCGACGTGGTGACGGTTCGGCTGAAGCACGAGTTGAACCTGGGCGTGCCGTTCGCCAGCCGATTCTTCGCCGACGGCGAGCACGGCGACGGCGGCACCGGCCGGTATACCGTCGTCGTCGCCGACGCCAGTCTCACCAACGAAGGTGTCCCGACGCCGCTGCCCGAAAAGCCGAAGTACGACCGCACCACGCCGGCGCTGCCGACGAGCAACAACAACACGAACAACGATCCGAACCTGCCGGGAACGGTGCCGTTGCCGGTGAACTGAGGAATGGAATCGAAATAACTTCCCGATTGGCACAGTTCGTACTCCCCTCCCTCTTAGGGAGGGGCAGGGGGAGGGTCGGGCAAACAGCCTG
>CAYRPN010000121.1:0-17466 GCA_964426135.1 uncultured Phycisphaeraceae bacterium | reverse complement strand
AGGAACGGGCCCGAAATAAGTTCCCCATTTAGCCGGCGGGCTTGCCCGCCGAGACCCCCTCGGCGGGCAAGCCCGCCGGCTAAATGGGGGCCGCCAATTCGCGAAGTTATTTCGGCCCCATTCCTAAAGGACCAACACCATGAAGGCGTTCACCCATCGATTCGGCCTTGCCTGTTTGGGGATGCTGTTGCTCTCCGCCTTGGCCCGCGCCGACGCGGCCCCACCCGCCGCGGCCGACCCTTTCGTCGGCACCTTCAAGGGCGATGGCATCGGGATCGTCATTCGCCTGTCGCAGGGCAGTTACGTCGGCGAATTGGAAAAGGGCGGCAAGTCCTTCCCGTTCATCGGCGCGCGAAAAGGCGACTCGGTGCGCGGCTCGGTCGTGCTCGATGGTGAACTGATGGAGTTCTCTCTCACCATTCAGGGCGAGACGGTGACGCTCGCCACGGCTTGGAAGATGACCCGCACGACCGATGGCGGCCGCCCGTCTGCCGTGCCGGCAACGCCCCCGCCGACTGCGACTGCGACCACTCCGATTCCGACCCCGACTCCGCCCCCGACCACTCCATCCACATTGCCGCCGGTGGCGGTTCCAGTGCCGGCCAACCCTCGCCCGGCTGATCCTGCCGAGTCACCGGTGGTTCCGCCGAAGCCGGCGCCGATCGGAGTGGGCGAGCAGCCCGCGGCGGTTGCCGCATGGAACCTCAAGCCGCTGGAGAAGGACGCGATCGCCGACACGGGCCGGTCCTGGGCCGGCTTTCCCGTCGGTACGTTCGCGGTGGTGGAAACCTCCACGGTGAAGGCGGAGGAACTTCCAAAGGAAGATCGCGCGCTGCTGGTGTTCAAGGGCATGGCCAACAGCAAGGAAATCATCCAGCGGTATCAGTTGGCGGGAGCGAAGGTGAAAGGCGAGGTAACGCACCTGGACTGGCTGGGGCCGGGGCGCAGCCTGGAGATGCTGGGATTCACCGCCGGCAAGACCTCGCAGCAGGAACTGCAGGTGCAGGGCGCCAAGTTGAAGTGCGACGTGACCGAATACACGGAGCGCAGGGCTGCCGGCGAACTTGGCCCGCCCGACCGGTACGAGGTGTGGACGTGCGTCGACGTCGGATTGCCGCCGCACATCCTGGCGCTGCCGCAGGGCAGCCTCCTGGTGGGTTCCAACGTCGTCCGCATCACCTCCTTGTCCGACGGGCAGGACAAGGACGGGGTCGATTTCCGGCTCACGGCCCTGAAGCAGCCGATGCGGATCGGCGACCGCGAGATCAGCGCAGCGGTCTTCAAGTCCACCTATATCGCCGGGAACACCGAAGTCACACTCGAACGCCACCAGAGCGCGCAGGTCCCCAGCGGCACCGCTCTTTTCGTCGTGAAGCGGCGGCAGGGCGGCGAACTGCTCGACACGGCAACGGTCCGGGTGGTGGAGTTCGGCATCGCCAACGTCAATGCGATTGTCGGGGAGAAGCCTTGATGGTTGTGTCGTGAGGCGCGGCAAACGAGGTGGGAACTCCTTGATGAGATAGAGCTTGAACTCGACGGAAATCCACGAGGCGAACTCGAAAACGATGTCCTTGTGGGCATAGGTGCCGCCGTACCGGCCGGCCTTGGAGATGATGCCGATGGCGTGGGTCTTCTCGATCCATTGTTTGGCCGTGAGATTGAAGCCGTTCAACCCCGTTTGGTTTCTAATCCCATCGAATTCGATGGGATCAAGACCGGGGTTGTTCAGCGTCTCCCAGATGCCGAGGAACTCGACGGTATTGCGGTTGCGAAGCCAGTTCAGAATGAGGTAGTCCGTCCGCTCGGCATCCTTGTACCGCGCGATGTCGGTCAGGCAGATGTAGTCCGTCTCGTGAACCGATTGAACCGTCCCCTGTCGGTTGAGCACGCTGATCTTTGCCATGGAGCCTCCGGCAAGGCAGGAGAATCGGTTTTTTTCGCGCATTCTTGCCCGAAGAATCAATCCGCCGCCGGTATCAGTCTCTACGCAAGTCGCAGGATTCCGATTTCACTCTAAATGCTCACTCACAGTCCCTGTCGCTGTTGTTGTGGAAAGCAAAAACCCCTCGGCGATCGACACCGGCCAATCGCACCGCTAAGCCTTTTCACCTTTGTCGAGCATTTCATAGTAATCCCATATCCCTTTATTGTCGCGAGCGATGAGTGTGAGATGCGCCAACGCGAAATCGGGAAGTTCTGTCCCCTTCGGGTAGACGCGCAGAATTACCAACAGGACTATGATGTCATGCCACCGCAATTCAGAATAGCGGGTTTCCGGGTTATATCTGGTCAATGATTCTTGGATGATCGCGGCCAATTCCGCTGGAATTAATTCGAACTTGGTCGTCGCTACCCCAAAGAGCATCGACCATGGTTTTGCTACCTTCTCTTTCGACACGCCACGCAAATACAATTCGACCGCGCTCGGCTTGTTCATTTCTCGCCCGTACCCAAAAGAAAAACAGAGCTCACTGCGCGGTTCGTTTATTTGACCGGCTTGGTCAAATACCGGCTGTTCCTTGAACGCCCTCATCGCTGCGGCGGCGCGGCCTTTCTCGGAAAATCCGCCGAATCGCATGTGTTGGCCCTCCAGTATGCAGTTCGCACCATGCTACACCCGCGCAAGAGTCGGTTCAATCCTCATCCGCCTTCAGCTTCGCCAGCACGCTGAAGTCTTCCAGCGTGGTGGTGTCGCCTTTGACTTCCTTGCCGCTGGCGACTTCGCGCAGCAGGCGGCGCATGATTTTGCCGGAGCGGGTCTTGGGCAGCACGTCGGTGAAGCGAATCTGGTCGGGGCGGGCGATGGCGCCGATTTCCTTGGCGACGTGGGCGCCTAGTTCGTCCTTGAGCGTGGGCGTGGGACTCTTGCCGCCGCGCAGGGAGACGAACGCGGCGATGCCGGTGCCCTTGATTTCGTGGGGGATGCCGACGACGGCGGCCTCGGCGACGCTGGGGTGGGAGACGAGGGCGCTTTCCACCTCGGCGGTGCCCAGGCGGTGGCCTGAGACGTTGATGACGTCGTCGATCCGGCCCATGATCCAGAAGTTTCCGTCGGCGTCGCGCCTCGCCGAGTCGCCGGCGAGGTAGCAGCCTTCCACGGTGGACCAGTAAGTCTTGACGAAGCGCTCGCGGTCGCCGTAGACGCCGCGGGTCATGGAGGGCCAGGGCTTGCGGATGACGAGCAGGCCGCCTTCGTTGGGCGCGCAGTCGCTGCCGTCTTTCTGGACGACGGCTGCGTCGATGCCGAAGAACGGCCGGGTGCATGAGCCGGGCACGGTGGTGGTCGCGCCGGGGATGGGCGTGATGACGTGGCCGCCGGTTTCGGTTTGCCAGAAGGTGTCGACGATGGGGCAGCGGGAGCCGCCGATTTTCTGGTGGTACCACATCCAGGCTTCGGGGTTGATCGGTTCGCCGACGGAGCCGAGCACGCGCAGGCTGGAGAGGTCGTGCTTCTCGACGTGTTCATCGCCCCATTTCATGAACGCGCGGATAGCGGTGGGCGCGGTGTAAAACTTGGTGATCTTGTGGCGTTCGATGATGTCCCAGAAGCGGTCGGGCTGCGGATGGTTCGGCGCGCCTTCGAAAATAAACGTGGGCACACGGTTGGGCAGGATGCCGTAGATCACATAGCTGTGCCCGGTGACCCATCCGATGTCAGCGGTGCACCAGAAGAGTTCGCTGGGATCGTCATCGTGCAGGTCGAAGACATATTTGCTGGTGAGGTACGTGTAGACCATGTACCCGCCGGTGGTGTGCATGATGCCTTTGGGCTTGCCGGTGGTGCCGGAGGTGTAGAGGATGAAGAGCAGGTCTTCGCTGTCCATTTCCTCGCACGGGCACTCGGGCTTGGCGGAAGCCATGAGTTCGTGCCACCAGTGATCTTTTCCCTTGAGCATGGCGATATCGTTGCCTGCCCGCTTGAAGACGATGACGTTCTTGACGTGCTGCGTCATGGTCAGGGCGTCATCGACAGTCTCCTTCAGCGGCACGATCTTGCCGCGGCGATAGCCTGCGTCGGCGGTGACGATGATCTTGCTCTTGGCGTCATCGACGCGATCGCGGATGGCGGCGGCGCTGAACCCGCCGAAGATGATCGAGTGCGGCGCGCCGATGCGGGCGCAGGCGAGCATGGCGATGGCCAGCTCGGGGATCAGGGGCATGTAGAGGGTGACGATGTCGCCGCGCTTGACGCCCATCTTTTTCAGGACGTTGGCGAACTTGCAGACTTCGGTGAGCAGGTCTTTGTAGGTGAGCCGGCGAATTTCTGGAGAAGGGCCAAGGGAGGAAGGGCCCAGGGCCGAGGGATCGGAGGGATTGGCCCCTTGGCCCTTGGCCCTAGGCCCTTGGCCCTTCTCTTCTCCCACCGGCTCGCCTTCCCAGACGATGGCGACCTGGTCGCCCAGGCCCGCCTTCACCTGGCGGTCGAGGCAGTTGTAGCAGAGGTTGGTCTTCCCGCCGACGAACCACTTGGCGTCGGGCAGATTCCACTCCAGCACGCGGTCCCACTTCTTGAACCAGTCGAGCTCCGCCGCCTTCTCGCCCCAGAAGCGGTCGGGGTTCTCGATCGACTCGGCGTACATCTCCTCGTACTCGTCGAGCGAACGGACATGGGCCCGGCTGGCGAAACCCGGCGGCGGCGGAAACTTGCGGTTCTCGCGCTGCATCGATTCCATACCGTAGATGGGGCTGTCAAACTTCGACATAACGAGTAACTCCAGGCGTGGCAGTGAACGGATCGGTGTAGGGTGGGCACCGCCCACCACGCATAACGCTCAAGGCCAACCGTGGTGGGCGGTGCCCACCCAACACGGACCAGAACCCATGGGGCGAATGCCCGGCATCGAGCGAGCCGTAGCTTAAAGAGACCGTCGCGGCGGGGCAAGGGTGAAGGAGAGAGGATGAGAGGGTGAGTGGGTGAGTGGGTGAGAGGGTGATGGGGAGTGGGTGGGTGAGTGGGTGAGTGGGTGGCCGCCTTGGTGGATTGCAAATTGAAAATTTGCAATTTGAAATTTCAAATTTGCAATCCCATCCGAGTCACCCCCTCACCCCCTCACCTTCTTCCGCTCGCCTCTTGCACCCGGCCGCGCAACGCCGACAATCCCCGCATGCCCGGCGACCCCTCCGTATCTTCGCCCGCTGCCGATCGGCAGACCGCCGTCGTGCTGCTCACCGCGGCACTCGCGCTGACGCTGCAGGAGTACTTTTTCAATTTCGGCAATCTCGCGTGGTGCATCGATCGACTGGCGGCACTGGGTTGGAACGAACAGGCGGACCACTGGCGCGATTGGGTGAACCAGTCGGAGAACTTCGAGATCGCCCGCCTGTCGTGGTGGGCGGTCGGCCGGGTGCTGACGTATGTGCTGCTGCCGCTGCTGGTGATCAAGCTGGTGCTGCGGCAGCCGCTGCCAGAAATGGGCCTGCGCGTGCGCGGCATCGGCGGGGGCCTGCCGCTCTACCTGCTGCTGCTCGCGCTGATCCTGCCGGCGGTGTGGTACTTCTCCCGCACCGCGCACTTCCAGCGCACCTATCCCTTCTACAGCCTGTCCGCCGGCGAAGCCCTCTGGCCAAGGTTCTGGATCTGGGAACTGCTCTACGCGGTGCAGTTCGTGGCCCTGGAATTCTTCTTCCGCGGCTTCATGATCCACGGCACGAAGCACGCGCTGGGGCGGTCGGCGATTTACGTGATGATGCTGCCCTACGTGATGCTGCACTTCACCAAGCCGATGCCCGAAACGCTCGGCGCGATCGGCGCGGGCGTGATCCTCGGGCACCTCAGCTACAAGACGTGTTCGATCTGGTGGGGGGCGGCCCTGCACATCGCGGTGGCGTGGACGATGGATTTTCTGGCGCTGTCGCATCGGGGATTGCTGTAGGAGCTGCGCGTGAACAGCTCCGGCGTTTCGCGGTAGGGTGCGTCAAGTCCGCGCGGACGCACCGCCTGGCGCCGCCGCTACATCAGCGATGAGCCACTTGCCGCGATCGCAATCGGTCGCGCTGCTGGAGATGTGCAGGCGGTGCTCGATCGGCGCAACCGAGTCGCTGACGGCAGTCTCAACGCCCCAGTCACTGGTGTGCTGGTCGACATGGAAAGGGGCGACGTTGCGCTGGCGATCATCGATGCGATCAAGGCGCACGCAGACGGGGCCAACATCCCGGTGATCGCGTTCGGCTCGCACGTCGCCGTGGAAGTGCTGGCGGCGGCGCGAGCGAAAGGCGCGGACGCGGTGATGCCGCGGAGCCAGTTTGTGGTGCAGTTGCCGGAGCTTTTGAAGAAGTATGGCGGGGCGGCGTTGTGATCAGTTGCACGCAGGGCCATCAGGTATATTTCTCAATGTGAAGCCAAGCCTGAAAGGATCGACGATGAAACTCCTGTTGCACATCGGCGTCGTCTGCGTTTGTGCCTGCTACATCGCGCTGTCGATTCAGGCAGAAGATACGAAAAGTCCACGAAAGCCGGACTTTAAGTTCACAGTCCCCGGTTTTTACCAAGCCATTCCGGCAGATGAAAAGTTGGCTGCAAAGAAGTTCGCTGGCAAAGTGATAGAGGTTACCGGTGTTTGTGAAGACATCAGCCGTGCTGCTGCTGAGGGGTCTAGCACGATAGTCCTCCACGACGACCGAGACCCGGATGCCTCTCGGGGCGTGTTTACTGATTTAAATGAAAAACAGCCATGGGCGAAGATTGTCCCTGGCCAAAGAGTCACCATTCGGGCATCATTCAGCGAAAGCGCTGTCAGAAGCGAAGCAGGTCAAAAAGTCGGCTACATCTACCTTAAGGATGGGACGATTGTCGATGCTGGAAAATATCTTGGTATTTCCATCACTGCGGCGGAACTTGCCAAACTGTACAAGGGCGACCCGAAGGCGACGGCAAAAAAGTACGACGGAAAATATCTCTTGATGACCGGTGATTTTGAAAAGTGGGAGGATGGAGCACCACCATATCTTTACGTGAAGGCGGACGGAGTGCGGATGAGGATGCAAATTTCAATTTTGTACAAAGAGACACTTCAAGGCTTGATTCCCGGGAAAACAATCAAGATGGTTTCACCAGTGCATTTCGATAAATCAAGTCGCGATGAGATATTCTTTGGGATCACCCATTTTGTCGACTGACCCGCTCACCCCGCCGGCATATCCACGATCCGGATGCACACCGGCCTGCCGTGAATCACTTTCAGTTGCGCGATCCTCTTGAGCGCCGCGTTCAGCGCGCCTTGCCGCGCCTGATGCGTGGTGATCACCAGCGGCACGAACTGCCCGACGTTCGCTTCGTGCTGGAGAATCGCGCTCAAGCTGATGCCCGCGTCGCCGAGGATCTGGCTCACCTTCGCCATGACGCCGGGCACGTCCAGGGCATTCATGCGCAGATAAAACCGGCTCACCAGGTCGTCCGGGCTCACCGTGCCCGCCGGCTCGCAGCGGTCGCCGTGCAGGCTCATGTTGCGGTACGCCAGGGGATACCAGCCGCTGGCGACGTTGAGAATATCGCTGACGACCGCGCTGGCGGTGGAAAGCTGGCCCGCGCCGCGGCCGGAGTACATCGTGTGCCCCGCCGCGTGGCCGTACACCGACAATGCGTTGAACGGGCCATGCACCTGCGCCAGCGGAGCGGAGGCGTGGACGAAGCTGGGGTGGACGCGGAGAGACAGGCGGGTGTCGAGCGATTTCGGATTTCGGATTTCGGATTTCGGATTTTCTCTCCCTTGGCCCCTGGCCCCTGGCCCCTGTCCCCTGTTCCCTGTCCCTTGTCCCTTGTCCCTAGTCCCTAGTCCCTTCTCTTCTACTCTTTCCCCAATCGCCAGCAGCTTGATGTCGTAGCCCAGTTCGGCCCCAAAATGAATGTCCTCCAGATCGAGCGTGTCGATGCCTTCGTTCCAGACATCGCTCTCGGCCACGCGCACTCCGAACGCCAGCGATGCCAGCACCGCCAGCTTCTGCGCCGCGTCTTTGCCGGAGACGTCGAGCGTGGGGTCCGCCTCGGCGAATCCCGCGGCCTGCGCTTCCGCCAGCGCGGTGGCGTAGGTTTTTCCCTGGCGGGTCATCTCGGTGAGGATGTAGTTGCAGGTGCCGTTGAGGATGCCGTAGAGCGCATCGATGCGGTTGGCCATCAGGCCGAACTGGATGGCGGTGATGACCGGGATGCCGCCGCAGCAGGAGGCCTCGAACGCGATGCAAACGTTGTGCTTGCGGGCCAGGGCGAAAAGCTCAGCCCCCTCGGCGGCCAGCAGCGCCTTGTTGGCGGTGATGACGTGCTTGCCCGCCGCGATGGCGCGGCGGACGTACTGGCTGACGACGCCCTTGCCGCCGGCGACTTCGATGATGATGGAGACGTCAGGCGCGGCGAAGAACGCCTCGGCATCGCTGGTGATGCGGGCGCTGTCGACGAGTCCGGCGCGCTTCGCCTTCTTCGCGTCGCGCACCAGCACGCAGCGCAGTTCCAGCCGGGCGCCGAGCCGGCGCTCGTAGAGCGCCGCCTGCTCGCGCAGCAGCTTCGCCACGCCGCCGCCGACGGTGCCCAGTCCGATCATGCCGATGCCGATGACGCGCTGCGACACGTGATTGCTCCAGTAAAAGGCCGACGGTTGCCGTAGGGTGGGCATTGCCCACCACGGCGTACCTCGCCCCTGATTCGTGGTGGGCGGTGCCCACCCTACAGATTCCACCGCAAAGGGCGGGCAGGATAGCACCGCCCTCCGCGTCAGGCCAGTGTTGGCGAGGTGGGAAGGAGGAGATGAGAGGGTGAGTGGGTGAGTGGGTGAGTGGGTGAGAGGGTGAGTGGGTGAGTGGGTGAGCAGGGGAACAAGGATTGCAAATTTTCAATTTGCAATTTTCAATTTTCAATTCCAAATCCTTCTCCTCCTCACCCCCTCACCCCCTCACCCCTTCACCCCCTCACCCCCTCACCCCCTCTTCCCTCCTCCCTCCTCCCTCGCTGCGTTATCATTCCATCTTCACTCTTCGACGTCATCATTCACGAAAGCAGGTTCCATGCGTTTCCACCGTTTCGCTCTCGTCCTCTTCGTCCTCATCGCCTCGGTCGTCACCTTCGCCGAGCAGACCGGCCCGAAGCGCCGCGTGATTGCCGGCGACTATTCGGGCGACAAGAAGCGCCTCGCGCTCGTCGACGCCGACGGCAAAATCGTCTGGCAGCACAAGATCGGCGATATCCACGATGTGCATCTGCTCGACAACGGCCACCTGCTCTTCCAGACAAGCTGGACGCGCATCGTCGAGGCGGACAAGGATGGCAAGATCGTCTGGGAATACGACGCAGCCAAAGCCAACGGCAACGCGGGCAAGAAGATCGAGGTCCACGCGTTTCAACGCCTCAAAGACGGCAGCACGATGATTGCCGAGTCCGGCTCCGGCCGGATCATCGAAGTGGATAAGGACGGCAAGCTGCTGAAGGAAGTGAAGCTCAAACTCGCCAAGCCCAACCCGCATCGCGACACGCGCAATGTGCGCAAACTTGACAGCGGCAACTACCTCGTCGCCCAGGAAGGCGAACTGAAAGTGTGCGAGTACGACGGCGAAGGCAAAATCGTCTGGGAATATGAAACGAAGACGCAGGTCTATTCGGCGATTCGCCTGGCCAACGGCAACACGCTCATCGGCATGGGCGGCGGAAGCAGCGTGGTCGAGGTGGACAAGGCCGGCAAAGTGGTCTGGCAGGTCGGCAAGAAGGATATTCAAGGCTGCGAGCTGGCGTGGGTCACGCAAGTGGCGCGGCTGGAGAACGGCAACACGCTGATCGTCAACTGCCACGCGGGGCCGAATAATCCGCAGATCGTCGAGATCACGCCGGAGAAGAAAATCGTCTGGTCGTTCAAGGATTTCACCAACTTCGGCAACGCGATGCCGGTGGCGCAGGTGCTGGATATCGAGGGGAAAGTGGTGCGGTGAGGAGTGATGTTTCCTGCCATTAGCCCCGGGCTCCGCCCGGGGGGAGGCGAACGAACCCGCGTCAGCGTTTCGAAGAGTGACCGTTCAATTCGATGACAAGAGAATTGATGCGCGGCAGCACAAGGTCAATCCGCCCCCCCCCCGGGCGGAGCCCGGGGCTAATGGCCGCATGTGTAGAGCTGTCGCATCATCAGCCGTCCCGTCGACGGTGTGGCGTTGCATCGGATGCGGACCTCCCACGCGCTCGCACATTTCTCTCGCATCAGCGATAATCGCGGCTCTTCCATCCAGGAAAGGTTTTCCCATGCGTCGCCTGATCGATCTGTCGTTGCTGGTCGTGCTTCTTGTTTTCACCTTGATCGCATGCAAGCCCGGCGAAGACCCGCGGCGAAAACCCGCCGACAATGGAAAGGACGTCAGCACGAAGGACGCGAACACCAAGGACGTTGGCGCAAAAGATGCCGGCGCGAAAGATGCGCCCGTCAAGGACACCGGCGCCAAAGACGCCGGCGCCAAAGATGCCGGCACGAAGGACGCCGCCACCAAGGATGCCGGCGATAAGAACAAACCGGCCAAGGACGGCAAGGCTGCGACGCCCGTTCCACTCACGCCCGCCATCGCTTCGCCTTACACCATCTTGCAGGAGAAATCGGACCGCCTGCTCGTCGTCCTGCCCAATCGTCTGATCGTCGTGGCCCAGGAGATTCGCTCCGCCCCCGTCGTCAGCGCCCAGGTCTGGATCAAGACCGGCTCCATCTACGAGCAGGAGCACGTGGGAGCGGGCTTGTCCCATTACCTCGAGCATCTGCTTTCCGGCGGCACCACGACAACGCGCCCGGAAGAAGAAACCAACAAGATTCTCGGCCGCATCGGCGCTCGCACCAACGCCGCCACCAGCCTGCAGAACGTGTGGTACTACATCAACACCACGCGCGAGCACGGCGCCGAGGCCGTCGGCCTGCTCAGCGACTGGATGATGAACAGCAAGATCGAGCAGAAGGAGTTCGACCGCGAGCGCGACGTGATCCAGCGCGAGTTCGACATGGGCCAGGGCGACCCGGAGCGCATCCTGTGGAAGCTCATGCAGCAGGCCCGCTACAAGACGCACCCCGCCCGGCATCCGACGATCGGCTATCTCGATGAGTTCCTCAAAATCACCCGCGATGAAATCTACAACTTCTACAAGCGGATGTACGTGCCCAACAACATGGTCTTCGTCGTCACCGGCGACATCGACAAGAAGAAGATCGTGGAGCAGATCGCCGCACTCTGGAAAGACGCCAAGCCGGGCAAATTGCCGGAACTGAGCTTCCCCGTGGAGCCGGCGCTCGAAGCCCCGCGCGAACTATCCGGCGTGGCGGATGTGCGCCGGCCGCGATTGCGGCTCGCCTGGCCGGGCACCAAGCTGGCGGCCAAGGGCGATTACGCGATGGACCTGCTCGCCGTCATCCTCGGGCAGGGCGAATCGTCGCGACTCGTGCGCACCGTGCGCGATCAGCAGCGGCTGGTGAACTCCGTCAGCTCGTACAACCAGAGCTTCACCTGGGGCGAGGGATTCTTCGGCGTCGAAGCGGACGTCGCCATCGCGCCGCCCAAGGCGGATGAGCCGGTCGAGCAGATCGTCAAGGACGGCATCGCTAAAGCCAAGGCCGCCATCCTCGCCGAGATCGCCCGCATTCAGAAGGACGGCGTCACGGCGGACGAACTCGCCCGCGCCAAGCGGCAGACCATCGCGCAGGTGATCTACTCCGCCCAGACCGCCGAGGATATGGCCGAGCGACTCGCCCACGACATCATCGGCATGGGCGACCCGGACTACCTGGCGAAGTACGCCAAAGCGATCCAGGGCATCACCGCGGACGAAGTGAAAGCCGTGGCGAATCAGTATCTCAACGCCCAGCGCAGCATCACACTGACGCTGCTGCCCTCGGCCTCCGGCGATCCGCCGCCGCCGCTGAAGCGGCTGCCCGATGAGGTGGATGCGGCGACGCTGAAGCGCGAGCCGTTTGACCTCGATAACAGCGAAATCCTCACGGCGATCAACGCCCGCGGCAAGCAGGCCGCCGCCGACGAAAACCCCGCGGTCTACGAAGCGATTCAGCGCAAGACCCTGTCCAACGGCCTGCGCGTGCTGGTGGGGCGGAACACGCTGATCCCTGCCGTGGCCATCGAGCTGTATCACGCCGGCGGCCTGCTCATCGATGAGCCGGGGCTTGAAGGCGTCGCCAACGCCACGTCGACGATGATGATCAAGGGCACGAAGACCCGCACCGCGCAGGACATCGCCAAGGCCGTGGAAAGCCTGGGCGCCGGCCTCGTCACGCAGTGCGGCAACAACACGCACTTCACCAAGGCCAATTGCCTGAAGGAAGACTGGCAGACGGTGATGGAACTGCTCGCCGATGTCACGCTGAATCCCACGTTCCCCGCCGATGAATGGACCAAGCTGCAGCCGCGACTCGTCGCCGCGATTGAACGGCAGAGCGACACGTGGGACGGCGAACTGGGCCTGCGCTTCCGCGAGGCGATGTTCAAGAGCCATCCGTGGCAGACCAGGCCCGTCGGTCGCGCGGAAGTCGTGTCCGCGCTCAAGCCGGAGAACCTGGCGGCGTTCCACAAGAAGTTCATCTCCGCGGATCAGTCAGTGCTGGCGGTCTTCGGCGATGTGAATCCGGATGAAGTCTTCAAGAAGGCGGAGGAACTGCTGGGCAAGTTGCCCGCCAAGGCGGCTGAGCCGTTCAAGCCCGCGCTGCTCACTTTCCCGCCCGCCGGCCAGATCGTGAACCCCACTCGCAAGGCGACGACCGCGGTCATGGTGGGCATGGGACCGACGATCGCCCGCACGCATGAGGATTACGCGGCCCTGCAGGTGCTCACCAACGTCATCAGCGATTTCCCCTCCGGCTGGCTGGAGCAGGAACTGCGCGGGCGCGGGCCGGGACTCGCGTATGCGGTCTGGGCGTATCAGGTCACGGGCGTGATCCCCGGCTACGCCGCCGCCGGCTTCAACTGCGGCGCGGACGTGGTGGATGAGGCGATCAAGCGCACGCTCTCGGTGATCGAACGCGCCAAGACGGAAGACATCGACGACGCCACCGTCGCCCGCGCCAAGGCCGCCACGCTCACCAGCGAGCTCTTCGGCAAGCAGTCCAACGGCGACCGCGCCACCGAAGCCGCGCTGAACACGATGTACGGCCTGCCCGCCGACGAACAGGAACGCTTCATCGCCGCGGTGAACAAGCTGGACGCGAAGGCGCTCAAGGCCGCGGGACAGAAGTACCTGGTGAACCCGGTGGTGGTGGTGATCAAGCAGCAGGCGGCGCCGGCTGCACCGAAAACGGAGACGAAATGATGAAGCACCAACGGGTGCCATGGGTAAGCGGAGGCTCGGCGCAGCTTACCCGTGCGGCCAGGTGTGGATGTCCGATCGAAAACAGCGAACTTACGCGGACAGGCGGACATACACATCGCCTACGTCTTTGAGCCAGTTGACATCCCCCGCCACAGCTCGTTCATGCACCTGCCGAAGGAATTGGATTGTCTCAGGCTCGAAGCACGGCTCAGTGGGATCATCGACCGGGATCACCGCGTCAACCTCCACGCGCACGACACACGGGCCGGCATGAATCCAGCGGACGGATTTGACGTGTTGGCCTTGGAGTTTCATGGGTCAACCAAACAATGTGTTGAACACCGCCGGATCGAGATGAAAAAGTCTGTCAGCGAACTCATTCACGTAGAACATGTCGGGTGAGAAACGAGCGGCGCGAACTCGGATTTGAAAATTTGGTTCTTCGGGATCAACATCAAACAGTACAAGCCCAACTCCAAACAACATGCATAACGCTTCAAGTCGTCCATAGTCTTCGGGCGACACATCTGCTGGCATGACAACGTAAGACTTGGCTGAGAATAGGCGATAGGCCGCGGCCTGCCCGAAGGCAACGACTGGTTGTTGAGGATCAATTTTGATTTCGGCAGAGATAATCTCGATATCAAACTTGATGCGGTGCGAAGCCAGTGGTTTGTACACACCGACCACATCTGGCGTTCCCCATTTCTTCTGCATTCCTGCCCCGCCCAGCGACACCGCCGTCGTTGCCTCGTCCAATTCGTTTTTTAGCCAATCTGCAAACGGCTCGTAAAAGTCATCTTCATGAACCTTTGATGGTTTTGAAGTGGGTTCTATCGGCTTGACGGTCACCTGTGAGTCATCCGTTGAATTCGCAGGTTTAAAAAGACCTCGACTTGGCTTCGAAATTTCGTTCGGAAATCGTTGTGCGAGGTTCCAAATCGAGCCGTGGATCGTATTTGCTGGAGTCTCTGGGTTGGCCGCGTGAATCTGCTTGTGCAGCACGCTGTATCGAATGCCGCCGGGATTCTCCGAAATGATCGTTTTCGCAAGGTCTTGAATTTGCTTTGTGGAGAGCTTCGCCATGTCGAAAGAAATTACAAGTAATCACGAACGACAGCAAGCGAATTGATTCTCTCACAACCCCACAATGCTGAACCCCGCGTCCACGTGAATCACTTCGCCGGTGACGGCGCTGGCCAGATCGCTCAGGAGGTAGACGGCGGTGTTGCCCACCTCGTCGCCGTCGATGTTGCGGCGCTGGGCGCTCTTGCGTTTCTGCAGGTCGAACATTTCCTGGATGCCGCCGACGGCTGACGACGCAAGCGTGCGCAGCGGGCCGCCGGAGATGGTGTTGACGCGGATATTTTTCTCGCCCAGTTCCCACGCGAGGTAGCGGGTGGTGTGTTCGAGGGCGGACTTGGCGATGCCCATGATGTTGTAGCCGGGGATGACTTTTTCGCCGCCGTAGTACGTCATGGAAATGATGCTGCCGCCGCCGCCGGCGGGTTGGTTGTTGTCGCCGGCCGGGGGCAGCGGGGCGGGCATGAGTTTGGCCGCCCGCTGGGCGATGGCGATGAGCGTGTAGGCGGAAATGTCCAGCGCCTGGCTCCACGCGGCGCGGGTGGTGGTGTGGAACTTGCCGATGTCCAGGAACGCACGATCGGCAAAGGCGATCGAATGGACGACGAAATCGATCGTGCCGAAGTCCTGTCCCAGTTTGTGGAACACCGCGTCCAGGTCTTCATCCCTGCCCGCATCGCAGGGCATCAGCCAGGGATCTTTCACGCCCAGTTCCTCCACCGCGCCGCGGACCCGGCGTTCCATTTTTTCCGTGGACTTCGGATCGGGCAGGCGCAGGTACGTGAACGCGCATTGCCCGCCGGCGGCGATGATCTGCTTGGCGATGCAGGACGCATAGGAGCGGTCGTTGGCGATGCCGAAGATGATGCCGCGCTTGCCGGCGAGAAGGTTGTTCGTGGCGGGCGCGGCGGCGGGGGAGGTCTGAAGCATGATCGGACTCCGTGTGCGGGATGAGTCGAGAAAACGGCGCGCCCAGGCGGATGCATCCGCCGGCGGCGAACGGCAGAGCGTAGCGAAAATAAAGGGTGCGGACAAAATCGAGATGATTTTCCGTGCGGGTTGCCCGATGGGGAGCGGCTCGGCGCGATCACCGCCCCGCGTGCAACGTGTAGCCCCAGTCGCCGATGCGGTTGCGCTCGCGCGTCAGCTTGAAGCGCCGCCCGAACACCGGCGAGCGCCGCCAGCCCGCCTTGACCGCCGCTGGTTCGTAGCCTTTTGCTTTCCACACCAGCACATCGAACTGCAATTCCTTCCCCAGTGCGCTGACCAGCCAGTACTCGGGAATGCCCGCCTTGTGGTACGCCACGCGCAGCAGTTCGGTGTCCTTCTTGATCGAGGACGGACTCACCACTTCGAGCACCCAGTCAGGCGTGCCGAGCATTTCCTTGGCGCCCTCGGAATCCTGCGGTGGAATGCCGACAAGTTTTTTCGATTCGAGCGTCGCCCAGTTTGCGAACATGGCGTCCGGCTCTGTGGAAACGCCCGCGTCCTTGTTGGTCAGGAGAACGCCGTCGGGAAAGAAAACGCCCAGATCGCGATCACGAATTGCGGTGCTGACGACCCGACTGATCTCGGCCTTGGCGGTGGAATGCAGGTAGGCGTTTTCAGGCGACATGTCGAGAATCACCCCGTCATTGATGAAACTGATTCGGCCGCTCTCAGGAAAACCATCCGACGTGGCCCACTGACGGAAACCTTCCAGAGTCATCGCGCGGCTGGGAATCGTCACGGGCAGATCGAAATGGCCTAGGGCGCGAGTCATGATGAAGTAGCCTCAACTGCATTCTATCGCGGCAAGGAGTTGGGCAGGAACAACTCCGCAGTTTTTGTAGGGTGCGTCAAGTCTGCGCGGACGCACCTGAAGGGCTTCCGTTGACCGGTGGTGCGTCCGCGCCAAGCCTTGACGCACCCTACTCAGATGCGGAGTAAATTCCGCACACCTCCCAAGAGCATTCCTCGCATATTTCTCAACGGTCTTGTACGTTCGCCGCGCCGCATTCCGGGCACGGTTCCGACGTGTTCCCGCACAGCTCGTAACCGCAGTGTTCGCAACAGCCGCGTTCACGGCGGCGTCGTCGGCTTGTAGCCGTTGTGCCAGGTC
Organism: uncultured Phycisphaeraceae bacterium; assembly: GCA_964426135.1. Classification (GTDB taxonomy): domain Bacteria; phylum Planctomycetota; class Phycisphaerae; order Phycisphaerales; family Phycisphaeraceae; genus CAYRPN01. The sequence goes on along the minus strand of CAYRPN010000121.1, from coordinate 1,024 downwards.
TGCTCCCAGAGCTTGCGCAGTTCCACCGCCCGAGCCGACGTGTCCATGAACGCCAGGTTCGCCGCGCCGATGTGGCGGTCGAGGCAGAATCGCTTCATCCACCCCACCGCGGCGCTGGCTTCGGGGTCCTGCGTGTCGGCGGGGAAGGTGTCCGTGTCGCGGGGCCAGCCCTGATCGGGCCAGACCGCGTCGCCGAGCACGGGCACGGTGCTGTGCGACGGGCTTTTGCCGTCGAGGCGGGTGATGAAGAAATCGTTGGGCCTCGCGCCGCCGGTGCCGGTGCTGACGACCTTGGGGTCCTCCACCCAGTTGTTGACGCCGAAGCCGCCGTAGTCGTCCTGCTCGGCGCCGACGTGGTTGGAAGGCGACGGGACTTTCCAGCCATCGTCGGCGGTGCCTCGGTTGCCGCCGGCGCCGACGGGGGTGCGGCGGAGGTTCGCTTCGGGGCAGACGAGCAGGTTCTTGTCGTTGTAATAAGGTTTCAGGGCCACGTACCAGTGCTTGCCATTGCCCGTCTGGAACCCGCCGTTGCCCTGCCAGCTTTCGACCATCTTGCCGTTGTAGTCGTTGGCGTAGGCGTGCCAGGCGGACATGAGTTGCCGCTGGTTGGACAGGCACATCGCGGCTCGTGCGCGCTTCTTCGACTGCGCCAGCGACGGTTGAAGCATGGCGATCAGAATCGTGATGATCGAGATGACGACCAGCAGTTCGACGATGGTGAATCCCACGCGGATGATGCGAGCTTTAGCGCGACAACTCGGCGGAATCGGGTCACGCGCTGGTTTGTGGGCAAGAGTCACAGGGTTCCGCCAATCAAAAAAAGGTTCATCCGGCGAATGCGCACCTGCCTTGTCAGAGCCGGAGTCTGTGACTCCGGTTCGCCGAGCCGGCTCGATGCCGGCGAGGCGAAACTCGGCGCGGCGGACGCACGCGCAACCGGCACTGCAAGGCGCAAGTTCGGTTTGAAGCGGCATTGAGCCGCTTCAAACCGACCGGAGTCACAGACTCCGGCTCTGTTCAGAAC
>CAYRPN010000120.1:0-17820 GCA_964426135.1 uncultured Phycisphaeraceae bacterium | reverse complement strand
CCCTCACCCCAGCCCTCTCCCCCGCAGAGCCGGGGGCGAGGGGGCCGATCCGCCGCCCCCGGAAATTTTGGCAGACCCGTGTCACGCACCCGGCGGACCGGCCTTGAAGGTTAGGATAGATTTTGGTAGAATGCCCACATGGTCACCGCCTCTCCCATTCCGGGCGTACGTTGTCCTCTGCGCAGCCGGATTCGCTCTCGACGGAATCCCGCGTGTGGCCGAGTGGCCGAAAAGTGTCCTACCTTTTTGGCAGTCGAATACGTAAGTTGGTTACATGAAATGATTTAGCGTGGTTTTAGGCCCCCCGGGGGTCACGTGGCCGGCCACTTTCGTCGGCCTGGATGCCGGCGGCGCCGCGATTCTGGCGATTTGCACGCACCCCCCGAAACGCTACAAAGTCCGCCCATGAGCGACACGACTGCACAACTCGACCTCACCTGCCGGCGCGGCATCACCTGGCCCCAAGGCTTCAAGGCGGCGGGCGGCACCTGCGGGATCAAGGCGTCGGGCAAGCCGGACCTGGTGCTGATCGTGGCGGACCGCCCCTGCACGGCGGCCGGCATGTTCACCAGCAACAAGGTTCCCGGCGCTCCGGTCATCGTCAGCCGGCGTCATGTGCGCGGCGGCAAGGCGCGGGCCATCGTTGTGAACTCCGGCTGCTCCAACGTCGCGACCGGCAAACGCGGCGAGGCCGACGCACTGACCATGTGCCAGGCCGTCGGCAAGCACGTGGGCTGCCCGGCGGGGCAGGTGCTGGTGTGTTCGACGGGTGTGATCGGGCGGTTCCTGCCGATGGAAAAAATCATTCCCGGCATCGGCCAGCAGTTCGCCCGGCTCCAAAGCGGCGAAGCGACGGACGCGGAAGTGGCCACCGCGATTCTCACGACCGATCTGGTGACCAAGACCGCCAGCCGCCAGGTGAAGATCGGCAAGAGCATGGTCCGCCTCGCCGGCATCGCCAAGGGCAGCGGCATGATTCAGCCGAACATGGCGACCATGCTGGCGTTCATCACGACGGATGCGGCGATCGACGCGGCTTTTCTGCGGGCAGCGCTGAAGAAGGCGGTGACCAGCAGCTTCAACCGCATCAGCGTTGACCACGACACGAGCACCAGCGACAGCGTGATGGTGCTGGCCAGCGGGCTGGCGGGGAATGCGACGATCAGCCGGGCGGATCTGAACCGGAAGAAGGTGAGTCCGCGGGATGTGAAGGCGTTTGCCGGGGCGCTGGAGGCTTTGTGCAAGGATCTGGCTTATCAGGTGGTGAAGGACGGCGAAGGGGCGACGAAGGTTTTCCGGGTCAAGGTGACGGGCGCCCGCACGCAGCAGGACGCCGACCGCGTGGGCTACACGATTGCCGGCAGCCCGCTGGTGAAGACAGCGGTTCACGGCGCGGACCCGAACTGGGGCCGGCTGGCGGCGGCGGTGGGGCGGAGCGGGGCGATGATGAAGCCGGAGAAGCTGACCATCACCATCGGTGGGATCCGGGTCTTCGTGAAGGGCGTCAACGCGGATGCCGACCTGGGGCCGCTGGAAGAGCACATGCGGGGCAAGGAGATTGCGTTCCACCTGGACCTTGGCCTGGGCAAGTTTGAAGCGGAATGGCTGGGGTGCGATCTGTCGAAGGAATACATCACGATCAACGCGGACTACACGACCTGAACGCCGCCATGATGCCTGCACAACTTGAGTTTCGGATAAGCCATTAGCCCCCGGCTCCGCCGGGGGTGGGGTGATGGTGGCGGGCAATTTGCGGTCGATGATCGTCGAAGCGCGGACACTGACGTGCGGTTCTTCCGCGATCGATCTCTACCGCGCTCCTCCCCCGGCGGAGCCGGGGGCTAACGGCGTAACGCAGCGGCTTATCCGAAACTCAGGTTGCACAGCTTGTTGGCAGATGCACATGGGGTGGCAAGACATTTCTTCCAGCCGGGCTTTATGTGCCTAGTTAATAGGCATCAAACTGCTGATTTTGGCTCATTGATTACTTAATAGGCTTGCTTCGACAACTGTGCGAGTCATTTGCCTATGGCACGTTTGTTGCATTGTCACACTTCGGTTCCACGTCGAGCTATCCGTCCGCATGGATGGTTAGCCGCGGCTGCCCCAGCGTTCCTGACCGCTTAATCCCTTGAGGCCGGCGAGCGCACTTTCCATGTGCGAGGCTTGGTCACTCTTCGTGATGGGCGTCCGTCTGGTTCCTGCTCTCTTTGATTGTCTCGGTACCTCCAACCAACTTGCCCTGCCCCGGGTTCCAAAGGAGTTCCTCATGTTGCGATCGTCCTGGCTGCTCTCACTCACAGCCGCTCTTGCGCTGTCGGTCAACTGCTTTGCCGCGGAGCCTGCGTCGTCAGCCCCCGTGGCGCCGACGCTGGCGTTGGCGGATGCCGCGCCGGCTCCGTCCACGGCCGCGGTTGAGAAGAGCGACGCCCCCGCAGCCCCCGCGGCCCCCGAAGCGACGAAGGCGCCGATCGATAAAGCCGACACCGCCTGGCTGCTCGTCAGTTCCGCGCTGGTGCTGTTCATGACGCCCGGACTGGCGTTCTTCTACGGCGGCCTGGTGCGGCGCAAGAACGTCCTCTCCGTGCTCATGCAGTGCTTCATGTGCATGGCGCTGGTCACCGTGCTCTGGGTCGTCGTCGGGTTCAGCATGGCGTTTGGCAGCGACGTGGCCGGCGGATTCATGGGCGATCCATTCCAGTACTTCATGCTCAAGGGCGTGGCGTTCGACGCGGGCTGGGAAGCGGTTGCGCCTTCGGTGGCGCCCGACGGCACCAAACTCGCCGGCCTGACGCTGGGCATCCCCGGCATGCTCTTCATGGCGTTCCAGTGCATGTTCGCCGTCATCACGCCGGGCCTGATCATCGGCGCGTTCGCCGAGCGCATGAAGTTCCTCGCTTTCACCGTCTTCACCGTGCTCTGGTTGCTGCTGGTGTACTGCCCGGTGTGCCACTGGGTGTGGTACGGCCCCAGCGGGTTCTTCGGCCTGGGTGTGTTTGACCCGGCGGACGGCACCTCGGTGGGCGCCCTGGACTTCGCCGGCGGCACCGTCGTTCACATCAACGCCGGCATCGCCGCGCTGGTCTGCATCCTTGTGATGGGCAAGCGTCAGGGCTATCCGCACAAGATCAGCCCGCCGCACAACCTGCCCTTTGCTGTGCTGGGCGCGGGCATGCTTTGGTTCGGCTGGTTCGGGTTCAACGGCGGCAGCGCCCTGGGTTCCTCGGGTCAGGCCGTGCAGGCATTCGTCACCACGCACGTCGCCGCGGCGGCCGCGGGCCTGGTGTGGTCGCTGATTGAGTGGTGCCGCAACGGTCATCCGACCGTGCTGGGCATGATCACGGGCGCGGTGGCGGGCCTGGTCGGCATCACGCCGGCCGCCGGCTTTGTGGATGTGGGCGGCGCCCTGGCGATCGGAGCCGGCGCCACCATCGTCTCCTACATTTTCGTCGCCTTCCTGAAGGAGAAATTCGGCTACGACGACTCGCTCGACGTCTTCGGCGTCCACGGCGTGTCCGGCATCTGGGGCGCCATCGCCACCGGCATCTTTGCCCTCGCCGGGTTCGGCCTGGAAAAGAAGGGCGGCTTGCTCGCGGGCAACGCGGCTCAGGTCGGCGTCCAGATCAAGGCGGTGCTCTACACCGTCATCTGGTCAGGCGTCGTCTCCTTCATCCTGCTGAAAATCATCAATGCCGTCATCGGCCTGCGGCCCAGCGATCACGATGAACGCGTCGGTCTGGACCTGACCGATCACGCGGAAACCGCTTACACCATCGTGGAGTGAGGACAGAGGACAGAGGTCAGAGGACAGCGGACAGAGGTCAGAAGTCAGGAGTCAGGAGTCAGGAGTCAGAGGTCAGAAAGACCTTGGACTCAGGACCCTACACCCTACACCCTACACCCTACACCCTACACCCTAATCCCCGAGCATCCCCATGAAATACATCGTTGCAGTGATTCAGCCCGACCGCATGCCCGAAGTGCTTGATGAGCTTGAGAAGGCGCAGGTTCATCTCGTGACCGTGACGCAGGTGATGGGGCGGGGCCGGCAGAAAGGCGTGGCCGAGGTTTACCGCGGCCACAAGGAAGCCGGCAGCCTGTTGCGCAAGGTGAAGCTGGAGGTTGCCGTGAACGACAACTTCGTCCAGCCGACGATCGACGCCATCATCAAGGGCGCACGCACCGGCACCATCGGCGACGGCAAAATATTCGTCATGGACCTGGGCGAGGTCATCCGCATCCGCACCGGCGAAACCGGCAGCGTGGCGATCGGGTGATCGAAAGGGGCGGCGCAACGCGACGTCGTCGGCAATGCCGCTTGAAGCGGCAATGCCTGCCTTTTCTTGTGCGCAGAAAGTTCCGGCGGGGCCGCTAAGCAGGGCCGCTAACCAGGGCCGCCTTCCGGCGGGGCCGCTTCAAGCGGCCCTGCCATGCGACCTGCGACTCAACGCCTGCTTCCGCTCAATGCCTGAAATGACGCATGCCCGTGAAGAGCAGCGTGACGCCCGCCTCGTTGCAGGCGGCGATCGTCTCATCATCGCGCTTGGAACCGCCCGGGTGCGCGATGGCGGCGACGCCCGCCTTGATGAGCAGGTCCGGCCCGTCGCGGAAGGGGAAGAACGCGTCGGAGCCGACGTAGCCGCCCCTGGCTCGCTCGCCCGCCTTGTCGATCGCGATGCGGCAACTGGCGACGCGATCCATCTGGCCCGCGCCGGCGCCGACCAGCGTGCCGTCGCGCACGATGCAGACGGCGTTCGACTTCAGATGCTTCACCGCGATGGTCGCGATGTAGAGCTGGTCGAGCGTGGTGAATGTCGGCTTCGGCCCGGCCATGTGCTGCCAGGCGTCGGGGTTGATCGCCGCCAGATCGCGCTGCTGGACGAGCAGGCCGGCGGTGATTTTTTTGTAGTCCATCTCGCGCGTATCCCGCCGGTCGGGCGAAGGCAGGGGGCCGGTCTCCAGGATGCGCACGTTCTTCCAGCGATCGGTCAGGAGCGCCAGCGCCTCCGGTTCGTAAGCCGGGGCGACGATGACCTCGAGGAACTTGCTGCCCTCGACGAGCTTCTGCGCGGCGGCGAGATCGACCTTGCAGTTGAACGCCACGATGCCGCCGAACGCCGCCAGCGGATCACCGCTGTAGGCCTTCTCGAACGCCAATGAAGCTGGCGATGTTGCGGCCGCTTGTGAACTGGCATTTTGAGAACCACGAGCCGCCGGTTCATCGGCCCTCACCCCGGCCCTCTCCCGGCGGGAGAGGGGGTCGGAGCCATTCACCGGGTGCACGCCGAAGCCGCACGGATTGGCGTGCTTGATCACGGCCGCGGCGGCGGCGTCGGCGATGTCGATTTCCTTGACCAGTTCCAGGGCGCCGTTGGCGTCGTAGAGATTGTTGAAGCTCAGCTCTTTGCCGTGCAGTTGCTTCGCGGCGGCCACCGACGCCTCGGCGATGCGAGGATCGTGATAGAGCACGCCGGCCTGGTGCGGGTTCTCGCCGTAGCGAAGTTCCTGCACCAGGTTCATCCGCAGCATCAAGGGGTTAGGGAACGTCGAAGGCGATTCGCTCGACGGGTCGCGCGACGCCATCCAGTTGGCGATTGCCGTGTCGTAAGCCGCGGTGCGGGCGAACGCGGCGGCGGCGAGCTTCTTGCGCAGCTCCAGCGTCGTGCAGCCGTCGTGTCCCTCCAGTTCCGCGCCGACCAGGTCGTACTGCGCCGGATCGGTGACGACGGCGACGAAGCGATGGTTCTTCGAGGCGCTGCGCACCATGCTGGGCCCGCCGATGTCGATCTGCTCGATCGCGTGCGGCTCGGTGACGTTGGGGTCGGCGACGGTTCTCTCGAAGGGATAGAGATTGACGCAGACCAGGTCGATCGGCGCGATGCCGTGCTGTTGCATGGCGGCGACGTGGGCGGCATTGTCGCGCAGGGCAAGCAGGCCGCCATGGACGCGCGGGTGTAGGGTCTTGAGCCTGCCGTCCATCATCTCCGGAAACCCGGTGACCTCATCGATCGGCGTGACGGCGATGCCCGCTTCAGTGAGCGCCTTGGCGGTGCCGCCGGTGGAAATAATCTGCACACCGCGAGCCGCCAGCCGGCGCGCGAACGGCACCAGGTCGGTCTTGTTGCTGACGGAGATCAAAGCCCGCGTGACGGGAATCAGGTCCATGGGGGAAGGAGGTAGAGAAGGTAAGGGAAGATAAAGAAGGTAGGGAATGCGGAGGGGAATGTAATGAAGGTTTAGAAGGTAAGGGAAGGTAGAGAAGGTCAAGAATGGGAACGCGCAAGCTTCTGCTCCCCATTCTCTACCTGCTATACCTTCTCTACCTTCCCTTACCTTCTCTCTTTTCTTCCACACTCACTTCACCGGCGACATCTTCAGGAATCGCCCCTTCGCGGTGACGAGGATCAGGCTTGCGTCTTCCTGGGCGATCAGTTCGTGCAACTGTTCTGCCGTCTTGGTGCCGCCGGTTTCCTTGCCTGTGCGGGAATCGCGGAGGACGATCTTGTCGCCGCTGTTGAAGACCAGCGCGGCGCCGGTCTGGGTGACGAGTTTGTCGGTGGTCTTGATGCGCCACTGCTCCGAGCCATCGGTGGATTTCAGGGCGATCAGTTCGCCGGAGGGCAAGGGCTGATAGATGCTGTTGCCCAGGGCGATGGGCGATTCGGTGAGCGGCGCGGTGTAGCGGAAGATCCAGCGATCTTCGCCGGTGGAACGGTTCAGGGCGTAGAGCGAGTGATCCTCGCAGGCGAGGAACACGCCCTGCGAATTGATCGCGGCGGCGGCTGAAATCTTGGCGAACGTCCGGCCGCGGAACAGCAGATCGCCGGTGCGCCCGCCGAACATGGCGTACTGTCCGTCGACGCAACCGACGAACACGCTGCTGGCCTGTGCCTGCGGCTGCACCAGGACCTGGCCGGGCATGCGGTAAACCCACTTGGAGTAACCGACGCGGGTGTCGTGGCCGAAGATCGTGCCGTCGGACCCGCCGAAGACGGCGATCTCGCCGATCATCGCGGGGCTGCTGTTGACGGCCGCCTTCAGGTCCGCGCGTTCGGTCAGCTTGCCGTCGCCGGCGCGGAGCCTGTAAATGTGCGCTTCGGAGTTGATGAAAATGGAATCATCGACGCGGACGGGTGCAAAGAAGCGATCGTATTTCCCGCCGATGGCGGTGCGCCACAACTGTTTTCCGTTCTTGACGTTGATGGCGTGCACGATGTTGTCAGGGCGCACGAGGGTGACCAGCATGTCGCCGATCACCGCGGTATAGGCAGGCTTGGAATCGGCGGGCAGGTCGAGCGTGGTGGCCCACTGGATGGAGTAGCCGACGTTCAGCGCATCGACCGGTTCAATGAGCAGGCCGCTGGGCTTGCTGGCGATCGCTGAGGGCGTCGCGGCGGAGGCGGCGGGGGCGGCCGGGGCAGCCGAGGCGCCAGGGGCGGCCTGCGTCGCGGGGACTTCGGCGGTGGTTGTTTCACTGGCACAACCGACGGCCACAAACGTCGAAGCGGCAATCAACATCCAGACCGGGCGCGTGGGTCGAGTCATGGAACAACTCCGTGAATGAAGGGAACAGCGGCGCAGGTTCCGCAGCGGACCACCGACCGCTCCAGAGTGGTGCAAGTATCAGCCAAGCCGGGGGTTTGGTCAAATGCCGGGGAGCAGGGTGTAGTCCGGAGTCTGCCCAATTTTCCGGGGGCGGCATTCCGGCCCCCTCTCCCTCCTAGGGAGAGGGCTGGGGTGAGGGTCGGGACGCACAAGTTTGCAATCACCACCGTCGCGTGATGGATGCCGCAGCCATCTGTTCGTCCCGGCCCTCACCCGGCCTCGTCCCCCGGTGGACTCGGGCACCATCTCCCAAGAGGAGAAGGGACAAACGCCGTCCACGGAAATGTCGGCGCACCCGCTCTCCGCCCCGGCCGGCGTGCCGGTGTAACCCTGGACTAGATCGGTCAATGTAAGGTGTACGAACCCAACCCCCGCAACCCCGGGGCGCGGCTGTTCTTTGGCAATTTTCGATGGTCCGTTCGAGTAGCAGGTCGGCGAGAGGAGATTCCGCTCGGCACGACAGTGGCCGAAAAGTGTCCTACCTTTGTGGCAGTCAAATTGTAAATGCCTGAAATACAGAGACCTGAGTGTCGTTCTGACCCCGCGGGGGTGCGTGGCCGGCCACTCTGAGGAGGGTGGGGTTGGGGGTTGGGGGGTGGGGTTGGGGGTTGGGGGTTGGGGGTTGGGGGTTGGGGGTTGGGGGTTGGGGGTTGGGGAAAAGACATTGCCCCAACCCTCAACCTGATCGCATGGCCCTAGGCCCTAGCCCCTAGCCCCTAGCCCCTAGCCCCTAGCCCCTAGCCCCTAGCCCCTTGGCCCTTGGCCCTAGCCCCTCGGCCCTTCCCCCTTGGCCCTTCCCCCTGCCCCTCACTCATTGATCCCCAGATCCGCCTTGGTGAACAGGGCGGCGAAAGCGAAGCCGGCTTTTTCGATGTTCTCGCGGGCGCCTTCCTGACGGTCGATCACGGCGACGATCTTCACCACTTCGCAGCCCATCGCCTTGATGACGTTGGCGGCTTCGAGCACCTGCCCGCCGGTGGTCGCGACGTCTTCGACGATGAGGATGCGTTCGCCGGGGTTGATCTTGCCTTCGAGCTGCTTGGCGGTGCCGTAGTCTTTCTTCTGGTTGCGGATGAGCACGCTGGGCAGGCCGGTGGCCATGGAGGCGGCGGTGACGAGCGGGATGCCGCCCAGTTCCGCGCCGGCGAGCCGATCGACCTTGCCGGCGGCGCGGACGTGCTCGGCGAAGAGCTGGCCCAGCGCGGCGAGAATGTCCGGCTGCGTCTCGAACAGGTACTTGTCCATGTAGTACTTGCTCTTGCGGCCGCTGCGAAGCGTGAAGTCCCCGCGGAGCAGGGCGGCGTCGACGATGCGTTGGGCGATTTGCTTTCGGTCCATGCCGCGAGATTAAGGAAAACGGCGAGCCGGTTCAAATGCGAGGGCACGGGAGAGTTCGAGTTGGGGCGCACCTGCTTTTCATCCTCCGGCGGAGAACGGGGCGAATGGTGCGGAGAGCAACGGCGGCATGGTGTGCGGCGAGGCGAGCATCACCTGGCGTAAGCGTCATCGATCATCTTCACGAGGCCGTCCTGCAGTTTCATGACGACATCGAGCGACGTCTTCAGATCGTTGAAGAGGAAACTGAAGGCAATGACGCGGACGTCGTCGGCATCGTCCGTGGAGGTGGGTGCGGCGGCGGTGTTGGCGGCCGCTTTGGCGCCGGGAATGACGAGGTAGCCGCTGAGGCAACTGACGCCGCTGATGTAACCGGTCTTGCCGTAGACGCGGCCCTTGAGGTTCGTCAGGCGGTCGTCGAGCGTGCCGTCCTTGCCGGCGATCGACAGGCTCTGACGGAAGATGCGGCCGGCCTTGGCGTCCTTGTGCATGGCAGTGAGCACGTCGACCATGATGCGTGCGGTGACGCGGTTATCGCGGCTGAGGCCCGAGCCGTCCGCGGTGTTCACGCTGGCGGCGGCGGTGCCGATCTGCTTTTGCAGGAAGAGGCGCACGGCCGCGGCGCCGTTCTCGAAGCTGCCGGGCGCGCCGGTTACCTTGCGGCCGCTGCGCTTGAGCAGAGCTTCGGCGTAGAGGTTCTGCGAGTTCTTGTTGCACCGCTCCAACACAAGCGGCAGCGGCGTGCGGATCACGTGCAGGGTCTTGCCGTCGCCCAGCACATCGCGCGGCGTGGGCCGGCCCACTTCCCCCACCGCGATACCCGCACGCTTGAGCCGATCCGCCAGCGCCTGACCGAAGAACATTGCCGGATCGTGCACCGTCACATTCACCGGCTTGATCCGCTTGTGCTTCACCGTGCCGCGAAACGTGATCTCATTGCTGTCGATCTTCCGGCTGATCCAAAACGTGTCCGTCGCGCCGGTCGTCGCCAGGTTCGTCGCCGGGATGAAAGGCGCTTCGGGCACGATCTTCACCAGCGGCGTTTCCCCGACGCTGCCCGCCGGCGTCGGATAAACGTCCAGGCAGTTCGTGAAGAAGTTGATGCCCGCCACCTGGGCGCAGTACCAGCGATTGAGCTGGTCGGCAGGCCAGGACGGATGCGTGAAGGTGTGATCGAACACGCTGTCATCGAGGATCAGGCGATGCACCTTGCGGACGTTGGCCTTCTTCACCGCGTCGACCCACAGTTGCAGCAGCGCCTCGACATCGCCGACATCGCCGCCATGGACGCGCAGGATCGCCTCATCGCCGAAGGACGGATCACCGTCGCCGCGCACGACAAGGATGGCGTCGTCCTGCGGCCCATTGCCGGCGGATGGATTGTGCAGAATCAGCTTGGTCTCGAAGACGAAATCGTGCCCCAGCGTGTGCAGCGCGGTGGCGGAGGTGATGAGCTTGAAGTTGCTGGCGGGCATCATCGGCTCGTCGGCGTTCTGCCGGGCGAGGACGAGGCCGTTGCTCAGATCCACCGCATAGAGGGCGATGGCGGTCTTGCCGACATCGGAGCGGCGCACCAGCGTCTGCATCTTCAGATCGAGATCGCCACGCGCCGTTGATGCGATCGCCCCCAAAAGCAGCGCCAAACCCAGTGCGGGCAGAGAAACGAGGGAACGAATCATGAGCGACCTCCATGTCGGCGTGACAACACAGGTTAGCGAAGCGGGCGTCGGGAATCCATCGCGATTTCCTGCAATCTTCAGGACGCAGTGCGCCTCCTGCCATCAGCCGTTTAGCGACGGGGCTTGCCCCGCTCTTCGCACCGCGGACGATCTTCACAGGAAATCTCGCGCCCAGGCCGAGCGCTCGCCAAGAAAGATTCGACAGCCCCTTTCAATCCCGCCGTATCATGAAGCCATGTGGCGAAATCCACCTATCAATACTCTGCGGATCGCAGCCTCGTCCGCTGTTCTGACGATCTGCGCGATCACCTCTTGCCAGACGGAGCCACCGCCGCCGCCGAAAGATCAGACCGCCATGGGCCTGATGGCGTCGATGATGCAAGAGCAAGGCACCGATTCCGGACGCCTCATGGCCGGCCACTTGCGCATGATGGAAGCGATGATGCGGATGAGCGAGCCGAGCGGCCCGCGCATCCATCCCGGCGATCACGCGCAGTGGGGCCGAACGTCGATGCGAAACAACGTCGTCGCCGATCCCGCCATCGCCGCGAAAGTTCCCACGACCTGGACCATCGGTGAGTTCGACGACAACGGCAACTGGCAGCGCGACCAGGCGAAGAACATCAAATGGGTCGCGCGCCTCGGCACCAACTCGTACGGCAACCCCGTCGCCGCCAACGGCAAAATCGTCGTCGGCACCAACAACGACGCCGGCTACCTCGCCCGCTTCCCCAAGGGCAAGACCGACCTGGGCACGCTCCTCTGCTTCGATGAACGCGACGGCTCCTTCCTCTGGCAGTTCTCCAGCGCCAAGCTGCCCGGCGGCGACAAGCACGACTGGGCCGGCATCGGCATCTGCTCCAGCGCCATGATCGAAGGCGACCGCGTCTACATCGTCACCAACCGCGCCGAGGTCGTCTGCCTCGATCTCGAAGGCTTCCGCGACAAGGAAAACGACGGCCCCGTCAAGGACGAGACGAACACGAACCCCAACGAGGCCGACGTGATCTGGCGCTACGACATGATGAAGGAACTGGGCGTCGAACCGCTCTGGGGCGTGAACTCGGCGGTGACGGGGGATGGCGCGTATCTCTATGTTTCCACGTCCAACGGCGCGGATGAGAAGGCGACGAAGACGGCCAAGCCTGACGCGCCGGCGGTTGCCGTCTTCGACATGGCGACCGGCAAACTCATTGTCAAGGGCGAAGCGTCGGGGCCGAACGTGCTCTTTGGCCAGTGGTCGTCTCCGGTGCTCGATGCGCGGCACGGAAGGCTGATTTACACCGACGGTGATGGATGGCTGCGCGCCATCGCGGCTAGTCAACAGATTTCGTCCAACCTGGTGTGGCGCGTCGCATTGGAAGAAGGCACGGCTGCAGGAGTCCGTGGAAGTCAGAACGCGAAAGAAATTCAAGCGATCACCAAAGGCGTCTCGGAGATGATTGCAAGTCGCCAATTTTGGCGCTTCGACTGCATCCCCAAGGACTTCGACGCCGGCGCCAAGCCGGGGCAAGGGCCGCGGAACACGATCATCGGCACGCCGGTGATCCATGGCGATTCGCTGTTCGTCGCCACCGGTCACCTCGGCGAGAAGCCGGAAACCGCCGGCGAATTGTGGTGCGTCGATCTCACGAAGGCCGGCAATTTCGGCGGCGACGTCAGCCCGCATCTGGTCTTCAACCCGAAACACGACGCCGGCAAAACGCCCGTGCCGCCGAAGCGCGAGCTGGCAGCGGATGTGAAAGCGGGCGACGAGATCAAGCCGAACGTGAACTCCGCAGCGCGATGGAAATACACCGGCGACGACCTGAACAAGAACGGCAAGCTCGATTTCGACGAGACCTTCCACCGCAGCGCCAGCACCGTGGCTGTTCACGATGGTCTGGTCATCGCCCCCGACTTCGTCGGCGTCGTCCACTGCGTCGATGCCGTCACCGGCAAGGCGCACTGGACGCACGACCTGAAAGAAGGCGTCTGGGGCTCGCCGCTGATCGTGGGCGACCGCGTGTACCTGGGCACCGACCATGGCCGCATCCTCGTCTTCTCCCTGTCGAAGGAAAAGAGAATCCTCGCGGAGAACGACGTGGGCGAATCGATGTACACCACGCCCATCGTGTCCAACGGCGTGCTCTATTTCGCGACGAAGTCGCGATTGTTCGCGATGGAGTTGACGAAGTGAAAGTGCCCGGCGATCAACGACAAGCAAGGGCGAGTTCAACGCAAACAACGTTTAGCGGAAACGCCGCAGGCGTCTGGCTGATTGACCTTGGATTGTCGTCGCGCGGGAGTCCGTCGTTGCTCGAACAGGCACCTGCGGTGCATCCGCTAAACGGGGCGAACAGCGCCTTCTTTCGCACATCGCCTTGCATCACCACCAGGAGTTCATTCATGCACACTCGTGCATGGGCGTTTTCAGTTTTGTGCCTCATTGTGTCCGACACCGACGCGTGACCGCAATAGCGCGGCCCCACTGGCGATCGCGGGCAAGGCGTTTTATTTGCGGATCAAGACGGGGCTGTATAGGGTGGAAGAGTAGATGAGTGGTATGAACAATTGGAGGGCAACCCATGACGGTGCTAGCTCAACAGTCCGGGGGGGGCGTTCGCTATTTTTTTCGGAGGGTTCTTCGTGAGCGTCGTTGTGTGTGCGATGCTCATGAGGTTTTCCGTTGCGGCGTTGAATCAACTTGAAAAGGATGAGGTCTCCGTGCCGGAACCTACATTTGGAGAGGCTACCGCGGGCAGCCTTGTGTACTGCATTGTCAACGGCATCGTTTCCCTCGCGATGCGTTCGACGGATCCGGTGACCGGCACGATGTCCTTCGGTTGGCAGACGCTGACAGTCGCGATGCCTGCGGGCCTCTTCATCATGGCGCTGGTTTATCGGTTCACACTGTCCATTACGTTTCGGCGATCATTAACGATGGCGTTGATCAGCCACGCACTCATCGCGCTGGTCGTCGCGGCAACCGTTGGCGTGCTCATTGCAACCGGCATCAGGCTGTAGGTGTGCCGCCATCGCCGCGGCGCGCTAGGGGGCCGGCGTCAAGGATATTCTCGAACTCGGCTGCGGCTGGGGATCGCTTTCCTTGCGGCTGTAACCTCCATTGGGCCCAATACAATCTGCATGCAGATTCTCGCACCGCCGCCATTGCACGATTCCACCTGATCGATCACGCCGTATCGGTCACCGCGAAATCGGCAGCCTCGACACCCCATTCCTCCACACCCCATTCCTCCACACCTCGTGTACCAACCGATTCCCATCATCCTGCTCGCCGCGATGGGCGTCGCCCTGACGAACTCTGCGTCCCCCGGCGCCGAGTCGGCCACGTTCGAGCGCGACGTGCTGCCGATCCTCACCGCCCATTGCATGGGGTGCCACGGCGGACTGAAGCAAAAGGGCGATCTGGACCTGCGCTCGATCCCCGCGATGCTCAAGGGCGGCAAGAGCGGGCCGGCGGTCAAGGCGGGCGATGTCGATGGAAGCCCGCTGTGGGAGATGATCGAATCGGGCGAGATGCCCAAGGGAGAGAAGAAGTTGACGGCGGCGGAGAAGGATGTGCTGCGGCGATGGATCGCGGCGAAGCTGCCGACGGTGAAGAAGGATCGCGACGATGCGGCCGCGCTGAACGGCGACGGTTCGCATGCCCCGCACGAAGTGGCGGCGGCGATCGATGCGCAGATCGAAGCGGTGCTCAAGCGCGACCATCTCGCCGCCGCCGGCCGCGCCGCCGACGCCGACGCCGAGTTTCTTCGCCGCATTTATCTCGACCTGACCGGACGCGTTCCGACGGCGGCGCAGGCGGCGGCGTTCCTCGATGATGCCGCGTCGGACAAGCGGTCGAAGCTGATCGACGCGCTGCTCGCCTCGCCGCAGTTCGGCGAGCAGTTGGGCCGGACGTGGCGCGACTGGATCGCCCCGCCGGAACTGCCCTCCGATCCCAACAGCGGCAAGCAGCCGGTGAACGAAACGCGGGCCCTGGGCAAGTGGCTGGGCGATCGCTTCAACGCCGGTGACTCGTGGGACAAGATCGCCCGCGCCATCATCGGCGTGGAGGGAGAGCTCAAGAACAACCCGCAGCTCGTCGCCCTGGGCCTGATGGGTGAAGCCGGCAAAACCAGTCCCGCCGGGTCGGCGCGCGGCGTCGCCTCGCTCTTCATGGGCGTGCAGTTCCAGTGCGCCCAGTGCCACGACGATCCTTACCGCGTGCTGTCGCAGGATGAGTTCTGGCAGCTTGCCGCGTTCTTCAAGAAAGCCAACGGCGATTTCAACAAGCTGTACGAAGTCCCGCCTCCTCCAAAACCGGACCCGAAGAAACCCGAGGATCCCAACAAGAAGCCCAAGCCCGTCGATCCCGCGACCATCGGCACGATCGACATCCCCAAGTCCGCGTTCAAGAACGTCGGCAAGCGCGTCCCAGCCAAATTGCCCGGCGGCGATTACATCAAGCCCGACGGCGATACCCCGATGCGGCCCGCGCTGCTCGACTGGCTCACCGCCAAGGACAATCCCTACTTCGCGCGGGCGTTCGTCAACCGTACCTGGTTCTACTTCTTCAACCGCGGCATCGTGCATCCGGTCGATGACATGCGCGATCTCAATCCTCCCTCGCATCCGGGGTTGCTCGACCTGCTCGAGCGCGAGTTCAAAGCCTCGAACTACGATGTGAAGCACCTTGTCCGCTGCATCTGCAACTCGCAGGCGTATCAGCGCAGCAGCAAGCCCGTCGCCGGCGAGAATGAAGCACAGGCGGTGACGCTGGTGGCATCCTTCGGCCGAATGCCCGCGCGGGTGATGACCGCCGACCAGCTCTACGACTCACTCAAGCTCGCCTACGGCGATCCCAGACTCGACCTGCGATCCATCGACCCTAAGGACGGCAACACCAACGGCGAGAGCGCCGCCGTCGGCGATGAGTACCTCGAGTTTCAGCGCAAGTTCTGCACCAACGAGGAAGACGCGGCGGACTTCACGCACGGCATTCCGCAGATGCTGGCGATGCTCAACCATCCGAGGCTGCTGGCGGGCGGGCCGATGCTGGCCGCTTACGCGAAAGTGCCCTACACGCCGATCGACAAGGAAGGCAAGCCCGGCAAGACGGTGCCGGCTCCCAAAGGCGACGCGCCGCCGCCGGCGACGGTGATCGAGTGGTTGTATCTCTCGACGCTCTCGCGCCGGCCCACGGCGGAGGAAGCCGGCGACGCGCTGACGTATGTGACCGGTGCGAAAACCCCGGCCGAAGCCTATGCCGGTGTGTTGTGGATGTTGGTGAACCGCAGCGAGTTCATGCTGGTGCGATGATGATGCAGGCATAGACGTAGGGTGGGTTGAGTCCGCGAAACCCACCATTCCCCGCGGCCAACGGCGCGCTCGGTGGTGGGTTTCGCGGACTCAACCCACCCTACGCAAGGCTCTTTTCGTGGAAACTCATATGCCCTCCCTGCTCGCCCGCCGCGATCTGCTTCGCCTCAGCGCCGCCGGCCTGATCTCCGGCGCTTCCGTGCCGTGGTTCGAGTCGGTCGTGCGCGCCGCCGCGTCGCAGGCTTCGCCGCGCGCCAACGGCCGCAGCAAAGCGTGCATCCTTCTGTGGATGGACGGCGGACCGTCTCAGCAGCACACCTTCGATCCCAAGCCCGGCGGCGAGTTCAAGTCGATGCCCACCGCTGTGCCAGGCATTCACATCGTCGAACAGTTGCCCAAGCTCGCCGCTTCCATGAAGGACCTGGCGATCGTTCGCTCGATGAAGACGGAGATCAACGACCACTACGACGCCAAGTACTATCTGCACACCGGCTTCAAACGCACCACCACGTTCGAGCATCCGGCGATCGGTTGCATCGCCTCGCACCAGATCGGACGCAGCGACACGGAGCTGCCTTCGTTCATCACCATCGACGCGGGCAACGACAAGGGCAACGGCGGCCGACTCTATCGCAGCGTGCCGGCGTACATGGGGCCGAACCACGCGCCGCTCGCGGTGCAGAACGCGATGTTGGGATTGGAGAACCTGAAGGAAAGCGGCAGCGACCTGGACGCCCGGCTGCAGATGCTCGCCCGCAGCGAGCAGCGCTTCGCCGGCGAGTATCCCTCGCCCGCCGTCGCCGCCAAGCAGGCGGCGCTGGAGCGAGCCGTGCGCCTGATGAGATCGACTAAGGCGAGGGCGTTCAACCTCGACGACGAGCCCGCCGACGTTCGCGCCGCCTACGGCCCCCACCGCTTCGGCCAGTCGTGCCTGCTCGCGCGGCGCCTCATCGAGGCCGGCGTGTCCTTCGTCGAAATCTTCCACCGAGGCTGGGACGACCACGAAGGCGCCGCCAAGCGCATCAGCGAGCGCGCGCCCTGGATGGATGCCGGCATGTCCGCGATCATCGGCGACCTCAAGCAGCGCGGCATGCTCGAGGACACCCTCGTCATCTGGATGGGCGAGTTCGGACGATCCCCCGGCAAGGGCGACGGTCACTTCTGCAACGCCTGGACCTCCGTCTTCGCCGGCGGCGGCATCAACACCGGCATCACCGTCGGCAAAACCAACGAGGACGGCAAGAAACCGGGCAACGAAGTCGTCGAACGCCCCGTCACCGCGCCCGACTTCATCGCCACGGTCTGCAAGGTGCTGGGCATCGACACCGAACAGGAGTTCATCGCTCCCGGCCTGCGCCCCATGCCGCTGGTGGAAAAGTCGGCGAAAGTCATCAGCGAGTTGTTTGCCTAAAGCGGCCAAGCCGGAAGGGCCAAGGGTGGCGGTCCCCCATTTAGCCGGCGGGCTTGCCCGCCGAGGGCGTCTCGGCGGGCAAGCCCGCCGGCTAAATCGCGAACTCATTTCGGTCCCGTTTCTAGAAGGGAGGGGAGTTCGATTCGGCCCACAGTAGATGCCACGCACCCATCGCCGTGGGTCTGCCAGATTCTCCGGGGCCTTGCTCCCTTTCCCTTCCAGGGAGACGGTGGCCGAGTCCCCGGGGGACGAGGCCGGGTGAGGTTCGGGACGAACAGTTCGTTGCGGCATCCGTCGCGCAACGGTGGCGATTAAAAATTTGTGCGTCCCGACCCTCCCCCTGCCCCTCCCTAAGTAACAGTGTCTCCAGATTGTCGCGTTTTGAACAATGTTACGCTGCGGCTCTCAAGGCTGTGCGATGGCAAGTTCGGACCGCGGTGGCAGGCGTCATCACTTGCTGGCCTCGGGGCGTGATGCGGTACAAGC
>CAYRPN010000119.1:4959-17847 GCA_964426135.1 uncultured Phycisphaeraceae bacterium | reverse complement strand
TCGCCTGAATTGTGTCTGTTCCTGCTTTCCTCGTTTCCTCATTTCCTTAGAAATTTTGACTCGGTCAGTTGGACGAGAATCGGGAGGTTATTTCGGTCGCATTCCTTACCTTCTCTACCTTCTCTCCACGCCCATGCTTTCCCCCGCCGACCAATCCCTGATCGCCGCTCAACTCGGGCGAGTGCCGCACGGTGTGGTCGCGGTGGGGGCTCGGTGTCCAGCCGGTCATCCGAGCGTGATCGTCAACTATCCGCTGCGCCGCGTGCGAAGTCGCTTGCATCCGGACGAGCCGCCGCGTGTCGTGCCGTTCCCCACGCTGTATTGGCTCACCTGTCCCAGCCTGCGCCAGCAGGTCTCCCATCTGGAGCGTGATGGCCTGATCGGTGTGATCGAAGCGGAAATCGCCGGCGATGATTCGCTGCGGGCCGCGGTCGAGCGCGATCATGCGAACTACATTGTCCAGCGACGGGCCTTGCTCACGGCGGTTGATCGGGCGCTCGTGGTCCAGCTCGGCTTGAACTCTGATTTCGACTCGCGCGGCATCGGCGGCATCGTCAATCGCGCTACGGTGAAATGTCTGCATCTGCACCTGGCGCATCATCTGGCCGCCGGCAATGCGATCGGAGCGATTCTGGTGGAAAGGTACGGGGTGAAGTGCGGGGATAAAGGAAGGTAGAGAAGGTAAGGAAGGCAAAGAAGGTAGTGAAGCAAGAAATCTGAATCCGATTCTTTAGCTTCCATACCTTCCCTTACCTTCTCTACCTTCTCTACCTTCTCTACCATTAACTCCCAAACATCTGCGTCCAGTGCACATCCAGCCGACCCAGGCCGATGCGGCGGAAGCCGGGGTTCATCATGTTCTTGAAGTGGCCGGGGCTGTGCCACCACGCCATGATGGCCACGTCGTGATTGGCTGAGCCCATGAAGATGTTCTCGCCGCTGGCGCTGGTGCCCGCCAGTTTCGCCCGGTCCCACGGCGAGCTCTTGCCGGACACCGGCGACGTGTGCGAGAAGAAGCCCAGCGTCCGCATGTCCTTGCTGTGCCCGCGCGATGCCTCGGTCAGTTTCAGATCGATCAGCAGCGGCTGCATCCCCGCCCGCAACCGCATCAGGTTGAGCATCTCGATGCCCTTGGCTTCCTCGCTGTCGATCTCCTTCGCCAGGGCGATGTTCTGCATCAGCACGTCCTGCCATTCTTCGCGGATCGGCATCGCGACGACCGCCGCCATTTCCTCCGCTGCGTTCAGGTCCGCCTCGATCACCGCGACGCTGGGAAACTTCTCCAGCAGCCGGCGATCTTCCTTCGATACATGCTGCGCCAGCCGGCCGGCAAAGGTCACCACGTCCGCCAGTTCCTGCTTCGCCGTCGCCAGCGGTTTGCTGCCCGCAAGCACGGTGCGACGGTCGATGCTGAGCAGTTCCTCCAGGCGCTTGATCGCCGGATCGCCGGTCTTGACGATCATGTCTTTGGTCAGGCCGGGGTCTTTTTGAAGATCGACGATCTGCTGCTGAAGCTTGGTGACCTCAGCAACGCCGCCCTCGCCGCGCTTGCGTTTGAGCGTGGCGACGACTTCGTCCTGCAGCACGCTCTTGTAGTTGCGCATCTTGGCCGTCAGCTCGGTCTGCAGCACCTGCATCAGCCGGCCCGGCGCGTTGCCGCCGATCTGGATGATCGCGCCGACCGCCCGTTCCCGGCTGGTGCGATCCTTGCCCGTGCGGAACGCATTGATGATCGACTGAGCATCGTTGTTGCTGATCGCCAGGGCGACGGGGTCCTGCGCCAGCGCCTCAGCCGCCTTCTCCGCCGCCAGCGTTCGCCGGGCGATGGAGAGGATCACATCGCCGTCGTGCTTGGACTGTGCCGCCGCGTCGCGGCCTGCACCGAAGCTGAACGCGGCGACAGCGAAAGCGAGCAACCAGAATCGAAAGGCGGCGTTTTGCATGGGAAGGACCGGAGCCTGAAGGCGGGATTCAGCGGGGACTGCCAGTATAACGATCCAAGGAAGCCTCTGTCCGATATCGGCGGGCGGGGATGGGGGGATGAGGGGGTGGGAGGGTGAAGGGGTGAGGGGGTGAGGCGAGAAGGCTAATGGATAGTCGTGAGTAGTTAGTGGTTGATGGTTAATGCTGACGGCTTTCAGCTAACGGCTAACGGCTAATGGCTAACGGCTTTTAGCTAACGGCTCATTCCCTCCCCCCAGAGTGGCCGGCCACGCACCCCCGTGGGGTCAAAATCAATCGTAACTCCTGCTTTCACCGCCACTTGTCGTTTTGGCTGCCAAAAAGGTAGGACACTTTCCGGCCACATTCCGGCCACCACTGCGTCGCAGTTTTCCACCTCGGCAGGTCCATCACGAATTGCCAAAGAACAACCGACACCCGGCGCGCCGGGCGTGGCATACACACCTTACATTGGCCAATCTGCATTGAGGGTTTCAGTGAATTGACAGACGAAATGAGCCGGATACGAAGTGATCTGGCTTCACCAACATTGTGGTCCGCCGACGTCGCACTGCCGCAACAGACTTTTCTGCAGCTGATGGTATGATCCTGCCATGTTTCAGCCGCGGAACGCAATGATCCTGTGACTTCATGCCGAGATGGCGCGCCCAACCTGTGTTCGTTCGCTTCGAGAAGTGTGTCGGCACAAGCATGTGTACGTCGATTGTGATGACCGACCGGGGAAAAGCTCACATCAAGCCGCTTGGTTCGCCGCGCGCGCCTCATCCTCTTGCCTGCGAATGGGTGGGGCATCAGCTCGCGGAGTGGCTCGGCTTACCGACACTCGAATACGGCCTGATTGAACTTACAGAGATTGACACCTTCGAACTCGAAAACGAGAAGAGAGATGTTGTGGGTGCGGCAGGCCCAGGCCCAGCGTTTGCCACGAAGACCGTGACCGGAATCAATTGGGATGGATCGGATGATTTGTTGGAAATGATTCATAATAAGAACGACATCTCGCGGCTTGTCGTCCTCGATACGTGGATACGCAATTGTGATCGTTTTCGACCATCGACAGCGACGCGCGGTGCTCGCATCAAACACGACAATGTTTTTCTAGCGAGAGTTGCGGCGACGCCTGGCGGCTGGATGCTTGTAGCGATGGATTTTTCGGAGGCCTTCACCTGTGGTGGAGAACTGAATCGCCACCTGTCGGATATCGGGCTTGTTCAGGATTCGACAGTCTATGGATTGTTCCCTGCATTCAAGCGATTCATGGTCTCTGACGTCGTCCGCGCCGCCGCCGATAAGCTGAAGACATGCACCATGCCTGAAGTTGAGGCTATGATTGAGACGATTCCGCTCCAGTGGTCCGTCGATTCCGCAACACGAGCGGCCATGGCGGATTTTCTGGTCCGACGCGCTTCCTTCGTGGCGAATCACATTCACGCCTCACTGGGAGAGGAGATTGGCACAAAGAATTGGCGTCCGACGCTCTTTGACCTCCAGAACGGAGGCGATGCAAAATGACTCCTAAAAGAGCACACTACAGCCTGATTCAGTTCTGCCCCGACCCAGCCCGATTGGAATCGGTCAATGTCGGAGCGGTGCTCGTTTGCCCCGACTTGGACTACGTGGATGTACAGATTGACCGATCGAACGACAGAATCAGGCGAGTCTTTCCCGATCTGCGCCATGACCCGGGTTATTTGACAACTGCAAAAAAGGCGATCAGGAATCGAATCGTCGATTTTAAGTCTGACTTTTTGAATATGGAGGAACTGCAGCGATACATTCACACGCGGGCCAACGATTTCATCTTGACGCCGGCAAGGCCGATTCGAGTCAGTGACCCGGCGGCCACACTCATCGACCTGTTCACCGATCTGGTCGTTGGCCATCGGGTAAGTGTCGAGGCGACTCCGCTGCTGCCGCAACTTGATCGTAAGCTGCGGGCGCCGGGATTAGTCGAGCGCATCCGATTTGACGAACACATTCAAGTCCCTCTGATCGAGAAAAATATCATTGCTCCATATGCGTATCAGAACGGCACTCTGAATTTGGTGCTCCCGTTGGCATTGGAACCGTCCACCCGAGGCGTCAACACCGCGGCAAGGACTGCGGTTGAATCGGACCTGATCCAAAGGCACCTTCGGATGCATGTGACCGTGGTACTGCAAGTTGGGAGCGGAACCAAAATGGCTGAAACGGGTATCCGGGCAACGCGAGTGTTTGACGAATACAAAATCGCGGCTTACCCAAGCTACGAAATTGAAAAGCTTGTGGAACGAATCGAAAAGGAAGCAAAGCCTGCCTGATGTCCGGTTAAGCCTCACTTCCGATGCGACATCACATTGATCACAGCCCCGTTCGGGTCCACCACGTAAAACCGCCGGGCGCCCCAGGGTTCGTCCGTCAACGGGTACGGAATCGTGAGTCCTTGCTCCTTCGCCTTGGCGTACAGCGCATCCACGTCGTCGACCTCGATGGAGATGTCGGGGTGCGGCGTCGTGCCGTCCGTACTCGCCAGGAGCGTGATTTGCGCGGTCGGATTGCTCGGAGAGGCAAACGTCACAATCCAGCCCATGTCCATCGCGACGTTGAAGCCCAGGAACTGGGCATAGAATTTCCTGCTCTCCTCGAAGCGATCGGACTTCAGGTTCGGAACCACTCGGCGGATGCTCATGATGTGGCCTTTCGTGCGAATGCGATTTGCCTGCTCGCCAGTATTCACATTTCATCCGGCGATTGCGTACTCCACGTCAAGTTGCCGGCTCTGACGCCCCGGAAGGGGCGACAGCGTGTAGCCACGGGTGGAGCGAAGCCGCCGGCCGGCGGCGAAGCGGAACCCGTGGTGAGCGTCGATTATTTCCGCCCGCCCCGGCAGGGGCGGAAGAGGCTCGCGGTCATCGCAATCCTCACGCCGCTGTCGCCCCTGCCGGGGCGATGGAAGATGCGCGTCCGTCGTCCACGGGTTGCGCGACGCCCCCAGCGGCGTCGCTCCACCCGTGGCTACACGCTTGCGCCCCTCCGGGGCGGGAACCAGCCGAGCGTCGCGGGAACCAGCCGAGCGGCGCGGGAGCCAGCGGAGCGGCGCGGGAGCCAGCGGAGCGGCGCGGGAGCCAGCGGAGCGGCGCGGGAGCCAGCGGAGCGGCGCGGGAACAGTCAAGCCGAGTACGCATGAGCCGGATGAGCCGGATTTCACTTCCCCACCGCCCAAAGCGCCCCGAACCCGCGCAGGTAAATTCGGCCGCCGCTGATGGCGGGTGAGGCGGCCAGGTCGTCGCCGAGCTTGTTGGTGGCGATCAACTCGAATTGTTCGCCGGCCTTGACCACCGTCACCACGCCGTCGCGGGCTGCGCAGTAGATTTTGCCGTCCGCATACACCGGCGACGCGCGGTGGCGCTGGTTGTGGATGCGCTGCTGGTAGTGTTCCTTGCCGGTCTTCGCGTCCATGCAGATCAGCACGCCCGACTCGCGGCAGAGATACACCAGCCCTTCGTGCAGCAGCGGCGAGGGCACGTCCGGCGTGTTGTTGCCGCGGCGCCAGACTTCGCCGTCACCGCCCGCGTTGATCAGGCCCTTGGCATCGGGCTTGACGCCGACGACGGGGCCGTTCTTGGCGGTGGGAATAATGATGAGGTCCGGCGTGGCGAGCGGCGAAGCGACGAATCGCAGCGTGGCGTTGTAGTTGCTCTTGGGATTCAGATCGGCGCAGCGCCAGATTTCCTTGCCATCGGCAAGCTGGTGCGCGGTGGCGTAATCGTTGCCGTGCGCGACGAGGTAGGCGTCCTTGCCGTTCTGCCAGATCAGGGGCGAAGCGTAGGAGTGGTAGCACTCGCTGTGGCCGTCGCTGTCGCGTTCGACCTTCCATGCGAGTTTGCCGGTGGCTTTGTCGAGGGCGATGACGTGGGCGGGCTTGGAATGAATCAGTTGCAGATAGATGCGGTCGCCGTGAAGCACGGGCGTGGTGTGAAAGCCGAAGCCGTACTTGAACTTGCCGTACTCTTTCTGGAGATCGACCTGCCAGATGATTTTGCCGTCGAAATCGAGGCAGGCGAGATCGCCGGTGCCGAAGCAGGCGTAGACGTGCTTGCCGTCGGTGGTGGGGGAGGGCGAGGCGCTGTTGCCTTCGCCGCCGCGGGCGCCCTTGTCGCCTTTGCCCAGGGTTTTCCGCCAGAGTTCTTTGCCTTCGGTGGAGACGCAGATGAGCATGAGTTCGCCGGCGTCATTGGCACTGGTGACGAAGATGCGATCGTTCCAGACGCAGGGCGTGGCGCCGCTCATGCCGGGCATGTCGAGCTTCCACGCGATGTTTTCCTTGTCGCTCCATTTGGAGGGGATGTTGGTCTCGGCGCTGACGCCGTCGTTGCGCAGCCCGCGCCACTGGGGCCAGTTGTCGGCGGCGAGCGGGTCAGCCAGGAGCAGAATCAGGAATAGCGCGTTGAGATGGCGAATAGTCATGGAGAAACTCGGTGGGAGGGGACATGGGTGATTGCTGAGCGGGATGAGGATGTTACGGATGCGCGGAAGGAAGTGGGGGATGCGCGGAAGGAAGTGGAGGATGCGCGGATGGAAGTGGGGGATGCGCGGAAGGAAGTGGGGGATGCGCGGATGGAAGTGGGGGATGCGCGTGTCGATTGGGGCGTGCAGGTGGCGTGCAGGTGGTGGCTCTTCAGAGCCACCACCTGCACGCCCAAATCCGCGGACTGGGAGACTGGGCGCTTGCGACCGGAGCGTAGAATGCGCGCATGCCTTTGAGTTCGGTCAACCCGCCCGGCGACAGCGCGGCGTCTTCCGCCGACGGAACTTCCATCGCGCGCGTGCTGACGGCGTCCAGCGTCGATGCGGAGCCGGTGCGCCGGGGCAGTCTGACGCTGAGCGATCGTCCTGATCCGTTGATCGTGCTGACCTGGCTCCAGCGGCTGCGCTGGTTCGCGCTGGCGGGACAGAGCGTGGCGATCCTCACGGCGTGGCTGGCGCTGCGGCTGGATGTGCCGGTCGCCGGGCTGGTGATGATCATGGCGCTGACGGCGGTGACGAACCTGGGGATTTTCGTTTATGTGCATCACGCCGAGGCGGTGCCGCGCGGGCTGGCGGCGGGGCTGATTCTGCTGGACGTGATCGTGCTGACGCTGATGCTGGCGCTGACGGGTGGGCCGGAGAATCCGTTCTGCGTGCTGTATGTGATTCACGTGGCGATGGCGGTGGTGGTTTTGCCGGCGGCGTGGACGTGGACGATCTTCGGCGTTTCGCTGGCTTCGTTCGCGATGCTGTTCGGGTGGCACGTGCCGCTGACGGATCACGACACGCCGGCCTGGGTTTTCGCGGCGGGCAACTGGATGGCGCTGGCGATCGCGGCGGGACTGATCGCGTACTTTCTCGGCCGGTTGCGGCTGGCGCTGAGGCAGCGCGAGGAACAGGTGGCGCAGATGGAATCGCGCATCCAGCAGAGCGAGCGCCTCGCCTCGCTGACCACGCTGGCCGCCGGCGCGGCGCACGAACTGGGCACGCCGCTGGGCACCATCGCGCTGATCACCCACGAGCTGGTGCGGCAGGCGGAGAAGCTGCAACTGCCCGCGCAGACGATCGATGATGTGCGTTTGATCCGCGAGGAGGTGAACCGCTGCCGGCGAATTCTCGATCGCATGAACATCGACAATTTGCAGGGTTCCGACGAACCGGCGGCGGCGGTGGCGATCGACGACCTGATCGATGAGCTGTACCGCGAGTTGAAGCCGGGACAGGACGAGCGTTTCGATGTCGTGGCGGAACCATCGCTGCAGCAGCTTTCGATTCGCCGCAACACGCTGGTGCAGACGCTGAGCATTCTGATTCAGAACGGATTCGATGCGTCGGAGGAAACGGGCAGCGGGGTGACGCTGCGGATCGCGGCCGACATGGCCTTGCGGGTTCCTGTGGAGGCGGGGGAGTCGAGAACCATCGGCGGGGCGGGCGTTCAACCGAGCGGGGAAGCGGCACAGCCGTCGTACGCATTCACGGTGGAGGATCAGGGCTGCGGCATGACGGCGGAGCAGTTGCGGCGGCTGGGTGAGCCGTTCGTCAGCAGCAAGGGGCAGCACCGCGGCATGGGGCTGGGGTTATTTCTGGCGCGGCTGATGGCGGAGCATCTGCGCGGGAGCCTGACGATCGAGTCAGCCGTTGGACGGGGCACGCGTTGTGTCTTACAGTTTCCGGTGGAGGCGGAGAGCCGTTAGCTGTTAGCCGTTAGCCGTTAGCCGTGAGCCGTTAGCCGTGAGCGACCCGATTCGAGGTCCGTTGCGAGTTCGTCGTTTAGCCGCGGGCCAGAGGCTCGGCGCCGGCCCGCGTACACCACCGCACGCCTTGCGCTCATCCGCGCGGAGCGTCGGCGGCCCTCCTGCTCCGCGGCTAAACGAAGATTGACTCACCCAATCAATCATTCACTCACTCCGCCACCCAGCCTGACCATGGACCGCGCCAAACCCAAACCGTCGCATCCGATTCTGGTCGTCGATGATGACCAGGTCTTCCGCAGCCGGCTCGTCAAGGCGCTGGAGGACCGCGGCCTGCGGGCGTTCGGCGCCAAGGACTGCAACGAGGCGCTGCGCCTGGCGGGCGAGGTGAAACCGGTGCGGGCGGTGGTCGATCTGCGCATGCCCGGCGAGTCGGGCCTGGAGACGGTGCGCCGGCTGCGGGCGATGGATGATCACATGCTGGTCATCGTGCTCACCGGTTATGGCAGCATCGCCACGGCAAAGGAAGCGATCAGGCTGGGCGCTCACGACTACATGACCAAGCCCGCGGACACGGATCAGATTCTGGCGGCGTTCGATGCGGCCGAGGGCAACAAGCGGACGCCGGCGCCGCGGTCGGCGCCGTCGCTGGCGCAGGTGGAGTGGGAACACATCCAGCGGATCCTTGCTGACTGCGACGGCAATGTTTCGCAGGCTGCGCGCGTGCTGGGCATTCATCGCCGATCGCTGCAGCGCAAGCTTTCCAAGTATGCTCCGATGGAGGGCGGCGAGGGCGTGTGACGGGTTCCGCGGCTTTTTCCGGCGATATCAAAGGCGTGCGAACTCTCTTGGTGCGTAGGTGGTTATACGGTTTCTATCTGATACTCGCGCCGAAGTTGATGCCACTGGCAGGCTCGGCTGCCAGTGCGCTTCTCGCGTCCACCGACGCCCCCGCCTTGCTTTTCGCAGGTCCACTGGCAGCCAAGCCTGCCAGTGGCATCTGCGCGAGCATCAGATGGAATCCGTATTATTCCGCCGGTCGGGCATGCTCAATTCCTAGGCATTTCAAATCCGTATTCAGACAGGAACGCGCATCTTTCAGGCGTCATCGTGGGAACGGCCTCGATTTCGGGCCTGAAAACGGGGCTTTTCACGCAATCTAGCGGCGTTCACCCATCTGCCGGCCGTCTGGCACAACTGTTGCAATTGGTGCGATGTCACCGCGTAGGTGGCGCCAGGGTTCCAACCCCAGATCCAGTTCGTTCGATTCCCCTGTTTCAGGAGACCTTACATGACGGGACGGTTGATCCAATCGTGCAGCGTTGTCGCTCTTTCCGCAGCGGCCTTCTTTGGAATGACCACGGGCGCGATGGCCCAAGCTCCGGCAGCCGCCCCCGCTCCGGCGGAAACCGCACCGGCTCCCGTGAACAGCGGCGCGCTGAGCATCAGCGCCGGCGTGGACTTCACCAATGCCTACTACTTCCGCGGCATCGGCCAGGAAAACCAGGGCTACGTCATCCAGCCCTACGCCACCTTGAACATCAAGGTCTGCGATCCCATCACCCTCTCCTTCGGCACCTGGAACAGCTTCCACGGCGGCCCCACCGGCGATGACGCGGCCCCCGGTTCGCCCCAGGCCAACGGCAGCGACATGCAGTCGTGGTACGAGTCCGACTTCATCGTCAGCATGGCATACGCCTTCGACAAGTTCGCCGCCACCGTGCTGTACACCGCGTACACCAGCCCCAACGACGCTTTCAACACCGTGCAGGAAATCGCGTTCAAGCTCCAGTACACCGGCCCCGAACTGATGAGCGCCATGCCCTACGTCATGGTTGCCTTCGAAACCGATGACGACGCCGACGCCGGCAACAGCGCCTTCGGCGTGCTGGGCACCAGCAGCGGCATCTACCTCGAAGTCGGTTTGAACCCCGGTTTCGCCCTGCTCGAAAGCAAGACCAC
The DNA here is from genome assembly GCA_964426135.1 of uncultured Phycisphaeraceae bacterium. GTDB lineage: Bacteria > Planctomycetota > Phycisphaerae > Phycisphaerales > Phycisphaeraceae > CAYRPN01. Next base: position 7,726 of record CAYRPN010000119.1, on the reverse strand, counting down.
CCCGATCAACGTGAACTTCCCCATCACCGCCGGCTTCAGCCTCGATGACTACTACGAAGCCGTCCAGGCCGCCGGTCTCGATGATGAATTCTACGGCTACCTGTCGCTGGGCGTGAACTTCACCATGCCTCTGACCTTCGTGCCGCCCAAGTTCGGCGCCTGGTCGCTGGTCGTCGGCGGAAGCGTGCTCTTCCTCGGCGATACCACCGATACGCTCAACGGCGTCGGCGGCAACGATGATGTCGAGTTCATCGGCAAGGTCGGCCTCAGCTTCACCTACTGATCCCGACGATCATGAGCGTTTCGTGAACGCTTCGGTCTGGTCCGAATCTTGCATCAGTGGAACGGAACGCTCATCAACGCTTGTAAAACTCTGGCACTCGGCACTTCTATCTAATGTTGCGGTTCGCCAGGAACCCGAACCGCACAAGTGCCAGCTTCGGGCTCGACCTCGTGGACCAGGTCGAGCCTTTTTTCTGCGCCGAGGTCGCCCAGATCATCGAGCCACCGCGGATCGCCCCGATGACGCGGATGGGGGCGGTTGATGCGGATGGGGCGGCGGAATGGAGGCGAAAACAGCGGCCCACGACGGATGCGGGATCGGCACGTTTAGCGACGGGGCTTGCCCCGCTCTTACGAACCGCCGCAAACGTTCGATCGCAGCGGGGCAAGCCCCGTCGCTAAACAAAGGCGAACCCAGGCTCGCCGTGCGCGGCTCATGCCGCACACTCAATCAAATAATCCTCGCGGCGACTCCTTCCGCTTCAATTCGCGCGGCACTTCCTCCGCCACCGCTTTCGCCAGGCATTGCTCGCCTTCATTCCGCGGGCTGTTCACATAGTTGCCCACCGGGTCGGCAACGAGCCAGTCGGCCGGGCACGGACGCATCAGGTCCGCCACCTGCCACGGATCCTGCTGCTTCACGTCCATCCAGCGGGCGTAATCGCCCGGTGAAAGAATCACCGGCATGCGGTCGTGCAGCGGGGCCATGAGTTCGTTGGCTTCGGTGGTGAGCAGGGTGCAGGACTCGATCTCCTCGCCGCCGGGGCCTTGCCAGTGTTCCCACAAGCCCGCCAGTCCCAGGAGATCTCCATCGGTGCGATGAATGAAGAACGGCTGCTTCGCCGGCTTCGATCGCATCGCAGCGCGGCCGGCCGAGGCGCCGCCTTGCCGCCATTCATAGAAGCCATCCGCCGGCACGATGCACCGGCGATATTTCATCGCGCCGCGGTAGCCGGGTTTTTCGATGGCGGTTTCGCTGCGGGCGTTGATCATGCGGTTGCCGATGGCGACGTCCTTGGCCCACGACGGAATCAGGCCCCAGACGACATGCGTCAGCTCGCGCTGGCTCGTGACGGCATGCTGCCGGACGATCATCACCGGCTGCGTCGGCGCGATGTTGTAGCGCGGGAACAATTCGAACTGATCGCTGCTGAGCTTGAAATGAGCCGCGATCCGGCGAGGCGTCGAGTTGAGCGCGAATCGGCCGCACATGGGGAAGAGAGGGTTTAGGGTTTAGGGTTTAGGGTTTAGGGTTTAGGGTGTAGGGTGTAGGGTGTAGGGTTTAGGGTGTAGGGTCTAGAGTCTGACGCTGTCATTTCTGCGCACGGCGCACAGAAGTTTGCGTCGGAAAAGTCAAAATCGTGAATGCAAAAGTCAAAATGCAAAAGTCAGAAGCGGCGAGAGCGTCGATTTCTGACTTTTGACTTTTGCATTTTGACTTCACTATTTTGACTTTTCCCGCCTCGGCCGGCTTAGGGTGAAGGGTAAAGAACTGAAATGCACCGATGGCAGACCAACTCCGATACTCAAGGCTGAACAATCAAGACACAGACCTCAAGACCCTACACCCTACACCCTAAACCCTAAACCCTAAACCCTTCGCCCCTCCCTCACATCGGCGGGCGCTTCTCCTGTCTCGGTGCGATGCCCACGCGCGTGCCCTCGGCGGTCTGCTCCGCCGCCGCGCCGGCCGCCGCCGTGCCCGGCCCCGCTGCCCGGCGATGCTTGTGAACATCCACGATGATCTTCACCGCTTCCTTCACGTCATCCGTCACGCGGAACAATTTCAGGTCCGGCGGCGAGATCGTGCCGTAGTCCTTCAGCATCGTGTTCTTCATCCAGTTCACCAGTCCGTCCCAGTAATCGTGGCCGATGCACACGACGGGGAACGGATCGATTTTCAAAGTCTGGATCAGCGTCATGGATTCGAAGAACTCATCCATCGTGCCGAAGCCGCCGGGGAAAATGATGAAGCCCGCGGCGTACTTCACGAACATGACCTTGCGGATGAAAAAGTAGCGGAAGTTCAGCGACAGATCATCGCTGATGAAGGGATTCGAATGCTGCTCCATCGGCAGCGTGATGTTCAGGCCCACGCTCTTGCCGCCTGCTTTGCCGGCGCCCTTGTTGGCGGCCTCCATGATGCCCGGCCCGCCGCCGGTGATCACCGCGAAATGGTGCTTCACCAGCAGCCGGCCGCACTCGACCGCCTTCTTGTAATGCGGATCATCGGGCTTGGTGCGCGCCGAGCCGAACACGGACACCGCCGGCCCGATCTTGTTGAGCGTTTCGAAACCATCGACAAACTCCGACAGGATGCGAAACATCCGCCAGGTGTCTTTGCTCAGACGCAGGTCATCTTCGAGTGCCATGCGATGAGTATGAAGAAAATCGCGCGAAGTGCAAAACCCATTTAGCCGGCGGGCTTGCCCGCCGTGAACGTCCGGCCGCGGCGCAACGTCGTTTCGCGGTGTTGCATCAGGCC
>CAYRPN010000119.1:0-4859 GCA_964426135.1 uncultured Phycisphaeraceae bacterium | reverse complement strand
TCGTTTCGCGGTGTTGCATCAGGCCGCCGGCGCGGTGAAACTGAAACTGAAACGTTGCGGCGCGGCCGGGGGTTCGCGGCGGGCAAGCCCGCCGGCTAAATAGAGCCCGTCTCGCCAAGAAAAAAGACCACGGTAGAAACCGTGGTCCTGTAGAGAGTTCGCATTGAATCGGTGTCGCAACCGTCGTGCTTACGCCGCCTTCTGCTTGGGCAGCGCGGCGACGGCGATCTCGATGATCTTGTCGAACGTCTTCGGATCGCTGATGGCGATTTCGCTGAGCATCTTGCGGTTCAGATCGATCAGGGCGTGCTTGAGGCCCGCGATGAACCGGCTGTAGGCGACGCCGCGCATGCGGGCGGCGGCGTTGATGCGGGTGATCCACAGGGCGCGGTAGTCGCGCTTGACCAGGCGGCGATGGCGCGTGGCGTAGACGCCGCCGCGGATCACCGAGTGTTTGATCTTGCGCCAGCAGCGGCTGCGGGAACCGCGGTGGCCTTTGGCGAGCTTGAACCAGCGGTTCTTCGATTGGCGGGTCGCGTGACCCTTTTGTGCACGAGGCATGGGAAACTCCGATAGGGCGTGAACGGGGCCGCGATCAACTCGCGGACTTGGTTCCCGGCACGCGGGTGTGGACGGATGTCGATCGCTCGGCTTTTCAGTGCCGGAGTCTGTAACTCCGGTGTGTCGTAAGTGCCGGAGTCTGTGACTGCGGTGTGTTGTCAGAGCCGGAGTCTGTGACTCCGGATCTCCGGGGAGGCCGTGGTGGGCGGTGCCCACCCTACGTCACGCCTTCACTTCGGCGGCGGGCGCTACGGCGGCGGCCTTCGCGGCTTCTTCAGCTTGCCGTGCCAGCTTGCGGGCCACGTCGATCGGCGTGACGCGAACGTTCAAGAGGCGCTGCAGCCGGCGGGCATCGCCTTTCTTGGCGTACTTGCCCTTGCGCAGATCCTGGCACTTGCGGCCCTTGGTCCCGCTCATCAGGTGGCTGGCGCCGGCGCCGAAGAATTTCACCTTCTTGCGGGCGGTGATCTTCACGCGCTTGAGCAGACCCTTGTGCGATTTGAACTTGGTTCGAGCCTTGGCCATGACCGCGATCCTTGATGAAAGAATTCGAGCCGTGCATTTTACAGGATTCGCGGGGAACGGCAAGTTCGTCCAATTCAGGGCAAATTGCGGTGTTTGGCGGGCGGAATCGCGTCGTGCTCCGCCCTCCAACGCGGGCCGCCGCCGAGCCTTTGGCCCGCCGCTAAACGACAAGACATGCTGCGCCTTGCACTCCACACTTCCTATCTTTCACTTTTCACTTCCTACTTTTCACTTCCTCCCTCACTCCTCCCGCGCTCCTGTTTGCCGGAACTTCGCGCGCTTGCCCGCGTATTCCTCCGGCGAGACCGGCAGGTCCGGGTTCGGATCGCCCGCCTGCACCTGGGCGTGCAGTTTCTTGAGAAACGGCACGCACCACTGGCAGCCGGTGCCCGCGGATAGGCAATCGCTGATCAGGCTCGCCACCGGCGGCTTCTCGCGCCGGCAGTAGTTCACCACCTTGCGCATCGAAACGCGGAAGCAGAGACAGACATCGTCGTCGGGGTTCATCCGCCAGATGATAGGAGCAATGCGCAGGATGAGGAGAGGAGAGTGAGAAGTGAAAAGTGCAAAGTGCAAAGTGCAAAGTGCAAAGTGAGAAGTGAAAAGTGCAAAGTGAGGCGGGCAAAGTGAGGTGGAAGAAGTGCGAAGCGCGAAGCGCGAAATGTGAAGTGTGAAGCGTGAAGCGCGAAGTGAGAAATGCCTTGTCGTTTAGCGGCGGGCCAGAGGCTCGGCGACGGCCCGCGTTCGTGGGCGAGTTGCGATGGGTGCGGGCAAGTGATTGACGCGCATCATCGCGCTGGTCCCTCACGCCACCGCCATCGCCGCATCCATCTGGCTCAGCAGCTTCAACGGCAACTGGCCCGCTTCCGCCATCTCGCGCAGGGTGCGATGGATGAACGTCGCGTTCCAGAGTTTCTTCGCGGTCATGCGCTGGACATAGTCGATGTCGAACCAGCCGACCTCGAGCACCTCTTCGCCGTCGCAGCGCATGCGTCCGCCGATGACCTCGGCTGCGATATGCACGCGCAGGCTCGGCCGACCCTGGCGGCGCAGTTCCGGATACATCGCCAGCAGTCCCAGCGGCTTGATGCGGTAGCCCGTTTCCTCCTGCGTTTCCCGCACGGCGGTGGCGAGCATTTTCTCGCCCGGCTGCAGCTTGCCGCCGGGCAGATTCCAGCAGCCTCGCTTGCGGCCGTGACCTTCGCGGATCATCACCATGCGGTCGCCGTCGAGCACCACAGCGGAGACAACGATTTTCAAATCACCCGGACGCTTGCAGCTTCGCGCCAGTTTCAGCGCAGGGCTGAACTGGCGATCGAACGGGTCGTGGGGAGCCATGGAGTTGGGCATCAGCGTGCGCCCGCAGGGTATGGACTAACGTCGGCACAGGACGTTGCCAGCCTTTAATGGAAGTCTATGCGCTACTTATGCTTAACGTTGTGCTGACGAGAAAATAACAGTTCCGGTGGCGGTCTATCCCGCGGCTGGCTGGCGTCGTCTGCGAATCTGGAATCGGGTTGCGTCGGTCCAAATCTTGCATGATCGCTCGCCGCGGTTTGCCGATGATGGAGGCAGCGTGAGAAGCCGGCGTGGTTTCATTGAGCCGGCGATCCTGGCTGGCGGATCGCGCCTCACGTTTTCAACGCCATGGGCACCCCCGATTACATCCTGGACATCTCCAGCCTCCAATCGAGTGACGCGGAGCAAGATTCCGATGGCCCACGGGCGGCCAACTCGCTGACCGGCCGACCTTGGCTGGCGGTGCGATGGAAGTGCTGCGGCGTGTACAGCCGGGTCTACCGCAATGCCGAGGGCAGTCGGTACGAAGGCCGATGCCCGCGTTGCGGCAAGGCGGTGAAGGCGGTCGTGGGCGAAGGCGGGACGAGCGAGCGATTCTTCGAGGCGGGATGAGTTGGGGAAGGAAGTGAGAAGTGAGGAGTGAGGAGTGAGAAGTGAGAAGTGAGGAGTGAGGAGTGAGGAGTGAGGAGGGGGGGGCGGTCCGAGTAGAGGCAGATGAGCCAGGTCACGGAGGGCCGCGTGGCTCGACGTTTAGCGTCCGCTCGCAGAGCGGAACAGCAGCCGCACCGCACGTTCGCAAGCACAACTCTGAACGCCGGCACGCGACGATCCAGGATTGACTCCCCTTTTCCTGATCTCTGCCCTCTGACCACTGTTTCCTGTCTCCTGTCTCCTGTCTCCTTCCTCCCTCCTCGGTTTTCCACAAACAATCCAGAGTCCGTATTTGTGGTCATCGACGCTTTCAGGGCTGTAAAGCCGACGTTTTGCGGGACTTAGTCGTACATTGGCGGCCTCAGGTGCGGGTAGGCGTCCGGGTTTCGCTCACACGAACTTGACATCGGGCTGAGGATGTGCTTTAATCTCCCTCGTTAGGGAATTGCAGCGAGGCCCGCCTGTCCGGATGGTCCACATGCCTTGGACAGGCACCAAGCGATTTGACAAGATGGTGGGTTTGTTTTAGCATGGCCCGCTTGGGCTGAAAAGCTCAAGATTGCGGTTGTTTTTCGTTTTGATCTTTGACAAGTGAACAGTTGGAAGCCGCGAGGATGTGAGTTCTCCGCTGACCGCGTCACGGTTGGCGGGGGGACTTCGATCCATGCCCCTCAAAAGGCATACTCAACATCTTCGTGACGCCTGGAAATTCCAGTGTGTAATATGTTGAGTTTATACCTCGGCGGTCTTAATCGCCGTCGAGGCGGGTCACACCCCTTAAAAGGTGCTGACCCGGGACCGATTCGTCGGGGTTAACAACCTGACGGATTGAACAGGTCGAACCTTCTAGTTCGCAACCAACGCCCATGTGCTTCGGTGCATGGGTCGGTAACGAATTTAATTGAAGAGTTTGATCCTGGCTCAGCGCGAACGCTGGCGGCATGGCTAAAACATGCAAGTCGAACGCGAAAGGTAGCAATACCGAGTAGAGTGGCGGAAGGGCGAGGAATATGTTTCTAACGTGCCCCAAGGTCAGGGATAACTCACCGAAAGGTGTGCTAATACTTGATGACCCTGCGCGATCGCATGATCGTGCAGGCAAAGGTTTACTGCCTTGGGAGCGGGGAACATCCTATCAGCTAGTTGGTGAGGTAACGGCTCACCAAGGCTAAGACGGGTAACCGGTGTGAGAGCACGGCCGGTCGCATCGGGACTGAGACACTGCCCGGACTCCTACGGGAGGCTGCAGTAACGAATATTCCGCAATGGGCGAAAGCCTGACGGAGCAATGCCGCGTGCAGGATGAAGCCCTTCGGGGTGTAAACTGCTGTCAGGGTTTAAGAACACAATGACTAGACCCAAAGGAAGAGGCGGCTAACTCTGTGCCAGCAGCCGCGGTAATACAGAGGCCTCGAGCGTTGCGCGGAATCACTGGGCTTAAAGGGTGCGTAGGCGGATACACAAGTGCCTTGTGAAATCCCAGAGCTCAACTCTGGAACTGCTTGGTAGACTGTGTGTCTTGAGGTCGGTAGAGGTCGCTGGAACGGTTGGTGGAGCGGTGAAATGCGTAGATATCAACCGGAACGCCCAAGGTGAAGACAAGCGACTGGGCCGAATCTGACGCTGAGGCACGAAAGCGTGGGGATCAAACGGGATTAGATACCCCGGTAGTCCACGCCCTAAACGATGTACACTAGATCGTAGAGACTCTGACGTCCCTATGGTCGAATAGAAATTACTTAGTGTACCGCCTGGGGAGTACGGTCGCAAGATTAAAACTCAAAGGAATTGACGGGGGCTCACACAAGCGGTGGAGCATGTGG
>CAYRPN010000118.1:0-18036 GCA_964426135.1 uncultured Phycisphaeraceae bacterium | reverse complement strand
CCGGCCTCGAAGACTCGGCCACCCTCTCCCTGGAAGGGAGAGGGAATCAAGCCCCGAAACATTTGGCACACCCAACGATGTGGATTGCCTCGCGGACCGCGCGGCACGAAGTTGGAGACTCACCCCCGTTCGCACGTTAGAATCCTCTGAACACCGACTCGGAGGTTCCCATGGCCACGCTCGCCACCGTTGCCCCCTTCGGCTTCTCCGATCTGAATCCGCGGACGCTCCTGCCGCTTTACCGGCAACTGGGGTGCGTCACCCTTCAGTACTATCGCAACACACGCAACCCGCCCAGGAATGAAGAGGTCATCGCCCTGGCGCGCGATCTGGACATGGCGATCGATTCCATTCACGGCGTGTTCGGCCCCGAGCATGATCCGTCCAGCCCCGATGAACCCACGCGACAGTTCGCCATGCGAACCTACCGCGAGGAGGGCGAACTCTGCCTCAAACTCGGCGGGACCGCCGTCGTCGTGCATCCGGCGCCGATGGCGATCGACCCATCCATCCTCACCGAGCGCACCTGGCAGATTCGCGTCGACCCCATGCGCCGAAGCGTCGAGCAACTGGCCCGCATCGGCGAAAAGCTGGGCGTCGTCTACCTCATCGAAAACATCCCCGGCAATTACTACTTCGGCGCCGATACCGTGCTGCTGGGGCGGATGATCCGCGCCATGAATTCCAGATGGGTGCGCATGTGCTTCGACACGGGGCACGCGAACATGACCAGCCGGGAAACGCCCGACCGCGACCTGGCGCACTGCCTGGATGTGGTGACCTATCTGCACGTGAACGACAACGACGGCCAGATCGATTCACATCAGTTCCCCGGCGTGGGCACATGTCCGTGGGAGGATTACGCGAAAGTGATCGCGAAGCTGCCGGACGAAACGCCGGCAATGCTGGAGCTCTTTTACAGCGAAGAGGAAATCAAGCTGCAGATCGCGGCGGGACTGGCGGAAAAACTGGCGCGGTGGATGGCGGTTCGGGTGAAGAGTTTCTAACCTGAGTTTCGGATAGACCACTTCTTTGCGCCGTTAGCCCCCGGCTCCGCCGGGGGAGGAGCGCGGTAGAGATCAATCGCGCAAGATTCGCACGGCAGAATCCGCGCTTCGACGATCATCGACCGCAAATTGCCCGCCACCATCGCCCCACCCCCGGCGGAGCCGGGGGCTAATGGCTTATCCGAAACTCAGGTTTCTAGTTTCTGATTTTTCGCTTGTGCGAGTGAGTTGGGGTGCCCTGGGCAAGCGGCAGGCTCGGCGGAGCTTACCCGTGCGCCTTGCGTCACCCCAGCACGGGGAAATTCCGCGGACTCCGCTTGCACATCGCGCCATAAACAGGAATCCATAATCTATTTCTTGCTACCCACCGCCACCCCGATCCACGCCACCGACCCCGCCACCAGCACCGCGATGAGCGTGGGCCGCCAAGGCTCCGGCTCGAAAGTGGAGGCAGGTGCGGTCAGAGCGTAGATCGCTTCGATCGGGCTGATGTGCATCGTCCAGGTGAACGCGGCTGCCGACAACGAAGGCACCGCGCGGGCGGCGAGCATCAGCAGCGGCTCGCCCCACAGAATCAGCAGGATGGCTGCCATCGCCAGCGTGCGGGCTGCCGACTGCCGGCGCTGACAGCCCCACGCCACAATGGCCGCCACCAGCAGGCTCCACGCCGCCACCGCGATCGACACGAACATCGCCTGATCCGAATGCCACCGGCTGGTGATGATCTGCGGCCAGACCACCGCCTGGAAAATTATGTTCATGCCCAGCCAGTCGCGCAGAATCAGACCCGGCGTCAGCGCGGAGCGGGCGGGAGGCTCGGCGGGGCCCGCCTGCGCGCCCAGCGCCGGCACATCCTTCGCCTCAGGCGAGTCCAGAGGCACCGGTCTTTCCGATTCGACCGTCCGCCTGGCGAATCCGTCCTGACTCAGGCGGAACACCGGCCAGAGCATGACCAGGCCGCCCAGGGACAGGAAGACCATCCAGCGAATCGCGGCGGGGCTGGCGCCGAAGCCGAGGATCACCCATGTGATCAGAAGCCAGAGGCACCACGCGAGAATGACCTCGCGCGTGTCCGGCCGATGCATCGCGGCGCGAAGCCGGCGACGCCCCTCAAGACGTGCGGCCAGTTCCGCGGGCGTCGGCGGCGGTGGTGCGACCGGTTCCTCGTCAGCAACGAGATCCTCCGAGCGCAGCACGAAATCAACCTGCGGCGCAGGCGATTCGTCCGCATCAGGCTTCGGCTTGGCGTCGTCAGTCCACACGAGTCGTATGGTAGTCTGTATCGCAGCGGTGATTCGACACAGAGGAGTCAGTTGGAATGCGACGTGTGCCCGAGTTCCATGGGTAAGCGAAGTCTGCGGAGCCTACCCGTGTGTTTGGTGACGCATGGCGCACGGGTAAGCACCGCGGACTCCGCTTACCCGTGGCACACAGCAAACAGCCTCGTGCGTGTCCTTCATTTTTTCGCGAGCGCCGATGCCAACACTTCATTCACCTGTCCCCTGGCCGAACAAACTCGCGGTGGCGGCGCTGGGCGGATTGATTGTGACGCTGTCGGTATTCGACGACGACCCGCGGCCCGCCCCGGTGACGCCTGCTCGCCGCGTGATGGCGCGCGGCACTACCGAATCACCTGCGCTTCACGATTTCTTCAACGAGAATGCGACAAATGGCGACGCGGCGCACAGCGATCCGCACCAGGCGACGGGCATTGCACTGGTGGAGCGGTACTTCGCCGATCGGACTCCGACCGGCCGGGGCGTGGCGATGATGCACGTGGAAGCGGGCGCCGATTTCGCGCCGCGGCTGACCGGTTTCGGCGGTGTGGAGTTGCTCGTGTTGCCGCTCTGGACCGGCCGCGCGAGCAAGATCTCCGGCCACGCCGACGCCACGGCCCGCCTGATCTACGGCCCCTGCGGCCTTGCCCCGGGCGTCGGCCACGTCGCCTTCGTCAACAACTGGGCATGGATCGCCGGCCGGTGCCTGCGCGCGGATTCGCTCGAGCCGCCGACGGCTTCGGGCTGCCGCGTCATGTCGCACAGTTGGGCGTTCAGCGGCGGGCCGATGGATGTGCTGGTGCTGCGGCGGCTGGACTACCTGATCGAACACGACAACGTGATCGTCGTGGCGGGCGTGGACAACGGCGGGCACAGCGCCGTGCCGGGAATGATCGCCAGCGCGTACAACGCGATCGCCGTGGGCGTCACGCGTCGCAGCAGCAGCGGCGGCGGTACGCAGGCGGACGGCGCGGGGCGGCGCAAGCCCGAGCTGGTCGCGGACATGTCGCGCACCAGCTACGCCACGCCGGTGGTGGCGGCGGTGGCGGCGCGGCTGGTGGAGGCAGCGAATCACCGGGCGATGTTTCCGCCGACGGAACTGGGCAATCGCGCCGGCGATGTGCTGCGCGTGGAAGTGATCAAGGCGGTGATGCTCGCCGGCGCGGACAAGTCGGTGGGGTTCGAGCCTGCGGAGGGATCACCGCTCGATGCGCACCACGGCGCCGGCGCGGTGCGGTTCGATCGCAGCCTGCAGGTGCTCTGGAATGGGCCGATTTCGCGGCCTGCTCAACCGCTCACCCACTCACCCACTCACCTCGCCGCGCAATCCACGCCCATCGATCAGTTCGCCGGTTGGGACTACCGCGCGATCATGCCGGACGAGGTCGTCACCTACGCCCTGACCGTGCCGGCGCCACTGAAGCAACTGTCGATCGCCGCGGTGTGGAACCGGCACGTGGATGGCTGGGACCTGATCAACCCGACGCTCGATGCCCAGGGCCTGGCGCCGCTGCCACTGGCGGATATCGACCTGCGCGTGATCCGGCCGCGGCGCGAGGGCAATGTCATCCTCGCGCGGTCGACCTCCAGCGTGGACAACCTCGAACATCTGCACCTGCGCGATGTGCAGCCGGGCATTTACCACATCGACCTTCGCCGCAAGGACGATCTGTCCGCGACGGAGCACGTGGCGATCGCGTGGTGGTCGCAGGTGGATTCGCGTTAAGGGAGCGCCGTCGCCGGCATGTTCAGGCTGGCTGCAAGCGCACGGAATACCCAAATGACTCCAACTGATGCAATGGGGCGACGAACCACGATGGAATCTCCTCCGATTTCAGTTCGAGATTCGTTTCGTTGGTCTCAGCGAAGAACCACGCGGTTTCTTCACTGGTGTCAAACAGAAACGCGCGATTGCTGAAGCGAACGGCCTGCGGCGCCAGTTCCAATGAGCGCTGATAGCGGGCGATGATTTTCTCCTCGGGGACATCATGGCCGCCTTCGGCCAGCCGATTCTTCACTCGCTGAACGTTGATCGCGGGATTCACCGTTGCGAAATAGTAAAGGTACGTTCGATAGCCAAGCGACTGGGCTTCGCGGAGCAGTTCGACTTTGTCCGGCGCTGACATCACAGTCTCGAAACTGAACGATCTGCGTGCGGCCAGTGCCTCGCGGCGGAGAAAATCCGCAAGCACCGAAGCGTGATACGAGTTGAAGTCAAGCGACCCAAACTCGATCCGATCGCCGCTGCACTCAATTGTGTTCGCGCCCGCCTCAAGACCTTGATTCGCCAGCAGTCGCGAACCCGCCATGTAATGGCGGATCGCTTCCGTGCTCACCTTGATTCCCATAGGCTCCAATGGAAGCGCGCCCGTCCGGCGAATCACCGCCTCCATGTCATCCGGATTGATGTAGATGCCGAACCATTCCGCCGGCTTGGCCAAGGCGTTCTTGACGGTGGTCTTCCCCGAACCATTGGGCCCCGCGAACATCCGCAATCGTGGAATGGAGTCTCTCATCGTTTGGCGGAGTTCGAGTGGAGCCTGACCTTTTGCTTCGCAGGCGCTTCGCCAATGACCGTGCGACCTTGCGGCGTGACGCGCACCAACTGGCCGTTGTGCACCAAGACGAGAGTGCGTCCTGCGTTCAAGGCGCGCCGATGCGCCGCCGACAGCGCTCGAATCGCCTGTTCCGGGACATCCGCATCCTGTTCATCGCCCTGTAGAGCAGCCATGCTTTCATTATACCCCACGACATGCGCATAGAAGCCAAGGCTCAATAGAAAAGGCCCGTCCAGGCGGACGGGCCTTGTGTTCACTTGCATTGTTCGCTCAGCAATCGCCGCAACATCAGCCCTTGTCGCTGATGCTCGCGCCACCAGGACCGAAGGTGATCTTGTCCGTGCCCATCGCGCCGTGCTCGCCCATGCCGCCCGTGGTGGGGCTGCCGGGGGTGGTTGCTCGGCGGGTGGTCGCCTGCTCGGCGGTGCGCTCCTGGTCTGTGCCCCACTGAGCGCGCTTGAGGGACAGGCCGATCTTCCGCTCGTCGGTGTCGACGCGCAGAATCTTGACTTCCACGTCGTCGTTGGCCTTGACGATGTCCTCGGGGTTCTCGACCTTGTGGTCCGCCAGTTCGCTGATGTGCAGCAAACCTTCGAGACCTTCTTCGAGTTCCACGAACACGCCGAAGTTGGTGATCTTCGTCACCTTGCCGCGGACGATCATGCCAGGCTGATAAGCGCCCGGGATCGCCTCGACCCACGGATCCTTCGTCAGGTGCTTCACCGACAGGCTGACGCGCTGCTTGCTCTGGTCCACTTCCATGACCACGCAGCTGACCTTGTCGCCCTTCTTGAGCATCTCGTTGGGATGCGAGAGCTTCTTCGTCCACGACAGGTCGCTCACGTGCAGCAGGCCGTCGATGCCCGGCTCGATCTCCACAAACGCGCCGTAGCTGGCGAGGTTGCGGACCATGCCTTCGATGACCGTGCCCGGCGGATACTTCTGGGCCACCAGCTCCCACGGATTCACTTCCGTCTGCTTGACGCCCAGCGAAATTTCCTGCTTGTCCTTGTTCACATCGAGCACCACCACGTCGATCTCCTGACCCAGCGTCAGCAGTTCCGACGGATGATTGATGCGCTTGGTCCACGACATCTCGGAGATGTGCACCAGGCCTTCGACGCCATCCTCCAGCTTCACGAACGCGCCATAGCTGACGATGTTCGTGACCTGGCCGTGGATGCGCGTGTTGGGCGGATACTTCGCCTCGATGTTCTCCCAGGGGCTGGCTTCCTTCTGCTTCAGGCCCAGGGCGATCTTTTCCTTCTCGTGATCGATCTTGAGCACCTTCACTTCGATGTTGTCATCGATGCGGAGCATTTCGCTCGGATGATTGATCCGGCCCCAGCTCATGTCGGTGATGTGCAGCAGGCCGTCGATGCCGCCCAGGTCCACGAACGCGCCGAAGTCGGCGATGTTCTTGACTGTGCCCTTGACCACATCGCCTTCCTTGAGCGTCGTGAGCAGCTTCTTGCGCTTCTCCGTGCGCTCCTCTTCGATGAGCTTGCGCCGGCTGATGACGATGTTGCGGCGGGGCTCGTCGATCTTGAGGATCTGAGCGCGGATGGTCTTGCCGATGTATTCGCCGATGTCCGCCGGGCGGCGCACATCGACCTGCGACGCGGGCAGGAACACCGGGACGCCGATGTCGACGAGCAGGCCGCCCTTGATCTTGCGCATCACCTTGCCTTCGATGACGTCGCCTTCCTTCTTCTCGTTGATGATGCGCTCCCAACCGCGGATGCGGTCGGCCTTGCGCTTGGAGATGGTGACGACGCTGCCGGTCTCGTCCTCGATCGATTCGAGAAGGACTTCGACCACGTCGCCTGTCTCCACGTCCTCGGGGTGATCGAACTCGTTGCGGGGCAGAATGCCTTCGCTCTTGAGTCCGATCTCCACGAGGAAATCGTCACCGGCTTTGCCGATGACCTTGCCTTTGATGATCTTGCCGGTCTGGTAATCGCCGAGCTGCGCGGTGAGGACGGAGTCCATGTCCGCCTGGCTGCCCAGGCTGTCGGAAATCATCTGATCGATGTCGACGTCTTCGATATCCAGGTCGGCGATGAGGTTGCGATCTACCATTTGAAACAGGGTCCTTTCGGAGGGGTTTACCCGGCCCGGCAACACGCGCGGGCTGAATCGAGTCGCAACGGAAACACGCTCCGCTGATTGCAGCGGACGAACGGATCCCGATGCCTGTGTCGCGCCCCGTGCTTCGGCTCACACGAGCCAGGTCCACCAGCGCAGGGCGAAGGGGAAAGTGTAGCAGGAAAGGGGCAGGATGGCGAATGGATGGGTGAATGGATGGGTGAATGGATGGGGGAATGGATGGGGGAGGCCCAGAGGTGAGGGGTCTGCCACAATTTCCGGGGAGCGAGTGCCCGGCCCCCTCTCCCTCGCCGGGGGACGGGAGAGGGCGCCGCGTCCGCGAGGCCGGGGGATCGCTCCCTGGAAAAGTGGCCGGCCACAGACCCCCGCCCGGTGAAAATGCGCGATAACCCGTGCCGGTGCAGGCTCTTATCGTTTTGACTGCCGAAAAGGTAGGACACTTTTCGGCCACTTCGCCGGGCGGGCGCAGGATACCCGACGCGGACCTTGCGCAGCGTTACTCGAACGCGCAACGAACAGCTCACGCCCCGGATGGCAAGGGTGGCGATCATGCGCACATGATACCGAAAAAAGAACAAACCAGCAAGGTTTACTTTCACCTCGTCTGCGCCGGGGCTGCCAACCTGAGTTTCGGATAAGCCGCTGCATTGCGCCGTTAGCCCCCGGCTCCGCCGGGGGAGGAGCGCGGTAGAGGTCAATCGCGCAAGAACCGCACGGCAGAATCCGTGCTTCGACGATCATCGACCGCAAATGGCCCGCCACCATCGCCCCACCCCCGGCGGAGCCGGGGGCTAATGGCTTATCCGAAACTCAGGTTGCCAATATTTTCGGGGCCGGAATGCAAGCCCTGGAAATATGCGCACACCCAGAGGTGATGCAGAGGCGAAGGGATCAGGGGTGGGTGAAAGCGAGCGAGATGATGCTCCGGGCGATCGAGACCTCGACAACAAAAACGACCGGCAATCACGATCGCCGGTCGTTCAAGTGGAATTCTGGTTCATCCGGCAATTGCGTACATGTATTGTCAGAGCCGGAGTCTGTGACTCCGGTTCGCCGAGCCGGGTCGATCCCGTCGAGGCGAAACTCGGCGCGGCGGATCGTGGTGCAACCGGGAAGACAGGGCGCGAATTCGATTTGAAGCGGCATGGAGCCGCTTCAAATCGACCGGAGTCACAGACTCCGGCTCTGTTCAAGACTCCGGCTCTGTTCAAGACTCCGGCTCTGTTCAAGACTCCGACGCGCCCATGTCAACCGTTGTCAAGTACGCAAGTGCCGGATGATCCGGAATGATTTTCACCCGATCACTTCGGCTGCGGCGGGGCTTGCGGCGCCGGCTTCGAGTCGAGCCGTTCCAACTCCTCCTGGCCGATGATGCTCACCGTGATGGTGCCCAGTTTCTCGGAATAGTTGGCCAGTTCGTCGACCTGTTCCTCGATGCGCTCGATCGCCTTGTCCAGGCGGGCTTCCTTTTTCGTCAGCAGCGTGACGTGTTCGCTGTAGCGGAACAGGGCCCGCGTCTTCTCGATCGATTCCGCCAGCGCCTTGGTGTAGAAGCTCTTGCGGGTTTCCAGTTCGGCGATTTCCTGCGTCAGAGCCTTGACGCGCTGCTCGGGCGTCAGCTTCTCCAGTTCCTCCAGCCGCTCCAGCCAGCGCAGCTTCGAGTCGAGCATGCGTGCCTCGGCCGCGTCGCGTTCGTCCTCGGTGGCGCCGGGGTTGTTCGTGGCCTCGACCTGGCGGGCGCGAACGCGGACGAGCTTCTCCAACTCATCCGCCAGCGGGTCCGTGGCGCGCGGCGAGCCGGGCGATCGCTCCTCCATTTCCTTCTTGGTGAAATCAAGCCGGCTCTGGCGCACCAGCAGTTCCAACTCGATGTCCTGCAGTTTTTCCTCGGCATCGGAAATGGAGCCGCGCTGGCCTTCCACGGAGCGTTCCGCCAGGCCCGCGTCCTCGGCGACCTTCACGCGGTTGCTCCAGACTTCGACGTATTTCTTCTCCAGGTAATTCTGCCGTTCCAGCAGCGCGTCCTGCCGCTTCTCGATGTTCCGCCGGTCCAGATTCACCGACTCCTCAAGCACGACCTGCAACCGCTTGCGCATGGCGTCGACGAACTTGTTGCACAGGGCGTTGGGCACGCGGCCGTCCGCCTTGATGACGCATTCGAGCCGGGCGATCACGGCGCCGGGCTTGGCGCTGGTGCTGGCCTTGATGCGGATGTAGGTGGTGTAGTCGTCGAGCGACAGGCCGAAGACTTCCTTCGCCGCGGCGCCGGCGACGGCGGGGCCGTTGACCACGCTCGCCAGCGACGCCGAGTCGAGCGGCATCACCTCCGGCTCCACGCTGATCTTCAGCACGCGGTCGAAGATCGTGTCGAACCGGTACCGCCCCTTGAAAACGACAGGCGGAGTCGCGGCCGCAGCGCCAGCCGGCGCCAGCTGCGCCTCTGCCAGCGGCGATACCGATGACAGCAACAGAACGGCCAAACTGCCCGTGAAAGTAAAAGTTCGCATGTTTCTCTCCTGTATCAACCAACCACACAAGCTGAAGGGAGTCCTTCCCGAGGCGGGAGCTTCCTGATCGCATGCTCATTGTCGCACAATCTCAGCCCCGGTCAATGGGAAAACATGAGATTCGGGATATCGCGATCCGTCAGGATCGTGACCGAAACAAATTCGCGAATTGGCGGTTCCCCATTTTGGCCGGCGGGCTTGCCCGCCGAGACGCCCTCGGCGGGCAAGCCCGCCGGCTAAATGCGGAGGTTATTTCAGTCCCGTTCTCTAGCGTTTGATCGTTGCCATGGGTTCATTGCCGGATGGGAAGGCAAGGTAGGCATCGTGGTGCGAGATCGCAAGCGATCAGGCGTTTCCTCCGCGGATTCGCAGGGGCGGCGCGCGAGTCATCTCAACAATTGAGTCTCGCGCCAAGGCGCAAAGCTCGCGAAGCATTCCGCTGCCTTGGCGAGCGTTGCGCTTTGGCGCGAGATTCCGTCGATGATGCGAATCGGCGAGCCTGGTGATGCCCAGCGCCGAAGGACCGCGAAGTTGACGTCCCGCGACTCGCGCCGATTCAAACCGCCGCTGTTTCCTCCACTGTCCACTCCGCCTGCTCGCGCCGCACTCGCCGATACAGCGTGTCGCGCTCCACCGGCACAAAGCCCGCCTCGATAATCGCCCGGCGAAGCTCGCGCACGCCCGTCTCCTGGTGCGTCCCGCCGCCGCCCACTTTCGTGATGTCGTACCACACCACGGTGCCGTCCATGTCGTCGACGCCCCAGTGCAGCGACGCCTGGCTGAACGGCAGCGTCTGCATGATCCAGAACGCCTTGACATGCGGGAAGTTGTCCAGCATCAGCCGGCTCACCGCGAGCATGCGCAGATCGTCGAGCGCGGTGGGGCCGTGCAGATGTTCCAGTTCCGAATCGTCGGGAATGAAGGGGAGCGGGATGACGGTTTGGAAGTGGCCAGGGGAATAGGGTGTAGGGTGTAGGGTGTAGGGTGTAGGGTCCGATTCCTGAGCGCCTTCGTGGCTCCGTGCCTCGATGTCTTGACCCTTTGTCCCATCGTCCCTTCGTCCCTTCGTCCCTTCGTCCTTTTGTCCCTTCGTCCCTTCGTCCCTTCGTCCCTTCGTCCGTTCATCCCTTTGTCCCTTCGTCCCTTTCCTTGCCAGCGCCTCATCCTGCGCCTCGCGCAGCATGCAGAAATGCTGCACGCGGTCCTCCAGCGATTCGATGTGCCCATACAGAATCGTGGCGTTGCTCATCAGGCCCAGTTCGTGGGCGGTGCGGTGAACTTCCAGCCACTTGTCGCTGCGGATTTTTCCTTTGAATGCTTCGTCATGCACGCGATCGTCGAAGACCTCCGCCCCGCCGCCGGGCAGCGAGCCGAGCCCCGCGTCGCGCAGATCGCTCAGCACGCCGCTTAGATCGCGTGGCCGCTTGTCGATGCGCGCCAGGTGCACGATCTCGACAGCCGTGAACGCCTTGATGTGCATGCGCGGCGCCGCTTCACGAATCGCCCGCAGCATGTCGGTGTAGTAGCTGAAGGGCAGATACGGATGCAGTCCGCCGACGATGTGCATCTCCGTCGCGCCGGCGGCGGCGGCATCCTTCGCCTGCTTCGCGATGTCTTCGACGGAATACTCGTAGGTGCCGTCGTCGCCCTTCTTGCGATAGAACGAACAGAACTTGCACGACAGCGCGCAGATGTTCGTGTAGTTCATGTGGCGGTTGATGTTGTGATACGCCACGTCGCCGTGCAGCCTGCGCCGCGCGTGATCGGCGAGCTCGCCCAGCGTCCAGATATCGTGCGTGCGCAGCAGCGTCAGTCCGTCGGCGGCATCGAGGCGGACGCCGGCGTGAACTTTCTCAGCAATGGGGGCAAGGGCAGGATCCATCGGCGAAATGATAGGGATCGCCGCTGCGGGAAGCGAAATCAATCGCCGAACATCGTCCGCGGCGTTCAGTCGCAGGACGTTGCCCCGTGATGCCGGAGAGGAATAAGACCAGATGGGCGGCGGCGCCGCATGGCTACAGGATAGGCACTTGGCAACTTGTCGGGTTGCCAGTCAGTCGGCTCAGGAGTCCCACTCGGATTTCACCTTCACCGTGAACCAAGCTCCGTTCTTCCTGGAAATGATGGAGATCGAGCCCCAGCCACCAGTTGGCCCAAAGATACAATCGCTCTTGACCTCAACGGTATCCTTATCAATCCATTTCAATATTTCTACTCTGTAGAACCGCGGGTGTTGAGACGAGCCTTCGTTGCGATTGTCGTGTTCGTTTCCATCTTGTTCCGCCTGGCGGTTCTTGCGGTTGGCGGAAGGGATGAACGCGGACCTCCGCTCCACCGGAGGAGTTCTCCCCGCAAACCGCTGCAAGAGTTCGGGCGGCGGGTCGCCATTGGCAACTCTAACAAAGTGCGGATTTCCGTCGGGTGCGCCGCAACCATTCTTACGCAGCGCCGACTCATAAATGTCGATGGTGTCCGCCGTAAGGTCGATGGTCGTCGCAGTGCGGTCAGGAATAGTCGGCGCTGCTTCCTGATTTGCGTCTTCGCAACCGCAAATGCAGCTCAGGGCGATCGCCATGATCATGCGGAGATACATGGTTGAACTCCGCCGTCATTGTAGGTGGCAAAATCGCTCACGCCTTGAGCAATCCGCGCGCCTCCATCATGTCCAGAATCTTCTGCACCGACTCAGCGATGCTCAGCTTGTGCGTGGGCAGGACGAGTTCCGCCTTCTCCGGCGCTTCGTAGGGATCGTCGATGCCGGTGAAGCCCATGCCTTTGCCGGCGGCGAGGGCGGCGCGGGCCTTTTTGTACAGGCCCTTGGGGTCGCGCTTTTCCGCTTCTTCCACGGGGATATCGACGTGGATTTCGATGAAGGGAATCTGGGCTGCGTCGTGCAGGGCGCGGGCGGCGTCGCGGTCCTTGCGGTAGGGGCTGATGAAGCTGGTGATGGCGATCATGCCGGCGTCGGCGAAAAGCTTGGCGACTTCGCCGATGCGGCGGATGTTCTCCGCGCGATCGTCAGCGCTGAAGCCCAGGTTCTTGTTCAGCCCCATGCGGATGTTGTCGCCGTCGAGGCGGTAGGCGTGCTTGCCGCGCTGCAGCAGCACCTGTTCGAGCGCGACGGCCACCGTGCTCTTGCCGCTGGCGCTGAGGCCGGTCATCCACAGCGTGCAACCCTTCTGGCCGAGGTTGGCCTGCCGTTCGGCGCGGGTGACGTTGCCTTCGTGCCAGGTGAGATTGGTGCCTTTTTGGTCGGCCATTGCGGGGTCCTTTGCGCGGGGTGGTTTGGGGAGGCGGAATGGTAGCGGAAAACGGGGGGCAGGCAAGCGGGCGTGAGAGGGGACAGGGGACAGCGCGGTTAGCGGAAGCACCGCAGGTGCCTGGCGGATGAACCCTGTGCGGCCGGTGATCGCGTTGGCATTCGCGCCGCCTCCGCGCCACGCTCCAGGCGCCTGCGGCGTTTCCGCTAAACAGCGAGGCGACGGCGCACGGCGCGCCTGACTGCAACGAACCCACGCGGCGGCGGCGTATACTCTTGCGGGCATCATGCGAACCACACGCATCATCACCGGCCTGTTCGTCTGGCTCGGCATCGGGGCGGCGCTGTGGCTCTCCATGCGGGCCAAGGTTCTCTCGCAATCGACCACCGGCGACGAACTCGTCCCCGCGCTCTGGAAATTCGCAGCACACCAACGACCGACCTTCGCCTTCCACGTCACCACCGACCGCGGCGAACCGGACTGGATCTGGACCGGCCTGGGCGATCCCGTGCTTCTCTTCCACGACGATGGCACCTACCGGCAGGTGGGCCGAGTCGTCGCCATCGAGGGCCAGCGCAAGGAACCCGGCCGTGTCGCGGATTGGTGCGGCGGCGGGCGCGTGATGTTTTTTCCTGGCGCGCTGCCCGCGCCGCCCGACGCGACGACGCACGCGCTGACGTTCTACGAAACCTCCGAAGCCGCCGGCTGGATGGTGGAGATGCTGCTGCCGCCGGAGAAGCGCAAGCTCGTGGCGGCGGAAATCGCCGGGGCGTATCAGGAACACAGCGCCGAGATTCTCGCCGCGCTCAAGCCCGTCGTGGCGGACACGCTGCGCGATGTGGCCGCCGCGGTGGAAGCGGAACTGCCTGCCGTCATCGCCCGACACAAGAAGGAAATCGAAGCGCTGGGCGGAAAATATCAGAGCGAAATCGTGCAGAAAAAACTGCTGCCCCTGGTGAAGGAGGAAATCTGGCCGGTCGCGAAGGAGAAGGCGGTGCCGCTGGCCAACGACATCGGCAAGCAGGTATGGGCGCGCGTGTCGGTCGGCACGTTCGCCGGCAAGTTCCTGCTCGATCGCCTGCCCTTCACTGATGGCGACGCGCTGGAGAAGGAATGGGGCCGGTTCCTCGAAAAGGAAGCGCTGCCCATCATCGAATCGCACACCGGCGACATGATCAAGGTGGTGCAGGAAACGCTGGCGGCGGCGGCGAAGAACCCGAAGGTGCAGGCGGTGTTCCGCGAATCGGTCGACCAGACCTTGAACGATCCCGCTTTGCAGAGGCTGGTGTGGACGATGTTCCGCGAGGCGGTGGTGGACAACGAGAAGCTGCGCCTGGCCATCGACAAGCGATGGAACAGCCCGCAGGCGAAGGCGGCGCTGCAACTGGCGGGCGACAAGCTGGAGCCGACGGTGGTGAAGATCGGCGACATGCTCTTCGGCACGCGCGAGGCGGGCGGCATCACGCCGGAGCTGGCGCGGGTGCTGCGGTTCAGGCTGCTCAAGAAGGACGCGCGGTGGTATGTGCTGGAACGGGCGACGAGCGCGGGGGCGCCGATGCCGCAACCGCCGTTGCAACCGGAGCGCGATGGCTTGCCGATCCTGCGCGTGCGCTATGGCGGGACGGCGCCGGTGCATCCGTTTGTGAGTGAAACGAAGAAGCCCAAGCCGTGAGAGCCGCGCACGGCGTGGTCGGTTTGAATTCCCCTCCCTTTTAGGGAGGGGCAAGGGGAGGGGCGAGCGTCCAAGTTTCCTTGTGCGATCTGTTCCTGAATGTCTTCCACCCTTGAAAACTTCGACGAACTGGGCGCGTCCGGTGGCACGGACGCCCGCCCCTCCCCCAGCCCCTCCCTAAGAGGGAGGGGAGTCGGAATGGAACGTCCATTCGGACCTTCATCGCCCGGCGCCGCCGTGGAGTTGCATGACTTCACGCTCACCGCCGGCGGCCGCGCGCTGCTGCGGCAGGTCAACGCGCTCTTCGAACCCGGCAAGGTCACGCTCATTGTCGGCGCCAGTGGCGCGGGTAAATCGCTGCTCTTGCGCACCATCGCGGGCCTGCTGGATGCGTCGCACAAAGAGATCGCGGTGACCGGTCGGCTGACCATCGGCGGGCGCGAGATGATCGAAAATGGCGAACACGCGCGCGGGCCGCGCTCGGTCGGCGTCGTGTTCCAGCAGTTTGCGCTCTTCGATGAACTGTCGCCGGCGGAGAACGTGCGCTTCGCGTTCGCCCATCGCACAAGGCAGCGCACCACCAGCGCCAAGGAACTCGCCCCCGACGCGCTGCTCGATGAACTGCAAATCCCGCGCGGCGTGCGCACCAGCGCGCTCTCCGGCGGCCAGCAGCAGCGACTGGCCATCGCCCGCACGCTCACCTTCAACCCCGACGTGATTCTCTACGACGAGCCGACCTCCGGCCTCGACAGCGCCACGGCCGAGCAGGTGGCGACGCTGATTCGCCGGACGCACGACTCGCATCCGAAGACATCGATCATCGTCACGCACGACTACGAATCGCTCACGCCGATCGCGGATGCCGTCTTTCTGCTCGACGCGGCGACGCAGAGCCTGCGTGCGATTCCGCGCGAAGCGTGGGGCGGGTTGCACGAGGCGCTGATTGCTTCGGCGCCGGGGCGAGAGGATGAAGTTGCGAGCATCGCCGAGTCCGGTTCCCTCTCCCCCGGCTCTGCGGGGGAGAGGGCTAGGGTGAGGGGGTCGGACGGCGGCGACGCGCCGAGCGCGCCGAGTCGTTCAAGTCAACATCTCTCAAGTGAACAAGCTCAATCTTCAGCACAGGGTGGCCAATCCCCCTCACCCCAGCCCTCTCCCCCGACCGGGGGACCGAGCCGGGGGCGAGGGGGCCGGAGCGACTCCTCACCCGCTCACCCTGTCACCCTCTCACCCCCTCACCCTGTCACCCCCTCACCCCCTCACCTTGTCACCCCCTCACCCACGCATCGCACCGCCGCCGCCCTCGCCGATTTCCTCATCGCCAGCAGTTGCGCCTTCGAGGCCGCCATCGCGCTGCCCTGGCGTTTGATCCCGCGCTGGTCGAGCCAGACGTGGGGGCTGCGATATCTGCTGCATTATCTGCGGCTCGTGGCGGGGCCTTCCGCGTGGGCGTATGTGGCGATGGTCGGGCTGATCATCGGCTTCGTCACCACGCACTTCACGTTCAAGTTCATTCCGTATGCCGACTACACGGAGCCGCTGATCATCGAGGATCTTCTCAAGGCGGTGGGCTACGCGCTGTGGCGCATCCTGATGCCGATCTTCGCCACGGTGCTGATCGCGGCCCGCTGCGGCGCTGCGGTGGCCAGCGACGTGGGCAACAAGACGTGGTCGAAGCAGGTGGATGCCTTGCGCTCGTTCGGCGCGGCGCCGTCGAGTTACCTGCTGACGAATATTCTGTACGCATTCCTCGTGGGCGTGCCGGTGCTGACGATGATGAGTTTTGCCGTGGCGCGGTGGACGAGCCTGGTGGTGTTCACCGCGGCGTATCCGGAGCGCGGGCCGTACTTCTGGGAGCAGCACTTCCACGCGGAGCTGAACCTGCCGGGGCACGTGTTCTACAGCGGCATCGGATGGGTGCTGGCGAAGGTGACGTGCTGCGCGGCCGGCATCGCGCTGATCGCGTACCACCAGGGCGCCCGGCCCAAACCGAGCAACCGCGCGGTCAGCAGCGGCATCACGTCAGCGATCCTGTGGGCGACGCTCTACGTGCTGGTGGTGCACTTCGTTTTTGCGTTCATCGAGTTTGAAAAGAAGTGAAGTCAGTGGCCGTCGCAGGGTGGGCACCGCCCACCACGATCAGCCCTGTGCGTCGCGCGCGGTGGGCGGCGCCCACTCTGCGTCGCTGCCGCGCTCAGGGGCGATTCGTCGGGCCGAATACGGCCCGGCTCGCTTCGGCTCGCTACAGCCAGTTGCGTTTGCGGAACCAGTACACCAGCCCGCCGGCGATGCCGATGCACATGACCCAGAAACCGATCGGGTACGCCCACGGCACAGCCCACGACGAATGCGTCTCGGGCATGCCCTCGAAGTTCATCCCGAACACGCCCGCCAGGAACGTCAGCGGCACGAAGATCGTCGTGATGATCGTCAGCACTTTCATCACCTGGTTCATGCGGTTGCTGACCGACGCCATGTACGTTTCCGCCAGCGCCATCGCCACTTCGCGGTAGGTTTCCAGGAGATCGATGATCTGCACCGCATGGTCGTAGACGTCGCGCAGGTAGACGCGGGTGTTGTCGCTCATGCACTCGTGCGTCTCGCGCTGCATCGCGGAGACCATTTCGCGCATCGGCCAGACCTGCCGGCGCAGCAGGAGCAGCTCGCGCTTGAGCGCGTGCACCTGCTGGATGATCTGGTCGGTGGGATTCTGCAGGATCGTTTCCTCCAGTTCCTCCAGGCGATCGCCGTAGTGTTCGAGGATCGGGAAGCAGTGGTCGACGATGGCATCGACCAGGGCGTAGACGAGGAAGCTGGAATCGTTCTGGCGCAGGCGCGACGCGCCCTTTTTCAGGCGATCGCGGATCGGGTCCCAGACGTCGCCGCGGGATTCCTGAAAGGTGAGCACGGTCTTGTGGCCCAGGACAATCGTGATCTGCTCGCTTTGCAGGTGATTGTCGATGAGCTGGATCATGCGGGTGAAGATGACGACGCGGCCGCGGTGCGCCTGGCCTTCGCCGCCGTAGCTGTCGACCTTGGGCCGCTGGTTCACGTGCAGCAGGTCCTCGACCGCCAGCGGGTGGATCTCATATTTTTCCGCCAGCGCCTGGATCACGGTCATGTCGGCGATGCCATCGACATTGATCCAGCGCACCTGCGACCACTCCGGGCGATGGTGCAGGATGAAATCTTCCAGGTCTTCGATTTCCTCCATGCGGTAGCGGTCGGGCGCGAAGTCGATGCAGGTGATGTGCGAACTCTGCGGGGTGGAGGGCAGGTGCGCCAGTTCGTGATAGTCGATGCCCGCCGCCGAGCCCGGCGCGGACTTCTTCAGACGCGGCAACTCCATGCCCACGGATTCGGACGATCCCTCCTGCGGCGGTGAATCCGTCGGCGCGACATCCATCGGAGCGTCGTCCTGCTCCGTATCGTGATCGACTTTGCCGAGTTGATCGTTCATCGTTGGCGCCAACTGTTGGGATCTCTGAATAACCCCGCGATTATCAATACGATCAAAAATCAGGAAAGCAGGAAAGCAGGAAAGTAGGAAAAGAGCTGGACAGCACAGCGTTTTCGGTTCATCCGGCGAATGCGACCTGCCTTGTCAGAGCCGGAGTCTGTGACTCCGGTTCGCCGAGCCGGCTCGATG